>JAGXNT010000040.1 GCA_019894765.1 Candidatus Heimdallarchaeota archaeon
CAAAGATTCAATAAAAATGTTATAATTTTAACGTATATTCACAAAAATCTTCTAGAAAATTACAAAATGGAAAAAAGAAGTTAGAAGAGCATGGAAAAAATCGAACATTTCTCGAACTCGAAGAAGTAAAGGGATTTTTCTCGGATTTTGAAATAATCCTCCTTGAAAATCGACACATTCGTGTACATACAATATGAAAAGACTATAAAGTAAGTTATATTGACTGCATTATGAGAAAAATTTAATTTTTCTTTATCCATCTAATAAAAAGTTTCATGTCCTTAAAAAAATTGAAAGAAATTCTCTTGAAACAGGAGAATTACTATTTTTAGTTTTACTTAATAATTACATTTTCAGGTAAGTGGACGACAAATTTGCAGTAAGGATATCCACTTAATGCGGTCTCATAAGGTTCAATCTTAATTGGTTGCTCGAATAATTGTTCGTAATAACCTTGGTACCATCCACCACTACATTGACAGAAATGTTTCGAAACCTCATGCTCAGATCCATCTTTTATTGCTCCACGAACCCAAGGACAGAAACAAGCATAAAATCTTTTCATTCTCAAATCGTCAGTTTCTAGCGATTTCTTTATTTGGTAAGGATTCTTGGATACATAGATAATATTGCCTTCTCTTTTACCAAGTCCTGACGTTGAATTGTTTCTCACGTATTCAACAACGTCATTATCCACTGATTGAGCAAATGCGGGAGTTCCATCGTCTCTATGTTTCTCAAATTCCTTTATTCTATCCTGTCGCTTCTTTTCAAGAAAAGCATCTATCCCTAATTCATGATAATCCTTACGATCCTTATTCATATCCCCACCTAATCCTTGGTGTAAACATGGCTTTAGTAAAGTAATTAATTTATCTTCACCAAGTTTTTCTTCCACTCGTTTCAAAGCTACCTTTGTAAATTGTGGTTTCTTTTCAGGATGAATTCCTAATGGTGGAATGGTTAATCCTTCAAGTATTTCATCTCGAATAGCTTCACCATGCCACTCAGCTATTCTCGCGAAAAAATTATCCATTGCATTGTATGATTCTGCAATATCCAAAGAAGCTTCAATAAAATCATTTCTTTTAGCAAAATAAGCATAATTCATTAGAGCTCGCAAGAATTCGAGCACAATATCTTTCTCTTGAGTGAGAAGATATTCAGTATAATTCACTAACTCGTTAACATCAACAGTATCTATAGTTTGTTTCTGCTTCTGAAGATATTCTTGATATTCAAGTAATCTTCCCAAATAATTTTCTATTTTTTTCTTGTCCATTTTATTTTCTGCTAAATGTGCTCTGAATTTTTCTACATTCATGCTTTTTCCCATCAATAATCTTTTATCTAGCGATAATTGATGTTATTTCTGAATTTAAACTTTCGCAAACCCATTAGAATTCTTTCTTAAAGCAATGAGAAAAATATTTCTCCTAAAATCATTACAAGAAAATGAGAAATAGAAAAAAGAAGTTAAAAGGGCAAGGAAAAAATTGCCCTTGATTAAATTAATTGTTTATATAACACCTTGTGCAAGCATTGCTTTGGCAACTTTCAAGAAACCAGCGATATTGGCACCAATAACGTAGTTACTTGGAGAACCAAATTCTTCAGCAGTCTTGTAGGCAGTGTTGTGAATGTTGACCATGATTTTGTGAAGCCTATCTAAAACTTCATCTTTTGTCCATGCAAGTCTCAAGCTATTTTGAGACATTTCAAGACCAGAAGTGGCTACACCACCAGCGTTAGCTGCTTTGCCTGGACCGAAGGAGATTTTCTTCTCAATGAAGTAATCAACACCTTCTGGTACTGTTGGCATATTTGCACCTTCGCTAACAGCGATACATCCATTCTTTACAAGTGCTTTTGCTTCTTCTAAGTCAACTTCGTTTTGTGTTGCGCTTGGGAAGGCAACATCAACACCGGGAACGTACCATGGACTCTTGAGGTCTTTGTGTTCATTGTAAGTGTAGTATTCAACACCATCGTATTTCTTAGCGTATTCGCTAATTCTACCACGTTTGACGTTCTTCAAGTTCATAACGTAAGCCAATTTCTTCTTATCAATACCAGCTTTGTCAATGATAAAGCCAGTTGAATCTGAAAGGGTAATGCATTTACCACCTAATTGGGTGACTTTTTCACAAGCGAATTGAGCTACATTTCCTGAACCAGAAACTGCACAGATTTTGTCTTTTATTCCAGCTTTGTCGCCACGAGCTTTGATCATTTCTTCTGCAAACCATACAGCACCATAACCAGTTGCTTCTGGTCTACCAAGAGAACCACCATACTCTGGGGCTTTGCCGGTTAAGACACCATGGAATACGTTTTTGATCTTACGATATTGACCAAACATATAGCCAATTTCACGACCACCAACACCAATGTCTCCTGCTGGGACATCAAAATCAGCATCAATGTATTTGTAGAGCTCGGTCATAAGTGATTGACAGAATCTCATGACTTCTCCATCGGATTTTCCTTTTGGATCGAAGTCTGACCCTCCTTTACCACCGCCCATTGGCAAACCGGTTAAAGCGTTTTTGAACAATTGTTCAAATGCTAAGAATTTTAGAATACCATCATAAACGGAAGGATGGAATCTCATTCCACCTTTGTAAGGACCGATGGCACCGTTGAATTGAATTCTGAAACCTCTGTTAACTTGAACTTTGCCTTTATCGTCTACCCACGGAATTCTGAAGTGAACTACTCTTTCTGGTTCCACGAGTCTCTCGACAATTCCAGCTTCCATAAATTCAGGATATTTTTCTAGAGCTGGTTCAATTGAATCCAAAACTTCTTTGACTGCCTGATGAAACTCAGGTTCGTGTTTGTTTCTTTCCAATACTTGCTTGTAGATTGGATCTGTAATCTTTCCCATTTTGAATTTACCTCAATAACGTTTCTTTGCGGGATAGTTATTGATAATAAACCACCAATTAGTGGGGATTTATCTTCAACTTCATATGAAGTTATGACTGCTAAGCGTTCAAAAAGCATTTAAGAACTTTTTCCAATTTCTGCCAATTGGTAATTTTAGCTATCGCACGTACAGAAATTATTCTCCTTTATATTTTTTTCACATGCTTTCGCTATTTTGATAGATTTAAATGGTTGATAAGCTTCTTTTATCTTGAAAAAAGATTCTCTTCTTGAGATAACCGTTTTTCTAGTAATCAGGTGATTAGTATTCCAGAAATTGATAAAACAGATAAAGGATTGATAATTCTAGTTATCTTTGGTATCGTATTCACTTCTTTCGCTTGGGTTGGAGATATTGCTTCTTGGATCTATTTAGGTAATGGATTTACTATTGATGTCATTTTGCTGGTTGTTGCAATAATATTGACCATTGGCACTGTCTTCATTCGCAGTAAAGTGAAAAAAGGTAAATCTTCTGCGATATCAGAAGAGGAGGAATTGATCGAACAACTTGATGAAATTAAAGAAGATGAAGAGATAACATTAACTGATAAAATTTTCACTTGTAGTAGTTGTGGAGTAAATATGTCTCTTTCTGATGAAAGCTGTCCTTCTTGTGAATCCCCTAAACCAGTTTGTATTGTCTGTCTTTCGGATTTAAAAGAGAAAGATACAATTGTAAAACTAACCTGTTGTTCATCATATGCTCATAAAGAACATATTGATAATTGGGTTTCAGTAAAGGGTCATTGCCCAAAATGTCATAAAGAAATTCAAGACACTCACCAAAACAACTTGCTAATGTAACTTTATTTCTTTGATGCAGTGGAAATCACTCTAAATGAAGCATGTTTCAATTTATTTAATTTGTTAATATTAATAACAAAAGCTGTCATTTGTTCCGTTGTTCTTGAGAAAGCAAGTGGTCCTGCATCAAGAACTCGTAATCCTTCTATTTTACTTACAATTTCTTTTATTTCATCTTTTGCTTCTTGTTTATTTGATGTAAGAAAAACATCTACATCTAATGGCTTTTTTAGACTATTGAGTTTTGCAGCTGATATGGTTTTGAAGGCTCCAACAACAGTAACTCCTTCTGGAACAGATGCTTGAATATACTCACTAACAGAGGGATAATCAAATTGATCCATACACATGTCTTCTGAACAATAGGCTAACCCAGCTTCAAAAGTCAATGATACAATAACATCAACAATAATTGCTTTGGTTTTGATATGTGGTCCTAAATCATTTATAGTATCGCAAATATATTCTGGAGGAACAACAAAGAACAAAATATCACATTGCTTGACTACTTCTTTATTTTCATCACCATAAAAGCTGTCTACCGATAATTTGGTATTCAATTCATCTGCAATTGTTTCTGCTTTTTCTTTTGATCTTGAACCAATCATTACTTTGTATCCCACTTGTCCTAATCTTAGGGCAATTCCCTGACTTTGCTTGCCGGTTCCAGGAATCATTCCAATTTTCTTCTCTGTCATTTCTTTCACGAACTTTGTTTCGGTTTGTGTATGTTAATATAGTTAATCACAAGTTAGTTGTTATAAAAATTCCCCCAGAATTTTAATCTCAAGATTTATAAATTAACAATGAAATCGAATGTACTGCTATTTGTAGAAAAAGTAAATAAATGCAGCATAATTGGAGTAAGAAACACATGTCACTGTCTGCATCTTCGTTTGAGAATTACAAAATTAAGCAAAGTCTTGAACGAATAGAAAGAAAGAGATCACAAACTGGCGCAACAAGTTTAGTATCTCTCTATATGCCTAATGGCACATCAATTCCTGATGTTACTCAACAATTAGTTAATGAAAGAGGCACCGCTGCCAATATTAAAAGCAAGGCAACAGGAAAAGCTGTAACAGCCGCTCTTTCAAGCATTCTTAATAGATTAAAACAAGTTAGAACATTACCTGAAAACGGATTAGTTATATTCTGTGGTATAACTCAATCAGGTAAGGTTGAATATTTTCCAATTACCCCTGTTCAACCTATTTCCAGAAAAATGTATGTTTGTGATACCAGATTTCATACAGAGTATTTGCGTGACCAACTTGAAGTAAAAGATCAATTTGCATTAATAGTTATTGATCGAGAATCCGCTGCTTATGCATTACTACGTGGTAATCATATGACTTTCCTTAGAAATCTTAGTTCTTTTGTTCCTGGAAAGCATGGTAAAGGTGGTCAGTCACAAAGACGTATTCAAAGAGGAACCGAAATTTTAGCCAATGATCATTTGAGAAGAGTTGGTGAAGCTGCCAGTGTCCTCTTTTTAGATCTCCCAGATCTTAAAGGAATTGTTATCGGAGGTCCTTCTCTGGCTAAAGATAATTTTATTAGAGGTGAATTTCTTGATTTTCGTCTTCGAGGTAAGGTCATGGGTTCTGTTGATACTGGTTATACTGGTGAACAAGGTATACGTGAACTAATGGAAAAAGCGACTGATCTTTTAAAGGATGTTCGTTATCTGGAAGAGAAAGAATTAGTTCAAGTTTTTATGAGAGAACTTGGAAAAGATACAGGTATGGTTGCTTATGGTCAAAAAGAAGTAATTAAGGCAATGGATCTAGGTGCTGTTAAAATCCTTATCATAAGCGAAGAATTGGATGTTATACAAACCAATATTGTTTGCCCACAATGCAATTATAACAAACAGGAAGCTGTTAAAGCACGCGAATTTGTTGAATTTGAGGAAGAAATCATTAAGAGTAATTGCCCTGAATGTGGAAGTTCAAAATTATCAATCGAAGAAACTGTGGATTTTGTTGTGGAACTCGGAAAACAAGCAACAGAAACCGGTGCTAGGATAGAAATCATCTCTGTAGATACAGAAGAAGGGATGATTTTATTCAAATCATTTGGTGGACTTGTAGCAATACTTCGATATCCTATACGTGAAATGTAGAAAAAAAAGTTGAAATAGATACCTTAGTATCTTTTTCTTTGTTTCTTATTAAACGGAGGTCTATAATCCTCTGGTGGTTTAGGAAAATTATTCGGAATTTTGCCACTTGGTGGTATGTCCTCGTCCTCTTCTAATTTAGATAATTCGCCGTATTTTCCTATATTCAGACGCAATTCATTTCGAACAACTTTAATGAATCCATTTTTAACTTCTCCAAGATCTTCATTTTCAAGCAGTTCAATACTTTGATCCCATAACGTAAGAAATATTCTTCCAGTTCCATCCCCTACTTCTACTTCAGCTAAATTCAGTTCTTTTCCATCTCTTGATTCAATTACACGAATCTCTCCTTTTTCTATTACACGAAAACGTACATCTACATTTCTCATATCTGCTTTTAAATCAATAATTTTCATTTTCATCACTTTTTGAATAATCTGTCCCAAATTGCCAATCATTCATTAATATAACTAGTGGTTCCACAATTATTTAGTTCTTAATAAATGAAACTTTTACTATTTAGACAAAAACGCAAAATGTGTGAGCTCTATTTTTTTGTTATTAGCATAAATCGAAAAGAAATGAATAACTATATTAAGAATTTTCAACAACAGTTTTTCGCTGTTCTTTAGAGGATTAACTATGAATAAAACTGACTCAGAATCTAATTTGGAGGATTGTGAGTGGGCAAAAGAAACAAAACGATGGAAAGTTGTTCCACGCCCTTATCCTTTTAAAGAGTCTGTTATTTTCCTAAAAAACTGGGTTCTAGGTCCCTCAAAAAAATATCGAGGGTCAGCAGAATTCATACCTAAAACCTGTCTTGTAAATGAAATTACTCCAAAAATTAAGCTAGGTTTTATTGGCGATATTATGAGAATGGCAAAAAATAAGCTTGTTATCGATAATTCAATCAAGGAATTCTTTAAGGATATAGATTATCTAATTGGAAATTTTGAGGGAATAATAACTACAAAGAATAAGAGAGGAGCTGTTGGATCACAAATACTAGCAGAAAGTGATCTAGAAGCAATAAAGGAGTTTTTGCCACCAGAAAAAATTCTCTTAAGCTATTCAAATAATCATGCTGGGGATTTTGGATGGGAAGAATTCCAAAAAAGCTATAAAATCGTGAAAGATCACGGTTTCATGGTAATCGGTCGAAGAGATGAACCTGCAATCCTACTTGATAACAAAGTGAATATTGGTGTTGCTTCATTTCTAAGTGATCAAAGATGTTCTTTCATATCTGACAAAGAAGAACTGACTAATTATTACAACAAGAATGCAAAATTCAACATACTATATCCTCATTGGGGATTTGAGCTACAATATTATCCTTGGCCAGATCAAGTTGATTTAGCAAATAAATTGCTTAATACTTGGGATTTAATTCTTGGTAATCATGCACATACACCACAACCAGTATCTATCTATCCTACAACAAAAGGAAACAAAGTTGTTGCTTATTCATTAGGTAATTTCTGTTATGGCCTTAAATGGAAGAAATATCATCATAATGGCTTAATCGTAAAAACTGAAATTGGTCCTAACAAAGAAAGCGTTTGGCAAACAGGCAATCTCAGTTGGGATTTTATACAAGTATTTTTTGAGAAACAGAAACAAGTTAGAGTTACAATTATCGATGATTATAAACATTTCAAGAATCTATAATTAGTCAGGAATTTACTGATGTTTATTTTCCAGCTGTTTTTGCAGAACCTTTTGCTACTACATCGTGTTTATGTATGCTCTCAAGACTTTTAACGACTGCTGTTAACTCTAATTTCAAATCACTAAATTCTTCTATTGCTAATGCTAAGATGCTGCGACAAACATCCTCAACAAACATTGGATTGTCAAACATGTTTTCAATCACACTTTGCTCATCCTCTGTTTTGAGGATGGAATACGTCTCTGATGGAAATGAGTTTCTTAAAACTTTAACCATTGATTCAAAGGAAGGTAATTGATCTATTTCGCCTTTAATTATTAGTTTGCCAAGAGCTCGTTGTACATGGGTTCTCTGCTCAGGATTATTTTTCATAGCATGTGGACAAACGGTATTTCCAATATACTCAACTGAAATACTAATTTGATCTGCTTTACCTTCTTCCATCCATGTTTTAACGAATACATTAGTTACTTCAAAGGTTTTTTTCTTACTTTTTGGTGTTTTAGTTTCATAAAAGAAGTCAAAATTGAGTGAAAGGTGTGCTTTTGTATATGGGTGTTTTTCTTTCAATTTCTTGAGGACTTGTAAAGATAATTCTTCAACAGAGTTATGAGCATTCCTTTCGTCATTAATGATTTCAACAACAGATTCACTAATACGTGACATATGTGCTCCTTTTAACTTTGCAGGTAGATTAATTGTGGCTTCAATGATAGGTGCAAGATGATATGTTTTTCCATTTCTTGTTATTACTAGTAGAGTCTTGAAATTAGTAATCCCTACATAATCAAGTGAAATTTCATCTTTCGGATGTTCGTTCTGTGTTTCTATTTGTTTCTTCAAACTAATTCACTCAGGTAACTAAAACTACTATATTCGTTGTCTAGATTTAAGAATTAAAACTCTTTCTTTTGCTATTCAGATTTTCCTCTAAAACTAATCGAAAATTAGTTCATTTCTGTAAAATAGGAAAAGCTTTTCATTTAGATAATAGTATTTGTGTTTTACTCGGAGATGACTATGACAATAACAACAATTCTCTTTGATATGGACTCAACATTGAATTCAATCGATGAAATTGAGTTCAGTCGAAAATACTTCAAGATGCTACATGAACGATTTTTTTCGGAATTTGAATTACAATTTTTTTATGATTCACTAACAAATATCACAAAAAATGTTATGCTAAGTAGATCTCCTCGAGAGTTAGCTATTAAAACCTTCATGAAAGAAATGGCAAAATGCTATAAAAAACCTCAGAAGAAGTTATATGAAGACTTCAAAGAATTTTATGCTACTGATTATAATCAATTAGAAGAATTTGTCAGACCAGCTGAAGGTGCTCAAGAATTAGTTCAAACTTGTTTTAATAAAGGATACGATGTTATTATTGCCACTACCCCAGTCTTCACAGAAGATGCAATTATGAGACGTTTGAAATGGAGTGGCATGGCAGAGTTTACTTTTGAATTAGTTACTCATGCTGAGAATATGCATTTTTCCAAACCTCTTGAAGAATATTATACAGAGATTTTGAAGAAGACTAAGAAAAAATACTCTGAATGTATTATGGTTGGCAATGAGTTCATGGGTGATATTGTAAGTCCAACAAGAATTGGCCTGAAGACATTCTATATTCCATTACGACCTGAAAACGAGGATTTGTTCGTTTCACCTGAACTAAAACGTTTCAGTAAAATTAAACCTACATATCAGGGTACATTGACTGATTTAACAGAAATTGTAAAGAGTGGTTTTCTAAATCTAGACTAACTCATTCAGATTCTTTTCTACAATTGCATTTTCAGATATAACTTGAAAGCCATTTTTTATGAGTAAAGCAGTTGTTACACCTTTCCCAGATGTTTTAAATTTCTGATTTTGTTTGATATTGTAAATAAATTGAACACCACATGCAGGACTATTTTCCTTTAAAATAGCTAATTTCACTTTATTCATTTTAGCTATCTCTAATACTTCAGATGCCCCTTTTTTGAAATTCTCAGTAACATCTTTCCCATTTGTTGTGACTACTCTAGCTTTCCCTAGTAACACGTCTTCACCTGATCCCTGAGTTATATTTTGAGGATCTCGTGGTGTTGTTAAACCCCCTAGTTGTTCTGGACAAACTGGGATTAATAGATGCTTTTCCATTAATCGTAAAACTTTTTTATTTTTATTGCTTGATCCATCAAAAACACAATTAATTCCCAATAGGCATGCACTTACGATAATTGGTTCATTTCCAAGTTTTTCTTTATGCCCGGAATCATTTTTACTAGCTTTCATTTGAAGTATCACACCAACAAATTTCCTTGAAATGAAGATCTTTGTTTTGATTTTTCTTAGAGTGATTTAAATCTTAGTAATTTATTAGTAATTTGTGTTAAAGGATATCCAACTGTGGCGAAAGTTTTGATGAATAATCACAAAAGTAATTATGATATTGTTGCTCATCTGTACAGCTTCATTACTGGATTCTTGTATATTTTAGGTGGAGGATTGACGGAGAAAGCATTTAAGAAAAGATTATTCACAGAATTCATCTTAGCAAAGGGAAAGAAACAAGTCTTAGATATTTGTTGCGCAAATGGGAAAGGAACAAAACATTTAGCATCATATTTCAAACAAGGAAAGGTGACAGGGATTGACCTAAATCCTGCAATGATTAGTTTTGCAATCAAAAATACAAAAGAAATACCTAACGTAAATTTCTTGGTCGGGGATTGTACAAAAATGGATTTTCCGGACAATTCTTTTGATTTTGTAAACTCCTTTTTAGCACTTCATGAAATACCCACCCAACAGGTAAAAGAGGTTCTAAAAGAAATAAGACGTGTTCTAAAAGACACAGGTTCTCTTCTTGTTTTTGATTTTAAAGTACCTGAAAAATCAACTTTAGATTTGAATTTTGTTTATTATGCTTTAAGATTAATTGAAGATGAATCTGCTGCAAGATTCATGATGATTGATCAAATAAAGTATATAGAAACCTTCGGTTTCAAACTAATATATAGCAAAGAATATCATAATGGCTTTACTCAAGCGTGTCTTTTCAAAACAGATTAGATGGTCCCATCTAGAGAGGATTAAAATAAAAAAGCAGTTTATAGGGATAACAAGAATCTCTTTTAGAAAATGATAAAAGTAAATCTAAGAGGTTTTATACTAAACCTCGTTCGACAAGCATACTAAATTCTTCTAAGGAAAGCTTCTTACCATCTTTGTATTTTTGTAAAGCTTTCTCTGCTCGAGCTTCAATAGTTTCTTTCACTTCTCTGAAATGATCTACTCGTGCTTTTTGTCTAATATCTTGAAGTGATTTTTGATGCTTTTCTTTTTCTTTGATGATTTCAATGAATTTCTTGTGAGTTTCATCTGCAACTTTTTTTGTCTCAATGAAATCTTTATGATATTGATCTGCTTCTTTGCGAATTTCATCAATCTCAGCAAATAGTTTGGTCATCTCGTGGTGATGCCTTTGAGAAGACTTGGCAGTTCTAATTACCGCTTTATGATAATGATTCATTTCAGCCTTTAATCCTTCATAGGTGCTGAATCGAGCATTTCTTTCCTGACGAAGAGTTCTTATGGCTTCTGCTTCCTCAAGTTGTTCTTGTAAAGCAGCTATTTCTGTGACAAGTCGTTTTTCTTCATCTGTTGGGAGAATCTCAGTTTGGATTTTCCATTCCAATTGCTTGAGATTTCTGCGAAGAACTTTCTCTGGAATTGGTGGTTTAGGTAGTGGTTCTAATTCTTCATCTTCTTTGATTTGGTCGACTTCTTTCTTTGCTTCTGCAAGATTCTTTCGAACTTCTTCACGTTTCACTTTGTATTCTTGGACATTAGTGTTTTCTTCGTCTCGTTGAATTTGATGTTCTTTGACTTTGGCTATGAGTTCAGCCATTTTCTTATTTAATTCGTCTCTTCTATCAGCTTTTTCTCGAGCTTCTGTATTGAGTTTATCTCTTGAAACTCTTAGCTCAGTTGCATCTTTCTCGAGTTCCGATAATTTTACGACGATATGGTCAACTTCTGATATCACGGGGATCTCCTTTTATGATTCATTTGGGAAATTATATTAAAGTTAAAACTTTGGTCTTAACTCGCAATCATTCTTTTACTCAAATTCCACTGAGTAATATTCGAAAATGAAATGTAAACTTTTATAAATTCTTCGTCAACATCTCTTTAAAGAAATCCGAATTAAATAGGTCAATTTGAAGCATAAAGTTTTGAATAATAAAAGCTCAAACTTTCCGAAATGCTAAAAAACCTATAAGGTTTCGCAATAATAAAACTTTAAATGATATCAATATAAGATATCAAAATGCAGACACAAGGCGTGAAACCCAATGACAAGTAGATTCCTGAGGATGTTTAAACCATTCACTCATCTTACGTTTGAAGTAAAAAAACCTGATCGAACAGTTTCCTTCAAGGAAAAAGCAGTTTGGACGATTGTCTGTCTAGTGATTTATTTCATCATGATAAGTGTTCCATTATACGGAATCAATATCGAAGCTGGTCAAGCTGATCCATTCTTTGCTATGAGAGCAATTCTCGCTTCTCAAAGAGGTACTTTAGGAGAATTAGGTATCGGTCCTATAGTAACTGCAGGTTTAATCATGCAGCTTTTAGTTGGTAGTCAAATCATAAAAGTTGACTTCAATAATCCTGAAGAACGAGCTCTCTACACTGGTGCCCAAAAAGTCTTGAGTGTTGTAATGATTCTCTTCGAGGCCGGTGCTTACATCTTTGGTGGAGCGTATGGCGAGAACATATCTTTGACTACTGGTACTCTGATCTTCTTACAACTGCTGGTTGCAGGGATAGTGGTTATGCTGATGGATGAGCTGATTCAGAAAGGCTATGGTCTAGGTTCCGGAATATCATTATTCATTGCCGCTGGTGTTTCATTTAATATCTTAAATGGTTTATTCGCATTCACAGAAGGAATTGGTTCTGCTCCTGCTGGAAGATACTATGGTGCAGTCATAGCCTTCTTTTACGGTTTAACTAATGGTGAGAAATTCATCAATGTGGTTTATCGACCGCTGAATCCTGATATTATTGCTTTTCTGGCTACGATAGTTGTTTTCGGCATAGTAATCTATGTTGAATCGATGCGGATTGAGATACCGATATCGCACGCGAAGTACAAGATACCGGCGCGGTATCCGATTAAGTTTCTGTACACGTCGAACATACCAGTTATACTGGCGTCGGCGTTGTTTGCGAATGTATACTTTATCTCCCAGATACTGGCAAAAAGAATGGCAGGTAATCCAATTGTTGATCTTCTGGGTAAGTGGGACTTCTCGGGAGAGCAACCTTTTCCTGATGGAGGTCTTGCCCTTTATACTACGGCTCCGCGGGGAATCACGCAAGTCATTGAAGGTCCATTACGGGCTGTCATTTACATCTTGATACTTGCAGGTGCGTGTATGATCTTCTCAGCTATTTGGCTGGAAACGGCTGGTATGGGTCCACGTGATGTGGCGAAGCAATTACTTGATGCTGACATGCAGATACCTGGATTCAGACGAAATCCAAAAGTACTGGAAAAATACCTCGAAAGATACATTCCTATCGCAGCTTTGCTGGGCGGACTATTCGTTGGAGTCCTGGCAGGATTTGCGGATTTCCTGGGTGCTCTAGGAACGGGTACGGGAATTCTACTGACTACGGGTATTATTAAGCAGTACTCAGAAATTATCGCTAAAGAACGATTAGCAGAAATAAGTCCTGCAGTGCGGGGCTTCCTGGGCATGGATTAATCTCCATCGCTCATATACCCCTTTTTTCCCTTTATTGGGAATAACTTTGCGAGGGTAGCCAAGTGGTCAACGGCGAAGGACTCAAGATCCCCAGTGTTTCACTGGAACAAACAGGCGTATGTCGTTGGTAACCTGGATGGGAAATCCTTTCCTGTAGAGGTTCGTGCGTTCGAATCGCGCCCCTCGCACCATTAATTTTCTACTTGTTATTGCTCTTTTGATTCCTTACGGAAATATTATTTAGGTATAAGTTAATACAGAATCTGGTGTTAGTTAGATGGAGCGTAAAAAAATATACACTCTCTTATTCTTGACGGTTTTTGCTATAACATTATGTTGTCAAGTTAGTAATCACAAAGTGTCCTCTGCGAAAATTATCTCAGAAGAACCTTTTCAAACAGCGAATACTAAACCAGTTAATGGTATATCCCCAAGTGCCCCAACTCTAAATGCATTATTTAATAGTTCACTATTTAACCAATCTGCACAGCCAAAAATATGGTTTTACTTAAATATCGTTTTAGTTGTACTTCTTCCGATTGTTTTCATTGTACAAACAATATTGGATAAACGATCAAAAGGAAATCCGACAGCAAGTAAACTAGATGAAGAAGAAGCAGTTGAAGAAACAAGAACTGAAACAATAGCTCCTCCAAAAAATAACCTCTTGCATTTAGTGCGATATAGTTTTCTGACATTATTTATTCAGAACATTGCGATTCTAGTTGTTCTAATTGTGATATTAGTAACATCATTCCAACTCAATCCTCAATTATCACAGACTTTAACTCAAATATATTCAATTATGTATCACATAGATTTCATAGCTGCAATATTAGCAGCGATAGGATTAATTCTAATTGCTCCTACAGTTAAAAGAAGAGTACAAAGTTATGTAGCTGCAGGATTCTGGATTGCTTGGATTGGTCTAGGAATTTATCCTCGAATCAATTTGATAGGTAATACTGGTATTTTTGGAGCCTTTGATCCCTTAGATTTCATTGCTTGGGGTTTGAATTTCTACGGTTCAGATCTCTTCCTAATAACTTTCGGTTCGATTGCATTAGCTTTTGCTTTATTCTATACTGCAAATGTACTGGTAGATGATGGGTATATCCGAGGTAAAGGAATGCTCAATTCATTTGGCATTACAAACGCGATTATAGGCGCAGGATTCAGCATAATACTTCTTTCCCTATTAACATTTGGCGGTACTATGACAGATGAAACACTTCTTAGCATTGGTATTCTTTGGGTTATATTCATCTTCGGAAAATTCCTCATTGGTCCAGTTGTAGGTATAATTGCAGGGATTGTAGTATTCCGACAAATAAAACCGGAAAAAATCAGTTAAGATTAGAGTAAAACTAATAGTGTGTGATGAAAAACATCACACAATTTTTCTTCTTTTTCTTGCTTAGAAAAATGTTCTCAATCTAGTAAATCGTTTTGGAAACACTTTATTGAATTTTTCTAAATCATTTTTCTTGATTTTCACTTTCTTTAATTCAAATAGATCATAGATAGTTCGATAACCAACGAATAATTGAGTAAAGGCTTTGATCTCAGTAGAAAGATCAATGTTTTCATCGGTTGTTTTTGTGATCTTTGCTTTTCCATTCTTGATTGTTACTAATATTGGTTCCGAATTCCATGGGGCATATTCATCATCAATTTTCATTGAAAAAGTGACATCTAGACTCTTATCGAATTCCAAGAGTTCCATTGCTTTCTTAACATCAACAACTCGAAACATAGGTCCACCAGTCATCTGATACTTAAATTCTCCTTCCCAAAGATCATCAAAGTAATCTGTAATGCGTTCATCGCCAAGTAAAGGGTAACTGAAATCCTTGTTCTGATCTGTATGTTTCTTAATGTAATCAAAAACAGTAAGACGAGCTACTTCACTATCAACAATTACGTTTCGCATAATCAATCGAACATTCCAAGGACCTTCACGTTTCTCTAAGCTAGTTGTAAAGTATCCAACGTTTTCTTCCCCGTCCTTAATTACAAAAACTTTAGTCTTCTTCCTAGCATGATGATATTTCCAATATTCTAGATCATCAAAAATTGTCAAATTAAATTTCGAACCGATTTTCTCTCTAATTGGCATGCATATTTTGAAAGATTCATCTTGTGAGATTTCTTCAATTTTTAGTGGTTTGAAATCTTTTGGAAGCAAGATATTCTCAGGCGAAGAAATGATCCATTCAAAATCAGCACAATTCTCGTAACCATATCTTCGATAAAAAGAAAATTTGAAGGGACAAAGAACTGAAATATATTCCTGATTTCTCCTCATAACCTTGAAGGATTCCTTAGTTAATTCTGTAATTTGTCTTTGCTTGCGAAATTCGGGTTTTGTGGCTACTGCACCAATCCCACCCATTTTCATTAAAACACCCCGAACGAACATCTTGTAACTATGAATAACATAGGTGCTTGCAATTTTACCATCAATAAAGTAACCCAGACAATTATCAAAATCAAGAATTGAAAACCAATCTTTCCAATCTTCCTCTGATGTTTCTCCTCCGCCAGCAAAACAGTAGTCCCATAAATCAATGAGTTCCTCTTTGTATTCTTCAGATAATTTTTTAATAACCAATTTAATGATCTCCAAGTTCTCTGAGTTGGTGTTTTTTATAACTTTTATCCAAGAACTGGGTTTAATAAAAAAAATCAGTTATTTTCTGAAAAGGTATTTAAGAAAAATCAGTGAACTATTCTTAAGGGATGGGAAAACCTTGTCATATTCTTTTGATGAAAAATCTGAAAGTGAAGACAAAAATGAGTTCATCAACAAACAATTGTGAAGTTTAACTGGAAACGAGATTTATTGTCCTAAATGCGGAGCTGAAAACTACTTTGAACCACATGAAGATAAAACAATAGGTGATTATCTTTGCAAGAAATGCAATGTAAAACTGAATGTTTTTTGGGATACTTATCATGATGGATACTTGCCAGTAGAAAACTGTGTAGCATGCAAAGAACTGACATTTAAGGATCAGAAATACTGTATTTCATGTGGTCTAACAAAAGCAGTAATTGAAAAACTCGATGAAATAGAATCAGGGGACTACAAACCAAGAAGGCAAAAATTGTTTATAACAAGAGATGCTGAAACTGAGTGGGAGAAATTTTCTAGTGGAAGGAATGGGAAAGTTAGAGGGATAAATCCAAAACATCCTCATGCGAGAAAAGCTAAGATTATTCTTATTATTTGTGCTATAATTATAATGCCTTTGGCAGTAGTTCTTGCGATTCTTCCATATATAGTATTGAGAGGATAATAATTAAAGAAGAACATAAAGAAGGGAATATAAAAACAGCCATTTTTTATTTTAGTAGTAATCTTTTTAATATGGTACAAGAGAAAAAACAATATCGAATATGCCGTCGTAGCACAGCCTGGTAGTGCGACTCCTTGGTAAGGAGTAGGTCGTGGGTTCAAGTCCCATCGACGGCTCCAGTTCTTTTCTTTTTAATCACCTTTACTTTTCAAGCTCTGCGGTTCAAACATCAAGACATAGGATTTCATAGGACTTACAGCTCTATGTTCAATTCCTTTTTCAACAACAAACATATCCCCTTCATTTAATAGCAAGTCTGGGAAACCTTTCCGTTGCAAGACAAATGATCCTTTTACAACGAAAAACAGTTCGTCTTCAATTTCATGTTTATGGAAAGGATATTCCCCCTCGAATAACGCTAATCGCACTACTTGATTGTTTAAATTTGCTACATCTATTGGAGACCCTGGTTTCTTGATTTCAAAACACTTCTGATCTATATTTATTGGTTGGTTCATAGATTTCTATTCATTATTGTTTGTTAAAAGATTTTCTTAAAAAAATGCACTAAAAACTCCTTCTGTGTATAAGAATTCACTCTGTTGGAGTTTTTAACTTATAGAGTTCATTTTAAGTTAAACAGATTTCTGTCGGTTGATGAATATGGTTCATAATATCAATGGTGTTACTAAATTCTTGAAAACAAAAGAAGTCTATAAGCAACATCAGCAGCAAAATGAAGCTAATCAGTATAATGAAATTATTATTTCCCTTAAGCAGAAAAGCGTTTACGAATTATTACAAATTGCTCGAAAAGCTAAGAATCGTCATCACAGGGTTTTTGCTGTCCATCTTCTTGGTAAGCAAAAAAGAAAACGATCTGAAATCATTTCTCACCTGCGAGAAATCGTTGCTTATGAGCATCGTTCTGTGAAAAATGAAGCTATCTGGGCCTTAGCGAAATTAGGTGATCGAAGCATCCAATCCCTTTTGTTTGAGATTTATTCCAATGATATGTCCGAATTAGAAAAAAGTCTCACTGTGAAAATGCTCGGGAAAATTGGTGATCAGAAATCCATAGAGTTTCTTCTTGAGGTAAGTGCTAATTCTCGAAATTTAACCGGTTTGAATGCAGGTTCTGCTATACATGAGATAATTGATAAGATTGGTATCCAACCACTAGTTCAAGCACTAGAAAATGAATCAGATCTAATTCGACAGGAAGCAATCTGGGTTCTTTGCGCTAGGTGTAAGTTTCTCAGTAATAATAAAGAAAAGAATGTGATAATTAGTGCTTTAGTATCGCGATTAGAACACGAGGATTCTATACCTACAAGAGTGGCACTTTGTTATAATCTCTCTATTCTTAACATTCCAGAAGCATCCCAAGAATTACTTGTTCTATGTGTAAGTGGACAGATACCAAATGACAGACAATTGTTCTTTCTAAATGAAGTTATTCGAGCTTTTGTTTATCGTCAAAAAGAATCGTCTTTAAAACTAGTGAAGAAACTAAATATCGCCATTGAAACTGTCGATGCTCGAGGTAGAAACATTTCGACATCAAAACTCGTCTCGAGATTAGAGAAATCAATAAAAAATCTTGATAAAATCTTTGAAATCATTTAGGTTTTTTTTATTAGTGAATTCCTTAAATTCAGAAAATCGCGTAATTAACATAATCATGTTAACTATCTTTTTTTTATCTAGCTAACACATCCGCCGATTAACACAACCATGTTATATTTACCTATTTAAAAGATTGGTTACCATATATAATATGGCGAATAGGAAGCTATTGTATCTACAAAAAATCAACAAGGGTATTGGCGTTGATTTTTATGGGGGTGCAATAGAAAAAGATGATAAGAAAATAGTCAAGTCTTCCGTACCCGTGGAAGCTTGATGACATTCGGAATCGTCGACTGTTCGCCCCTTTTTGGTTATGGGAAATTTTTACTTTGCTTTAGATTCCAAGCCAAATTCTTTGATTTTTTCTATCACTCGAATTGTCTCGAGAGTTTCTCTAACATCATGAGTTCTAATCAAACTTGCTCCATGGAGAATTGCAATACTAGTTGCTCCTAAAGAGCCATAAAGACGATCTTCTGGATTTTTTATATCTAGAATTTTACCAATGAATGATTTCCTAGAGAGACCTATACAGATCGGTTGTTGCAGTTTCTCTGTTAATGAGTCTAAATGAGTCAGTATGTGAGCATCTATTTTATACCACTTGAAATCGTCAATTCGATGAAAACCAATATCTGGATCTATAATTATCTTGTCTAACCCGATTCCTGCTTTTTGAGCAATTTTTATTGAGTGTTCTAGAGATGATATTACTCTTTCTGTGGGATTCCCCTTGAAGCGGTTTAATTTTGTTGCTCCAAGGATAATAGGAACATCAAATTCTACAGCTACTTTTGCAAGTTCAGGATCATCATTTAAACCTGTTACATCATTGATCATTTTTGCTCCATTTTCTAGTGCTGCTTTTGCAACTAATGCTCGAGTAGTATCTATGGAAATTGGTTTCTTTACTTCATCAATTATTATCTTTAATCCTTTAACAGCTCTTTCACTTTCCTCTTCCGGAGAGATTTCTGTCTCAAGATAAGGTGCTGTGCTTTTCGCCCCAAGATCAATAATATCTGCTCCTTCTTTGACTTGTCTAATTGCTGATTGGAGTATGCTATCCGGACCTGTTTTAATTGAGCCTTTATAAAAGGATTCAGGACTGAGATTTATAACACCCATTATCTTCACTTGTTCATCTAAACCAATTCTCAATCCATTAAATTCTGCGATTTTCATCAAAGGAACACCTATGTATCACACAAGAATTAAGACAATAAAAATGAAACGGATAACTTTCAAAAGAGTTTTAAGATTCGTAACATACACTTTATCGTCTCTTGATTAAAGTAAAGTGATTGTTATGGTGAAAAAACAGCCAAGTTATTTTGATGAGGCTTTAGATTTAGAAAAACGAGTTGATAATCTTCTTAAGAATCTGGCTTTGAACGAGAAATTGAAGTTACTATCAAGTCGAAGATTTACTTTATGGACAACAAAACCGATTCGTAGGTTGAAGATAAAACGTCTTGGAATGACTGATGGTCCTATTGGAGTTGCTACACACTCGAGTTACAGGTTAAATACTAAATTTCCCTGTAGTAAGAATCTTAGTTCAACTTGGAATCGAACTCTTGCATATGAATACGGTTTAGCAATTGCTAAAGAAACCAGAGCCGTGGGTCGTCATATAGTTCTAGGTCCAGGAATAAATATTGATAGAACACCTCTCAACGGTAGAACATTCGAGTATTTCAGTGAAGATCCTTATTTAACAAAAGAAATGGCTGTTCCTTTTGTGAAAGGTGTTCAAAGTCAAAGGATTGGAGCTTGCATAAAGCACTATGCAGCAAATAATCAAGAGGAGAATCGATTTCACGTTAACGCAGTAATCGAAGAAAGAACATTAAACGAAATCTATCTGAAAGCATACAAAGATGTTGTTGAAGAAGCTGATCCCTGGGTTTTCATGAGTTGTTATAACAAAGTAAATGGCATTTTTGGTTGTGAACATAAGGGTCTTCTTCGCGATACCCTGATGGATACTTGGGGATTCAAGGGATTTGTTGTAACTGATTGGTGGGCAACAAGAAGACTAGAAAAACCAGAGGAAAGCATTCTTGCTGGTTTATCACTAGAAATGCCATCAATCAAAATCTACAAACCGAAATTGCTGAAAAAAGCTCTGAATGAAGGAAAAATAGCAATAGAAGACATTGATTATGTTTTGAGACGATTGCTCAGAGTTATGTTTTTGGTAGGACTTTTTGATGAACCAGAGAAGATCCCAAAGGGAGAAAGAAACACTCGAGAACATCAAGATCTTGCTAGGAAAGTTGCTGAAGAAGGGATTGTTCTCTTAAAAAATGAGAAGAAAATTTTGCCGCTTGATGAAAATAAAATAAAAACCTTAGCAGTTCTCGGATCGAATGCTGATAAGAAAATGAGTGGTATTCTTTACGGCGGCGCTGCATCTGTTGTTCCCAAATATGAAATTACTCCTCTTCAAGGATTAAAAGAAAAGTGTGAAGGAAAAGTACAATTTACTTCTAATGTAGAAGCAGCTGATGCATGTATCTTGGTTGTGGGACTTAATCACGCAAGAGGAAATGATTGCGAAGACGTTGACAGAACTAGATTGGAGCTACCAGAAGAGCAAATTAAACTAATCAAGGATACTGTAAAGAGAAATCCAAACACAATTGTAGTTCTGATTAATGGTAGTCCAGTTGCAATGAATGAATGGATTGATTCCGTTCCAGCGATTGTTGAGGTATGGTATCCTGGGCAAGAAAGTGGAAGAGCAATAGCGAAAATACTATTCGGTGATGTAAATCCAAGTGGAAAATTACCAATTACTTTCCCTAAGAAGCTATCAGATTCCCCAGCACATAAATCAGATAGAACTTATCCTGGTGCTGAAAACGTTTACTATGAAGAAGGGATTTTCGTGGGATATCGTCATTTTGATGAAGAGAAAATCGAACCACTATTTCCATTTGGATTTGGATTATCCTATACTGCATTTGAATATGAAAATTGTAAAACTGATAAGAATTCCATAACTTCTAAAGATAAAGTCACAATTACTGTTGATATCAAAAATACCGGAGATAGAGAAGGGTCAGAAATTGTGCAACTATACGTCAAAGATGACAAGTCATCTGTTAAACGACCTGAGAAAGAATTAAAGAATTTCGAAAAAATCAATCTTAAACCAAATGAAAAGAAAGAAGTCAAATTCAAAATCTCAGTTAAAGATCTCGAATTCTATGATACAGAAAGTCACTCATGGAAACATGAAAAAGGGGAATTTACAATACTAATCGGAAGTTCATCTAGGAACATACATTTCAAGCAAAAAATTGAATTAAAGTAGTGCTATCTCTATATGAAATTATGATGAGTTGGTACTGGTGAATGAAACAAAGGGAAATAATGCTGAAAAGCAACAAGTTTCATCTCGTCAGCGTTCATATATGGGTTTAACAAAAGCAGGCGGAGATTTACTCGGTGTAATGTTTACAGGTGCTCTACTAACATTCTATGTTGACATTTTAGGTATGGATCCAGAATTATTCGGAATAGTTATGATTATTTTCGCAGTCTGGAATGCTATAAATGATCCTGTCTTTGGATATATTTCTGATAAGAAGAGCTTGGATTCCAAAGGAAAAAGATTGTATTTTATTAGATTAGCAGCACCGATCTTCCTAGTTGGCTTTCTTATGTTTTGGATTGCCTTTCCCTCATGGTCAAATGTGTCATTATTTATTTTTCTTCTAATTGCTCTCTTTATTTTTGATACTGGATTAACAATTTATGGTTTAAATTTGAGTGCAATATTGACAGGTCAAACAACAAGTACTAATGAAAGAACAAGAATCTCAATAATAACCTCTGTAATCAGTTTTTTACCTGTCGGAATAGCAGCAATCCTACCAAATCTAGTTTTAACATCAGAAATGGCAATTGTTTACATGAGATTAATATTCATAGGAATGACGGTTATCGCAGCAATTCTCATGCTCATTGGCACAATGAAAATGAAGGAACATTCTCTCAGGAAAGAAAAAGTAGAACCATTACCCGTTTGGCCGGCAATAAAAGAAACCTTCAAGTCAAAAGCGTTTATTTTCTTTGTCATAATTAATTTCATGTTTACAGCTATATCCACAAATCTAGTGGGAGTTATGCCACTCTATTTCAAATATATAGCTCAACTGAATCAGTGGCAGATTTTAGCAGTAAGTGCCCCAATAGGGATACTACAAATACCATTTTACTTTCTCTATGGATACTTACAGAGAAAGCTGGGGTTGAGAAATTCAGTCTTTATCATTATAGGAGTTATGCTAGTTGGGTTCCTAGGCTTGTTTTTCCAAACACATATTGTAGTAAATGCAATTTCTTACGCACTATGTTTGCTAATGATCTCATTCTGGTTTGTAATTGTAAATCCCTTGGTGGGAGATATTGCAGATGAAGATGAATTAAAAACTGGACGGCGTCGAGAAGGTATGTTCTTTGGTATTAATGCATTGATTACCAAACCAGCTTCTTCTCTGGTTGTTTTCTTTTTCACATTAATAATAAGTCACTTCGGGTATGATTCCGATCTAGCAGTACAAACAGCTCAAGCACAATTCGGAATAATATTAGGACTAAGTATTCTCTCATTAGCCTTTATTGTATTAGCAATTGTACCTTTGATAATATACCCACTACATGGAAGTAAATTAAAGGAAATAAAGCAGGAATTAGACATAAGACATGAAAAGAAGCAAGAAGAAGAAAATGAAGAGAAAAATTATCTATGATAAATCTTAAATAATGATGCAGAACATTTCTAAAAAGAATAAAAAGCCAAGGTAGTCAAGCACGGACCACGACGCTGGTCTTGAAAACCAGTTCCTTCACGGGAGCGCGAGTTCAAATCTCGTCCTTGGCACCATTTTCTTTTAAATGAAAATCAATTAGTTTATATTTCCAAGATGTTTTTCTAGTTTATGAAAGCAGTTCAATATGATTTGAAAATATGGAAATCGGTTTTGAAGAAAATTGGTCTTGCTGGAAAATTTGCAATGGTGAAATATAGAGATGATTGGTCAAAACCTAAAATCCTATATCCCAATCAAGTGATTGTAAAAACTCATCTTGGAGGAATTTGCAGTTCAGATATTCATCAATTATAGTTAAAAGGATCTTATTTTTCTTCTATTTTGGCAAGTAAAACTACTCCATTTCCCATTGGTCATGAAACTGTTGGTATCATAGAAGAAATTGGGTCTGATATTCGAGATTTGAAAATCGGTGATACAGTTGTTTTTGATCCGACTGCAACATGTGAAGCATACGGTTTTGAGCTATGTTCTAGCTGCCAAATTGGTCGATTTGCTAGCTGTTTATGTTTAACTGGGACTAGTGCTGATTCTAAACTCGAAGAGAAATATGGTGGTAGAAATAACTGGGGAGGATATGGAGGAGGTGGATTCAGTGAATATATTCTTGGTTTTGAGAAGCAATTTTACAAAGTACCTGAAAATATTCCAAATGAAGTTGCTGTTTTAACAGAACCCTTTGCGGTATCTATACATGCGGTTGCAAATAATCTCCCAAAAGATTCTGATAAGGTCATAGTTATTGGTGCGGGAATCATTGGTTTATTGGTTATTGCTGCCATAAGAGCTTATGATTCGAAATGTCAGATAATTACATTAGCTCGTTATCCACTTCAAGCTGATTGGGCTAAGAAGCTCGGTTCCAATGAAGTTATTATTGAAAGAAAAACTGATCTGCTCTATGAAAAAATAGCTGAATTAACTGATGGAAAATTATTCAAACCGCTGCTAAGCAAAAAAGTAAATTTTGGAAATACTGGCCCTGACATAATAATTGATTGTGTTTCCAACGAGCATACTTTGGAAGATTCATTACGATTAGTGAGAAGCAATGGTAGAATTGTCATTCTTGGACTTGATTTCGGCATTACTAAAAAAGTTGATTGGGCGTTAGCAGCCTATAAAGAAATTGAGGTTATTGGATCTATGATTTATGGTTTAGATGATTTTCAAGATAGAAAAATGCATTCATTTGAAATTGCTTTAGAAATCCTTAGTAAGAATCCCAATCTATACCAAAATATGGTAACTCACAAATTCTCAATTGAGGAATACAAATCAGCATATAAAATTGCAATGCATAAAGGAAAACATCAAGCAATAAAAGTAGCCTTTGAGTTTCCAAAGTAATTTTTTCAGAATTTACTCGTATCAGAGGTCTTTTTATTTCTTTTTTTAAACATCTTTTTGTTCTATTGCTGGTGTTATTATCTATTTGTTGAATCTGTAGGATTTGAATTAATGAAAGAAAAAGGGAATCAAACTATATTTCTAACTGGGAATAATACAAAATACTATCGTGAAATTGAAAATGAGTATCAACAACAAAAGGATGTCGTAAAGAAATTTGTTAAAAATAGTTATTGTCCAACTAATGATTTATGGGTTGCTGCTATTTCTCAAGCTGTTGGTAAAATTGCTAGAGCAACAGAAAACAATGATGATCAAGCACTAGCAAAATTAATCCTCAAATTTATTTCACAATTAATAGTTTGGTTAGAGATTTTTGAAAACCCGAATTTTGATGAAGTAACCCTGCCAAAAACCCACATTCACAATCCATCTTTCAATACCATTTTAGTGAAAATGGTGGGAGAACTCTCTCGAGCAATTTTAAGTAATGACAACCAAAAAGTCCGAAACAAAATAGCGGTGTTTCGATCATTCTGTGACCAATGGATTGAGCGAATTGACAATACAGACAATGATCAGCTGAAAAGAAAGCCCTCATCTGTGAGAATTGTAGAGGAATTTTGGGAAAAAAATGATGCACTGTCTGAAAAATTGGAAGAAATATTCTCAGAAGTTAATAATGAGACTTGATTGCGCTAACGATTTGCTACTAAATGTCATTAATTATCAGACTTATGTCTATTTTTATATTGTTTATTGTGTATAGTATATCTTGAACCTATCTCGGCCAAATCGTAGGGTTCCTAGCCGGTTCCGTGTTGGTTGAACCTTCTATCATCAATTCAACACCCTCCCAATTAGAAGGAATTTAACTCTTCCCTATTTTTCCAACGCGGACCGACTAGAATTTTAACTTTCTTCGCCTAAAGCTTTTTAATTTGGTTCTTGTTGTTAGGGTATTACCAATTTATGAGGATGCAGCTGTGAGTTTCGAATACTTAGAACATACTGCTGATACCATTGTTCATGCAAAAGGATCTAATTTAAAGGAAGCATTTGAACAAGCAGCACTAGGTTACTATAATATTTTTACCGATACAAATACTGTAGAACAAAAAATCCAAAAAGTGTTGACTTTGGAGTCTGAAGATTATGAATCATTGCTCTATGATTGGATTGATAATTTAATTTACCTCTTCGGAACTGAATTTTTCGTTGCAAGCAAAATACAAGTAACCGAAATAAAAAAGATTGATACCCAAAAGATTACATTATCCGCTGTTTTGCATGGTGAAGAATTTACAATTGGCAAACATCCACAAGAAAGTGAAGTCAAAGCAATGACTTATTCCTTCATGAAAATTGGTGAAGACTACGTTGAATTTACACTTGACTTGTAATTAATGAATCTAATAGGTACTAATGTATTATTAAAATAAAGTAAATACAATATTCTGTTGTTACAAGGTAATAACAAGACTAAATAGGTAAAAGTATAGAGTTTCGAAGAGTGAGAATATGGCTAAACAGATAGATCTAGTAAGAGAATTACTGGATAGGCATTGTCTAATTACTCCCGAATCATATGAGATTCTCGAGGATTTAGATGCTGATATTGTTGATATTGATAGATTAGCTGAAGCTCTAAAAGATGAAATTGTTGTTACACCAGAGAAGCTAAGGGAAGCGTTAGCTTCTTATGAGGATTTGTTATCAGAAGGTAATCTTGAAGAAGAAGTAGAAAACAATGAATTAGTTGAGAGTAAACCTACAACAAAGGTTCCTAGTAAGAAACCTGAAAAGGATTCCTCAAAAGAAGAAATTAAGCATACACCGAGTGCGAAAGTACAAAAAACAGAATTTGAACCAATTGGCAAGCAAATTAAAACAGAAATAAATATTTTGTATGAATCTTCAGGAAAAACGACAATAGAAGGCAATATCAAAGATTTTCAAACTTATTTTAAAAGTCGTTACAATCAGTTATTCAGTATTTTAAAAGGAAGGGGGGATATTTCCGGATCTATTACATTAAAGGATCTCATGAAAGCAAAATTAGAACCAAATGAAAAAATAACTATCATATGTATCGTAACTGATAAACGCACTTTGAAGAATGGAGGATTATTATTAGAACTCGAAGATGCTACTGGGAAACTTACAGCGAGAATTCCAGCTAAAATGCAAGAATTACTCGTCAAAGCAGGAGCACTTCTTAATGATCAAATAGCGGGATTTTCTGGTCGTTTCTATGAAGATATGTTTATTTTAGATGATTTTGTATTTCCAGATATACCAATTGTAACAAGAAAATCAACAATAAAAGAACCAATAAGTGTATGCATGACAAGTGACTTGCACATAGGAAGTAAAGAATTTTTAGAAGATTCATTTAACGGTTTACTCGATTTCCTTAATGGTAGGATCGATGATCCTTATCAGCAAAGTTTAGCTAGCCAAATAAAATATTTGATAATAAACGGAGATTTAGTAGAAGGGATTGGTGTTTATCCAAAACAGGAAGAAGATCTTCTGATTACTGATATATATGATCAATACAAACGAGCTGATCAAATCCTCTCCAAAGTTCCGGATTGGATTCACATCATAATTACATCAGGAAACCATGATGCATGTCGACTTGCATTACCTCAACCCGCAATAAGTAAAGAATATGCTCCCGATCTTTGGAAAAGGTCTAATGTTACCTTTTTATCAAACCCAACTACAGTAGATTTACACAAGAAAACCTTTCTAATTTATCACGGAAATTCATTTGAAGATATAGCATCACTTACACCAGGACTGAGCATGAATGATCCAAATGGACCCATGCTTCATACATTAAGATATAGGCATCTTGCACCGACTTTTGGAAGAAACACAAGTATAGTTCCAAGCATAAAGGATGAATTAGTTATAGAAAAAGTGCCAAATGTCTACCATACAGGGCACATTCATATTAATTCTCATACTCAGTATAGAGGTGTAGATTGTGTTAATTCGGGAACATTTCAATCCCAAACAGAATACATGCAATCAAAAAATATTATCCCAACTCCCGGAAGAGTTCCAATTTTGAATTTACATACAAATAAACTTCATGAGCTAGTGTTTTTCAATCAAAGTGAAATTAGGAAGTAAGGATTCTATCGAATAATATCGAAAACTTTTTCTTTATTGGTGTAAGCGAAAGGATGGAGACTGACAATGACAAATCCTTGGATTCGTATAATGCGCCCCTTCAATTGCTTACTTTTAACAATGTGTGCAATAGTTGGGATCATGGTAAGTAATCCCGAGGAATTTCAAGTTGCTGTTCAGTTACTAACTCACTTACCTTCCCTGATTATGATTTTTATTGGAGGTTGGGCTCTAAGTGCTTCTGCTATGGTGTTAAATGATTATTTCGATATTGAAGTAGATAAAATAAACGATCCTAAGAGACCTATTCCTTCGGGTGAAATCACACCTAAACAAGCATTAACTTTTGGTATTATTTTGATAGTAATTGGTATATTAATGGGAATTGGAATAGATTTATATGAGTTTTTTAATGGATCTGGTTTACAAATTGGCGTTTCTATTGTTACTGCTGTGATTTGTGCCATAATGGCAATTGCATACACCAGATATATGAAAAGATTCTCAATCGTAGGAAATTTGGCGGTTTCGGTTGGAGTGTGGTTGGGCTTTCTATATGGGGATTTAGTTTTAGATTTCGAAATATCCATATTAACCCAATGCATGGCTGCTGCTGCATTCTTCCTTAATTTTGGAAGAGAAGTATCAAAAGGTATAATGGATGTTGAAGGGGATAGGGAAAATAATGTGTCAACAGTTGCTACCGCAATGGGCCCAAAATGGACTGCCATAATTGCTTCTGCAATTATATTTTTAGCAATCCCTGCATCAATTATCCCAATATTTATAGCTGAAGCAAGTTGGGTGTATTTATTTTCAATAAATGTAATTCAAGCACTTGTGCTAGCAGTAAGTATATGGATGCTAGTTGATCACAGACCTGAGACAATTAAAAAAATCAAATATGTGGTTCTAGTAACAATGCTACTTGCATTAATTGCATTTTCACTTGAGGCATTTCTAGGTAGATTTGTTGTTGAACCAATAATTGATTTAGTATAAAAAAGAAAAGAAGGGATATGAGATGTATCACATCTCAGTTAGATGTTTTTGGTCTTCAGAACCTTCAATTACAGGTGGTTTTGGTTTTAATTGATTCTCTAAATTTGTCAATCTTTGACTAATTAAATCCAAAGCTCTTGAAAGCCTTCCTAAATCATCTCTATAACTTCCTACATCTGCTGCAGGAGCGATTGGTTCTCCTATAGAACCACCTTCGGTTGTAACTGCTCTGCCTTCAAGTTGAGACACTTTACTCTCTAAAGCTTCAATTGCAACTAATATAGATGGAACTCTATCATCTCTTGATGTTCCTACTTGAGATTCTTCTAAAACATCTAATCGACTTGCTAGGCTTGTGAACATCTCCTCGTCAGTTTTATCCCCCGCTTTGTAAAGGTCTGATTCCAATCGAACAATGCGATCATTCTCTAAAGAATCAAGCTGTGCGGTTATTCCATTAATCATCTCTTTCAATTCTTCACTAACGTTTTCAAGTGTTGTTTCTATTAGATCGATTTTCTGTTTTATTTCATCAAGTTCTTCAGAATCCATTATTTCTTCTGGAGGTGGTGTGGATATTGGTAAACTACGTTCTGCTTCAGCAAAAAGCTGATCGCAGACGTTTTTTAAGGGATATTTATCAATAACTAATCTCGAATTATTCAATAACTCATTGGCAGCTTTGACGATACCATTTTTTGAGAATACTGGAACAATAACTTCATTCTCAACGTCTCCACGTAATAATAAAGCTAAAATCCATCTTCCTCTATCAGCTGTTAGCTGCAAACGATACATTGTACCTGGTATTTGCACTTCCACTTTGTCAATATTTGCTTGTGACATGGTTAACTCATTCCTAACAAAATGCTAATTTTTTTTATCTTAATCTTAACTAACTTTGAAATGTATATAAGAATTATTAAGTGGGAAAAAAATGAGAAAAACGTGTAATCTTTATTACAAAATCACAATTGTTCTACAAAGTTTTGTGCATGAGTTGCAGCTATACAACCATCACCAACTGCCGTGGCAATCTGTTTAATTCTTCCACACACATCTCCAGCAGCGTATACACCTGGAATATTGGTTTCAAGGGTTTCAATTTTGGTTACTATAAATCCTCGGTCATCAACTTCTACACCAAGCTGATTAGCAAGCAAGGTATTTGGAACACTACCATACTCAATAAAAACACCTTCAACTCTGATATCAGTCTCATTACTGCCTTCTTTGTAGGTCACTGATGTGACATATTCCTCACCAGATATTTTCGTAACTCGAGAGCTATAATGAATTTCTAAGTTCTCTTTCCCTTCTAAGCGTTTTTCATAGATTGCATCTGCACCTAGTTCTTTCTTAGTGCATATCAAGTATACTTTCGATGAAAGATTAGCCATGTATAATGCAGATTTTGCTGCACCATTTCCATAACCAATTACAATTGTTGGTTTTCCTTGATATAGTGCTCCATCACAAACACTGCAATATGAGACTCCTCTCATGTAATATTCTTCTTCACCTGGAATTCGCATCTTTCGATGACGTGCACCCATTGCTAGAACAACTGCTTTTGCTTTTAATGTTTGATCATCATCTGTTTTGATTGTGAACTCATTGTCTTTCCTCAAAATTTCAATTACATTATCATAAATAATACTAGCACCATTTGCTTTTGTTTGATTCTCCATAGCTTCCATTAATTCGAGACCTTCAACACCTTTAGCAAAACCGGTGTAGTTTTCAATTAAACCTAATTTAGCTACTTGTGATTCATATGGATTACCAATGACAATCGTAGACAATCCAGCTCGAGCTGTATAAATTGCCGTTGTTAATCCTGCTGGACCTGCTCCAATAATTGCAATTTGATATGCTTTTACTTCAGACATAATCATTCATCCTATTTCAAAACGATGCGAATAAACTCTATTGTTTGATTAGCACAAGAATTTCTATTTTTAAATAATTATTGTATCACTAACTTAAATTTCTGATAGTTTTTACTTAATACTATAAGGTCTATTGTGTAACTATTCATAAAAGATTTCAGTTATTTTTCCAATCCCTTTAGTTCTGCCTTCTCTAAAAATAATCTGTCTATCCTTTTTCAAATACTCTGGATTGTAAAGAAACCGAAATCTCACTTTCGCTTTATCACCAGTTCGAATTACTTCTTTATCCATTTCGGTAATTTTTGCCGTTTGACGAATGGTACCGCAATGAATAACTGCTTGATAATTCTCTAGAATTGTTGTAGAGTGATACAAAACTAGAATTTCAGCTTCGAATTCTTTAGCGGCTTTGATCTTAGCATCTTTTCCAAGTAAAACCATGCCTTTTCTTATAGCAGCTCTTTGAATTCTTCTCAGAGCAAAAGTTGCAGTTTGTCCGGCTACAACACGTTTCACTTGTATTCTTTTATTGTGAATGCTTTTAACTTTGATTTCTTGGAAGTTACCAAATTCATCCGGTCCAAGTAATAATTCATCATCAATTGCAACAGTTCCACTCATAAGAGTACCAGCAATAACCGTGCCCACACCTGTAACTGAAAACGTATCATCGATCTGAAATTCAACAGGTTCATCAAGAAATTCATCCCACATCTTATGTGCTGGTAGTAAATTCAAGAATTTTTTCAAATTATCTAGGTTTTCTCCTGTGACATTGGAAGCTAGGAAAATTGGGGCGATTCTGCCTGAAGCTAAGTTCTTTGCACTAACCACAATGTCATCGTCATTTCTGACAACTATTGGTATTTTATTCGAACCGGGTATTTTAAGCATCTTACTGAGATTGTCTAATGTTTGCTTAAGAATATGTTTTGGACAAATGTCAATTTTGGTTATTACAATTATTATTGGAACCTTTAAAGCAAGAGCAATACCTAGATGCTCTTTTGTCATACCAACAACACCCATATTTGCCCCCACAACAAGTAAGACATAGTCAGGTTTATGTCCTGTTAAACCAAATAGAGTAGTTTTCAGATATTTTTCATGACCACCTAGATCTATAAAAGTAAGAACTTTCGAGCTTCCTTCTATGATTTTGGTCCACGATTTTTCATTTAAAGACTCATAATTTACAATGCGTCCTCTGCTATCATAACCCATGATTTGTTGACTTATACTTGAAGTACGACCTGTTTCTATCTCATGTTTGTGTCGAAAAACATTCACACGAGCGAGTCCTCGACCATTATCTAATTTGCCTTGTGTTAAAACACCAACAAGTGTACTCTTTCCGCTGTCAACATTACCTACAACTGCTATTCGAATTTCTAAGAAATCTTCTTCCGCAAATTTTCGTATTAAAACTTCTGCTACTGTGCCAATTTCACCCTCACGTTCTCTGAGAACAGTAATATCAGCGTTTAACTCAAGTGCCATTTTCTTTAAGGTTTCAATTGAGAGTTTTAATTCTTTAACTGATAATCCTTTGGGATATCCATTATCTTCAATACCAATTTCGTAAATTGCTTCCCCCATTCCTTCTTGTAATCTAAATTTCATTTGGGTAACTAAATGCTCGAATCTGGTGGCATTAGGATCAATTAGCTTAAGCTTATATTCGATATTACCTTCTTCGGATTCTTTATCCAATTTTTCAGCTTTCTTATTCTTTTTAGAAGACATACTCTCAAACTCAAATCTTATACAATCTATTTGGTAGTATTCTGAACGAAGTTATAATATATTAACGCTCACTAATATTTGTTTAAAAAGAAGAAAAAATAGATTATTCTGTAATGTTAATCTTAACATCTTGATTTGTTAATCTTCTAATTTTTCTCTGTATATTTGCAGCAAAGCTAGCAATATCTTCATTTAAATTTTCTAGCCTTTCTTTGAGATTATTGACTCTACGTTGCTGAATGCCCTTATTTTTCTCAAGATTCTCTTGCTTTTCTTTGAATCCCATAATTTGCTCTTTAAGTCCTGATTCCTCAACCCTTGTTTCAATATCCTTTCTTTTCTTTGATTGTTGAAGAAGTTCTGAGTGTAATTCTTTAATTGATCCATCAATAATTTCTTGGGACAGAGAAATTGTTTTATTTTTCATTGCAGGTTTCAGTTTTATTTTCTCTTTTTCTGCAGCTTCCTTAAGTAACTCAAGTAAATCATTTAGATTTTTATGCCCTTCAGGCATGTCTTTAAAAGCCTCGAGTGGCCTATCTTTGTATTGTTCAACAAATTCCATCAAATGAGGTGGAACCAATACTTTACCATCTTGAACTCTTGAATGTAACTTTCTAAAAGGTTTATCAAGACCACCCATTTGCAATTGTATTTTCTTAACTATGATATTCATTTCTTTGCTTATTTCAGCAAGTTCTTTTAGAATAGTTGCTGTCTCAAGATCAGAGGTATTATCATTTAAATCAGTAATTTGTTTCTCAAGCTTAGTAAGCTGACTAGATTCTGATTTGATTTCTTCCTTTAATTTCTCTCGTTCTTCTACTTTCTCAACAAGCAGAGTGATACTTTCAGATGCACTATCAACTTCCTTAAGCAGAACAGTTTTGTCTTTAAGAAAGGCTTCAAAATCTTGATAATTCTTCTGAACACGGGTTAATGCTCTATTCAAGATAAAAACTCGAGTCTTGTATTTCTTCTTGAGATTAGGAATGAATCTTTGACCAAGAGTCAAAACTCTTTTCAAAAATTTTTCTAATTCTTTTGAAAATTCTTCTGCAGTTTTGTATGTGATAGTATTTGGAAATTCAAATTCCTCAACCATTTCTGTCATCTTTTCAAAGATATTTTGTGAAGATCTAGTTTCAGAATCAACGGTATCGCTAACTTCGAAATCTTGGGCAGCGACTTTCAGCTCCTTGAAATTCTCTATAATATATTCCATTCTTTTCTTGATTTCTGAGCGAACTTTCATTACTCGATTTTCAGTTTCGTTCTCGAACCATGTCTTCATTTTACTGAGTGAAATCACTTTAAACATCCCATAAGCATTGATAAAACACCAGTGGTTTTAATGATTTTTCTTCGTATTTTCATTTATTCGTTGGTTTTATTTATCTTTCTTAACATCTTAACTTTGTTCATCATTAAATAGACTAACTCTCTTTTTAAATATTCCAAAATGTTTCAGAAGAAAATATTACCGCGAGGAAAACTATATAAAGAATATTCATCTTGCCTTTTAAGCTAGGTTACATTTAATTATAAGTAACGAGTAAAGTATTGTGGTACTTCTTAAAAATGCAGAGATGATTTATGGTGCCTTCAAAACAAGTTGATAAAACCAATCTAAAAGAATCAGTAGAAGCAATAAAAAAGAAATTCAGAATTATTGGAAGAACAAATGAGCTGATGAAAGCCTTAGCAGCAAAGGCGGCAGGGAGACACATTCTAATGGAAGGTCCTGTTGGGGTTGGAAAAACAGAAATTGCTCATGCGTTAGCTGCTTATTTGAACACTGAATTTGTTCGATTCGATGGAGATGAGCGGTATCATCCAGATAAATTGGTTGGTCATTTCGATCCACCAGTAGTTTTGGAAAAAGGTTATTCTTTTGATTCATTTGTTTCAGGTCCTTTAATTCGGGCAATGCAAGAAGGGGCAATTCTCTTCTCGAATGAAATTAATCGTTGTCCAGAATCAACACAGAACGTTTTACTCTCAGCAATGGATGAAGGACATATTGTTATTCCAAAACTTGGAGAGGTTACTGCTAAACCAGGTTTCTTTATAATTGCCACACAGAATCCTGTAGAATTCATAGCAACAACACCTTTAGGTGAAGCTATTAAAGATCGATTTGTCTGGATTCGTCTTGACTATCAGTCAGAACCAGAAGAAAAGCAAATAGTAGCTGCAAAAATAAAAGATGCTCCTGAAGATATAATCAATTATTCTGTTCTCATTGTTCGGGAAACAAGGTTATCAACAGATCTCAGAAGAGGTGCAAGTATAAGAGGTGCTATAGACTTAGCTGCAATTATAAATGAATTCGAAGAACGAACCATTAATACGTGGATAGATATCAGTATTATGGCTCTTGCAACGAAAATTGAATTAGAAGATGGTATTGAAGAGAAAATAGAAACTGTAATAGAAAAATTAGTAAGGAAGGTTATCGGGAAGTTTTTTCGGACCGCATGAAATAGAAATGGCCATATCTCCAGGACGAATGCCCCCTCAATTAGGGAGAATGACCCCAGAAAAATTAGTGCAAGCTGAGATTGTATCTGGAACTAGGACATCTAAAGATTATAATCAGATGACTCTAGGAATGAAGTTTCCTACTTTAAAGAAAATGTCTGAATTAGCAATTGAATATGATAACATTCCAGCTTTAAGGGGGATCGCAAAAAGTAATCAATATGCTGTTGCGGAAGCTCTACAATCAAAGGAAGGAGTGAGAATGATTGAACGAAGAGCTGCAAGAGGCGAAGGAAGTGCCCCGGAGCTTTTCTTCATGTTGAGAAGCAATTTTGATCCTCAATATAGGAAAATATATCGAAGATTAGCGCGAATCTCTGTTCTCAAATCCTCATATAGAGTTGTAGGTAGGGGATTGAAAGGTGAATTGCAAATAAGAACAGAATATGAACCGGGGATGAGTGATTTTGACATGGATTTACTTATTGAAAAGTTTCTGATTAATCGATACATTCAGTACTCAGATATTGTAGCAATTGAAAGAAGAAGTAGAGAAAACATCGGTGTATTAATGTTTGATACATCAGGTTCGCTTTATGGTGAAAAATTCAGGAATGCAGCTATGGCGGTAGCTATTTTAGCATATCATTTAGCAAGGGAAAAATATGCCGTCATACTTTTTAATACCAAAGCAACTGTCATAAAACAAATGAATGAAAAAGTGAAAATTGATACTTTGATTGATAGAGTACTTGAAAGTGACTCCGCAGGTTACACAAATATTTCTGATGCATTAAAAAGTGGTTTAAAAGAATTAAATAAAGATAAAAGAACAGAAAAATTTGGAGTACTTATTAGTGATGGTTGTTTTAATCGCGGACAAGATCCTCGTCCGTTTGCTAAAAACTTCTTTAATTTACATGTTTTAAGCTTACCATCTGAGAAAGTTTGGGGAGAAGCTGTTTGCAGAGATTTATCTCGACTCGGTAAAGGACGATATATAGCAGTTAAAAGTGTAAATCAAATACCAAGGATTTTGATGAAACTTTTACGAAAGAAAAGCTAATCTCAAATTTCTTTCTTTGAATAAAAAAAGAATAAAAGAAATAATATTACAGTGAATCAGAGATTAAACATTTGAGAGAAATCTTCTTCTTCATCATCTTCTTTTGGTTTCTTCTTGCGAGCATAAGCAGCGATTAGTTCCGGATGACTTCCCTGAACATGTGCTCGCCAATCCTTAATCAAACGACCACAATATCCACAAATACTTAGAGTTTCTTTTTCTTCTCTCTTCTGTAAGTATTCAGCATATTTGGGATGCTTTCTGTTCATATGTTCTTCGACATCGTCAACTAAGCACTGACAAATTTTGCAGAACTTAAGACCCTGACGCTTGTTTTGTATAATGGACGATTTAGCACACAAATTGAAATCCTCGGCAGATATTTTGAATGAGTTAAAGACCTCTGAGAGAAGTAAAACTACTACAACTCAGTATACAGACTTCATTCTACGGTTATATCTTAAAAACCTTGTCCATGTGTTATTAATTCGAAATGAGTGTTGAAAATTTGTACTATAATTCATTGAAAAGTTGACATTTTGCTAGGTTTTTTCTATGCGTAATATCTAATTATTACCTTTTTTCTCTTATATTTGTCAGAAATTTAGAGTTTTTCTCATACTATTTTTTCTTTATTTTTGTCAGCATCAAATCTTTTATTAATTTATAAATTGAATAATTATATTATTAATTATTTATTTTAGGAATTCATTTTTCCAGTTGAAAATAAAGTTCAATAATATCTTTTACAAGCAAAGGGAAAAAATTAAATTGGGGATAGAGAAATTTTAGTATGTTAATATAGGAGAAAACAGAAACAGATGACTATAAAGATAGCCTGGGGAATAACAGGCGCTGGATGTTGGTTATTAGAAAGTTTTGAAGTATTAGGGTTGTTTCTGAAGGATTCAAATGTCAAGATAGATCTTTTTTTCAGTGAAGCTGGAAGAGAAGTAGCTCAAAATTATGGCATTTTTAAATCACCTGTTCCTTTGAAAACCCCATTTATTGATAAAGTAAGAGAAATACCTCATTTCAATCAAGATGTATTTCGTATCGGATTTAGAGAGAAATACAAATGGTTAGGGGTTCATGAAACTCGGGAAATTGATAATTTCTTACAAGAAATTAAATCAGGCGATTCTGAAGATGAATTTGATTATGAAGAAGTCCTAAACGATGTAATCTTTGAAGTAGACGATGGATCAAGTTTTCCCACCGCTGCCCGGGCAGCAAATAATCGATATGATTTCATTGTTATAAGTCCCGCAACTGGAAATACTGTTGCTAAAATTGCTTATGGAATTGCTGATAATTTGATTACAAATCTGGTTATAATGGGTAATAAAAGTGAGAATACTGAAGTTATAATCGTTCCAACCGATTTCAAACAAGGAGAAGTAAAAAGCTATTTACCAATTATGCTCCATCAAGAAACTTGTAAGAAATGCCAAGAATGCTCAGCATTATGGGCTTGTAAACCTGGGGCAATTAGAAGAAAAAGAGGTAAAATTAGAATTAATCGTTTGAAATGTATTGGGTGTCTTGATTGTGTCATGTTTTGCAGACATGGTATAGTCACTTTCATGGAAGAAACAAAAGTCATTGTCCGAAATAGAGAAGCAGTTGCAGCAGATCTTGTGAGTAAGCAAGATGGCTTTACAGTTTTGGAAACACCAAAGAAGATCTATGATTTCTTAGTTAAAAAAATGTAAAAATAGTTCAAAAAAACCTTAATTTGGTAATCTCTTAAAAATTATACTTGTTTATTTAAGACAGAGGTAGTCCGTATGAAAAAGAATCCAAAGGATAATGCACTACCAAAGATCCTTGTATTAACAGGCAGAGCAGCAGAACCTATAGTAAGAAAGTTTATCCCAGAAAATGTCGAAATTTTTGTCCTTCCAGTTGATGTTGCTGCTTTTATCACAAGTAAAATGATACTTGAGAATCTAAGTAAGAAAACAGCTAAAATTTATGATTTGATTATAACACCAGGCTTAGTACAAGATGATTTAACACAATTGAAAGATCAACTTGGTGTTCCAATAGTAAAGGGACCTCGATATGCCAGCGATATTAAAATGGCAATTATCGAAACCGATCCTTTTACTTTATCTCCTGTTATAGCTGCTGACAAGTACCTCATAAAACAAAAAAGCAAAATATCTCGAAATATAATTGAACAAGGATTTAGTGCACCTCTTAAGAAAAATGAATATTTAATTGGATTCAAGAATAAACTCCCAGTAGGTTTAAACAGACCTCCTCTTGTTATGGCAGAAATTGTTGATGCACCAAAACTTTCAATGGAAAAGATAACAGAAAGAGCTTTATACTACCTTAAAAATGGTGCAGATATTTTAGATATTGGTGCAGTAGCAAATGAACCTGAACCTCACCTAATAACTAAAATTATCAAGAAATTGAAATCATTTCAAGAAAAACATAGTTTTGCAATTAGTGTTGATACTTTGAATGTTGAAGAAATACAAGCAGCAATTAAAGCTGGGGTAGAACTCGTTTTAAGCATAGACCATGGAAATGTTGAATATTTGATTAACGATATTCCAAAAGACGTAGGAGTTGTGTTTGTTCCAACGAATGTTGCTAAGGGTTATTTGCCTAAAACAACTAAAGAAAGAGTCAATTCATTACTACAATTAAGAGATAAACTAAAAGAAGCAGGCATAACAAAAATCGCTGCAGATCCAATAATTGAAATGCCAATATATCCAGGATTTACGAAATCGCTTACTCACTATATTGAATATCGGAAAAAAGATCCAGAAACACCTATGATGACTTGTGTAGGAAATGTTACAGAATTTATTGCTGTAGATCCAATTGGAATAAATGCTTTGTTCAGTTGTATTTCAGTGGAACTTGGGATTCAGTTGTTATTAGTCACAGATGTCAGTGTAAAATGTCGTGGTGGAATAAAAGAAATAGTAAAATCAAGGGATTTGGCATTTGTCGCTAAACAAAAGAATGCTCCGCCAAAAGGGCATGGAATTGAAATCTTAATGGCAAAAAGCCGAACAGCCAATGATTTAGAGATTGTTGGATTTAAAAATGTAGAGACTTTAGAAATTTCTTCGAAAAAAGACAATCGACTGTATAGCTTAGATTATGAGCCTGATCCGAAAGGAAGCTTCACAATATGGATTGATTATCATAAGCAAAAAATCTATGTTGCTCATCTAAAACCAGAAACTAACAAATCAGATCTATTAATAGTTTCAAGTAAAGCAAGACCAATTTATGAAGAAATCCTAAGTAGAAATCTGATAACGAAGATAGATCATGCTTTCTATATGGGAAGAGAATTAGAGCGAGCTGAAATCTGTCTATATCTTGGAAAAACATACACTCAAAATAAGCAATCTTTCTGTAATGAAAGCACAAAGTAACAATAATTAATTGTTACAGTCATAGATTTCTTTTGAGTAAAAAAGGAAATAAAGTTTTAAAAGAGAAGGTATAATCAAGATATGAAAAAGTTCTTATTAGCAAAATAAAAAAAGAACAACGGTAAACAAGCAAAAATTAATGATAAAAGAGGTTGGCCAAATGAAACTTGATGAGAATGCTAAATATTCAAAAACCCATGAATGGGCAAGAAAAGAGGATGACGTAATAGTCATTGGAATTTCTGATTTTGCTCAAGGTTTGTTAAAAGATATTGTTTATGTTGAGTTACCTACTGAAGGAACTACTTTTCAAAAAGGAGATAAAACAGCTGATATCGAATCCGTAAAAGCAGTTGAGGAACTAAAAACACCAGTTGCAGGTGAAGTCATAGCTGTGAATAGTGTTCTTGAAGATTCTGCTGAAGCAATAAATGAAGATCCATACGGCGAAGGTTGGTTCATAAAAATCAAACCAAGTAATCCAGCAGAACTAGATGAAATGATGTCTCCCGAAGAATACGAAAAGTACGTGGAAACTCTCGATCATTAATTTGCATGGAGTACTGATCTTTTCATGAGTAAAAATAATGAGGGATCAGCAAACGACATCCAGAAGGAAATGGAAAAATTCCTCGGAATAGATAGTGTTGATGATTTATTCAAGGACATTCCAGATTCCGTTCGTTTAAAAAATCCTCTCAAACTTCTTGGACCTATGTCCGAAAGAGATTTGTCAATCTATATTGATAAAGTACTTTCTATGAATAAACCTGTGGTTTCTTTTCTGGGTGGTGGAGCACAAGACCACTACATCCCAGCTTTAGTGCAAGAAGTTATCACAAAACCAGAATTACTCAATGCTTACACTCCTTATCAACCAGAAGTAGCGCAAGGAATGCTACAAGGAATGTTTGAATACCAAAGCCTAATCAGTGAATTAACTGGACTAAATGTAACAAATTCTTCAATGTATGATTGGGCTACAGCTATTGGAGAAGCTCTTTTGATGTCTGTCAGAATCTATAAGAAACGACAAAAAGTTTTGATTTCAACAAGTATTCACACGGATAGATTATCAGTCATAAAGAATTATTTAGCTGGACCAAAGATTGAGTATGAAATTGTGAAGTTCGATTCAGAAACAGGGGAAGTCGATTTAGCTGATCTAAAAAAGAAATTAACAGAAGATGTAGCTGCGTTTTATTTTGAAAATCCAAATAGTTTTGGTGTTATTGAAAGCAAAGCTGAAGAAATCTGTAACCTAGTACATGAAGTAGAAGCCATGGCAGTTGTCGGTGTAGATCCTATTTCTCTAGGAATAATGAAACCACCCGGAAAATATGGTGCAGATATAGCTGTCGGAGAAGGACAAGGCTTAGGGACTCCCATAAGTTTTGGTGGACCTCATTTCGGATTTTTCTCCACAAACTACAATCCAAAAACGATAAGACAAATGCCAGGAAGACTTGTTGGATTAACAAAAACAAAAGATGGAAAACAAAGAGCCTATGTTTTAACATTATCAACACGTGAACAACACATACGAAGAGAACGAGCTACCAGTAATATTTGTACAAATCAAGCAATACTAGCATTTGGTGCAGGAGTATATTTATCGCTGCTAGGTCCAGATGGCTTGAAGAAGACAGCAGAATATTGTATTTCAGCAGCCAATTACCTAGCGAATAAAATAAATGAGCTTGATAATTTCGATGCTCCAATCTTTTCAGGAGCACATTACAATGAATTCATTGTGAGAGTTAAGAAAGGAATAATGGCTGATCTTGAAACAAAACTCATAGAACATGGTTTTGTTGGAGGATACACTCTCGAGAAATGTCATCCGGAATTTGGAGAAACAGCAATATTTTGTGTCACTGAAATGCATACAATGGATGAATTAAGCAAACTCTTAGAAGTGTTGAGCGTGTATGATAAGGGATTAGGAGGAAAATAAAATGCCTGAAGAAAAAACAACAACACTTGCATTTTATCGCGAACCATTAGTCTTTGAATTGGAGGAAACTAAATATGAGAGATATTCACCTCCTAACATTCCGAATGAAATTGAAAAGTCAATCAAAAAACCGATGGCATTAATTCCTAAGGAAATGCAAAGAACTGAACCTCCAAATCTGCCTAAACTAGCAGAATTCCAATTAGCTAGGCATTACTTGCATCTAGCACAAATGAATTTCACAGTAGATAGTGGTTTTTATCCACTTGGAAGTTGTACAATGAAGTACAACCCAAAGATCAATGATTATATTTCTACTGATAAAAGAGTTGCAATGGCTCATCCATTTCAACCAGCAAGGACAGTACAAGGTAATCTTAGAATTCTATACGAAACAGAGCAAATGCTAAACGAATTAGCAGGAATGGCAAGAACAACCCTACAACCTTCTGCAGGAGCACATGGAGAATTAACCGGTATAATGGTTATTCGTGCTTATCATATTGATAAAGGCGAAGGAGAAACAAGAAATGAAGTAATCGTCCCAGATAGTGCCCATGGAACAAATCCTGCAACAGCAGCAATGGCTGGTTACAAAACTGTAATAATTAAATCAAAAGAAAATGGATTAGTAGATCTTGAAGCACTAAAAGCAGCAGTCAGTGAAAAAACAGCTGCACTAATGCTAACAAATCCAAATACACTAGGTTTATTTGAAGAAGAAATCGTTGAAATTGCAAAAATAGTCCATGATGTTGGTGGACTGCTATATTATGACGGTGCAAACTTCAATGCAATAATGGGAATTTGCCGACCTGGAGATATGGGTTTCGATGCAATTCATTTCAATCTCCACAAAACTTTTGGTACTCCACACGGTGGTGGAGGTCCTGGTTCAGGGCCAGTTGGTGTTGTAGAGAAATTAGTTCCATATCTACCAAAACCACTTCCTGAGTTTAACAAGAAAACTGGCACTTACTATTTGAAATTCGACATGCCAAAATCCATTGGGAAAATCAAAGGTTTCTGGGGTAATTACAGCGTAATTGTAAGAGCTTATGCCTATATGCTTTCACTAGGTGCGGATGGCTTAAAACGTGTATCAGAGCAAGCTGTTCTAAATTCAAATTATCTCAAGAAAAAACTGCTGGATCTTGGTGGTTGGGAATTACCATTCGCTCCAGAAGTTCCTCGAAAACATGAATTTGTTTTAGATGGTGAAAACCTCAAGAAAGAAACGGGCGTATCTACTTTGGATGTTGCTAAAAGACTACTCGACCTTGGTTATCATGCACCAACTGTCTACTTCCCGCTAATTGTTCATGAAGCCTTAATGATTGAACCAACAGAAACCGAAACAAAACAAACTCTAGATGATTTCACAGATGCAATGAAACAGATCTTGAAAGAAAGCAAAGAAAATCCGGAAATTGTTCTTAGTGCCCCTCAGAAAACACCTGTAGGACGAATTGATGAAGTATTAGCTGCCAAAGAACCAATTCTTACTTGGCAGATGCTTCAACAGAAAGAAGAAGAGAAGTAATTCACTTCTCATTCACTTATTTTTTTTTATTATTCAATTCTCATCAATATATCTTCATGATAACTAGTTACAACTCTAATGAATCCTTGAAGTTCTTTATCGAGTTCTAGATCTCCAGTATCAACTCTTAATTTTTCTGTTTTCTCAAGTTTACTAACTGTTGCAATTAAGATAATATTGTCAATTCCAACCTTCTTAATGACTGTAGGCGATAATTGTTGATTTCCACGACCAAAAACAAAACCTTGGTTGCCAATAACAGTTACAATAATTTTTGATTTCGGATATTGTTCTAGTAATTCGAGAAGTTGCTTTTCATTTAGATCCAAAGCTATTAGCTTGCGATTATAAATCGCATCAATTCCTAACAAAGTCTTTTCTATTTTTAGATAATCTGCTACTGCTTTACAAGTCGACCCTGAACCTAAGAGATACAAAGTATCTCTAATCAAATCATCATTGACTCTCTCAGCAATAACCATTTGATCATGTTTTTCATCAAAAGATGAAGGTGAAGACATTTTCCCACCTTGAAAAGCAGCCCGTAAATAGGGAACAGTAACCATACCCCTTAATTCTGCACTAAGTCTTCCTGCACGAAATGCTTCTTCATCTATATCCATAACTTCTGTTAGTTTTAGGTTTAATTCTCCGCCATGAAACTGCTTGAAAATCATACCAGCTATTTCTGGATTTAAAGCAAAACACGCGGAATGCATTTTCACTCCACTAGGAACAGCTAAGAGAGGAACTTTATCTTGTGCTACATCAAAAACATCACAAGCAGTACCATCTCCACCTATAAAAATAATTAATTTCACTTCTCTTTCTAGAAATTCCTTTGCTGCTTGTTTGGTATCTTCTCTAGTTGGTTTTTCTCCCTTACTCTTTCCAACAATTTCGAATTCAAAATCCAATTCTTTTAAAACATCTTCTCCCATTTCACCATTAAAAGTGAGGAAGCAAATTTGCTCTCTTAAATCAGTAATTGTTACAAGAAACCTCTTAGCACGATCTTGAGATACTTTCTTCCCTTCTCCTATCTTTAATTTCTTCCAGATTTCTTTGGCATCATCACTTCCCTTTAAACCAATTCTACCGCCCACACCAGCAATAGGGTTGATTATCAATCCAACAAGTATTTTTTCATCTTCAGTAGTTTTTGTAGCGACACTTTGTTTCGTTGCAGACATTTTACTCTCTCTTCAAACTTGATAATTCAATACATCTGATTTAAATAAAGGTTGAATATAAATTTATCAGTTTTCTGTCTTTTTCTAGAAAGCTACCACTCCTTTCTAATTTCATATAAATTTGACTGAAGAAATTTCAAAAAACCCTTTAAAGTGCTATAAATTATAATAAAGCAAACTAGCTGAGGTTAGGTGAATTTATTTTGAAATATCCAGAAACAGAAAGAAAAGAGGTTGTTGACACTTTACATGGTGTGGAAATCAAAGATCCTTACAGATGGTTAGAAAATTATGAGGATCCGAAAGTAAAAGATTGGTTGGCAAAGCAAAACCAATTAACAAAGGAAAAGATAGAGAAGATTCCTAATTATAATAAGGCCTTGGAAAAAATCAAGGATTACTTATCACTTGGAACTCTTTCAGTTCCTAAAGAAAAGAAAGGATATATTTTCTTCCAAAAAGCCACCACAGAAAGTCAACCTGTTCTATATGTACAAAAGGGGAAAACAGGAGAGCCAAAAGTCTTAGTTAATCCCAATGAATTAAGCAAAGAGAATCCTGTTTCATTAGATTGGTACTTTATTTCACCAAATGCGAAATATCTTGTTTATGGTCTCTCAAACAATGGTGATGAGTGGAGCCTTTTACACATTAAGAATGTGGAAACCGGTGAAATTTTAGATGATAAAATACCAAGAACTAGATTTTGTAGTCTTGCTTGGTTACCAGATGAATCTGGTTTTTACTATACCAGATATCCTGAACCTGGAACAGTTCCAAAAGGTCAAGAGAATTATAACAAACATGTGTTTTTACATATTATTGGAACTGATTGGCTTAATGATGATAAAATATTCGGAGAAGGAAGATCGCCCACAAATCATTATTCCATAAGTTTGTCTGAAGAAGGACGATATCTCTTAATTGGTGTTAGTAAATATTCGAAACATGACCTTCATATTATGGATTTAGAAAATAACAATGAATTATCTGAAGTTATTGCCGATGATGACAGCATCACTACGGGTTCATTGTTGGATGGAGAAATCTGGATTTTAACCAATAAGGATGCACCCAAGAAGACCTTGTATAAAACTAAAATTAATAGTCCATCACAAAATAATTGGCAAGTAGTTATTCCAGAAACCGATAATCCGATCAGTCAAGTATTAATAACAAAGAATAATATCTTCTTGAAAGTCATGAAAAATGCCGCTGATTTTATTCAAATCTATTCCAAGGAATGTAAACTTCAATCAGAACTTGATTTACCAAAATTTTCCTCTATTTTAGGTATGGGAGGAGATGGTTCGATTGCTGCAAATGACCAAGACAATTTCTACTTTTCTTTAATGAATTTCTTTTACCCAACATCCATCTACAATTATGATATCAAGACAAAAGATCTTACCATTTTCAAGGGAATTAAACCACCATTGAACATTGAAGATTATATAGTGAAACAAGAGTGGTATGAGTCAAAAGATGGGACAAAAGTCTCGATGTTTATTGTTCATAAGAAAAGTATAGAATTGGATGGATCCAATCCTACGATGTTAAATGGCTATGGGGGATTCAATTTACCGATTAAACCTCCCTATCTTAAATACTCGAGGTTTTTCTGGCTGGAAAATAACGGAATTGTCGCAGTAGCTAATTTACGAGGTGGATCTGAATATGGTGAGGAATGGCATAAAGCTGGGATGCTAGAAAAGAAGCAAAATGTATTTGATGATTTCATTTACGCTGCGAAATGGTTAATCAAAAATAAATATACTTCACAGAAGCATCTATGCATAAATGGACGCAGTAATGGTGGACTTTTAACTGGAGTAATGCTGACACAAGAGTCAGATTTGTTTGGAGCTGTTTACGTTGGAGTTCCTTTACTTGATATGATTCGATATCATCTCTTTAGTATAGCAAGATATTGGATTCCTGAATATGGTTCTGCTGAAGACCCAGAGCAGTTCAAATATATCCTAAAATATTCACCTTATCACAATGTGAAGAAAGGTGCCAAATTCCCAGCAACCTATCTAGTAGCTGCCGCATCGGATTCCCGGGTCGACGCTTTGCATGCAATGAAAATGACAGCCTTAATGCAATGGGCAAATGACTCAAAAGAACCAATTCTGTTATTTGTTGAAGGACAAGCAGGTCATGGTGTAGGAAAACCTCTCGAGAAATTAGCTGAAACAGAAACAGATCTCTATACGTTTTTGGGTTGGAAAACTGGATTGAAATTCTGATAAAATAATTGATTGAAGTGAAAGTACAATGATTGTTTCCATCATTAAAGGCGACATCTCCGAAGTTAAAGCGGATGCACTCGTTAATGCAGCGAATAATGAGCTGTGGATGGGTTTAGGAGTAGCTGGAGCCTTGAAACGCAAAGGTGGAAAAGAAATCGAAACAGAAGCAATGAGCAAAGGACCCATAAAACCTGGTGAAGCGATAGAAACATCCGCTGGAAAACTTGATGCGAAATATGTAATTCATGCTGCAGGAATGAGAAGCGACGGTTACATAACAGAGGATTACCTTAGAAATAGTGTACTTAACAGCTTATTATTAGCAGAAAAATTAAAATTAGAATCGATTGCTTTTCCTGCAATAGGTACTGGAGTAGCTGGTTTTTCAGAGGAAGAATGTGCAAGAATAATGGCAGAAATAGTTGCCAGTTTTAAACCAAAATACCTTCAAGAAGTGAAAATAGTTCTTTTCAGTGAAGATACATATAAGAAATTTCTAATAATCTTTGGTGATGAAAGGATAGAGGTGTAAAACTCACACCTCAGAATCATCTTTATTATCTGGTTCTGTTTCTTCTGCTTCAGAAGGTTCTTCTTCTTGATCATCGACCGCTTTATGTGCGAGTTGTCGAATTTCTTCTCTTTTGACTTCTTCATCAACAATCTCCATTTCACGATTCACAAGAATCTCTAGAATCTTATCGAAAGTTGCACTACAATCATCTATAATGCTTTCAGCTTCTAAAGTATCAATGTGAAGTGCTTCTTCATATCCTTTAATAAGTAGGAGAATAGTGGATGTCCAAATTGCTTTAGCTTCACCAAGAAGGGCTTGTGAATCAGTAGCAAATTCAGCTAAAGCTTCTCGAGAGGCGGTGCTGATTGTAAATGAAGTCATTTTCTTAATAAGAATTTCATCGAGTAGTTTGTCATAGTTCTTTAATGCTACAATTGTTTCTTTCATTGTATCTTTCTTTGATTTGATAATATCATCAAAGGATGGAACATCTTCTTGAGATTTAGCTTTAGGTACTGCAGGTTTTTCTTCTACAACAACTTCTGTAGGTTCAGATGTGACTATAGTTGGAGGAGGAAGATCTTTACGTTTCTCCAGGATTGATTTAATTGCTTCCTTTTCTTCAGTTTCATAATTCATTTTCTGACCTTTTTCAGTTTGAGTTGTGAAAAATTCTTTTTCATCACGCTCTAAGGCTTTTCTTTTTGAGCGATCCTTTGGCTTGAATTGACGAGCTACAAGAACAGATAATCCAAGGAAAATTGCTAGTACCCCAAAACCTACACCTAGACCAATTAGCAAATCTTGATAATCACCAATATCACCTCCTAAATCAGGAAAGTCTTCTGGATCCAGAGGGTCTGTTCCATATCGATATTCATCAAAATCAGAAGCACCATCTCCATCGGTATCTGCAAGAATAGGATTAGTTCCTAAATAAAACTCAGTTTCTGTAGCAAGACCATCTCCGTCGGGATCTGCAGTAATGTCATCCCAAGTAGTAGGATCTAAGCTCCATTGTACTTCATAATTGTCAGGTAAGTTATCAGCATCTGTATCGATATCCAATGGATCTGTACTGTAATCATTTACTTCCGAACCATCTGAGAGTGTGTCGCCATCGGAATCAGGGTTAATTGGATTTGTACCCTCTAAGTATTCTTCAAGATTAGTTAAATCGTCATTATCATAATCGAGTGAAGCATCAGTGGAATTGTTAGGATCGAAATTGTAATCCACTTCATAGAAATCAGGCATCAAATCGCTATCGGAATCAGAGCTTAAAGGATTTGTTTGATAAATATTTACTTCAGCTCCATCTGGTAATAAGTCATCGTCGGAATCTGCATCGAGAGGATTTGTACCATAGGTATTTATCTCATCATAATCAGACAAACCATCGGAATCAGAGTCAAGAGCGCCATATGCTAAATAAACTTCTGTTGTATCACTTTGATATTCTTCTGTATATGCAAAATAAAGGGTTCCATTCAAATCTGCTGTTAACGAAGGATCATGGGCTGGTTTATCTATAGAACTTATGCGTTGATTCGCTCCCCAACTCGTTGTATTTGTGTTCTTGTGTCTTAAATAAATTGTATTTCGATTACTTGCATATTGCTCAAAAACTAAAATATTATTGCCTACTGTATCAGCACAAATATCATAATCGCTGTTTGGTGCTAAGTATGAATTTACCACAATTGGAGAAGACCATAATCCTGCTCCTTGCTTCGCTTGAGCATAACTATAATATAGATTTGTGGATGTACCGTTATCTCTGAAGAGGAGAAGGAGTTTCTTACTCGAGTTATCAAAAGTTAGCTTTGGATTAATAGGAGCATACGCTACAGTTGTGATTTTTTCCTCAGCAGTCCAAGAAGAACCTTCATCAAGATAGGAATAATAGATTTCTTGTTCACTAGCTCTATTATCTACCCACATTAAGTGGAGAGTGTTATTTTCATCAAAAGCTAATGTTGGGGGTGAATTAGTTAAAACATCTGCTCCGTTTGTAATCCTAGTAGTTGGAGTACTCCAGCTATCATCAGTTGCATTATAATTGGTATAGTAAAGATCCCCGTCCACATTATCAGTTGTATCTATCCAAACTAAATGAACTAATCCATCTAAACCAAGAATAGTGACTGGACAAGTAGAATTTCCACTATTACTAACAACACTTTCTTTTGATTGAACAGAAATTTCATTCTCAACTGGAACATCATTTATATCATAATTGTCAACAGAAAACTCATCAAAAATTAAGTGAATTGTTCCATTCTTATCTGGTGTAGGATTATAACCCATTAGCATTGTATCAGTTACTGATGCCACATCAATAGTTGAACCCCAAGAAGTACTTGAATTTCCAATAGCAAATTTTACGGAACTTATTGCTGCTGGTGTAAAAGGTTGAAATAAATCGACCCAAGAAACACTAACTCTTTGAGTATCTGGGTTGTAAAAAATTTTTGTATGAGTTGAATTCAAGCCAGTACTTGAGATTTTAAAATTCTCTTCTAAGAGAATATTTTTTGGAGAGAACACTAGTTGGTAATCACTTTGATTATCTTTCAAAGGAATGACGTTATTTGAAATACTTTTTTGATTTATTATTAGAAAAGATAGCATAACGGTGAGACTAAGAAATCCTACAATGTACTTTGCTCTTACTTTCTGTGACATCAACTTACAAACTTCCTACGCATTACTCTATACCTTAGAACCTACAAGAAAAAAAGCTTTGTATACAAGACCTTTTGAAAATAACAATAATCAAGTCTTAGAAAAGTCTTAAATAATCCATTTAATCGCTTTTGATTTATTAGGTGCTACTAATGGCAAACCAAGAAATCAAATGTCTTATCGAAGGAGGAAAAGCTTCTCCAGCTCCACCACTAGGACCAGCCTTAGGTCCAACAGGAGTAAACATAGGTGCAGTTATCGGCAAAATCAATCAAGAAACCTCTCAATTTAGAGGTATGAAGGTACCAGTTACAATCATCATAAAACCTGACAAATCTTTTGAATTAAAAGTTGGTCTTCCTACTACCAGTGGACTTGTTATGAAAGAAGCAGGATTATCCAAAGGTGGTCATGGTTCTACAGAAGAAGTTCCAGAAGAGCAGTTTATTGGCAACATAACCATGGATCAAGTCTTGAAAATTGCAGAAATCAAGAAAGCAGGTAGTTTCGCAATATCAACTAAAACTCTAGTGAAAGAGATTCTAGGAACCGTGCTTAGCTGCAAAGTCTCTTGTGAAGGCAAAGATCCTCGTGAAGTTCAAAAAGAAGTCGATAAAGGTGTCTATGATAGTCGTTTCTAGTTTTAGAAATTAAATACTGACACCACCCAAACTTTTATTTTTCCCTTATTTTGAATAAAAGCTGTATATGCTATAAAGCATATATTTGAGCCGAAAAAAGTCGAACAAACCGTATGATTGTAAGGTTTCAAAATCAAATGAAGATTATTTGAAACTATGTAAGAGGTGTTAAGAATTAAGAAATATCCTGGCTTGAAATACATGTTTGAGCCTAAAACTATCGCAGTTATTGGTGCTTCTAAGAAACCCGGAAAGATTGGATACGAAATTATGGATAACATAATCTCATATGGATTTAAGGGTGAATTATATCCAATCAATTTGAAAGAAACAGAGATTCTTGGTAAGAAAGTCTATAAAACGATTACTGATGTTCCTGGTGAAGTAGATTTAGCAGTAATATCAATTCCCGCAAAATTTGTTCCTGCTGTTTTTGAGGAATGTGGTAAGAAAGGAGTAAAATCTGTGGCATTAATCACTAGTGGTTTTGCTGAAGTAGGTGACCACAAAACAGAAGAAAAACTAGTGAAAATCGCTGAAAAATATAATATGCCATTCATCGGTCCAAACATTTTTGGTATTGTCTATGCTCCTTCTAATCTAAATGCTTCCTTTGGTCCCGCTGATGTTAAACCCGGAAAATTAGCTTTTATTACTCAAAGTGGTGCTTTGGGGATTGCTTTGATGGGTTGGACAATTACTAATAAAATTGGTCTCTCATCGATCATTAGTATTGGAAACAAAGCACAAATTGGTGAGAGTGAACTTATGTTCAACTACTTGAAAGATGATCCAAATACAACAGCTATACTTCTGTATGTTGAAGGATTAAGAGAAGGACAAGTAGCTATGAAAATTTTCAAAGATGTTGGATTGAAAAAACCAATCATTGCTTTGAAATCAGGACGCTCTGTGAGAGGAGCAGTTGCAGCTGCAAGTCATACTGGTAGTCTTGCAGGTTCTGATATGATTTATTCAGCAGCTTTCAAACAAATGGGTGTGCTAAGAGCAATTGATGCTTCTGAAGCATTCGATTGGGCAAGATGTATAACAAATAATCCTCGACCTGAAGGAAAGAATGTCGTAATCATCACTAATGGTGGTGGTGTAGGCGTTATGGCAACAGATGCAGCTGAAGATGTTGATCTAGACCTTTACGATGATCAAGAAAAACTGAAAGAACTCTTTTTCAAACCAGATATTATGCCACCTTTTGGTTCCACAAAGAATCCAATTGATATTACTGGTGGTGGAGGTGAATTGGCTTATAAGAAAGCTATTGAAGCTGCTTTTCAAGCGAAAGAAATTCATGCCATTGTTGTTCTCTACTGCCAAACTGCTACAACAAATCCTGATTTACTAGCTAATTATGTGATCGAGGAAGTAGAGGCTCATAAGAACAATAAACCATTTGTTATTGCCAGCATTGGCGGAGAAGCGGTAGAAGAAATGGTTGACAAATTAAATGAGCAAAATATCCCTGCTTATGATTTACCAGAAAAAGCAATATCCTCATTGGCTGCATTATTCCGTTGGGATGAATTCATAGAAGAACATGAGAAAATAGGCGAACTAAAACCAATGCAATTACCAGTGAAGGAAATTAAAGCAATCATCAGAAAAGTAAGAAAAGAAGGACGAGTGCAAATGCTTGAAAATGAATCCAAAGAGATATTCAATTTGTGCAATTTAGAAGTTCCTCGTTATGATCTTGCACAGAATGCTGATGATGCAGTAGAAATTGCTAAAGTTGTTGGTTTTCCAGTTGTTATGAAAGTTGTATCAGCGGATATTATTCATAAAAGCGAAGCTGGGGCTGTTATCGTTAACATTAAAGATATCTTTGCTGTGGAAGATGCTTTTAACGAAATAGTAGCGAATTCTCTAAAATACAATCCAGACGCTAAAATCCGTGGAATCTTAGTCACTGAAATGGTACCAAAAGCAACTGAAGTAATTATTGGTGTATCAAGGGATCCATCCTTCGGACCTGTTGTCATGTTTGGTCTTGGTGGGATTTATGTAGAAATCTTGAAAGATGTTATCTTCCGAGTAGCTCCATTTGGGAAAGAGGAAGCTCAACATATGATTGATGGTATAAAATCCAAAGATATGTTGTATGGTGCGAGAGGTCAAAATCTAGTTGATGTTGAAGCTCTTAACAAAACAATTTGTGTTATCAGTCAATTAGTCTCACAAATTGATGACATACAAGAATTGGATATTAATCCCTTATTTGCCATGGAAAAAGGTGTCAGTGTGGTTGATGCTAGAATTACACTAACAGACAAGGAATAAACTAAGTGAATTCTTATTCACTTCTATTTCTTTTTTTTATTTTAAGAAAAAATTAGTACTAGATAATTTAAAGAACAAGAAAGACCATCAGAAAAAGCTGAAGAGTGTGTTGAATATAACTGAAGGTGGGTAAAACCATATACAAATTCTATTACCGAAACGGACTACAATTCGATTTTCCCGATAACCAAAAATTGTTAATTGATGGTAAAAGCTCGAAAATTCCGTTCAATGCGCAAACAATTGTAACTCATGCTCATTCAGATCACTTTGCTTTTATGTATTCAAATCCAAGAACCAGAGCCACACAAGAAACCATCGATTTATTCTTGTGTCAGAAAAAACCCACAGGGCCCATAGATTTTCAACCTACAGGTTTTAATGAGAATATTGTTTTTGATCCTGACATACCTAATCTAGATGTGAAATTAGTTTCTTCAGGTCATGTATTAGGTTCAGCTTCTGTTTCAGTTAATTATAATGATAAAGTCATTTTATTCACCAGTGACATTGGTGGTAGAGGACAATTAACAATAAAAGAACCTGTAACAAAAATTGATGCTGATATTCTTGTTATAGAAGCTACATTTGGTTCTCCTGAATTAGTTTTTCCATCTCGAGAAGAAATTTCTATGGAAATTCTGAAATGGTCAGCTGATGTTATAAAAGAGAAACGGAATGTGGTATTTTCAGCTGGCAAACTTGGTTCCGCTCAAGAACTCATCAAGATGTTTAACAATCTCACTAACCTCAGAGTTGTTACTCATGGAGAAGTTACCCCTGTGAGTGAAGTGTATCAAAAACATGGCATACCTCTTGAGTATTTTGATTCAAAATCAGAAGAAGGTCGAGAAATACTTCGAGACGGGGAAGCAATAGTCATACAGCCTCGAGACAAGAAAATAGTTCCATATTTCATTAAGGAACATGTCAATTATCGAAGTGCAATTGTCACAGGAATGGCTTCTAGGTTTATTTACAAGGATTTTGATGCTGCATTCCCTCTATCTTCACATGCCAATTATCATGAGTTAATTGAGTATATCCAAGAAGTATCTCCAGAGCTTATTTTTACAATGTATGGTCTTGAGGAGAAATTAGCTAAGGCAATTACCAATGAATTGGGAATCCCTGCAATTCCTTTAAGGAAAAAGGACGAACAAACCAAACATGATATACCAAAAATGCCTATTGCTCAATCGAAAAAGAAAACTGAAAGAGAACTCCCAAAACCAGCAATAGAGAAAAAATCATTGGAAGATGATGCAAAGAAGAAAACTACACTTGATGATTACTTTAACTGATTAATTGGAGCAAGACTGCAAATGGAATCTATTTTTCTCATGTCTTTAAAAGACATACAACCAAGTCAACTTTATATTAGTACGAAAAAACTTGCGAAAATCCAAGAAAAAATAGATCCAAACAATAAAGAGAGTCTTGAGATAATTCCCGTGAAGAAACTGGGAAATGATATTATTTATTCGGATGGGCATACAAGAGCTTATGCTGCTCATCTTTTAGGTTGGCAAGAAGTAAGAGTTGAGTGGGAAACTGAGGAACTGGATTGGGAAATGTATGAAATTTGTGTTGATTGGTGTAAAACAGATGGAATCTACACAATAGCTGACTTAAGCTCTCGAGTAATAAGTCATAAGGATTACGAGATTCTATGGTATGAACGTTGTAATCAACTAAAAAAACAGATGGAAGAAAAGAGAGGGAAAAATACGGTTAAGTAATTTTACCATATTTGATATCTTTGGCTTTAACAACCTCTACTCCATATTTAGAACAACCATCTTTTATTATCTGAATTTGATCAGCATTCAAACTGCTCCTATCAATAATTGCCCATTCCACTTTTTCAACAGTTTTCTCAATCATTTGCTCGACTATTTGTACTGTTAGATTTGGTTTTCGATATTTTGGTAAAATATGACCAACTGCAACTGGGGTAACTTCCATTAATTCATCAAACCTAGTTGCATAATGTCCGCCACCAAAACAAATACTCGGTTTAATTATCTTTTCTTCTTTGTTAAGACAAATGTTCATAATGGTCTTTGCAACAGCTAAAACTGCTTTTTCATTTTTGTATTCAGTTTCGGTGCTACCAACTTCAATAAAAACTAGCGGTGTTTTCAAAGAGGTTGGTCCATGATGCGTAGCTTCAACAGTTACATCAAAATCAGTCAATTCCAATAATTCCTTTTCTTCAACTAATCCAAGATACGATTCTCTAATTGCTCTTGTAGAAGCGAATGATAATTCTAAGGGATTACCACCATGACTATTATCTTCAGATAGGTTTCCAGTAACATGTGTTAATAAACTGGGTTTATTTGCTTCACTTTTATGACGAGAGCCATAGAGGAGTAAGTCTGCTTCTAACACATCACTATGGTTTGCATCAATTACATCCTTTTCAGAATAAACTAATCGAATGTTCTTAAACTCATAAATCGGTGTTCCATCAAATATCTCATTAGTTTCAACAAAATCCCAATGTTTAAGCAATATTTTGCGAATAATTACACCACAGATATTTTGTTTTGTTGTCAGTATTACTGGTTTTTCTAATTTCAATTTGTGACACCAATCCACGGATTTAAAGAAGAAAAATCAGAGGGAAGATCCCTCACTTATAGCTTAATCGCTCATTAAAGCAAGCATAACTGCTTTCTGTGAATGTTTTCGGTTTTCAGCTTCATCGAAAACAACACTTTGTTTACTATCAATGACTTCATCAGTTACTTCATACCCACGATGAGCTGGTAGACAGTGTAAGAAAATTGCATCATTCTTTGCATAACTCATCAACTTTGCATCAACAGAATAGGCTTTGAAAGCTTTTAAGCGAATATCTTTCTGTGATTCATCGCCCATGGAAATCCAAGTATCGGTATAAACAACATCTGCATCTTTGACTCCAGCTGGTATGTCTTTAGTTACTTCAACTTTGGTACCCATTTTCTCAGCGATCTTCGCTACCTTTTTAGTTATTTCAGCATCGGGTTGGTAATCATCAGGACAAACAATTGTTACATCCATACCCATTTTTGTACAACCAATCATGAGTGATTGAGCAACATTGTTACCATCTCCGACATACACAAGTTTCAAACCTTTTAGTTTACCTTTGTGTTCTCGGATGGTTTGTAGATCAGCTAAAATTTGGCAAGGATGGTAAAGATCGCATAGCCCATTTATTACTGGAATAGTTGAGTGTTCAGCGAGGTCAGTAAGAGTTTTATGCTTATAGACTCGAGCCATAATTCCTCCAAGATATCTTGAGAGAACTTGCCCGGTGTCGGATGTGGATTCACCAGTCCCAACAAGTTGAGTATCACGAAAACTCAAGAAGAGAGGTTGACCACCTAATTCCCAGATTCCAGTTTCAAAGGAAACTCTGGTTCTTGTTGAAGTTTTCTGAAACATCATCCCTAGACTCTTTTTAAGGGGCTTTCGATTTGGATGCCCCCCATGTTTATTAAATTCCTCTTTGAGCTCATCCCCAAGATCTAGAAGATAAATAATCTCTTCAGGGGTATAATCAAAAAGAGTTAGTAAATGACGCCCTTTTAGGTTCATTTTTTATTCCTCGTTCCATTTTTTATCTCATATACAACAGATAAAATACTATTTTTACAATCTATTGTAGCTTGAGTTCTTTTCACTTCTGTCGACCGAGGAAAAGATAATCTCGGGTTTGGTTTTTCACACTCTAAAGTAACTAATAAAATGTTCGACTCAACTTGAAAATGATTCCGAAAGGAAATTTTTCGTAAAAGAATCGATTTTTCCTACAAAACTGCTATTACATTTTTTTCAGACAAGATTCTGAACTGAAATACTTTTAAGATATCTTTCTCATATATATAAGAAAGAGTAATACAAAGATTATAAAATATTAAATATTCAATAAAAAATAAAGTGGCAAATTAAAGTAGGTTATAGAGTTGCATTATTAATGGTAAAATTGTCTAGAAAACTCCTCTTCAGTATTATTGTATTGAACTTTATTTTACTTGGTAATTTTTTGACTAGTACTAATGTAACCACTCAAGCAACAATTGTCATTTTGAAACCAGAGGACAATTTTGAAGCACAAAGTGGTTGGGAAGAAGAAATAGCTTTTTACGAACAAGCAAAAAGAGATGACAATTTCGGGTCCTTTTTAACTCCTGATTATGAAATTCTCGGATACTATGGGTGGGAAGACCCCGAGATTGTTGAACCAAATAATCCACTAAATGATATAAATGTAGCACTTGATGTAGAAGATAATGTGCATGTGTTTTGGTCTGGACGATTAGATGGTGAATGGGTTTTATATCATAACGTGAAAAATAATGTAACTGGTGTTTGGAGTGACAAAGAAGTAATTGGTAGCACTGCCAGTGAATATTATGGTTTAATGGATGTAAAGACTGATTCAAAGGGACGAATACATATTATCTGGCTTGATAATCAATATTTAAAATATCGTAAATATGATAATGGAACTTGGAATAACCCCTCAAGTGTAGGCTATGGAGAACAACCTCGATTACAGCTTACAAATGAAAGCGAACCAAAAGTACTCTATATTGCTTCTTCAAGTATATATAATATAGATTTTTACACTTCAGATTATAATAATGAATCCAATTCATGGCATAATGAAGTTTTTACAGGATTTTATTCCTATTCAGCTTCTTCTATCAATTTCAATTATCATCTAGCATATGAAGGTGGGCAAGAAAGATCATTTTTCATACAAACAGGGACTTACTCTATTCGGCATAGTTACTACTCTCGAACGTACTATATGTATTATGATTTGTTTTGGAAAGAAAATGAAACAGCACCGTTCTCATATACTGGAATCAGTCAAACATATGAAATACCATCAGCTCAATACTATACTCCAAAACCACATATCTTTAGTACTGCAGATGGAAATCTTCACATAATATTTAATGTACCAACAGGTGAAGATGAATATTCAATAATGTATCAAAAAGTCACTCATGAAGGTGTAACAACCCCAGTAGTACTTTCCACAAAAGCAGCTCAAAGTTGTTTTATAAAGGGCATCATAGATAGTTTTGGCAGAATTGTTTTACTATGGAATTGGGTTCAATACACAAGTGGAACCACAGCAGGATTATATATGAAAACCTTTTCTCCAAACACAAATTCCTGGTCAGCTGATGTATTGCTGAATCCAGGTCATGGTTATTCACAATATCCAGATTTAGCGGTAGACTCCGATGGGAATGTCCATATGGCTTGGGTAGACCAAGTAGATAATATAAGAACCATCTATTATCGAAAGGGATGGAGTGATAAAGACGAAGATGGGCTAATGAATTTTGAAGAAAGAGAAACTTATGGAACAGATCCAGATGATCCAGATACCGATGACGACCAGATGCTAGACGGAGAGGAAATTGCTAATGGGTTTGATCCCTTCAATCCTGATGAAGATACAGATGGAATGCTGGATGGGTATGAATTTCATTACGGATTGGATCCATATACAAATGATTCTCTAGGGGATCTAGATGGCGATTCCTTATTGAATATTGATGAGTTCCTAGCAAACACTTATCCAAACGACAATGATAGTGATGATGATGCAGTAAATGATTACAATGAAGTTAAAGTTTACTTTTCTGATCCATTAAACACGGATTCGGATGATGATTTACTGGATGATGGTTTAGAAGTCAATATTATCGGCTCAAATCCAATATCTAATGATACAGATAGCGATACAATGCTTGATTATTGGGAGTATTCTTACGGATTATCTGTTAATATTCTAGTCAATGATTCAGCATTAGATCCAGATGGAGATGGATTAATTAATTATTACGAACACATTTGGTGGATAAATCCTGGTATTGTTGATTTTGAATATGATGGACTTGATGATTACCAAGAAGTCATGGTGTGGGGAACACATCCTAGAGAACCAGATACTGATAAAGATGGTTATTGGGATGGCGTAGAAGTTAATGGAATATATGCTCCTACAAATCCTGCTGCTAATGCAACGGGTTATGTATTTACGGATCCAACATTAAAGGATACAGATAATGATTTGCTATCTGATAAAACTGAAATAATCATAAACACAAATCCTCTGGACAACGATACAGACGATGATTTAATGCTAGACGGGTATGAATGGATATTTAATTTAAACCCAAGTAATGCTTCAGATGCTTATGTGGATCTCGATGGTGACACACTAACTAATTATGAAGAATTCTTATTATGGACGGATCCAAACAAAACCGATACAGATGGAGATAAATTCTGGGATAATGTAGAACTCGTCTATGGTTCAGATCCTACTTTATATGATACCGACGGAGACGGTTTGAACGATTACGATGAAATCATAGTCTTGGGAACCAATGTCACAAATCCAGATACAGATTATGATAATTTAAATGACTATTTAGAAGTCCATGTCTATGGATCAGATCCACATGTCGTCGATACCGATGGAGATACACTTCTGGATGGAGATGAAGTCTATATTTATAATACTCATCCTGCTGACAGGGATACCGATGGAGATCTTGTAGAAGACAACGTAGAATTAGATTATGGCTCTAATCCTACAATAATCGATACAGATTTCGATGGTATGGATGATTACTTTGAGTGGCTCTATGGTTTAGATCCTCAAATTGATGATTCTGGTCTTGATTTCGATAATGATGGGGTATCCAATGGCGAAGAATTTCTCCATGATGCGAATCCCTTGGTTAATGATACAGATTTGGATGGACTCACTGATTTTGAAGAAATTGCAATTTACTATACTCTTGCAGATATAGTTGACACTGACGAAGATGGTCTTTCTGATTATGAAGAGCTATTTGTTTACAATACTCTCCCTCACGACCCCGATACAGACGATGATCGTTTAATCGATGGTGACGAAATTGTTCTCGGTACAAATCCTCTCTTAGGTGACAGCGACTCTGATGGTATCTCTGATGGGCAAGAATTAATTGATGAAACTGATCCTTTAGATCCTAATGATAACATGAATTACACCATTATGCGATATATCTTCATTATTTTTGGTTCCATTATCGGAACTATTCTCATTTACTATATTGCGCCATTTTTCATCTCTAGACTCTCGAAGGAAGAAGAGATTAAATGGGTTCGAGAAGGTATGCTTTGGCGTAGAAAGAAGAGCGAGAGAATGCTCAATAGTAATAACTATAATAACGAGAATCAAGAATCTTGACTAGATGTTAATGATTTCGATATTTTATGAATATCCTTATTAACATCGTCTTTTCTTATTTTTCTTACAAGATTTGGAGGTAAGTTGAAGGTGTTAATGTTTAGTGTCGTTTACAAAATTAGTTCTTACAACAAAAACAATCATCTGCTAACTATCTCCGAAAACAGGTTCTTTTGAATTATCTTTTGTTGATAGTCCAATTTTCAAAATTACCAAAGATGATGTTCTTTGTTTTAGCACTAATTCACAAGTCCTTGCCAATTAACACAAAATCTTCTATACTTCCTTTTGGAGGATTGATATTATGGCTGAAACTGTCAACATAACAATACATGAATGGGCTGAAGAACTACTTCAAGAATTAGCGGAATTCACAGTATCCATTTGGAAAGAAGAAAGACCTACTCTACAAGTGGATCGATTAGTGAATTGGTTTAACAATCTAGATTTGAAATATCCCCCTAGTGCTATTATTACAAAAGTAAATGAGAAAATCATAGGCTGGATTTTCTTTGTACAAATGACTGCAACTGAGGCTGAAATAAATCCTTGGGCAATGGGTGGACACCCTATAGTTTTGAAAGAATATGAAAATGATCTTACCATTATTCAAAAACTCATAACGAAAGCAATTGAACATGGAAAATCAAAAGACATAACCAGAATTGAACTTAGCTTCATGGAAAACAATGGTGAAAAGAAAATAAATTACCAATTACTTGGAATGACTATGGTGGAACGAAATTGTCATATGCGCCAAGAACTTGCTCAAGAAATCGAATATACTGGATTTCCAAACAATATCAAAACAGTACCAATAAGTCAACTAGATTCTAAAAAACTTTACCAGTGTTTCCTTGAAGCTTTCAGAGCATCCCAAGATAGCTGGATGACTGATAAAACGGATGCTGAGATCAATGATTATTTTCATGAAAGAGTTTTGATAGATGATTTTCCACTTATCGAACAAGCTTCGATAGGTGTACTATCAGCAGATATAATTATTGCCTTTTCAGTTGTTCGCGAATCACATGGTGAAAAAAACGGTCAATTATGGATTATGTGCGTGTCTCCTAGCTTTAGAAGGAAAGGAATCGGTAGAAAAATAATCCATCATATAAAGTCTACATTAATACAAGAAGGATACAAGAGCACGAGTTTGAATGTCAGTTTAACAAACGAACCTGCATCGAATCTTTACATATCTGAAGGATATGTAAAAGACTGGATTCAAATTAGCTATACTTGGAAAGCGGAGAGGTGAAATCACTCAAGATTTCTTCATCTCTGACAATAGCATACCATTTGATCCAATATTCTCTGGAGGATTTTCCTTTATTACTACAATAATATGGGCAAAATCCTCTGGATATCCATATGCTTTCTTTAAAGCATCTGTAAGTAATTTTACTAATTCTTTTTTCTGTTCAACACTTCTTGAAGGTCCTTCAACTGTTATTACTGGCATTTTTTTCATTCCTACTATTCTTTTTTGTTTATTTCAAAAAGTCTTTCTATTAAAGAAATTTGACCAAGATGCCAAATTTCATGGTCAACTAAATGATGTAGAATCCATTCTATTGTATACTTCTTCTTATCGGAACCTACAAGTTGATCAAGATCTTCATCTTTGAAATTCTTTAATCGATTATAAACTTCTAATCTGACTTTTTCTAATTTATCTAAATAGAATTTTTTTCCTTTACCTTTCAATTGAGGTAAATTTACATCAGGTCTTAATGGAAAAGCATGTTTCCATTCATCAAAATCCATTTCTAATCCATCTATGTCTTCAAAAATCCAAGACCATTCAATCGCAGCTATATGTAATAATAATGTTCCAATTGTCTCAATTTTTCGATCATTCACTGTAAAATCCAGAAGTTCATCATTAATTTCATTTATCTTTGAAAATAATTCAATTCTTATTTCTTGCATTTGCGAAAACCAAAGAGCTACTCGAGGAGATAATTCTCTATCTCTTATTAGTTTATACTCTTTATACTTAGACAATCATTCACACCAAATAAATTAGTATGAAAGATGAAGAAAAAGTTATTTCTTCAGAAAATTACTTTTCCGGTATAATTGCTTCTGCAAACCAAGCAGAATCAAAAGGTTTGAAATCGGAATATTTCTGACCTATACCGATGTAAATGATGGGAGCTTTGGCAGCGTAAACAACTGATAAAGCAGTACCACCCTTTGGATCTGCATCTACCTTTGTTAAAATAATAGCATCAATTCCAACCATTCGATCGTATTCTTCAGCTTGAAAAGCTGCATCATTTCCTGTAAGAGCATCTGCAACAAAAATATTCAAATCTGGCTCTGCTACTCTTACGATTTTCTCAAGTTCACGCATGAGATTTTTGTTTGTCTGTAATCTCCCAGCAGTATCTGCAATTACAACATCTATGTTTTTCGCTTTGGCATGTTGAATGGTATCATAGATAACAGCTGCTGGATCAGAACCATAATCTTGTTTAATTATTCTCACGCCCAATTTCTCACAATGTTTACTAATTTGATCAATAGCTCCTGCTCGAAATGTATCTCCAGCACCAATAACTACTGATAGATCATTATTTATAAGAAATTGAGTTAGTTTAGCAATGGTAGTAGTTTTACCTGCACCATTAGGGCCAAAAATCGCTAAAACGGTAGTTTCACCCTTTTTCTTATTAGCCTTAATAATTCCTAATAAATCTATATCTTCTTCAGGAGATTCTAAAATATCAATAATTGACTTTCTTAATGCGTCATAAGTAATTTTTTTTCTAGAAGATAATCGCCCAACTTTAGTTGTAGCTAATGCTTGTTCAACTTCTTTTGTGATTTTTTCTGCAATAGGGACTGCAACATTGTTTCCAATTAATGCTAATTGTAAATCGTATAGTGGGTTCTCAAGATTCTTCTCTGTGAGTTCTTTTTGAGTGATCTTTTCCACTGCAGATCCAATGCCTTTTTTCAGTTTTTTAAACAAGGCTTTCTTAGCTCCTACTTATTTTTCTTCTAGATAGCTTTTGGGGTAATAACATTATATTAATGTTTTAATTCCAATTCATACTGATTGGTTGTAAAAGAAACAACATAATAAGGACTATATGAGATTAGCTGACTAGATTTGGATCATATTGAGGTTTAGATGGTCCTTGCAATTGCCTATAAATTGCCTGACCTTTGCGTTCGAGGTTACCAATACTCTCAATAATTCTGCTAAGTTGATCTGTTATTGCTAATCTTTCTTTTTCAACTTCTTCTATTCTTTCTTCAACACTTTTAATAGCATCATCAATTGGTTTCTTAACAACAACACCAGCACCAACACTATAAAGAACATTATCAATTTCCAAAGGTTTAACTCTCATCATGACACCTGAGCCTAATTGGATGAGGGTTTCTTCAGGAGTTTTTTCTTCTTTTAAACTTGCTAGGGTTGTTTTTGATCTATTAAGATCAACCAAGTAATTCTGCAAAGTTTCAACTTGTACTTGAAGCTGTTTGCCGTATTCATCATATCTTTGAATTTCATTACTGATTTGTTGAAATTCCTGTCTTAATTGGTCATCACTCATTTCTTACACCACAATACACATTTAGTCACATCAAATGTAAGTTTGAAATTGCTTATTACAATTAATGGATTTCCACATCATCATTAGAGGTAATTTCTTTGAGGATGTTATCTTTAATTTCATCATCAGAAATTTCCTTAATTGATTTCACATGCAATAATTGACGAGGAGCTTTGTGTTTACTGCCTATTCTTGAATAAGCTTGCTCAAGAGCATTATCTTTTGTAAGAGCTCGAACATCAACTTCGTATTTGACTTTAGTTTTCAGTGGTTTTCTTAAGAAAGTTATTCTGAAATTTTTAACTTGTACATCTTTTGACATTTTGACAACTCTCTTGCTTTGAATTATTTGAACAGATTTTCTGGGGTTTTTATTATTTTTGGATAAAATGATTAATACTCTTACATTCCTCTGAGGGTTTGATAAAGCCTTTGTAACTCTGGACCAGTTGTATCTTTGCCAGCAATTGCTCCTTTTGTATTAGCAAAACAGCCAACGCTGACATAAGGTACGCCACGGTTAATTGTTCCGACGTTTGCAGGAACACCGAGTTTTTCACTTAACCAAGTAATTTCCATTTCTGTTGTAAGGGGATGAACTAAAACCCCTTTATTTGTAGCTAATGCGTGAGATCCGACTAGAGAGGATTTTATGATATTACCTTTTTCCACATCAACATCTAGTGTATCCTTTATTACAGAAACTGCTTTTGGTTCAAATTTTTCGTGGACGATTGCACCATGATCATTGGTGACAATACAATTACCTAAGCAAGTGATTTTACTTTCAACGACTCCAATGTTTAGAGAGTCACCAAAAGCTTCTTCTATTTTCTCCATCTCTCTTGGAGAGAAAATGTGAGGAAGTAAAATTCCGTTTGAATTTGCTGCAATTAAAATACCCACAAGGGAAGTATCACCTATATTGACTTTTGTGATTGGAACTTCGAGAGCTTTAGTGATTGCTTCAACTGCTTTTGTTGGCCACATTTCTGATATAATGGCAAATTTGTCAGTTGCTACACCAAATGCTCCAAGTGAATTCAAACCCATTACACTAGTTCTAATAATATTCATCGTAAATTCACCTATTTCAGGTATTTTGACTTAGAATTTTGTCAAAGAATCATTGACATTTCTTCTGTATGCAGCTTTTGTTGTTTCGCTTCGACTTGAATTAACTATTTAAATTATTGTTAAAGAATGAGTATTTTTCTCTAGAATCAAAAATATATTATTTCATGTATAGAGAGAATTAAAAATAATAACTTTTACTAGTCATATTATGGCGAAAATTAAGGTTGTTTCAATATCACATCAAATCGATCCTGATGGAATAGGTGCACAAGCAATCATTTTTAGATATTTTCGAGAACTAAAGATTGAACCAATTGGATTTTTAGCTGATTATTATAATTTTGAAGAAGTTTTAGAAAAAGCTCTAGCAGAAAAACCCAATGTCTTAATCATCAGTGATATTGGGGTTAATAGTAGAATTATAAAAACTCTAATCGAGCCATTGAGGAAATTACAAGCTCGTAAAATTTGGATAGATCATCATAAAGCACCTGAAGAAATAAAGAAACAATTGCTTGAAGTTATGGATGAATTCATACATGACACAGAAGTCTCCGCTTCAATCTTAGTACAAAGACGATTCATGCCTAATGATGAAATTTCCAAGAAGATTGCAGAGATAGGTCATAATGGTGATTATGATATTCCTGATCGACTAGCGAATATTTTCTATACGCTAATAGATTTCCATAGAATGTCAATGTCAGATTTACTTAGGATAAGAGATATGTTTATTGATGGGAAATTCGAGGATGAGGAGATTTTCCAAGAGTACTTGGAAGCATATAAGATGTTTGAAGCAGAGAGAGATAGAATTCGTCTTTCTTTGAAAGTAATAACTCTTTCAGGAAAAACAATAGCTGTTGCTGAATCAGCGCTGTTGCCTCGAGGGAAAGTTACAAAATATCTCTCGGAAATCTGTGAAGAAGACATACTTTTGGCAATTGATACTACAAATTTCAGAATTGGCTTAAGAAGCGAAAAATGTGATGTTGCTGTAATTGCTGCCAAGTTTGGTGGTGGGGGGCACAAACATCGTTCTGGTTTTACTTTTAAGAATGCATTGAATGATCAAAACGAATTGTCACCAGATTTCATTAGTGTTTTAGAAGAAGCAATCAAGTCAATTTCATAAATTAGTGAGACTTAAATTGAAAGTAACTTTAATTAAGAATAGGTCATAGTAATTCTTGCTATATTTTGAGATGAAAGAAATGCTAGAAGAACGTCAATTGCGATTACAAAAACTAATGGGTTCCATTGGCTCTGACTGTCTAATCCTGTTTCCTGGTGTCGATTTGTTTTATGCCACAGGATTAATGACTCATGCAAGTGAAAGACTTACATGTGTTATTCTACCAAAAGAAAATGATCCAGTTTTTATTTGTCCCAGTTTTGAGAAAAGTAGAATAGAAAAAGGTGTCACTTTTGGATCAATTCAAACATGGGAAGAAGATGAAGATCCATTTAAGTTGTTAGGGAAAATAGTAACAGATCTTGAATTAGAAAGCAAACAAATTTCTCTTGATAATAAACTCTGGTTTGATTGGTTTCTAAGAATACAAGAATTTCTCCCTAAAGCGAAATTTGTCAATGCTACAAGAGTAGTGCAAGCTGCTCGTATAATAAAATCTGAAGGGGAAATCAAACTAATGCAAGAAGCTACAAAAATTGCTTCAGATGCCATTATCAAAACTTTTGAACAAGTAACTCCAGGTATGACGGAAACCGAAGTGTCTAAATTGATTTCAGAAGAATTGTCAAAATATGGCAGACCTGCTTTTGGACTTGTTCAATCGGGACCTAATTCTGCATTACCACATGGCTCTCCAACTGGAAGAACAATTGAGAAAAATGATGTTTTATTAATTGATGCTGGACCTTGGTACAAAGGATACATGGGCGATATTACAATAACTTCAGTTATCGGAGAACCAAGTGAGAAATTCAAGAAAGTCTATGATATTGTATACAGAGCTAATAGAGCTGCATTTGAAGCATCAAAGGAAGGAGTAAAATGTGAAGATGTTGATAAAGCTGCGAGAGATGTCATCACAAAAGAAGGATTTGGAAAATACTTCACACATAGATTAGGTCATGGAATCGGCATAGAAGGTCACGAAGCTCCCTACATGGTGAATGGAAACAAACTCCTCCTAAAAGATGGAATGTGTCATACTATTGAACCTGGAATCTATATCGAAGGTGAATTTGGTGTGAGGATAGAAGATGATGTTGTAGCTAGAAAAGATGGTTGCGAGTTCCTATATGAAACTCCTCGGTTCCTCTGGAAGTAGTAATCGATTAATACATCTAAGTTAGGGTGGAAATTTGCCAGAAAATAGGGGGACCTATCTTCTTTTTTTATCTACATTACACGATATCAATCTATCAATTGGTGCCTTAGGTTCTTTTTCTTTTAAGCGAGGTAATTATATCTATATTGGATCTGCATTAGGACCAGGGGGTTTAGATAAGAGGTTATCTCGGCATTTAAAACAGGAAAAAAAGATTTTCTGGCATATTGATTATCTTTTACAAAATGAATTCGTGAATATTATAGCTTTTGGAGAAATACATTCAGATCAAAAAATTGAGTGTAGTTTAGTTGAACAGATAATTAAAATCTTTGAAGAAAAAACAACCAACATAAAGAACTTTGGCTCATCTGATTGCAAATGTAAAAGTCATCTCCTGTTTTTCAGAGAGTTAACAATTAATGAGTTAACAAAGCGTTTAGTAAAAGAAATGGAATATTTACAGCTAACAATTACTCAAGTGATGTAATTATTAAGAAATCAGCTAATTTTCTTCAATGAAAACTCTTTTTTACTCAGTTTAGTATTCAACATTTACAAGCAGTATTATCCAAGAGAAAGCTGGTTTGAAAATGTCTGAAGTTGATACAATAGTATATTTTAAAGAAAAAGGAAAAGTAAATACAGAAAAAGCTCTGAAGTTGGCATATGAATACTCTCAAGAGTACAAAATTCCGAAAGTAGTTATTGCAACTTCAAAAGGAACGACAGCAGCAAAAGCTCTGGACATTTTTACCGATATAGATCAACTAGTTATTGTTACCCACGTTTTTGGATTTCTTAAACCAGGAGAAAATGAAATGGATAAGGAATTGCTTGAATTACTAAAAAAGAAGAATGTTGCAGTTTTAACAACTACTCATGCTTTTGCTGGAGTCGATAGAGCAATTCGAAGAAAACATAGTACCTGGCAAATTGCTGAACTAGTTGCTGAGGTATATCGAACTTTTGGACAAGGTACGAAGGTTTGTGCTGAAATTGTACTTATGGCTGCGGATGCTGGGCTTATTCCTATTAATAAGGATGTTTTAGCTGTAGGTGGAACAGGTAGAGGAGCAGATACAGTTTGGCAAATAAAACCAGCAAATACTTTTAATTTCTTTGATTTACGAATGAAGAAATGTCTCTGTAAACCAATTGAGTAATTCTATCAAGAAATCAAAAAGAAAAGAAATGAGGGATTTGGGTACGCCAAATTTCCCTTACATCAACTTATTTTTTGCGTTTAATGAAAATAACTACTATTGTAACTACCGCAATAGCTGAGATTGTTGTGCCAAAGATAAATCCTGGTATAAATCCACCCGGTGTTGTAGTAACGTAGACAGTTCCTGGGTTTGGTACTCTCACGATGAAGTCAACTGAACAATCATCTGTATCGTGGTTTGCGGGGTCTCTTTGTAAACTTTGAGTATCATCTATGGAACCAGTCCAAGCAGTAACTCCTGTATGAGATCCTGTACCCCAAACAACAACATCAATTTCTCCATGTGGACCACTAAGAATTAATTCGTCGCCAGTATTCCCTAGTAATAAACCTCCGTAAACAAAGTCATAGACAGGAGAGGGGATGCCAACATCAACCATTTCAGTAGTATAAACTGCTGAATCTCGAACGAAAACTAGTATATCATCCGCCAGAAAAGTCGTGTCTGCAGGTATAGTATAAGTGTCTTCGCCATCAGTTACTTCCCAACCGCCAATTGCTACTTCGAAACTAAAACCATTATATATTTCGAAGTATTCTCCATTTGGCTCAGTTACAGCATCGAAGCGAACCTCTGAAATTAGTATACCCCACCAATCCAAGTTTATGATATTGATGTCGATTTCAGCGATTATTGGATCTCCAACATTCGGTGTTCCTATAACTTTGATTTGATGAATTCCGTCTGTGTATGTTGTTGTATCAAGATTGAAAGTCTCTAAACCATCCGGAGTAGTCCATGTGTGTACTAAAACATTATCAACATATAATGTTCCAGTTGTGAAAGGACCAATATAGAATCCTGCTTCAATTTCAATAGTACCATTAGCTACAGTGTTTAGGTCTGGTTTGGTTATTTCAACTTCGGGAGTAAATCCAGTAGGAATGTGTGTAAAGTTTTCCCAATCATACTCGAAAACATCACCTAGATACGCTGCAATGTTGGTATTTTTCACGATAGCTCCTGCTTCTCGATTATCAACTACTGAACCGTTGGACCAGTTAATACTTGAGACAGAAACAGTATCTCCATCTGATCGGAGAAACTTGTTGTGATTGTAAAGACTATAAGAAAACCTTACTTCTATACCATTTTGTAAAAGCAATTCTGTTACGTTTTTCGAAGCAGTAGTTGGTTCTGGATACATAACTCTTACAGTTACACCTCTGTTTGCAGCATCAATTAAATCGTAAGTTAATTCACAAGTAGTAGTTAGATATTGTTGTTGCACATCAAGTGTTGTAGTTGTATTTTCAATCAAAGACAGTAACATAGCATAGCTATTATTTGGAGAGAAAACAGGAATAACTTCCATGTATTCTGTAAGAGTTAAAGGACTTACTTTTACAGGTACATATGTTCCTGAACCTTCACTTGGCAAAGTATGACCAGGATCTGTTCCAGAATAAGCAGTTGCTTTTGCGTAATCTTCAAAGAAAATATCTTCATAGAAGGTTGCTATATCTGTATCTTCAAACATTAATCCCATTTCTCTATTTTCTCGTGCGTCTGTATCAGCTGGTATACTTGTTGGAGCCCAATTACCCGAAAAAACGTATGTATATTGCCCATCAACAACCCAGAATTTTGCATGAGTAAAGTCATAATCAGGTGTTGTCCAGAGTACTTCAACTCCAGCTTGCTCTAAATCATAAGCTGCTTGTTCAGTGTAATCATCTTCAAAACCACTAACATGATCAAACTCTAATAGAATAATTACATCGACACCATTGGTCACTTTAGCATGAATCAAAGAATCAATTAGATTTTGACTTGAAAGAGTGTAAACTTCAAGATATAATGTTGAGACAGCATCGTGAATAGAAGCATTTACAACATTGAAAACATTATCGGGTCCTACGAAGGCCTTAGCAGGAATTGTTCCTTTGAAATTCTCCGTAAAAGCATCGATTGTTAAATTCGTAGTTTCCGTAGGATTTTCATAAGCGCTCGTATTCTCATTTTTCACCCATGTAGTAGTAAAAGGCAGCAGCAATAAGCTGACCGTTAAAACTAACAAAAACCTTTTGTTCATCATAATACTTAGTAAGATGTTTTGTTTTTAAATATGTATTTATAAAAAAAATAAAGAAAAAATTAACTTAGCAACTACTTGCTAAGGATTTCATATGCATCAAGAATTGGTTGAGGTCCACGCTCTCTTTTTCCAAATCGCTCTAATTGTGTGTAGTATTGTTGGAATTCTTCCTCGTCGAGATCTAGAATGTCTATGACTTCTTCTTTACTTTTAGTCTTAACATCGGGAATACCCATTACTACGTTAACAAAATCATTCAAACTTAATTTCTCTTGACTGACTTTAACAGGATTCCCTAAAATGTCAGTTAAAAAGGCAATGTCTTCATCAGAAGCTCCTCTAACTCTCAGAACATACTTAGTTTCATCTACTCTTTGAATAATCCTAATTCTTGATGGAACTGAGATTATTTTAGTTACATCATCTTCGAGAGTTTTCACAGATGTGCCAAAGTTTTCTGCTATTTTCACCAACAATGAGTCAAGATCACTTTCTTTTGGGAGTTCATATTCTGCTTTCATACAAGAAATAACTCACAAGTCTTTTTATAGCTATCTTTGGGGGAAAAACAAAGGACTTTTAGAATAAGTCCTTAACAGATAACTCTATTGCTTTTACGAAATCATCAGGCGAGACACCAGGAATGTCAATTTTTTCTGAATCGAATACTTGGGCGACTTTTGAATAGATGTGTTTTGGATTTAGGAGAGTACCGATGAGAGCATTCTCAATTAATTCAGGAGTGTTCATAGGTTCTGCGGAGAAATCTCCACTAATGATGGCGTCTTTAATGAAGTCTTCTTCTACTTCAAAGAATATCCGAATTAATCCACCTGGAGCTTTGTATACTGATTCATAAATTTGAGTTGTAGTTGAGATTTTTACTTTGCGCTTCTCCATGAGCTCGCTTTTACGATGAATTGGTATATTCAACCATTCTTCACTTCTATATTGCTTCAATAATTCTTCATTGATTTCTTGTTCCTTTGGCAGGAATTTGTTATCCATTCTGAATTTGACATCAAGCATTTCTTCAAATTTCTCAATTAGAATTTTCTTTACTGCTTGTTTATCAGGAGGATTTTCAAGAAAACCTTTGATTGTACCGAGCCGTTCTCTTAAGCTAGAAGCAATTTTATCCCTGAATTTTTCATTTGGAACTTTTAGTATTTTGACCATTTCGTCGAAATTAAAATCAAAAATAAGATTACCAGTTAAAATTCGTCCACCACCGACTTCAGCAGCACCATTGCCAGAAATTTTCTTTCCATCAGCTTGTATATCATTAACTGGTGCATATTCTGCATTTATCCCAATTGCTCTATATGTTTCAATGGGAGCCTGTAGAACCTTCTCATATAATTTAGCTACATTCTGTGGTAATTTCTTACTATCGAGACGTCCAATTATTTGATAAAATAGCTGACCACTATCAAGATACACTGCTCCTCCACCTAGCGGTCTACGAACAATTGGAATATTATTTTTCCTGCAATATTCTGTATCTACTTCTTCCTCAATTATTTGATGATAACCAACACAAACTGCTGGATCATCAGGCCAACAAATAATAATGGTATTTTCAATGTCATCGTATCTTTCCATCGCTAAGCCAACAGCATGATAAACAGTTTGGGATTCGCTTCCTGGAAGTCCATCAAATTCAATTAAACGCCATTCTTCAGTCATCGTAATCATCCAGTATTTGTTTAAATCTTTCATTCCATTTAATTGCTTCATTATAACTTTTTCCAATTCATTTTTAATACTATAAAGCTAAAGAAAAAATAGGAATCTGAATGGGATCACAATGAGAATTGAAAAAACTAAATTTGGGTCTATAACCATCGATGGTGTAACATACAAACAAGATATCTATATCAATGTAGACGGTTCGATTACAACTAGAAAAAAAGAGTTATCCAGACCCATTAGTAAAGGGCATACAGTTCTTGGTCCACTAGAAATACAATTACTATTAGATCAAAAACCAGATACTTTAGTAATTGGTCAAGGGCAACGTGGTATCTTGCCTATGTCTGAAGAATCCAAGAAATTACTTGAAGAATCAAAGGCAATTTTACTGATGGATAAAACACCGGTTGTTATGCACCTTTTAAATACTCTTTTCAAAGAAAAAGCAAAAGTTGCAGCAATTTTACATCTTACCTGTTGAGGTAAAGTATCGTTTCTAAACAAATAAAAGTAATATTATGACCTAATCATACATCGAATAGGAGAGTAAACAATGATCTCTACTACTGATTTAGCAGAAAAAATATTTACCATTAGAGATCCAAATTACTCAAAAAGAACTTCCCCCAAAATAAGTGCATCTGAAAAAGCAATAAATAAAGCACTAAAACGAAAAGATATCGAAACTACAGCAAATCCAGATTCCGAAGGGGATTTCTTAGTACTATTAATTCATGGTTTTGCGACTTCAAAGTATTGCTGGTTGGATCCAGATATTGGCAATATGGGTTGGGTAAAAGAATACCAAAAGGACCCTGAACCAGTTGATTATGGTTGGCATTCAATCCCCCCTCCACCTTTTATTCCAGTTGAGTGGACTCTTTCAGAACAACTTGTCCCGAAAGGTGTTACAGAAATATTGGATCAACACAATATAGATTGGTTGACATATTCACAAAAATCCCCTTTTGGTGATATTGAAATTTCTGTAAAAGAGCTAAAAGAGATTCTCAATGCTATAAAAAATGAGTTTGGTAAAAGAAGGATAATCATTATTGCTCATTCTCGAGGTGGGTTAATCTCAAAGAGGTATTTAGATACAACAGAGCAAACGCCAGTAGAGAAACTAGTCACGTTTGGCACTCCCTATGGTGGTACATTTTTCTCTGCAATGGAGATGTTTCGGTTGCCATCGAAGCAATTCTTGAATAGAGTGAAAGCTGCGAGAAGATTATGGGATGTAAGTCAAGAGCGAAAAATCGATTCTATATCAACAAAACAAATGGCTCCCAGATCTGATTTTCTAATAGAATTATCCTCTAAAGGTTGCAGAGAGGACATCAAATACGTAAATGTAGCAGGGAGAAATTCACTCATTACTAATGTTTATACATGGAGATGGGAAACCTCCTGTCTTCTCCCTAAATTCATGCAAGCTAAGGAAAAAATGGATTTACGTAAAAAATTGATAGCAGAAAATAGTTCGATACATGAATGGTATGATTTGCCCAGCCATTATCTTCTTAATCCATTTAATTGGATTCTTATTCCGAATAAAATATTTGAATTCTATCCTCGAATTGGTTATCCAGAAGTTCTAAGAGGTGATGGAGCAGTTTCAGTAGAAAGCGCATTAATGGATGATGATAACGTAAAGCAATATATTATCAACAAAAACCATGTTGATATGACTTGTTGTCAAACAGGTTATGATATAATGATTAGAGAAATAAAGGAAACAATGAATACAGATTAAAACTTGTTTTTGAATTTTGATGGTAGTTAATATGTACAAAAAACTCCTATGTTTTTTTAAAAATATAATAATAAAAATGTGATCTGATTAGACATGAAGAATTCACCCTCAATACGAATAAAAAGAGTTCCACTAATAAGATTACACTGGTTTACAAAATTAAATATGAAAATCCATCAAGAAGATCCGATTTTTAAGAAAGCTCAAGAATCAAGAAGAAGCAGAATTAATTTTTATTTTAATTTTGCTTCAAAATTAGCAAGGCAATTTCGTTTTATCTTGTTGGAAAATGGAAAAGTTGCAGGTTCTCTCTCAATTGAGAGACGAAAACGTTCTTTCTTTGTATATGCTGTTGGTGTAACTAAGGAATATAGAAGAAAAGGCTATGGGACTATTTTGATGAATTTTACTGAGGATTTTGCTAGAAAGAAAAAGAAAAATTTCATTTGCTTTTCTGTATTACTCGCGAATGAACCTGCTGTCAAAATGTATGACAAATTAAACTATCAATCTCAAGGTGTTGGTTTAACTCTTGTTAGATTGTTCTTATGGAAAATAAAACCCTTAATTGAAAACCCTGAATTAACTGAAAAAATTTCTTTTAGAAAACTCTCAAATTTAAAGGAAATTGAGGAAATTGCTTATTTCTGGTGGGCAAAAGAAATCGAATCATTCGCTGGAAACGATGCAAAATCAATAAGTACAGAAGATTCAATCTTGGATTTAGATTTAAGGATAGACTGGCCTACTTTTGAAATCAAAACCAATGGAAATCAAGCTGGTCTTATGATCATAATACCATCAGATTTCTTTCAAACAGCTGTTTTATTTTCAGATCCTAAAAGTACTTGGAGTAAAGAATGGTTATACAAACTTCTCAACTATATTACGAAACAAAAAATTGTACATGTAAAGAACACGCAAAACAAGGATTCAAGTACAATAAAATTAGATAAATCATCTGTCTTGCAGCTTTTTCTCACACATCAGCATAAAGATAATCTTGTCTCTAATCTGGATTCGAGTATTGTAATTCATGATTCAACTGAAGACAGACAAATATTCTTTAAAAAAATAGATTAACGACTAAAGAATTAAAAAGAATTCAGTTAATTGAGATTCGTTTACAAGACAATGTATTTTTCATAATAAAAATCTCTAGAGGAATAAAATTGAGTAATCAAGTAATGAATGATATTTTGGAAACAAACAATGATCAGAAAATAATACAACATTCAAGAAAAAGAAAAATAACTGAACTTATTTTCTTGTTAATGTTTCTAGCTGTTGGGACAATAGCTATCGTGTTTGGTGCTGTATTTGATACACAAACTATTTTCTTCAGAGTTACACTGATTATTTTTGGAAGCATTGTTCTTCTTATCTATTCAGAATCATTTGTATCAATAATGATGTGTAAAATTATCATTGATTCAGATGGGATCCATCTTCGTTCATATTTCGCTTGGAGTGAATTAAAATGGGCGGAAATTTCTTCCATTGAGATACAGAAGAAAAATACTCGAGTATTAAAAGGTGAAAAAATAGCAAAATACACTCTATTAGAATTAATTGGTATTAATGAAGAAGCAATTCTATTTGCTCTATTTAGATTCAGAGTAAAAGAAACTGAACAAATTGTAGAGATAATAAAAGAAAGTTTTGCAAAAAGTCAAGGAAAAGAGCTAAACATTATTGAAACTATAACTTCCAAAGAAGAAAAAGCTCAGGCTAAATCTGAAAAACCTCTTACCTCAGAGGAGATTGAATCACAGATTCCCCCGAAAGTCGAAGACTTTGAAGTGGGTGAAGAATAATACTTTACATTGAGAAGCTTGTACAATTGACTAACCATTCGTGATAATGGTCATAGGATTTTATGTCTTCACTAAATTTTATCATACGTAAAATAGTGGAACGAACTTGAAATTCTGATTCTATTAAATGCTTATAAACTAACCAGTAACTGGAATTTATATTCATCTTTAGATTTTTCTTATCTAATTTTTCTCCAAGTTTGTCACAGGTAAACAATAGATAATCCAAATACTGTGGGTCTTTCACATCTTTATCAATAACTAAAATTTTCACAGTTAAATCTTGATCAATTTCTTCTGTTTCATATCTTCTTAACAACCTACAAATAGCAAAACCGATGATAAAGCCTTCTCTTTTTAAAAGAATGATTTCTCCGAACTTATACTTGTCTGCAAGCTCAATTTCAGATTTATAATCTAATCCATTCTCAATCTTACTTGCTAACCAACTACCTCTAGTAATAATATCGTCTTTTTCTTCTTCTTGAGACATAAAACTAATCTCAAGATTGTTTTCTTCAGCAAATTTGCTAAAGTTTTTTTCTTTTAATGGAGTTACTATAATCGGACGAATTAAACGAATTGTTTGAAAGGCTGGTTTAAATCCGAGTTTACTGTAAAGACCGATATTTGAATTACTAGCATTCATTGTTTCTAAAGCTAAAGTTGTGACGTTTCGTTCTTTATCTAAATACTCGATTGCTTTATTCATTAAATCCTTGCCATAACCTTTCGCTTGAAAATCAGGATGAACTCCAAAGGTTCCAATCCAACCAAATTTTCCCCAAACATGACAGAAAATTGCACCAACTACTTTACTCCTTTCAATAGCAACTATGCACCCATCAGGTTCTATTTCCAAATAAGGGAGTATTGCTTCAGGTTTACGATTCCGATTTCTTGATCTTCCTCTATTCTTAAGAGACCAGTCATTGAAAGCTTCACGTAAAACATCTATAACTTGCGGTACGTGTTTCTTTGTCATTTTTGAGATTTTCATTGTATATCTTTCCTTTAGAATTTATAGAAATTTGTTCAAGCATCTAACCAAAAAATGCCTGACCAAATGTAAGAATTAATGCAACACCAATAATTACTAAGATAACACCAATAATTCTGCCAAGTAGAAGGCTTCTCTTAAGACCTATATTCTTAACTAGTTGATTTCCAAGTAATGGCATTATGAGTAAACCAATTCCCATTGATATGAATAATGAAAATCCAATTGAAAAAATATGTTTCGAAATAATTAACGCTAGTGTTAGTAGAATTACAGGAAAAACGAACATAAAAGCAATATAGAGAAAATAAAATCTTTCATTGAAATTTAGAAATTTCTGAGTTTTACTCTCATGTTCTTGTGTACAACTAAGGTAAATTTCGATTTCTTCTTGGTTTTTCTTCTGATATCTACTTTCGAGTAGTTCTTTAATTTCTGGTTGTGCCTTACCACACCAATAACAACGAGGTTCAATAACCTCTACTATAATTCCTGGGTTAGCTTCATATTCCGGAAGATCTTCCGGAATTGGTTGACTACTCTCTTCCTCAGATGACATAAACAGAAATAATTACTTTGAATTTAAAATTCTTTTCTAAAAGAACCACATTAAATCGTGGAGTTTTTCTACTACACTCTAAATTATAAAATAGTATGTTGATACCAAAAATAATAAATAAAATCGTATTATATTTATTCCAATAGAGTTAAAAGTAAAAAACCTCTAAATAGAATCGTAGAATATTATTAGGTGATTATTAATGCCATACCAATGCCCTAAGTGCGGAACAGAAAATGTCAAAGAAGTAGAAGATAAATCCAAAGTATTGGGATACGCAGGCCATAACCCCATCTATGCAAAGGTAAAAGTTTGCAAAGAATGCGGGAATAGGTTTACAGATTAAGATTAGTAGTAATTACTATATCTTACTGTAGATTTTTTCTACTGAACAGCAAATAACATTATATCAAAAGTAGTATTGCCGTTTTTTTTTGTTTTTCTTATTTTTATTGAATGTTTTAGGTTACTTCATATCCCAAACTACTTCTCCTTTTTCAACTTGTTCAACATTTACAAGTAATGGAGCTCTTACCGTAATTCTCATTTGATATTTATAGGCTAACTCATTCAGTTTTTCTTTGGTATCTTGTAATGCGTTATCAATGGTTTCTTCTACTAGAAAATTTAGCATTTCTTTGTCTAGAGGCACTCAACTTCCTCCTCCTAAATTTTTGTTTTATTTATCAACTAATTAATGATTTAAAGTCATTTTGTATTCATTAAGGAATTCATAAAAACCAATCGAGCATATAACTAGTATATACAATGAGGATACACATCATAGAAAATGAATAGGTGGAAAATAACCTGGCAAACATAGCAAGAAGCTTTTTCGTTGCTCTCTTATCAACAATAATTGGTTTAATGATTACATCATTACTACTTTATCTAGCAATTGATCATATTGCAACCTTTTGGGCATTCTTAGTAATAGTTTGGGTGATCATAAGTACCATCTCAGGTTTCATCTTGAATGACAAAATTAATAGTATAATTTCTACTGCTTTTACAAGTGGAATATTCTTTGTTCTTGTGTTAGTCATTGTGTTAATATTTAGTAGTCTCTCAACCTTACTTCTGGAAATATTGAATTCATCCACAATATTTGGTATCAACGAAGCAGGGATCATAGCACAAGCTTTTGTTAGTGCAATGATTGTAACACTGATAATCGCAGGAATATCGATTAGTTTTTCTTTGTTTGGATTTTTCATAGCAAATCAAATGACAAAGTCCCAAAAGGAATATTCAACTGCAGATTATGAAACTCAATTCTTTGAACAATATGAAAGTCCAACTGATGCTGGACGTTATCACAAAAAGGATGACCAGGATGAATTCTGAGAGGAATTTTGTATTTGTTCTTGCCTAATAAGAAATGTTTTATTATCATTTTAGTGCAATAACTAGTAGAATTGTAAAATAGTTGATTTCAATGAGTAAAGGTAGAACATTCTTAGGAGCACTATTAGGTGCAATAATTGGTGCAGGATTACTCGTACTATTTATCTGGTTATCTGATAGAATATCATATATGGTTTATATTTCACCAGCAGGTTGGTTAATTGGCGGACTTCTTGCTGGAATCATAGCACAAGGTCCTGGAAGAGGTGCTGTAGCAGGTTTTCTGACAGCATTATTTGCGTTCGTAATAAATACCCTTGTAATTGTTTTTGTTGTTGTTTTAGGTGGTACTGGAATTTTCGCTATAGTCTTTGAAATAGCAACTTTCGGTCGTTTTGATCCAGCAACACTTTCACCAATAATCGGTATTTTAATTGCCATTGGAATACTCGTTTCTTTAGTCGTTTCAGCAATACTAGGAGTTGTTAGTATAATTGCTGGTCTTATTGGTGGTGCGATTAATAATCCTGGTAAATCAAAAACAGAAACCTATCAAGAATATCCTGAAGAATCCTTCAGATGATTATGGGATTCTAAAATTTAACATTGAAAATGGGAAGCGTTGCTTCTCATATATCTTTTCTTAATTTTTTCAAGCGATAAGCTTAATATGTGATTTTCGTTATAATTAACTCGAAAATCGTATACAGCAAGTCAAGATTTTGGAAGCAATACAGATGATAGATAAAATCGACAAGAAAATAATCGAACTTCTTATGGATGATTCAAGAATAACAAATGTACAAATCGCACAGAAAATAAAGCGAAGCGAATCAACAGTTCGTCAACGTATGACAAAATTAGTTGAAAGAGGAATCATCAAAAGATTCTCAATTATGATTAATCCAATTGCGTTTGGGTATAATACCGAAGCTTTTGTAGGCATCAATACTAATCCAAGTAAATTGCTGAAAGTAATTAAATCTTTGAAGAAAATTGATGATATTGTTTCTATATCAACAACTACTGGAGATTATATGATTCTGTGCAAAATTTGGGCTGAAGATGGAGTTCATCTATCTGATATTGTTGATAAAGTAGAGGATATTGATGGCATCCTAGAAGTCTTACCTTCAATAATTCAAGAAAAACACAAGGAATAATCAGAAACAAATTCTCAATCTTTTATAATATCTAGCGGATAATTATCTTCAAGTAATTGTTTCAAGCACTCAGATTTGTCTGTTTCGAATTTCCGTTCAATATTTTTATGCAGATTCTTCATAATTTGAATTGCTCTAGCAGCAGGATCATTTTCACCAATAATTATCGATAAGACTAATGGGCCATTTTTTGTTAAAACTAATTGTTTTTCATCAATCTGCATTAGAGTTTCAGCACGATCATAATTTTCCATGATTCTTAGGTACTTTTTAATTTCTTTATTTCCCTTCTTAAACAAAGTAGCATATTTAGATTGAGTTTTTGGTTTTCCAAGTAAAGTGGTCTCTATCTCTGTTCCATCAGATTCAAAGATATACCCACCATAAATTTTGACATTTGTAGTTGGTAAATTTTGGTCTTCAGATAATTCTAGTGTTAACCAATCCCAGCTTTCAAAAAGTAATTCACCTGTAAGTGCAGAACATCTAGCAAAATTATATTTCCTTTGTTTTCTTGTTAATTCCCCAAAATCTATTACTTCAAGAACTTCATCAGCAGATGCGGCATTTTCTAGGTCAATTTTATTTGATAAAAATAAAACAGGAGCTCTATCATTATATCCAAGTGCATTATTGAATTCTTTAGCAGCAATATCAAATCTTCTTCTATCTGTAGAGTCAAGAACAAATACTAATCCATCAGCACTTGAAACGAATTTCTCCCAAAGAGTCTCTCTAAGAGGTGTTTGCCCACCTAAGTCATAAACAATAAACTCCAAAGAACGATACTTGTAAATTTCTATGTTAATCCCAAAAGTAGGTCGTGTGAGTGAATAATCAGATTTCAACAATCTCCCAATAATGGTGGTTTTACCAGCACCATCTAATCCAATGATAGCAATGGTTTTCTTTTCTTCCTCTGATTCTTTGTCTTTGGAATCTCTTGATTTAATTATTTTCCTTAATAAAGACATAGTAATTTAATCTCACAACAGTGATTCATTCAAAGCGAAAAATTTAGAGAGATCTAAAAATTCACAAATATTGAATGTTTAAGTTAATTAATTTCTTTATACCAAATACGGATAAATAAAACAAAGGTTAAAAGTCTTACTTATGAGGTATTTCGAAAAAAACTCTGTAAAAAAACTGAATTAATTTGAAATATAAAAAAAAGGTAGCAAGAAAGCACTTTTTAGACCATAAGAATTAATTATAAAGTACAATACCTCAGCATACTCGAATAAAATAATCCTCGGTGTAAACTGTGCGTCAAGATAATGTTATCGAAATTAGTAATCTTAAGAAAACATATGGCTCAGATGATGTACTAGCCGGACTTTCGTTTACAGTAAAAAAGGGGGAGATTTTTTCACTAATGGGTCCTGATGGATCCGGGAAAACTACAACAATAGAAATTTTAGTCGGATTAAGAAAACCGAGTGATGGAGAAATATCAATACTGGATTTTAACATTAAAAGTAAAATAGAAATGAGGGAAATAAAGAAACAAATAGGTTTTTTACCACAAGAATTTCGCACTCATGATAATTTAACTGTAAAAGAGAACATTCAATTTTGGGGAAAAATGTACGATAACATGATTGAAACTCCAGAAATATTAGCAATTCTTCATTTAGAAGAGAAAGCAAATGCCAGATATAAGCATCTCACACCTAGTTTTAAGAAACGTGTTGGATTAGCAATAGCTTTTGTGAATGATCCCCAAATTGTCTTTCTAGATGAACCAACAGCTGGTTTAGATCAATTTGCGAAGAAGGAAGTTTGGGATATAATCAAGCAATTCAATAAAGAAGGAAAAACGATTTTTATAACAACAAATGATGCAATAGAACCACAAGCTATTGCAGATAGAGTTGCAATAATACATAAGGGATTAATGAAAGATATTGGAACCCCAATCGAGCTTATAGATCGATTCAGTAGTGGCAACAAAATAATAATTCGAAGCCCAACAGATCAAGCAAGACAAGATGCGATAGATATTTTGCAAAGTGTTTGCCCCTTAGAGGTTTTACACAATGAGATAATCATCTCAAGTGAAGAAACAACCCTACTTGAAATTCTAGAGAAACTTGATAGAGCAAAAGTCAGATATTCTGATATAATAACCCAGAAACCCACATTAAATGACGTTTTCATCACATTAACTGGAGAGGCATTGAACAAGAATTAAAACTCTTGGAGAAAGAAATCTTGAGCGAACAACAAAATGATGGTTCCCAACAAAATGAAAGGAAAAACGATGAAAAGAATCGCTTCAAGAAAATTCTGTTTTTTATTGCTTCTAGTTTTCGAAGAATAAGTAACCAAGTAGGTGGAATTAGTTTAAAATATTTCAGATCGCCAACTTCTATCTTTTGGTCCATTGTTTATCCTGTAATCCTCATTCTACTATTCGGAGCCATGTTTGGTCGAACGATTGATACTAATTACACTCTTGATGTTTATGACTTAGATAAAAGTGCGGAATCAGAAATATTCATTGCAACATTAAGTGAATTGCCGGGATTAACAATAAATGAGATAGAAGAAGAAATTGATTTAGTGGATGACTGGTTAAGTGAGAAAAATAAAGTAATTCTCTTGGAAATTCCTGAAACATATGGACTAAGAATCGGTTTGAATCTCACGAGTAGTCTTACAGTTTACTATGACCCTTCTTCTGCAACAGCGAAAATAATTTTGGAAATTATAGAAGAAGTAGTTTCTATGGAAAACATCTATCATCTGGAAATCGATGTGAAATATGATTTACTGCTAGAAAATCTCTATACAAATGAGTTAAGCTTTATTGACTCTCTAGTTCCTGGAATTATTATGATAACAATTTCAACAATAGCATTGTTTACTAGTTTAAGCTATGATCTTGAAGAAAAGCGAAGTGGAATACTACAAAAACTAGCAACAACGCCAGCGAATAAATTTGAGTGGATAGTCTCCAAACAAATCTGGCAAATATTCATAGCTATTTTAGCTGGACTTCTGACAGTATTGTTTGCATTGATTTATAGTTTTAATGTAGCAAGTTTGCATCCGTTAATGCTTGTCTATATTATTTTTGGCACTATGACCTTCTCTGGAATTGCCATGATACTTGTTAGAATAATAACCAATCCTGATGGAGTTATTATTGCTTCAGTGCTGATAACAATCCCTCAAATACTGTTAAGTGGTGCTCTTGTGCCTTTGGATTCTTTTCCAGAGTTACTCCAATTTATCTCGAGGATATTTCCATTATATTATTTAACTGAAGGCATGCGATTCTTGATGCTTGAAGCAGCTTCAATATTATGGTGGAGGTTTTTCTTGATTTCAGCTGCAATGGCAATAGGTTTCTTCACATTGGGAATATTTGCTACAAATTGGAAAAGGGATAGTTAGTAAAGAAGGAGTAAAAATGACAGCAAGAAACATCGGAAAAAAACTCGGAAATTTCTTCCTTCACTTAGCTCATAGTATTAGACGTATCGGTAATCACCTTGGTATATCTGTGAAATTATTCTATCGTTCACGTCTAACTGTATTCCTGTTCTTATTTTATCCAATCATTTTACTATTGTTATTTGGGTCAATTTTTGCAAAACAAGATCTCTTGATTTTTAATCTTGGGGTTCAAGATAATGATGCAACTAATGTTACTCAGGATTTATTTGACAAACTGGATTCAATAGATATTTTGAATGTTATTCTCGTACCAACTACAGAAGATCCCAAAGTAATTATGCAACAAGATGATCTGTATGCTTGTTTAGTTATTCCAGTAAATTGGTCGTCAGATGCGATTAATCCATTATACTCATCTTCGAATGCTACGCTTATCCTTAATTCATATTCTCCTAGTGCTTTCAGGGTTTCACATCTTGTTTCCAATGCCATGCGGGAATTCAATATTGAGCAAAATGGAACTCAACCAATAATAAATGTTGAAACTGAAAATTTCATATCTGAAAATTTAAACTATATTGATTTCTTTCTACCAGGGATTATTGGTGTTATAATAATGAATACAAGTTTATTAGGTACAATAAACCGTCAGACGCATTATAAAAAAGCTAAGTTACTCAGGAAATTTGCTACAACACCATTAACAAGATGGGAATACGTAAGCGCCGAAATTACTTGGCAATTCCTCATAGCGTTTATTGCGACAACTCTTACAGTATTTACCGCATGGATAGTATTTAGTTTTAGTTGGAGCAGCTTTAGTGCGTTAATTATTCCAATAGTATTTGTTGGATCAATTCTATTTTCCGGTTTAGGTTTGCTGCTAAGTCAAATTATCAGGAATCCAAATAATCCACTGATAGTCGGATTTCTAATTACAATACCAATGCTATTCTTAAGTGGAGTATTCTTTGATGTATCCGGAATTAGAGCACTTGCAGTTATCTCTAAATTCTCCCCATTAACATTCTTGGTTGATGCTTTACGCTCAAGTATGATTACAAATAATATTGGAAATGCTTGGATGAATATTGGTATTGCTTTAGCAATTGGATTGGCTTCAATTATCGTTGGTGTCTTCCTTACAAAGTGGGAGAGAGATTAGAGAGTAAATAAGGTGTGAATATGACCAAAAGTAAAACTATAACCTTTGTAACTGAAAACAAAGAAAAAAAATCTGATATTAAAAAAATACTGGGAAACAAATTTGATATTCAATTCACATCCGGCCTAGATTTAATTGAAATCCAATCACTATCAGTAGAAGAAGTGGTTGCTTTCAAAGTAAAACAAGCATATGAGAAAGTTGGTACACCAATAGCTGTTTCAGATAGTGGGTTAGAAATTGAATCTCTAAAGAATTTTCCAGGGGCATTAGTGAAATTTGTAAACGAAACTATAGGTCAAGAAGGGATTACAAAATTACTCAAAAGCATTGAAAATCGAAATGCTCAATTTGTTGCTGCTATTGGGTATTGTGATCAAGAAAGGAATCCGGTTATTTTTGTAGAAAGAGATAAAGGAACAATATCCATGGAGCCAAGAGGAGACGGGTGGCACTTTGATCGTATTTTTATCCCAGAAGGAGAGAAGCGAACCTGGGCAGAAATAGGTAGAGAAAGAAAAAATGTTGATTCTGCTTTTCGTAGAGCACTTGAGAAGATGTCTCAATGGTTAGAAAAGAAAGCACCTTAGCAGAGTCAAAAATTATAATTCATCTGTATCAGCAAGTGGTGATCGTGTAAATATTCTGAATGAATAAATAAGAAATGCAATGTAGAGTAGTTTCATAAGAATAACGATGATTGAATGAATGGTTTTAACTTCTTTCGCATAAAAGAAGATATATGCTGCCACAAGTATTCCCATTAAAGCGCCTGCAACAATTATGAGAAGTAAATTTTCATATTTCTCCAATCTTTTTCTTTCGACTCCAGATTTTAATCCCAGGATTATAGATAACCCACCAATAGGTGCAACTATTAATTGTGAAAGACCAATTGGGATAAGCAAACTTCTCCCTATGATTTGCTTTATATCATAATAATATCTTCTAATATCTTCAAATTGCCTGACTAAAAGTGTTCGATGATCTTTCTTTATTTTACGTTTCCACCAATCAGATACTCTTCTCTGTCGACCAACAATAACTTTCGGAGCAATGTCCTTTTCAGGATTTTTGAATAATCTAACAGCTGGGATAATAAAGAAAGTAATTATAAAAACAGCAGCAATTATCCCTTTATAATATTCATTTATAAGATCCAAAACTCCCAAAGCATTCACTACAGTTTGTAAAAATTCGCTAGCAGGTGTAGCGTCTCCGGGCCAAACTATAAATGCTCTTATTATTGAAATCAAAGAAAGGATGATTCCTAAGATCATCATAAAATATATTGGAACAAGCATTATTAGTTTGAAACGTTTTGGGTCCATTTCTTCTTGTTTTTGAACCATTTTCTCCCCAAATTTTCCACGAATTTTACTCTTCTTATCATTTATTTCTTGTTTTTCTTTCGAGTAATAATCATCAATATTCATTTCTTCTTGCTTTAATTCTCTGACTTCTTTCTCTATTCTTTCTTCTTCTCTTCTTATTTTCCTTTCAGACCAAGAACCTGCTTCTCTCTTTTCTTTTAGCACTGCTTCTTTCTTTGAAATTTCTTTTTCGATAGATTTGATTCTATTATGCTCTCTTTTCTCTTTCCTTTCAAGCTCATTTAATTTATTATCAAATTTTTTAACATCTTTTTCACTGTAAGATTTCTTCTTTGCAGTTCTTTGCAACCAATATATTATCTTCTGAGCAATGGGAATATAACCTGTAATGAAACCAAAACCACTAAGAACTTGTTGGAAAATAAAGTAGATAATAAGCGGATAGAAAACCACATCCAACCAAGAAGTATTTACACCTTTTAGAGTCGCTGTAAGAATTATTGTAAGTAAGAGAACAATTAAACCAGATATAAAAGCAATGTAGTAACTCCTATCGATTTCTTTAAATGAAAAACTTGTTCTGGGTTCTGTTTCAGTCATGTCTATAGAAGATTATAAGTTGAATCAAAAATCTTTCGTTTTCATTAATTAATTGGTTATCATAAACAAAAAACAGATTTTCTAGTATAAACACTAAACTAAAATTTAGGAAGCAGTATCTATAATCAATGAAACCTAAAATTCGTCTTGCTACTGCATATGATATAGATGCTGTTTTTGAAATAGAGAAATTGTGTTTTGATAAACTTGAACAATTCGATAAGAATTTCTTTTATTTGTTTTTAATGAGAAGAAATTTTGAGATTTTTTTCGTAGCAACAATTGAAGATAAAGTAAAAGAAAACAGACTAGTAGGTTTTATTATTGCTTATCTAAATAAAATCGGTAATTATGAAATAGCAACAATAAATGTTCATCCTGATTTTAGGAATCAAAAGATTGGATTTCAGTTAATGGCAGAACTTGAAAAAGCTATCAAAGTTATTTTTCAAGAACTAGTTAACTCAAAAAAAATCGATGAAAATTCTCAAAATATAATTATTGAACTAACGGTTCATGACAAGAATGAAGCCGCTATTGCATTATATGATAAATTAGAATACAAAAAAATTGAAATTATTTCCAATTACTATCAAAAAGGGAAAAATGGCATACGAATGATAAAATCTCTGAATTTAATGTAGTAAAAGGTAGTCATTTTAATAGAATTCAATCTTAAATTAGTTAATACGCATATATTTTTATTTGCGTGTAATAACAATCCTTCATAGGGTTAAAACAAGAGGAAATGTACTATTATGAGTCATGAAGTAGAACGAGATGATGATGACAAAGACATTGCTGAAAAGGACAGAAGTTATCTACTATCGTATACTCGTCATTTAGAAAGAAAAATTAGAACTCTAGAAACTGAGAAGCAATTAATTGAAAATGAGCGCATGCGTATGGAAAGAGAAATTGCTTCCATGAGAAATGATCTTGAACAAATGAAGAGAAGCCCATTAATAACTGGAAATATTGTAGATGCTTTAGATGATGGTAGAGCAGTAGTTAGAAGTTCAAGTGGACCAAGTTTTGTAGTCAATGTAATTAAATCAATTGAAAAAGAAACATTAAAACCAAATTCAAGAGTAGCTTTGAATCAAAGAAATTTTGCTATTGTTGAAGTATTACCTCAACAAAAAGATCCAATGGTTTCCGCTATGGAAGTTGAAGATAGACCAACCGTTGCTTATGAAGATGTAGGTGGTCTTGAAGAACAAATCCTTGAATTACGTGAAACTGTTGAACTCCCCTTAACCAGTCCAGAATTATTTGAAAAAGTAGGTATATCCCCACCAAAAGGTGTAATGCTTTTTGGCCCTCCGGGAACTGGAAAAACACTCTTAGCAAGAGCCGTTGCACACGAAACAAATGCAACCTTTATCCGAGTTATTGGCAGTGAACTTGTTCAGAAATTCATTGGTGAAGGTGCAAGATTAGTTAGAGAAATTTTTGAATTCGCAGAGGAAAAATCTCCTACAATTCTATTTATAGATGAATTAGATGCAATCGGTTCAAGAAGATTAGATATTGCTACAAGTGGTGACAGAGAAGTACAAAGAACACTAATGCAATTACTGAGCAATTTAGATGGTTTTGATACAAGAGGTAATGTAAGAGTCGTCGCTGCTACAAATCGACCAGATATTCTGGATCCTGCATTATTACGACCAGGCAGATTTGATAGATTAATAGAAATCGGTATGCCAAATACAAAAGCACGAAGTGATATCTTTAAAATTCATTCAAGGAAAATGGCTTTCGAAGAATCAATTGATCTTGATGTTTTTGTTAGTATGACAGAAGGTGCATCTGGTGCCGATATTAGGAATATTTGCATGGAAGCAGGTATGTTTGCTGTAAGAGGAACTAGAGATCACATAACACGTGATGATTTCAAAAAAGCAGTAAACAAAGTAATGGGCAAAATTAGGACAGATTCTTCTATGAAAGAACGATTCTTTGTTTAGAATCGATTTTTTCTTTTTCTTTAACAAAATGAATAAAACCTAAGAGCTTTCCATTTTTTCTTTTGCCTTTTTCTCAAGTTTTTCTTTGATTTTTTTCAATTGAGCAAACTGATCTCTCTCATTTTCTTCAAGTGTTGTCTCAATGAAAGTAATTTGGCTTTTTAATCTGGGAATGAGAATAAATCTTAAGGCATTTACACGACGTTTAGTTTCCGTTATTGCTTGTCCTAATATCTGCAACATTGCAAGTGTTTCTGCTAAAACAACAATTTTCTCTATTGCTTTTCGATGGTCATCAACAGTTTTATCGATTTCAGAACTTGAGCTAGCAAAACCATAAAATAACTTTGTTTCAGATTCATCTCGAGTCTTTTCTAAATCAAGTTTGGGTACAATAACTCCTGCAACATTGTTTTCATATGCTTCGATTTGCCAAATCTCAGGAGCAGCAAAAGAAATTTCTTTTAATCGTAAAGGTCCAACAGCTATTTGAGCATCCACGAGTGACTGGTGTGCCAATATAGTCAATTTTGAAGTTTCTTCTCTCAAACCTCGAATAGTATCTACAACTTCAAAGAAACGAATAACTAATGAATCAAGTTTTTCTTGTAGTAAATCATGACCTTTCTCTGCTAGTTTTCTTCGCTCTCGAAGTTTCATAAGATTCATTCTGGTTGCTTGGACACCTTCACTCATTTTTACGACCTACCAGTTCGTATGATAAACAAAATTATAATGTTTGTTTATCACAATTGTGTAAAACAGCACCATAAAAAATTTTTTACGTATACCAACAATTAGAAAGATGAATATAATTTATAAAAAATGAAGAGAGTATCTAGAAATGGCAGAAGAAAATAGTACCAGCAAAGCTAGAAAACTAACAACTAATTCTATTTTAATAATTTCTGTTCTTATATTACTAGTTGTTTTTATTATTACTCTAATCCTATTTGTTATGGAGATGGGAGGAGTAGCAATTCCAGTAATTATGATTATCCTTGCAAGTTTGATTGTAGTATTACTTGTAGTTTACATTATCATTGATATTGCTAGGATTTACAAAAAGAAAACTGAAAGGAATAGCAAATAACTAGTATTTTATAAATAGAAAATAACTTTAAAAACAATGAAAAGTAGTCCTTTGCCAATTTTAAAAATATCTGAAAATTAGAACGATAGAAACAGAGAAGGTAAAATACTTGACAAAATTATTGGAAAACCTTAACACTGTACTTGATAAACATCAAAAGAAAATTGAGAATCCTGAAAGGAAAAAACTAATTCAAGAAGCTCTGGATAATAACGAAGCAATAAGAAGCGCGAATGGGGCTCTTGCAACCTGGACACCCCCAGAATCAACTGGTCGAAGTCCAAAGGACACCGTAATAGTTAGAAGACCAGAAAGTGAAGGAAATATTGATTGGACATCACCAAATTGTCTATCAATAACAGAAGAGACTTTCGATATGGCTTGGGAAGACGCTTTAAAAGAAGCTGCAAAAAAAGAAAAGCTCTACATTTCAGATAGATTATTAGGTGCTGATATCTCCTACTCCCTGAAAGTAAGAACAATTAGTGATAGAGCATTACATGTTCTTTTTACATACAATATGTTTAGACCAACACCAAAAGATGCTGAAAAAAGCTCCTTTGCAAGTGATGCTTTTACAATCATAGTTTTACCTTACGATAAACTAGACAGAAAACGATACGAAGGAAAACTAAGAAAGCTTCCAAATGGTGAAACAAGCAATATGCTTGTAGCTATGGATTTTGATCGTGGATTGGGTATCGTATATGGTTCTGCTTATTGTGGTTCAATAAAGAAATTAATGTTTACAGTAATGAATTATATGCTACCTGAAATTGGTATTTTACCTTTACATTGCTCTGCGAATGAGGGACCGGATGGAGAAACAGCCATGCTACTTGGATTATCTGGAACAGGAAAAACAACTTTATCAGCTGATCCATCTCGAGCATTACTTGGTGATGATGAACATGGGTGGAGTGATAATGGTATAGCTAATTTCGAGTATGGTTGCTATGCTAAATTAATAAATTTAAGAAAAGATAAAGAACCAGAGATTTATGATGCGATGCTTCATGATGATGATTACTTAAAACATGGAGCAATTTTTGAGAATACGATGATGTATCCAAGCGGCGAATTTGATTTATTTGATGAAAGATTAACACCAAACTCCCGAGGTTCTTATCCTCTTAGCTTCCTATCAAATATTAAAACACCACCTGTGGGTAAACATCCAAAAACTATCCTATTTCTTACTGCTGATGCGAATGGCATTTTACCTCCTGTTTCTAAACTAACTTCAGAACAAGCAATGCTTTGGTTCCTAATGGGCTACACAAGTAAATTGGCAGGTACAGAGACAGGAATTGTTGACCCAGTATCAACCTTCTCAAGATTCTTTGGTGAACCATTTATGCCAAGAAATCCAAATGAATACGCAAAACTTCTAGGGACAAAGATGAAGAAACATGGTACAAGTGTCTATCTAATTAATACTGGTTGGAGTGGTGGACCGTACGGTATTGGAGACCGAATGGATATTAATCTTACCAGAAGATTAGTTGATGCAGCCCTTAATGGTGAATTTGAGAATGTGGAATATCAAGAAGATGAGAATTTTCACCTTCACGTACCAAAGGAATGCAAAGGCATACCAGCAGAAGTTCTGTGGCCAAAAAACACCTGGGATGACAAAGAAGCATTTGATATCAGAGCTAAGAAACTAGCACAAGATTTCAGTGATCATTTTGATAAAGCATATGCTGGAAAAGTCGATCCCGGAATTGCGAGAGTTTGCCCAGGAAAATAGTTTTTTTGTAGGATCTCTATTAAGATCCTCCACAAATTCTTTTTTCTTTTATTATTTTTTCTATATTAAGAAATACGAAAGGTTTTTTTGAGTTGATTGTCAATTTATATCAATTGTATCAGATGTAAAAGATATTATAAAGAGTGATTAAATAAACACAAAATGAGGAAGACTTTTTTGTCACAAGAAAAAGAAATCCAAGAAGCAATTAAGCAATTGAAGGATTCAGATGAAAAAATAAGAAGTCAAGCTGCCTTATCACTTGGTTGGGCTGGCGATGGAGAAGTAATACTTCCCTTAATTGATGTTCTCATAAATGATTCTTCACCGAAAGTGCGAGCAAATGCTGCAATGTCTCTTGGACAACTAAGTAATGAAGATGCAATTCAACCATTGATTGAAGCTTTAAGAGATACAGATACTTTCGTGAGAGGGATGGTTATCTATTCTCTTGGCTTACTGAAAGCAAAGGAAGCACTTAATCCCTTAATTATGATACTAGAAACAGATCCTGAAAAAGAAGCTAGAATGGCAGCTGCTGATTCACTTTCTCAAATTGGAGATGAAAAAGCAATAAAATATCTAATAAACGCATATGTAAGTGATCCAGAAAATGCTGTAAAAGCGGAAGCAAAAGACTCTCTAGATCGACTTGGTAAACATCTCAACATCACTGGATTAGATATTTTAATCCAAAAAGAAATGGAAAGTAGACAACTTGCACAAATCAATTCTGCACAAGTTAAACGTGATCAATTCTTAGATGATATGCAGAAAAAGGAAATGGAAAAACAAAGAAAAGAAATAATTGTCATTATCTCAGAAGAATTGCCAAAATTGTTAGAGTATGCAATTCACAATGAAGTCATTCCGTTCGCTAGTATATGTTCTAGATTCAATTGTGATGAGTTTACTTTAGAATTCGCTTTAACACAATTAATTGAAAATGAAATTATCAATGTAAGAGTAAATGGTCCAGAAAAAAGTTTCACAGTATTGAAACCTCGAGCAGAATTAAGCGAAGATGCACAAATGAAGCTGAAGTTAATTAGAAAGAAATTTGGAATTGATTGGTAATCAATTATTAGAAAGATTATTCTTTATTTTTATGAGTTAAATTTAATAAAACTCATCATTAATGTATTTTCAATATAATATCTATTTCCAACAATATATGAGGGTGTATAATGTAAAATGTTGCAATTGTAACCGATGGTAGTTGTGATTTACCAAAAGATTTGATTGACAAATATAATATTTCTATTGCTCCTTTTCAAGTAATCTTTGATACTGAAGCATTTCAATTATCTGGTGATTCCGGGGATCTATCTAATGAGGATTTCTATGATCGTTTAGAAAAAGGTCCAGATATGCCAACAACAGCAGTCCCAAAACCTAAATCATTTGTAGATGCTTTTGAAGCAACATCCAAAATAGCGAAATCCGTAATAGCAATTTTTCTCTCAAAAGAATTATCTGGAACAATTCAAAGTGCTATGAGGGTTCTCCACATGGTGGAAAATGCCGATATAACAATTGTTGATTCCAAGGTTTCAGCATCTTGTTTAGGATTACTAGTTTTAGAAGCAGCTAAAATGGCAGCTAATGGAGCATCAAAAGATGAGATAATAACTGAACTAGATAATCTCATACCCAAGACAAAACTCGTTGTTGTTGTAGATGCAATGGAATACCTTTACCGTGGAGGAAGAGTAGGTCGTGCGATAAAATTCTTCGGTCAAGCTTTGAGTATTAAACCAATTTTACATTTCGAAGATGGAGTTGTAGCATCTGGTGGTACAATCCGTGGTCGAGAGGAAGTCATTAAACGTCTGAAATACATGGCAACTTTAATCGCAAAGAATGCAATTACTGATCAAATATTTATTTGGCACACTCGAGATATTGAAATCGCTAATGAATTAAAAGAAATTGTTGAGCAAAATAAAGCTGAAAATGTATTAGTTCGAACACAAGAAGCAGGACCTGTAATTGGAACACATGTAGGACCAAAATCATTAGGCTTTACTTATATAGGACACTATAACAAAAATTGGTTGTTAAAAATGATGGAATAATTTGTTGCCCATCATTTTCATTTATTTCTTTCTTTTCTGTCTATAAATAATGGTCGTGACTAGAATCGCTCCTAAACCAATAATAGCTATTAGAAACTCAAAACCAGGAATAAAACCTGAAACAAATTTGAATTTTGGTAAATCAAATCCTGATTTTCGATTTATTATCAGTAATTCCTCAATGATGGAATAACCTTGGTATTGTCCATTTATAGAAGTATCAACTCTATATCCTTGCAGAATACCACTATCTTCACTCCACACAAATTTTATCATATGATTAAATTGAACTGAAGTATTTGCTGTTTCATTCAAATATGTTCCTCGCATATACATGTCAAAAATAACAAGATTGTCAACAATCTCCAATTCAGCTTGTAAAGTAGCATCAAATAATAACGAATCCGGAAGTGAATTATGATAATCAATATTTGTCAGATTATCTAAGAAGTCCCAAACATCTTGCTCTGGTTCAACAAAAAACCATTGAATAAGTGGTGGTCCACGATCAATTTCCTCATCATTGAAACCAGAATTCACTAATCGATTACATTCTTCAACTGGATAATAAAGGAATTTAGAAAATTGATAGAAGAACATATCTGTGGTTATAAATCCATTTGAATTTGCTTCAGTATAATTTGTAACTTTAAAATCAACTCCCCAAATATTATCAACATCTAAAACATCAACATCGTATCGAGTATTCATATCAATATTAATTTCATTAAAAGCAGCACCATCGCCACTCGCTTCTAGATCATTGATGTTCACTATCCATACAGAATTTTCAAGCAAATACTCTGTAGAAGAACCTGAGATACTACCCCATGCTGCTTGTGTTCTAGCAGCAAAAGACGAACTGCAGATAATGAATATCAGAATTAGCGGGATTAATGCGAATGAGATTTTTTTGATGTTAAATTTCAATTATTACCACCAAATGGAAATGTGTTATTTAATCTATTATCTCTTAAATTCATATTAAATTAAAATCTTGCTTTAACTTGGAAACCTCTTACTAAGATATAAAGCTGAGTGAAGAAACCATTAAAAGAAAGTATTCTCATTATATTAAACTTGAAGATAATTAAACTAGGAGTAATAAAACATGAAGGAAATTAAAGTTGGAAATATCAAGGGGGTAGTCGGTAAGATTGTTTATGATTATCTAGAAGTTTTGGAACACCCCGTAGGGACAATTGAAAGATTACCTGTTATAATAGCCCAAGGATCTAAATCTGGTCCTACATTATGGCTTACAGGTAACATTCATGGAAACGAATATACAGGAATTCCAGTAATTCATCGAGTAATTAATAATCTAAAACTAGATGAACTTGAGGGCACTGTGATAGCAATACCTTCACTAAATCCTGCAGGCTCACGTGTAAGAGCCAGATATCCATATTACGATAGAAAAGATCCAAACAGACTTTTTCCAGATGGCAATCCATTCAAAGAACAACCAAAAGAAGATATAACAGAAACATGTGAAATAACAGTCGATGAAGATAAAAAAGATGATGAATTATCCATCAAAACTGAAAAAGTAGTGAAAATATCGGTTGATCAAGAAGCCAAAGAACCCAAGGTAGTAGATCCACTTGCGATATTCGATAACGAAGAATTGTATCCCTCTGTACAGGAATTGATCTGGAAAAATCTATTTGAGATAATAAAGGAAACAGCTGATTACTTGTTGGATTTGCATAATGCATTCATAAAATCCATCCCATTTAGTTTTCTCGATAGGGTTCTTTATAATCCTGATGTAGAAGATGATAATAAGAAAGCAGAAGATCTTTACAACCGAACTGAAGAAATGGTACGAGCTTTTGGCTTAACGATAGTTCGTGAAACAACTCCAACGAAATATATTCAAAAGAAACTTCATCGATCAACTTCAGGTGCAGCACTGAATTATTTGAGAATACCATCGTTTACTGTTGAACTCGGAATGTATCTTGATATTGAACCGGAAGTTGTTGATGCTGCAACAAAAGGGGTATTTAATGTTCTAAAATGGGCTAAAATGATAAATGGTAGCATAGAAAAAATAACCTCTGTACCTGTAATTGCGGAAAATGAAGCAGTCAGATATATCGGTCATCCAAGAACAAAGAAATCAGCAATCATTGATCTTAAAATTAAGAAAGGAGATTTTGTGAAAAAAGGAGATGTTGTTGCTATTGCTCGAGATATTTTCGGTCGACCAATAAAGGATGAGTTCGAAATAAAAACAGAAGTTGATGGTTACGTTTTCATGATAAATGAAGGCATTCTAAGATATCCAAATGAGGAAATCTGTTGGTTAGCATCACCTGATACACAACCTATGGTTGATAAATGGCCTAAGAAATCAAATAAGTAAAAAAGAAAAAGAAAAGCGTAGATTTTTTTCTACGCTCATTATTTGGTTTATTTTCTTCTTTTAATTATGATAGGTAGACCAGCTAGTAATGCCAAAGCAGGGATAACCATGAACCATTCGAATCCGGGAATGAATCCTACGCCTGGCAAATTGTATCCAACTTGTTCAACTCGTTGAGTGTGTTTAACTGATATAGCTGTAAAGTCTACTTGTCCAGCATAATCTACATCAAAATAATAGCCTTTTGTTGCTCCTGTTGTTTTATCAAATGCAAAAACCATACTATAGGTTCCACCGTAGTTGTGACCTGATACTGCATCTGTCCAAGTCATATCAAATTGCCAATCAAAGACTGCTATATCTGATGAATTATCAAAAGATCCACCAATATTAGTTAAAACCCATTCTGGATCTGAAAATGCAGAGGTGATATAGGTTTCATTAGCGAAATCATAGAAGAAATCCGAGAATACATCTGGATCAACAAAGAACATCGGAAATATGCTGGGACCAAGATCCATTTCTGTTTGATTCCAAGTTCCTGATGCCAAATCAGCTAATAATATAGGATAAAACATGTAGAAAATCATACCTAACAAATCCAATCCGCCATTTCCACCACTGTAAGTCACGGATCCTACTGTCATGTCCCAATCTACACTAATAGCACTAGCTGCTGTAACTAGAACAGTAATTTGTGTTTTCTCAGCATAATTCATTTCTTCAAATTCAAATCCTTTTACAGAAGCTGAATCTCCTGCAACAGTTACATCCCAACTGGATTTAACTACATCAAATGTAAAGGAATTACCAACAGCTACATTATAATTAGCTTTTACCATGGTAGGAGCAAGCATAATTAAAGCTAGCAAAATTGGTATACCTAATTTCATTATTTTTTTCATATCTTTCACCTAGAAGTTAAATGTTATTTTTATATATAAAAGAACAAAAATCGTCCTTTACTTATGAACCTTTCTTACTTACTAAGTAAAAAATAAGGAATTTTAAAAAAAAGAGATAAAATGCGTAGATAAGAAAATCTACGCTTATAATATGAATACTTATTTTCGTTTTCTAACAATTACAGCAATAGAACCTAGAATTGCTAATGCTGGTATCGCTATAAACCATTCGAATCCAGGAATAAAACCACCAGCAAATTGGTAATTTGGTAAATTATAACCTGCGAGTTCAGTGTGCATATCGTAAGAAAACCCAATGGCTGTACTATTTGATGTACCATCCATTGCCCCTTCTACATGCATTCCTTTCATAACTCCATTTGCTTTGTTGAAAGCGAATTGGAAATGGTGATCTACGTCATAATTGATTAAGTATGTATGAGTACCATTGGTTAATGTGTCATTGAAAGTTCCAGTTAAATAAGATTCAAAGAAGAATTCTGAAACACTATCTGTATATTCTGCTTGAATTGAGAGTCCTGTCATAGATGGATCAGAAAGTAATGAAGTACCAGTTTGTACTTCTGCTGCAAATTCTGCGAATAAAGTCCAAGTAGCAGCTTCTGGCTCAACAAAAGGTATCAAAATCATTCCTGGAGCTTCCTCTGCTTCTGTTTGATTCCATTCAACTTCATCAACAAACAAGACTGCGAATAACAATGGAAAAACAGTCATTAATAAACCACCCAATTGGAATCCAAATGTACTACTAGAACCATTTTCAACATAACTTCCAGCTTGGATTTCGTAGATAGTAGTATTAAAAAACGAATCATCAAATTCTAATACTTCAACCACTACAGAAGTTCCTGCAGCAAATGCATGATCATCTACTGTATAACCTGTACCTGTACCGGTATGTGTTCCTATTGACATAGTTCTTTCTGCTGCAACACAATCATAGGTAAAAGTATCACCTACATCAACACCAAAATTTGCTGTTACTAATTGTGTGGAGAGAAAAAGACTAATCAAAGCTAACGGGATAATTATTTTTAGCATTTTTTTCAATTTTATTTCACCTTAAAATCTAATATTTTTATTCAACTTTAGAATAATGTAAAAAGCTCGAACTTTATTTATGAATGTTACTTAATAGACATAAACAAAAACCATTCTTTTTATACTACTAGCATAAAACTGATGGAACTATAAAAACACAATGAAAAAGGGATTTTTGAACTTATGAATGAATTTAATATGAGTAAATTAGATTGTTGTTTGTAAACTACTTTGGAGTTAGTATTCTTGCATTTGTTGAAATTGATTAAAAAACGGTTTCTCTTATTCTTCTTGTTTCTATTAATCATCAATATTTCCATTTTATTTGGCAATGCTTTACAACAATCAAATAATGATCTTCATCCAAA
>JAGXNT010000041.1 GCA_019894765.1 Candidatus Heimdallarchaeota archaeon
AGGTGTCGATATCCAGAAATTATTATCGATTACAACGAAGACATCAATGTTTTTTGGAGTAATTATACAGTTGCTAACCCAGGAGTAATTTATGGTACTCAAAACATACAAACCATAAGGAAATCTTTTAATGGAACTTGGAATGAACCGTTTGAAATTGCTCCTTATATGCCACCTGATCGTCCTTCGGATCTTTCAGATGCGAGAAAATCATCTATTACTAAAGATTTAGACCATAATCTGTGGGTAGCACATGAAATTAGAGAACAATATGCCTATCATCAAGGAATAGATGTTCGCGAACGTGTTGGTTATAGCGACTGGCAACCAAGTGAGAAAATATCATTAGCAAATAATCCTGCCATTGAACCACTAATAAAGTGTGACGATACTGGAAATTTGCATTATTTTTGGCTTGATTTACGTCATTCAAATTATGAGTTATACTATAGAATTAGATTTTCCAATGGTGTGTGGACAAATGAACTTCGTCTATCTTTAGATTCATCACCAATTGGTGATTATTGGCAATTTATTTTGATTGTTTCAGGAGTAGTTGCATTAATTGCTCTCCCAATGGTAGTTCTGGATAGACTTAGAGCAAGGAAACGAAATAAATTACTTAAGAGAAAAATATCTGATTTACAGGAGTAAATCCTCAGCTTTTATCTCTTCTTGCTTTATATTCTCAAACTTGTCAATAATCTCGAGATAAACCTCTTTTGGATATTTAACTCCGTTGAATCTGAATGCGATATGTTTCTTTTCATTTTCATCTAATTTATAAAAAATAATGGTTCCAAAATTAAAAGCACTTGAAATTAATGGTATCTGTCTGATTTTGACTTCAATAATTTCTTCATAATCAAAGGTAATCTTTTTCCTAGCCCGATAGATATTTCTAATCTCTATACCTTGTTCATCAATCCAATATCTTGGAGCACTAATTATTAGGTAAACTACTGTGAATATTATGAAGATAATTAAAACTAAGCCTGCCCAAACTAATTTCGAATAAAGATCAATTTTATCTGGTGCTAAACTTAAATTTTGTATTCTTGGATCCACTAGATATCGAACTAATAGATATAATCCCAAATTGAAGACTAGTGTTAAAACCATCCATTGTATTGTATATTCAGTAGACGATTTTAGAAAGAACCGACTCGGACTTTTACTACTCATATGGAAACCAACGTTGTATATTACAGATACAATAATTATTCAGCTTTTCTAGTTTTAGTATAATTTGAATTAATTGTATCTTATAATAAAAAAAGGAAAATGGTAATTTAATGACTACCTTTTCTTTCCTATGCTGTTTCCTCTGTTTATTCTTTAGGTTCTTCTTCAAACTCAGGTACTTCTGGTATATCATCTGTTGTTTCAATAGTTGTTTCTTTATATGCTGCTACTGCTTCTTCATCGATATCATCTAATGCCTCTTCAATATCATCGAGAATTTCATCTTCAATAAGTTCTTCGTCAATCTCTTCTTCTTCCTCTAGTTCTTCGATTTCTTCCTCAGGTTCGAGATCAATGACTTCCTCAGCAATGTCTTCTGCAATTTCTTCGATTACTTCTTCATCAACAGAATCATCAACTTCTTCTTCAATAGCATCTTCCAAAGTATCTTCGACAGCTTCTTCTAAGACATCTTCAATTATCTCGTCTTCTTGTTCTTCAGTGATTTCCTTTACTTTTTTCTCTTTCTTCTTTTTCTTCTCCTTTTTAGGAGCTTCTTTGCGTTTTTTGCTTGCATTGACAGAAATGATGATTATTAAGAGAATAAGTCCTAATACTGCAAAACTAGCACCTATTAAGAACAACACAATAAACAGAATAGCAACATCTGCAAGTGTAATCGTTGACAGATCCCACGAGTTTTCAATTAAAACAATAAAAGTAGGGACAATTACCAACAATAGACCAAAAACAATTAATGCATAAACGATGGCACTAACTAATCCGCTTCTATCTTTAGATTCTACTTCTTCAGCTGTCATAATTCTCCTTATTCACTACATAGAAATTAAATATTGTGTTAAATGAAAATTCCTTGTTTTTTCAGTAATTTTCCTACTTCTTTTAACATAAATTGATTGAATTGTTGAAGCTGTTCAGTGTTGAAGTTATATTCACTCAAAACTCCCTTATATAAATCAAGAGCTGCTGAAATCAAACTAATATTAGTATCGGGATATTGATTTATTGCCCACAAACCACCTTCAATCTTAGATGCTACTTTTTTTTCTCTCAAAAAATAAAGTACTCTACAAAGATTAAGTATAACATAAACAGGATCCTTAAGAATCACTTCAGTATAATCTTCGACATCATATATTAGCGAATCAATATAGTCTGCTTCAGGAATTTCAGGGATTACATTTATTATTGCTTTTCCAAATAAACATAATCCGCGATGATATGTAATAGTAAAATGAGCTGCTAGATCTCTATCTTCTTTGTGTTGGTCATAATCAAACGTATTTGTTCTATATTTTTCTCTCCAGGATGGACTATAATGAAGTTCAAATGGAGTGGGATGAACAAAATCATGTAAAAATTTGAGCTGAACAACACTAAATTCTAAACCTTTTTTTGGAATCTTACTTGAGTCAGATAAATGAATTATCTCTTTGATAATCTGTTTTTTAGTTTCAATAGAAAGTTGGCAATTAACAATAACCAATAAATCAATATCAGATATATTCGGATTAAAACACCCTAAAGCCAATGAACCATGTAGATAAATTGCCTCTAGTTTGTTATCTAGATTACTTTGGAAAATCTCAACAATACTGTTGAGTATATCTTTAATGTAAACTGGTGAATCATTGTATCCATAACACAACTTGTTCATTACAAATGCTCCAACGAGAATAAACAATCCAAATTAAATAAAAAGAATTTGTTACAAAAAGCTATATGTTTTACTTGTTATTTCCATGTTTTCTTAATATAATAATTCGGATTATAATAGAAAGTAAATGATTAATATTAATAAAAGTGGAACTGTTATTATTCTTAAGACCTTGGAGATCTTAATTTGGAAATTACAAGTAAATGGATAGATAAGTACAAGTTTAGAGTTGATGATGGAAGGCATCCTTATTTTGAACTTGATGTTCCACCGAAATTTGGTGGAGAAGATACAGCTCCTACAGCTTTAGAAATGGCCGTAATGGCTTTAGCAACATGCTTAGGAACTACCTATAAGATGACAGTAGATCATATGCATCTCACTATTGAGGATTTAGAAGTAAAAGCGATAGCAAATAAAACAGATGATATTCACCTTTCAGATATACATCTCATCGTTCGTGTGAAGTCTCAAGAACCATTAGAAAAGCTAGAAAAAGCATTACATCTTGCAGAAAAAAATTGTGCAGTTGATATTATATTCCAGCAAACAAAAATTCCTATGGAAACAAAATTAGAAATTATTGAATAAAAGTAATTTCTCTTTTTTGTTATTATCATTATTTTTCTTTGTCGAAAAAGAAGGTTTTTTAATAATAGCGTCCACAATATCATATCCCTACAAGCTGTTAAACATTGAATAAGTGTTAAATACTTGTAGAGCTAAAACAAATCAAGATATACGGTGTACACAATGTCTTTTGGCAGTATTTTACTCGGAGCCTTAATTGGCGGAGTCATTAGCAGTGGTGGTATTATTGGCATCACTTTTCTAGCTGCTTTTCCAGCAATTCTATGGTGGCATATGCTGCTCATAGCAGTTGGCGGAACTTTCATCGGCGGATTCATAGGTGGACTAGTAGCTAAAGGAGGAGGAGCTGGCGCATTAGCAGGCTTACTCTCAGGTCTTTTAGTTTTTCTAGCGACATTTATATTCGGATGGCGTTACTATCAAGCACAATTACTAGCACTCGTAGCAACAGCACCCGATGTGGCATCGCTGGCTGACAGTTTCCTAGCTACATTAGGAATGACTGGCACTACTATAGGTGATACAATTTCTGCATGGATTTTACTCAAAGCCCCCACAATTCCTGAAGTAACCACATTCGCAAATAGCAATTTCATTTACTTTGCATTAATTGTAGGTGCAGTCCTAGGTGGATTAGCTGCAGTAGTTAACTTCTTCGCAGGCCTATTTGGTGGCTTGATTACAAGAAAGAAGAAAGAAAGTTATGACTCTTATTATTAAAATAAATTACCCCTCGTGAAAAATTACACGGGGAATATTTTTTCTTTTTTAATTTCTTTTAGGACAATTGTTATAATGTAGTTGATTCAGTTTTATGAAAAGGAGAAAAAAAACATGAAGATTGTTTTTCTATACCCCATAACCCAAGATGCTCTGGATTTCATGAAAGAGGAATTACCTAAAGATGTCAAAATAATTGCTCGGATTAGAGGAGAGACTTTTTACACACCTCTTAATGAAGATCCTGAAATAATTAAAGAAACAAAAGATGCAGACATTCTAATGGGGCCTTATATTACTGATGATATTTTATCTCAGGCAATACCAAAAGCTGGGGGTAAGCTCAAATTAGTTATCATTCCATGGACAGGAGTTGATAGACTAAATTTTGATTTAGTAAAGAAATATTCTTTAGTTGTAGCTAATAGTCATGGAAATGCTCGTACAGTAGCAGAACATGCTGTTGCACTTCTTCTTACAGCTTCAAAGAATATTATTCATCATGACAGATTAATGAGAGTAGGGGACTGGAGTTCAAGATTTATAAAAATGCCTTCAATTAAATTACAAGGGAAAACAGTGGGATTATTTGGTTATGGAGCGATTGGAATAGAATGTGCTAAACTTTTGAAAAACTTCGATGTGAAATTCATAGGTTGTCGAAGAAATCCTGAAAAATCAACGGAAGAACAGAAGCAACTAGCAGAAAAAATCTATTCAATTAAAGAGCTTGATCATTTCTTACAAGAATCAGATATTATCATAAATTCATTACCATTAACTCGAGAAACTCGAGATATTCTTGGGGAAAAGGAATTTGCTCAAATGAAAGATGGTGTTATTATTGTCAATGTTGGAAGAGGACACACCATTAATGAGAAAGCATTCTATGATGCCCTCAAAAGTGGAAAAGTTTTTGCAGCAGGAATAGATCCACAATGGAATTACCCGAAAAGCACCTCCGTTCCAAGAAGAGATGATGGAAAAGTATCTTCCATAGAAGAAACATATCCATCGGAATATCCCATTCATGAATTTGATAATGTTGTTCTAAGTCCTCATCGAGCTGCCCATATAACAGTAGGTTATGAACGAGGACACTGGGATGATGTTATCGAAAATATCAAAAGAATCTACGAAGGCAAAGAACCAATAAATGTAGTAGATATTGAAGAAGAATATTAAAAAAAATAGAAATAAAGCAGCTTATACTGCTGCTTCAATTATCTTCTTTTCTTTTCTTGGTCTTCCAACCCAACTTTTTAGTATATATTTACCAACAATAAATTTCAGGAATTCCATTAATGCAGCAGCAAGCATGCAAATAGCAAGTAACAACAGCCATGCAAAACCATTCATTATCATCGAATCAAAAATCGTATTATGGATTCCTACAGTAAAAGGTGTTACTGGAGCTAATGGTTGCATAGGTACATAAATAGCAATCATTTGTAAACCCATAGCTAAACCGATAGAACCCCATATCCAAGGATTATTAATTGGATTCATTGTGAATGTAGAACGTTCAAAACCAGAACGAGTTATGAAAACATTGAACATTTCGAAAACAATTGACATTGTGAAATTTAGTGTTCTTGCATGTGCATACCAAGCTTCAGAAGACAAAGCTGTTAAACTTGTTTCGGGAGTAAAGGTAAGAGCAAATGTCTTCATCCATTGCGGTACATTGAGTAATTCTGCGTTTATTACTCCGAGATCAGCTCCAGTAATCTCACCACTAGCATTTAATATTTCTCCAACTGAAACTGCTTCTCCTACATATGCTAAGGGAACAAATACAATCATACTTGAAGCAAAAGCTAAAATTCCAGCAATGATTGAGAAAATATAAATATCCTTCATAAAACCTTCATCTTTCTTTCTTGGAGGTTCACGCATGATGTCAGAAAGAGGTGGATCAACGCTCAGGGCAATTGCAGGAAGTCCATCTGTAACTAAATTAATCCAAAGAATTTGTATAGCAGTATAAGGTGATTTTAATCCTAAGAAAACAACACAAACAAAAACAGTCAAAATTTCATCAAAGTTAGAAGCAATAAGGTACCGAATAAATTTAAGCATATTTTGGAAAATAGTACGACCTCTATGAACAGCATCAACAATGGTAGCAAAATTATCATCAGCTAAAACCATTTGAGCTGCTTCTCGAGTGACATCGGTTCCCTGAATACCCATTGCGATACCAATTTCTGCTTTTTTGATTGCTGGAGCATCATTCACACCGTCTCCAGTAGCTGCAACTGTATGGCCTTTTTCCTGAAATGTACTTACAATTCTGTGTTTATGTTCTGGACTAACTCTAGCAAATATTTTAACATCATCAATAACATCTAATAATTCCTTGTCAGACATCTCTTCTAGTTCTGTTCCAGTTATTGTGATCCATTTATCTCCCTCAATTAATCCTATATCTCTGGCAATTGCTTCTGCAGTAACCTTTTGATCGCCTGTAACCATCACTGTCTTAATACCTGCAGTTTTACATTTGACTAAAGCATCTCTTACCTCCGGTCTTGCAGGATCAATCATTCCTACCAAACCCAGAAAAATAAGATTTGATTCTATGTTTTCTTCTTGTTCAGTTAAGAAGTCATCTTCATCTACATCAATAAGTCGTTCATCAACGACTCTGAAAGCAATTGCTAGTACTCGTAAAGCTCTTGAAGCCATTTCATCATTGATTTCCAAAACTCTATTTCTAAGGTCATCATCAATAGGTAAAACTTGTCCACTAATGGATGCAAAATTACATCTTTCAATTACTGCTGGTGGCGAACCTTTTGTGTAAGCGATCAAATCTTCTTCATATTCTTCTTTTTCCAATTGACGATTAACAGTTGTCATTCTTTTTCTTTGCGAATCAAAAAAGATTTCAATTTGTCTGGGATAATTATCTTCATCATAAAGTCCTGCTTTCCTCGCTAATACATAAAGAGCAACTTCTGTTGGATCACCAATTACTTCTACTTGTTGAGTTTCTTTATCATAATTTACTCTTGCATTGTTACATAAAAGAGCAGTTCGCAATATTTTTTCTAATTCAATATCTTTGCGAGGATCTAATGCTACACCTTTTTCTAGAAATTCTCCTTCTGGAATATATCCTGCTCCTGTAGCAGCAAATTTGTGATCAATTGTTTGAATTTCTGTGACTGTCATTTCATTCTTAGTTAATGTTCCTGTTTTGTCACTACAAATCACATCAACAATTCCTAAAGTCTCAACAGCGGGTAATCTTGAAACGATAGCATTACGTTTAGCCATCATTCTAACGCCTATAGCATAAGTCAAAGTAATCGCTGCGGGTAATCCCTCAGGCACTGCTGAAACAGCTAAAGCAATAGCAGTTTCAAGAGCTTCTACCCATCCTTCCAAATTTCCGAATTCGATATAATGCTTAACCATTACAGTAGCAAAAACTACAGCACAAATAACAACAATAATTATACCAAGAATCTTTCCTAATTTGTCAAGATTCTTTTGTAAAGGAGTTGGTTCTTCTTTTTCTTTTTGCATTAAAGCAGCAATTTTGCCCATTTCTGTTTCCATGCCAACATCTACAACAACTGCTTTGGCTCTTCCATAGGTGATTGTTGTTCCCATGAAGAGCATATTCCTCCTATCACCTATAACTGCTTTAACTTCAATAATCTGTTTTGCACTCTTGCTTAAACTAATTGATTCCCCTGTAAGAGCACTTTCATCTACTTTAAGACTTGTTGATTCTACTAATCGCATATCCGCTGGAACTTTTTCGCCTGCTTCAATTAATACTATATCACCAACTGTAAGCTCTTTTGAATCAACAATATGTTCGTTTCCATCACGAATAATTCTAACTTCTTTACTAACCATCTTTTTGAGTTCTTCAAGAGATCTTTCAGCTTGATATTCTTGAACAAAACCAATTATACCATTAATAAAAACAATAGCAAAAATTACGATTGCATCAATATAATCTTTGAAAATCATTGATACGATAGCAGCAATGAAAAGGAGTCCGATTAGAACATCAACAAATTGTTTTAGAAATAAAACAATAGGATGCGACTTACCTTTCTCTACAAGTACATTTGGGCCATGTTGCTCAATCCTACTTTGTGCTTCAAAACTAGTCAATCCTCGCTGTGGATCAGCATTGATTAAATTAAGTACTTCCCCAGTGTCCATGGCATGATAATCAACATCAGAATCTGCTTCATCTAGATAAGCATCTAATTCTTCTTTTTTATTCTTTCTTTTGAACATATGCATTCGCCATCTTGATTTTCAATATGCAGACGAGAATTATCTGTGAAGATTAAATATATAAACGTGACCGACAATCTTACTTTATAATAATTTTGGCAATTTCTCGTTTTTCATATTTTTTGATGGACATTCCCAATAAACTCCTCAACCAGATTTAATCCCGAAATAATAGCACTTTTCCTTGCTATTTCAAAATCGTTGGCACCAACGATAAGTATGTAATTCAATGGTTGTAAATACTCTTTAACTTTTGTTAGAAATTCTGATTCAAATTCAGGAAAGTAATCCTCAATTTTAATGTCTTTCTCTGGAAATTGGATTTTTCCATCTGAATTTATCTTAAGGAAAAGAATAGCTTCTCCTCCATATGAAATTGCTATATCTCTTAATTTCCATGAAGGTTTTATTTTCACATTAGTCTGTCCAAGATTCTTCTTATTTGAAGTTAGCACCAGGTAGTAATGTTGTTTTGATGGAAAAACTACTTGGTCACACTTATCATGTTTTAAAATTAATGTGGATATTAAATTTACTAATTTCTTTCCTTTTGCAGTTAAGAAATGACCTGATCTTCCTATTGTAGCTTCAAGTAGTTCCTTCTTCTTTGCGTATTTTAGAAGCGATTTTGTACTGCTATCTGTAAGTTTGAGTTCATTTTGAAGTTTATATCTGCCCATGGGATTTTTTTCGATGAGTAAAAGTGCTGTTACAAGATCGCTATCAGTGAATTCTGCTCGAGCACCCCTTTCACCTGTCTTGATCCAATGAACAACTTCAGACAATTAATTATTCCTCATTTACTTATCATTCAAATTAATCTTCTTCTATCTGAGTTGACTGGGTTAATTCAGACCAACACATAACTGCTTTCACTAATTTATCACTTTTTGATCCCCATAAGGGATAAGCTCGGATCCAATATTCTTTTTCCTCAGAAACAACCTGGATGATTTCCACACCGAAACGAAGTAGACCTCCTGTTCTTATAAGATAGAAGTAAAAACTATAACGAGCAAAAACACCAGTTATATTCTTATTTTCCACTGTGTTCCACCAGAACACATTTCGCCATTTGATTTCTGTTTGAGTAATCTGTATTTTGTAAGTTACTGCACTCACTAATCTAATCAATGAGTAAAGATAAATTAAGGAACCTAGTGACATCAAAATTGCAGCCCCTAGGATAACATAAGGGACAGATGAATATGAATCATCTAGAAGTATGAAACCAGGAACAAAAAAAGCAGAGCCAAGTATTAATAATGGAAGAAATTGAACTACAAGAAACAAAAGAACATCTTTAATATTAGCATCAAAATTCGTTCCGTTTTTTATTAATTCCAAAAGTTCCTCTCTTTCTTCTTCATCAATATCTTGTTTTATTGCTCTTTTTTCATCTTGTTTTATTCGTCTCTCATCGATTTCACTAATGCCCTCTCCACCAAGCATCGACTCCTTAAAGACTCGCTTTTTTTTATCATTGTCTTCCAGATTATCTGATTCACTCATCCAATTTTCCTCATGTTAAGCAATAACTGCTAGTGCATTTTACTATTAATTTACATAATAGTTTTAGAATATTCCGTTTTCTCTCTTCAAAGAATTAATAACACATTAGGTAAATGTTTTTTCATACTTAAGATAAATTAATAAAAGAAGTGAAAAACTAATTCAGCTGATTTATGCGTGAAGGTTAAAACTATGGAAGTACATCAACATCCAGAGGATAAGTATTACTTCTCAACAGATGAAGAGCGATGCAAAGGATGTGGACTTTGTATAGAATTTTGTCCTAAGGATTGTCTTGGATTTTCTGAGGAAATTAATGAAAAGGGTTGGCGTGTTGCAAAAATGCATCGAATGACCGATTGCATAAAGTGTTACATGTGCGAAAGAATGTGCCCAGATTTTGCCATTTTTGTAAACGAAGAGGATTCAGCTGAAAAAGCTAAAACTTAAAAGATATTCAGAAACAGGAGTAGATACAAGTGGTCGTAGAAAAACAGCAACATAAAGTCTTGACTGGTACTTATTTCAAAAATGGTAATTGGGCAATTGTAGAGGGTGCTATAGCAAGTGGGATAGCAGAATTTTTTGCTTATCCAATTTCACCAGCATCAGAAATTGTTGAATACGTTAGTTTTAGACTTCCATCTGTGGGTGGAAAAGCAGCATTTATTGTAGAAGATGAAATTGCATCCATAAATATGTGTATAGGAGCATCTTGGGCAGGATCAAAAGTTCTGACTGCAACATCAGGTCCTGGGTTTTCACTTAAACAAGAAGGACTTGGTTTAGCTTATATGACTGAAACTCCTTTAGTTTGCGTTAATATTATGCGAGGAGGACCTTCGACTGGTTTACCAACCTTTTCTGCACAAGGAGATTATATGCAAGCACAATTTGGTTCTCATGGTGATTATCCAGCTATTGCGCTTACACCTTGGTCTGTTCAAGAGTGTTTCGATTTGACAATAGAAGCTTTCAATATCTCTGAGCAATTACGATCACCAGTTATACTCTTAGCCGATGGGGAAGTTGGAAGAATGATGGAAGCAATAACAATCCCAGCTGAAGAAGACATTAAAGTTATAGATCGTAAAAAACCACCCAAAAATATAGCTAAGTCAAAATTCATGCAATATGATGTTTCTGGACAGGATGATCTTGTTCCACCAATGGCTCATTTTGGTGAAGGGTATAATATTTTCGGAACTGGATTAACTCATACAGAAGATGGATTACCAAAACTAGATGAAGACTTACACATTGAATTGATTACAAGATTATACAAGAAAATCGAAATAAACAAACATCTCTTTCCAGAACCTTATACTTATGAAATTGAGGATGCGGAGATTGTGGTGATTGCGACAGGCATTACTGCAAGGGCAAGTTTACAAGCAGTTATGGACGCGAGAGATCAAGGGATAAAAGCAGGATTATATAGACCAATAACTGTCTGGCCATTTCCAAAGGAAGATATTGAAAAAATTGCTCAAAAAGCAGAAATTATTGTTGCTGAAATGAGCGTGGGACAATTAATTTGGCCAGTGGAACGCTACGCAAAGAAAGAATGCACACTAGTGGCAAGAATTGGTGGTACGCCACCTGAACCCAAGAAAATCTTGGATTCAATTAGAAAGTTAGTAAAGAAGTGAAGGGAAAAATGGCAGAAAAAAGTAAAGAAATCGATAAAAGCACGATTATCAAAAAAGCACCAAAGGAACTCAAACATACTCAAGAAGCATTGTTAAGAAAGAAGTCTATACCAACAATCTATTGTCCTGGATGTGGTATTGGAACTACTATTCATGCTTTCCTAGAAGCAATAACAAAATACTGTCAAATTCCACATGACCAAATTTTCGTTGTGAGTGGAATTGGCTGCACAGGGAGAGCAAGTGGCTATATTAATTTGGATGGTTTCCATGCTATACACGGTAGAGCAATACCTTTTGCATCTGGTGTAGAAATCGCAAACCCTCCATTAAAACCTGTAGTAATTTCCGGAGATGGAGATTTATTCTCTATAGGACTAGGGCATTTAGCTCATGCTGCAAGAAGAAACATAGATATGACTGTAATTTGTGTGAATAATGCTATCTATGGTTTAACCGGAGGACAAGATGCACCTACAACTCCAGTTGGAGCAAAATCAAGAACTACTCCTTATGGAAAAATTTCGTTACCATTTAATCTATCTCATATTACTATAGCCAATGGAGCTACTTTTTGTGCACGATATACAGTTTATGAGTTTGTACAATTATCAAAAGCTATTGGAAGAGCAATGAACCACCAGGGATTTTCATTTATTGAAGTTGTTTCAAATTGTCATGTACATTTTGGAAAAAGCAATAACCTAGGGGATGCAATTGCTATGCGGCAGATGTTCAAGAAAGCTCGTGTTAGAATGACGGAAGAGGATATTGGTTTTAACTGGCACAAAACCAATATTGAATATGTAGTTGGTAAAGGATTTACTAAGATCCCTACAGGTGTCTTTCTTAATGAGAAAGATGAACCAGAAGAATTTTCGGAGCGAATTACCGATGCTTATGAATTCAAAAAGTAAGAATTGTGATATTAACATAATGATTAGAGGGATAGGTGGTCAAGGAGTCAAACTAGCTGGAACTATAATCGGTCAAGCAGCTATTATCGATGGACGCTCAGCTGTGCAAAGTACGAAGTATGGTTCAGCAATTACCGGTGGAGAGACTCGAAGTGAAATAAAAGTTTCAACTGAGAAGATAATTTATCCAAGAATAACTGATATTGATGTATATGTAGCATTAACCTTAGATGATCTTGAGAATTATTTTGAATCGTTGATTTACATCACTGCACTTGAGGTTGCTAAAGAAATTCCGGAACCAATTAAAGACAAGATTATACTTGCTCCTATGATTGAAATTGCTGAGGAAGCTGGCAGTATAAAAGCTATGAATATGGTTTTACTTGGGATTCTCAATCAGCTCTTTAATTTGGCTTCTCCAGAAGCATTTATTGGAACAATAAAATATCTTACAGATGAAAGATTTAATGAAATAAATATCAAGGCTTTCCAAAAAGGATTAACTCTTGATTTAACAAAATACAATTCTAAAGAGGTACTTTCATCAGCGGATGTTTGCCGAATAAAAGAGGGATGAAATCATTGGTAAAATAGAAATTTAATCTCTTCCAAGTGTTCTAGTCTTATTTCTCAATTGAACTCCTTCATGATCAGGATAAGCTTTTGCCATACGTTCTAGCTCTGCTTCTAATTCATCAACTACATCTATATACTCATCATTTTTAGCAAAAGCATTCATTGCTGTCACAATTCCATTAGCTCTTTGCAAAACAAAATCTTCATCATTTGGGTAATCATCGGTTAATGCCATTAGCTCATCTAAAAGTGGAATTGCTGGTTTATATTCCTCATTTCTGCTGAGGTAACCCATTGAATTCACTAATCCTTTAGCAAGACATAGCTGTATATCTTGGTTTTCTTTATGAGTATTAGCTAGAATTATTAGTTCTTGAATAATTTCCTTTACTGGTTCCAAAAGCTTGCGTTGACCAAAATTAATAATGGAATTAACAAGCCCCCCTGCTAAGGAACGTTGGCAATTCATATTCGTTGGGTGGGTTTTAGCAAACGCACGGAGTTCTTCTAGTCTCTCATACATTGTGTCATATTTATGCTTCTTCATAAGATAAGACATTGAATTTGAAATTGCAGTTGCAAAAAGATTCTGAATTTGTGTCATGTAACCATACTCTTGAACGAGACCTCTAAAACGCTCAAGAACTAATGCGATACCTTCAGGAGAACCTGACATGCCAAAAATTGTTATATTAATCTCAAGCTTCTTTGCATAACGTAGTATTGCTATTTCATCATCTGGATTTTTCTTAATTTCATCAAGATAAACATCCAGTTCAGCATTAGTTTTATCAAAGAATTCCTGTTTTTTCTGCTCTTCTTCTTCCGTCATAGACTAATCTCCATGTCTCTTCTGTGCCAAACCAGAATAGTTTCAAATAAATCCCAATAGATGATATTAATCTTCCAAATATGGATTTAAACTTTTTAAAGTATTTTGGATATAATACATTTTTATTAATAATTACTTACAATTTCTTCTAAAGCATTAATAAATTCATTATTGTTTTCTTGGGTTGTTATAGACATTCTCAGACTATTATCGCATTTAGACATAGCACTCATATTTCTAACTAGTACTCCTTTTTCTTTTAACAATCTTTGTTGAATCTTTGCAGCATCCATATTTTCAAAACGAAACAGAATAAAATTTGTATATGATTTGTAAGGAATGATTCCTTCTATTGATTTTAATCGATTATAGACTTTCTCTCTTTCGTTAATGATATTTGATACAATTGTTGCAAGTGCATCTTTCTCTTGCAGAACTAATTTAGCTAATTCTAAAGAGGCAACGTTAACATTGAACGCAGGGAGTAATTCCTTTATTCGAGAAATTAAGAATTCATTTGCTAAAGCAAATCCAAGTCGCATACCTGCCATACCATGGAATTTAGACATGCTCTTCATAATTATTAAATTCGGATGTTCATCTAATGCATTTACTAGAGAATATCCTCCAAAATCAGTATAGGTTTCATCCAATGCTACGATTCCAGGGAATTCTACTATTATTTTTCTAAGTTTCTGTTCATCGAATTGATTGCCTGTGGGATTATTTGGTGAACATAGAAATAATAGTCGATCGTTCTTTGGAGTTATATTTGATAGAATATAATCAGGATCAAGATCATAATCCGGAGGATCAGTCAGATATAACTCTGTAACATCACCACCTTGAACCTTTATCGCATGTTCATACATTGGATAAGTGGGAGCAATAATAACTGCTGAGAAACCTGCCTTAATTGTTAGTCGAACCATTAAATCAATAATTTTATCTCCACCATTACCAACAACCACTTGATTTTGCTGCAATCTAAAATCTGAAGCAATTAAGTTACACAAAGAATCACAATAATCTTCAGGATAAATTCGTGGATCAATTCGCTCAGCGACATCTTTGATAAGTTTCTGGATAAGTTCCTCGGGAAAAGCAAGATTTTCATTTAGACCAATTCTTACTTTAATCTTATCTTTGATTTTAGCTGGCATAAAACCAGATTTACCTTTGAAAGGATCATTTACTAATTGACTTACATCTAAATCTCTATTTGTCAGAGTAATCCCACACAATTTGTTCTAATGCATTAATGAATAACATTACTTATTAAAATGTCAAAGCTAAAAAATCTTCTTTGAGCATTTAAATAAAAAATACTATTTTTTGAGATACCTCAAAACACTTTTGAGATATAATTACAAGATATCCATATGAAGAAGCTCAACTTTAATCTTTCAGCTGAATGGTTCAGATTAATGATGATTTTCGTTGTAACGATAATTGTTGGAGCACTTGTCTTTTTAATCAATAATATGTTGGGTATTTTTAACATCATGCTGTTTATTATACAAGCAATTATTGGAATTATTTTTGCTGCTTGGTATACTAGAATTTTCTTAATTTATATCAGGGAGATTCGAAGAAAAGAACCGGAAAAAAAGGTAGGAATGCCGAAGGGATGGGCTATTTATGGTTTAATTACTTGTCTTATAAATATTGGAATATGGGGTTTTATGTCTCCATTGATTTTTAATTTTCCAAAAATCTACTTTCTAATTCCAAGTCTTTTAGCAATGATTCAGATTTTCTATGTATTCATATCCGGTAATAGAAAACGAATTAGAGACTGGTTTTTAGTCACCTACAATGTATTAGTGTTTCTCTACTTATTTAATTGGACATTAGTTGATTTTGGAGTTGATCTTCCAAATTTCTTGGGTGTTTTTGCTCATACACTTAACAGTGGTGTTATGTGGTGGCAGCTCGTTTTTGTTAATACTGGTGCATTCTTCGCTCCAACCTTCCTCTTTCCCCCCTACATGTTTAATCCGAGATATTACTTTGCTATGCCAATAGCTAATTATTTAGCTCAGAAAGAGACTCAAGAAAAAGAGATATCTGAAATGATCTCTTCAGATGAAAAAGAAACTGCTTTGAATAAGGAAGAAGGAGAAACTGAAGATTCAAATCAAAATGAAAAAGACTTACCGGGAGAAAGAACACCGTTCTTTGAAGAAAGGAGAAAGCAAGACAAATTAGATGAAGAAATAAAAACATTACGAAGAGAAATGTCCAAATCAAAAGAAGATAGTGACGTTAAATATGCTCAATTCGTCGGTTCAAGTGATATGCCATTTGGATTTAGGAATTTCATCAATCGATTTGACTCATTTTTGCGACTCATTTCATTAAGCGTAATCCTTGTATTATTGGTTGTAACCCCCGTAGTTTTTGCTGGAAATGTTTTCATGAATGTAATTCCAAACTATCTGAAACAAGATTATGGCTTAAAACCAGGAATGGATCTCACGATAAAAGGAAATGTCTTTTCAAGTTTCTATATAAGTGGCAATGTATCTGAAACTTGGAGTGATGACCTTGATAACGAAATCGCTTGGGCAAAAGAACTGCATGCAACTCATATTCGGTATGATGTTGGGGCTATTGCTTTGGCGAATAATAATACTCAAGATATTCTCAATCAAGGATTTCAACGGATTAGAGATGAAGGATTAAAAATAGTTATTTCAGTTGCAGGTGATTTTGTATTCTCGAAACGAGATTTATTGAATATAATTTATAATAATTCATTATTTATATCGCAAACATATCAGCCTGATTATATGGTTATTTTTAATGAGATAAATGGCGATCTGCAAAGCTACCAAACCCAAGATGTTACAATTCAAGAATGGATGACTCATATTGAAAATGTTTCATCCTTAATTAAATCAAATAGTCCTACAACAAAAATCCTCATCACTTTTCTAGCAATTAAAAGTGGTAGCAATGATTTCCAAGCAATTTTAGAAAACTCAACACTAAGTATTGATGCTATCGGAGTAACGTATTATCCAGTTTTGTTTGGGTGGCGAATGAACACCCTACTAGCATACAACGACATATTTCAAAATTCAAATTCCTCTTTGAAATTCTGGATAAGTGAAGTTGGTATGGAATCATTCAATTTTGGAGAAGATGCACAGGCAAAATTCTTAGGAAAAATTTTGAGCTTAGCTTCACTATCCACTGAAATAAACGCTGATGGTGTTTGCATCGAAAGCATGAGTGATAACATCGGTATAACAGTGGATCGAGGAATAACAAACCATTTTGGCTTAATATATTACAATGGACGAAAGAAGAGAGCATTCGATGCGGTTGCTTATGCTTTTGGTAAAATAAGTGGAGTAATTTGATAAAAAACCTTCATTTTGTTAGCAAAGCAATTTAAAGACAGTAAAATTTAATTGTCTATATAATAAAAATAGATAAAGTTAAAATAACCATCTTCGATAGATGAATCGATTTTGCCCGGAGGGCAACAAATCATGAGTTTTCGTGAAAGAAGATATAAAACCCCTACTGACAAAGACATAAAACTAAGATTGTTGGACTGGATAGATCTCAATGGTATCACCAAATTCCACGGTGAGCTATACGACTCAAATTACTTTGATTCTCCCCCAAACACAACACTTGAAGTTAGATATGTATTAAGAAATCTAGAAGCCCGAGAATTAGCGGGTGGTTTAAGCCTTGTTGCAGAACATCAAAAAGAAATTATTGCGGAAGCCACTTTAGAAACTAGCATTTTTGGCATTCCCGTTCAAAAGCATATAGGCAAAATCTGGCTCGTTGTTTTACCTGAATGGAGACGACTAGGAATAGGGACAGAATTATTGACTGCTTTAGAGCATTTTGCAATTAGAAATGGAATCATGACTTTATGGACACACTTTGAGCGAGATTGCGAAATTGAAGAGAAATTCTATTGCGAGAAACACAAGTACGTAAAAACAGGTCTTGTTAAGAAAGCTCTCATGCGTCAGAATAAGCCAAAAGATCACCTATTAGTTCAAAAGGAACTCCCAAGAGGAGGAATATGAATCCCCAAATTCAATATTCCTACTCTATCTTTCTTTATTGTTAAAAATTCGATTACTTTATTTTTCTTTCATAGATGAGCTCTATGAGAAGAGATAAAAATGAGATTATTTCTGAAGTAGTTAATTCATATGTGGAGAAGAAATTTGACATGAGTGAATCTGAAAAGCCAAGAATTGCTATTATAACTTTAATTCAAGAAGGAGTTGTCAAAGTAGGTGGAGAGCATGCAATGCTCTTTCCGTATGTTGAGCAGATTATCAAAACTGCGGAATCAGTTGCTGATAAGATTGATATTATTCCATATGTTATCTCTCCTCGACCTAAGAAACAAGAAAGTCTAGCAAGAGTAGATGAATTAATTGAGAAAATGAAACAAACTAATGATGGTCAAATGATTCTTGTTTCGAATGGTGCTGCCGGTCCCTATGCTAATCCTTGGAATTGGGAGAAATACGGTCATGAAGCAAATAAGGTAATAATTAAAATTGCGAAAGAGAGGAAAGTAAGTGGAATTATTGTTATGGCTCATGGTTTTTCAAGTATTCCTGCTGTTCTAAACATGACAGCATCCCAAGACAATGGTTCATTCAACAAAATCCCAATTAAGAGTTATTTCATCACTCATTCAAGTTATGATGAACATAAAGATAACCGTGCACAGAGACGCATTCTTGAGAAAGAGGTACAGAATCATGCCAACATGATTGCTATAAGTCCATATATGAGTAAACATCTCGAGGAAATTGGTCTCGTTAAAAGCAGTGAAGACACTGTCCCGTTATATAATGCATTGCCAGACAAAGGCTGGTTCTCAAACAAAGTTCCAAAAAACGTAATAATAGAGATGCTTGAAGAACGGAATGAGAAAGTAGGTTTGGGTCCATTTTATGGTTCCAAGTTACCACTCAATGAGATAGTTAGTGGTAAAAAAGAGTTAGTATTGTACTTTGGAAGAGCACAAAAATATGTGAAAGGAACAGATGCAGTAATTGCTTGTGCGAATAACGATTCGAAAAGACATTATATGCTAATTTGTAGTGGATCAAATTCTGAATTGGATTGGCATAAAAAATTGATTGCAAAATCAAATAATATAACATTAGCTTGGGAACACAATTCCAAATTAGTTCTCGGAACAGTTCAATTAACAGAAAATAATCCTGACGCTAGAATCAATGCTCTATTCCTTTCTCGACGTGAACCCATGGGTTTAGTAAGTAGAGAAGTTGTATTAATGCAAGAGAACGGTTCAGTTCTCCCAATTGTTTCCGACCAATGCGGGTTTGACGATCAATGGCAGAAAAAGTATAGCTTTATTGTTGCTAATCCAAGTTCTTGTGAAGATGACCCTATTAAGCGTAAAACAAATTCTCAACTAGCAAAAAACACCGAGATTTTTATCCATGATGATTGCATTAAAGCTACTCTCAAAGCACTTGACGAATTAAGTAAACTACCAGTATCTGAACTAAAAACTCGAGTTCAACAATATAAGGAAGCAATCAAAGAAAACTATTCTCAAAATAGCTATTGGTCATTTTATCTACAAGCCATAGGAAAAACAAAACCGGAATTCGAAAAATATATTGATGAGAAATTAAAGAAAAATAACTTAACAACAATACTAAATGTCTAGGTATTGTATCTTGTTTACATTAATTTCATTATCTCATCTAAAATTGGGTTCGGATTAGTACTATCTGGACATACGGAACACTCCGAATGTTTCCCACAATTTTTTTGTGCAATCCCTAAATTAAGCAATGTTACCTTAAAGTCATCAAAGGAAGTAATTTCTCCGGAGAAATCAACTAGATACTTCCCATATTCCCCGAAAAATAAACGAGCGATTTTTTTCAGTTTGGTTGTATTATCAGATAAGCTATCCTCTAGATCTGAGACAATGATGTAAAGTAATCCATCGCTTTTCAGAAAATTCACACTTGAATTCTTAAATTTAAGTTGATCCAAAGATCCTTGTTCAAATTCCTCTGAAAAAGAAATTAAAGCATCGAAAAATCCTGAAAGCAATATTGGATTTCCATGTAAATTATGACAGCTACCAAAATTTTCACTTAATAAAGTAGCACCATCTTTAATTATAATCAAATTCTGAATCATTTTATTATAATATCCTTGAAATGTTATAAAATAACTTGCAATAATTATCTAAGTCAAAAGATGTGCTGCAATCTAAGTTTATAACTATTTTTTCTTAGTTGATTTTTAATAAAATTGCTGATACACATACATTTATTTTTTAAACTTTGAAATGTCAGATACTCAGTAGAATTTGAATTCCTACAAAATAAAAAAATCTTGATTAAAATACTCGAGTCTGAAAATAGAAACTCAAGAGGGTTCGAATATGGTTAAAGTAGACAAGAAAAAGGATGATGCTACAAGCAAAATATCCAAAGACCCTCAAATGAATCAAGATTCCAACGAAGCAGAAGTTATAGAAGAAATTGATGTCCTCAAACAGGAATTATATGAAACTGAAAGAAAAGCCCTTGGTCTTTTTGAATTAACCAATGATGCAATATTTCTCATTGATCTTGATGGAAATTATATTGATCTAAATCAACGGGCTGCAGAAATGCTTGGGTACAATCGTCACGATATGATTGGTCAATCAAAGCTTAACTTCATTGTAGAAGAGGAACATGAAAGCGCAAGAGAAAAACTCGAAGATCTATTAGCTGGAAGAATAATACCCATTTACACAAGACGATTCAAGAGAAGCGATGGAACCTCTTTTCCCGCAGAAATTAATGCCGCAGTTGTCCAAGATGATGAAGGAAATCCCGCTTATATTCAAAGTGCAGTAAGAGATATCAGTGAAAGAGTAGAAGCTGAAGAAGCACTCGAACGAGAAAGAAGAGCCTTTCACTTAATTGCAGAAGCTACAATTTTTGCCACAGACATCAATGATTTAGGCCAACGAATTTTATCAGGAATAACTCGAATATTGGGTTTTGATGCCTCAACATTCAGACTATATGATCCTGAGCAAGGTTTGCTTTTTCCGGTCGCTCAAGAAGATTTCTATCATGAGAAACCAAATCCTGACGTTGTTCCACAACCATTGGATAGTCCTAATCATATCTTTGCGTTAGCTGCGAGGGAAAAACGAGCATTTGTTTCTTCTAGATTTGAGGATAGAAAATTACTCGCGCCCTTTCAAGAGAAAATGAAGGAACTAGGTATTTTTGCGTTCATAACTTGGCCAATACTAGATGGAAATAATAGATTACTGGGTGTTCTTCAACTAGTATCATATAAGCCAAAGGAAATTCCAGAAGAAGATATGATATTCTTTCAAACAATCGCACGTATGTTTACTGTAGCATTAGAAAGGAAACGTGCTGAAGAAAAATTAAAAGAAAGCGAAGAAAAATATCGATCTTTTGCTCAGAATTTCCAAGGAATTGCCTACCGAACAAAAATAGATTGGAGCCCTGTTTTCTTCCATGGTGCAGTTAAGGATATAACAGGGTATAGTGAGGATGAGCTTCTCTTTTGGAATCCAAGATGGGAAACTATCGTCCATCCCAATGATGCTGAATACGTATCTAAAATGGAAAATGAATTACGAATAAATCCTTGGCATGTTATAGAGATGGAATATCGAATTATAAGAAAAGATGGTCAAGTTCGATGGATACATGAAATAAGTCAGAATATTTGTGATGAGAATCGAATACCAATCTATATCCAGGGAGCAATAACTGATATCTCTGAAAGAAAACGAACAGAAAGCATGCAAATTATTCAACAAGATCTAGGAATTTCCTTAAGCTCAATAACTAATTTGAAGGAAGCTTTGGACTCAGTGCTAAAAGCTACCTGCAGAATTGATATTATTGAATGTGGGAGTATCCACCTAGTCGATAAGGATTCTGGTTTTCTCAATCCTATTTCTATAAAAGACTTGAGTAAGGAGTTTGTTGATAAAATTTCATATTACTCTACAGAATCACCTTTTACTAAATCGATTTTAACTGGTCAGCCTATTTATAGTGACTTTAATAACCTAATTGAGGATTTTGACGAGAAGATTGTAAGGAAAGAAAATCTTCATGCATTGGCAAATATCCCAATTTATTCTGAAGAAAAGATTATTGCTATTCTAACATTAGGATCTCGCACTTCAGATACGATTCCTATTAACACCCGAAAAACATTGGAAATAACATCATCAATTATAGGTGGAGCTATTGCTAGAATTAGAGCTGAATTCGCTTTACGAGAGAGCGATGAGAAATATAGAACCTTTGTAGAGAACTTTCAAGGAATTGCTTATCGATTAAATAATCAAAATCATTTATTATTCTTTGCAGGTGCTGTTGAAGAAATAACAGGATATTCTTCAGATGAATTAGTTGATAAAAAACATAGTCGTGATGAAATCATTCATCCCTACGATTTGGAGGACCTGAACAAAAAATTGATGGAATCAATAGATTCTCCATCAAAATTTGGAAAACACGAATATCGGATTATTACTAAAGATGGTCAAATTCGATGGGTTCAAGATATTTGGCAACCATTAAAAGACGAAGTTGGAACTGTTGTTGGATTCCTTGGATCAATGCATAATGTAACTGATAGAAAATTAGCTCAGAATGAAATACAAAAACTATATCAAGATTTAGAGAGAAGAGTTGAGGATCGAACAGAGCAACTAACAGCAACCAATAAAGAACTAACCGCATTCTCGTATTCAGTGTCACATGACTTAAGAACACCAATTCGACATATTGGGGGATTTGCACATCTTTTAGAGAAACGGATAACTTCAATTGAAGGCATCGATGAAAAAATAATTAGTTATACTCAAAAAATCATAGATTCAGTAGAGGAAATGAACAAACTCATAGATGGACTGCTGACATTCTCAAGAATGAGCAGAGTTGAAATGGTGAAAATAAGAATAAATTTCACTGAGTTAGTTCAAGATGTCCTAAATGATTTCCAAGTAGAACTAGGAAACAGAAAAATAGATGTGACTGTAAGTTTCCTCCCAGATGTTTTAGGGGATCCTTCCTTATTACGTTTAGTTTTGGTTAATTTAATAGCGAATGCTTTGAAATTTACTAAGAAAAGAGAAATTGCTGCAATTGAAGTCGGAACAATGCCTTCAAAAGATCCGGACAAAATAACAGTCTATATCAGGGATAATGGCGTTGGGTTCGACATGAAATATTACGATAGATTATTTGGGGTTTTCCAAAGACTTCACAAAAATGAGGATTTCGAAGGCACAGGTATTGGTTTGGCAACCGTTCAAAGAGTTATTAGGAGAATGGGTGGAACTATTTGGGCTGAAAGTGAAATCGACAAAGGGGCAACTTTCTATTTCTCAATCCTCAAAGCATCTGATGATGAAGAAGAAAAACAGTGAAAAATCTAATTTTCTTATAATTGATATTTCCACAGAGGAATTGATTTTGAGAAGGCATTAGTGTCATCATTTTTTTCGATATTATCGAACAATTCCAACAGCGAATCTTTTGTTAGATATATATTGCTCGTGGATGTGGGATAACTTAAGGCAAAATTAAGTAATGGAAAGTACTTTTCCTCTAATTCTTGTACTGCATTAATCAATTCAGGATACAATCCATTGGGAACTGGTAATTCTTTAACCCATGCAATAGCTTCAGCAGCATTTGGTTCTGAACCTTCAGCTATGAAATACGTCGTGATTGCAATTTGATTTATTGCTTCCTGACAATATTCAAAAACCGCATCATGATTTAAGCTCCTCCTAGATCTCAATGCTGCTTCATAATTCTTGAGTGCTTCACCCACTAACTGAGTAATTCTATTTGGATCAATTATCATTTTTCTAACCTTTAATCTATGTAACTTGTAAATTTCTTAATTAAATACTCTTCTAAATTATTCGCCTATCCAGCTTGCGATATAATAGAGATTCATTCCAAGAGTATCAAGCTCAGGATTTTCCTTCTTCCATTTCCCGCGTATTTTTTCTTCCTCTGTAGTTAGCTCGAAGTGACTTAGTGCGATTCCTATATCTAATTGTTTCATTGGTGGTAAATTTTCTTTAGGTTTACTTCGGGTTAATTGAAGATAGAAATGAAAAGTATTCGAGTTATCCTCTTTTACTATTCTCCAAGGTTGTTTGTTACTGGCAGATGGACCTATACGAACCATTTCCAAAGCTGTTGCATATTTTCCTGCATGTTTTTTGGTTAGTGGAGTGGAAAAATCGTTAAAGAAAAACAGTTTTGACCAAGGTATTCGCTCTCTAGCTCTAATGCTCCAAAATATGAGTTTCTCAAATGCTTTTAGATTTTTCAATGCATATCCGACTGGAGATGTAGCAACAATATACTCATTTTCATTGATATTTGCACATTCTTCAAATTGCTTATACCTAAATGTTCCTCCCAACCAAACTGTTCCTAAACCCAACTCTGTCATTTTTAGTATAATTTTCTCGAAACTATAACCAAAATCAACAATGTTTTTCTCCCCTCTCTCAAGTATGCCAATTATGAAATAGCGAGCTCCTCTAATGAATCCATAAGTACCAAGTTTACGTTTCTCTGAAGAATCATTAGCTTCACAACTAATTAATTCAAATTTACTTTTACCACCAAATGGTCCTATGAATTCCTTACTCAGAATTTGAGTAATCTTTTGTAGCTTGCTGGATTCGATTTCACGATCCTCATAAGCTCTTCTTGAAACACGTAAATTTATTGTTTTGATTATAGATTTCTCAAATTTCATAATTGAACAACTACAATATAAAGAAAAAGAGTAATGGTTAAGAAGATTCCCATTACAAAAGTTTAGTAATCGTCTTTAGCTACTTCTTCGATGTAATTAATTTGCTGGAATAGTTTTTTCCTTTTCTTATCTTTTTTTTCTTCATCCATGAGTAAGCCTTCTTGTTCAGGTCCTGGGGTAATTACCGGTTTTGGTAGTTGTGTTGGGAAAAAGACTGATCTTAAACCCCCAAGAAGTGCTAGTGGAAGATACACTAGACCAACATAATATGCAATATAGAAATCCATGTCAGGAAAATATGTAAGTCGATAAAAGCTTCTAAACATGAGAACACAAACTAATCCAATTATTGCTGATACTGAGAATACAATTCCCGCTATGCGTTGGAGTTTAGTGCTTCGCCATTTATTTTTTCCGAGGAAAAACGCAGAACTAAAGAGAAAAACTGCACTAATGACTATTAAAATGAATATCGCTACAGAGTAATTTGGTAAAGTTCGGAATGTTCCAGAGTCAGCATAAACGGATTCAGGATCCAAACGATTATATTGTCGCCATGCTCCGAAGATCCAAATATTTTCAATCATGGATTCACTACCAGCAGTGAAAGTTCTCCAAGAACAAGGAATGCCAAATATCATTGCATTGCCTAAAAGAACTATACAAAAAAGTACGATTAACGTCCGTCTATCTCTATATTTCTCAATTAGTACTGTCAAATAAAATAACCCTTCATTAAAAAATAGGTAATCCATGAATTTAAAGCTAATTGAATAAAAATGATTAAAAGAAGTTTTTGAGCTGGGTAACTCAAAACCTCATTAATCGGAGTGAGGACACTTTGGGAGATAAGTCTATGTTAGCTATCTGTTATGCGGCCATCTTGAAGTTTCAATAAACGATCGGTTTTTTCCCAAACCATTGGATCATGAGAAACAATGACCACAGTTACACCTGTCTTTTCGCTTAAGTCTCTGAGTATTTGGATGATTTCATTGCCTATCTTAGTATCTAAGTTTCCTGTTGGTTCATCAGCAAAAATGATTGAAGGATTATTGATAAGAGCTCGAGCAATAGCTACTCTTTGTTTTTCACCTTGGCTTAATTCCTTGGGTTTGTGACTAGCTCTTTCAGTTAAACCTACTTGTTCAAGGATATTCATAGCTCTTTCACGATCTGCTTTCTTGATACCATCAGGAATTAAGGGTAGCAGAACATTCTCTAGAGCCGACAAAGTAGGAATCAGTAAGAAATCTTGAAAGATAAATCCAATTTTGTTTTTGCGAATATCTGATAACTCATTCTCGGATAGTTCTGTTATATCTACGCCATCTACAATAGCTCTGCCTGAGGTGGCTGAGTCCATACATCCTAGAATATTTAGAAGAGAACTCTTTCCAGATCCACTTGGTCCTGCAATAGCAACTACTCTTCCTTTCTCTATACCAAAGGAAACATTATCTAATGCAGTAACCATTGAGGGTAAACCTTCATTGTAAATCTTGTAAAGATTATATGCTTTAATTATGAAACCATTCGAATTATCTAATTCGCTATTTTCGAGATGTTGTATTTGATCTACCATTTTGTGTTCCTCCTAAGTTGCTCTTAGAACCTCCATTGGTTTAATTCTTGCAGCTCTAATACCTGGGATTAAACCGCCTGCAAGTCCAAGACCTAAACCATAAGCAAGAACTTGGAGAGTAATCTGCCATGTTACTGTAACAAACACTTGACCAGCAGCTAATTGTACAAAGAAGATCAATCCACCACCAAGAGCAAATCCTACTAGTGCTCCAATTAATCCGATTGTAATTGATTCTAATATGATATCAAAGAAAATTGATCTGTTTTTCCATCCTGTGGCTTTCATAATAGCAAATTCTTTCATTCTTTCATTAACTCCCATTAATTGAGCAACAACTATTGCCATACCACCAGCTACGATTACAATAACAGTAAGGATAGTTTGGAATGTCTGAAAATTCGTCATAAGTTCGCCCATACTCTCAATTTCTGCTCCTTGACCTGTTACTGATAATTTTGGTTCTAATTCTTCAAGCTCAGCAATATATCCTGCTGTTTCATCAAGACTTTCACTATCAAATCGAATCTTAGCTTTGTTATAACCTGTTTGTTCAAAAGGAAGAGTAAGGGTGTTGATTAGTAAACTAGTATTGACAGACATTAGAAAACTTGGTTCAAGAATTCGTGTAAACTCTTCTCCAGCATCAAAAACTCCAACAATTGTAATAGGAATTGTGTAAGTATAATTAATATTCAAATCAACTGATTCGCCTAAAGTGAAAACTGCGGAACCTCCTTCAAGAATGTAATCGGCAATGATTACTTCATAATCATTCTCAAAAAGACGACCATCAACAATCTTAGTAGTTGGACCTTCAAATGTAGCATCATCTTCTGGATTTACTCCTCTGGCACCAAGTGCTATTGCACCCATATCTGGCCCCGGAGGCATTGGTACTCCAAGATCTATAGTAACATTATCTGCAAATTGTATGAAATTGTTCACAACAACTTCAGGGCTTAAAGCGATGATTTTATCACTAGAATCGATTGTTCGTATAATATCTGAGATGTTCATGGGTAATTGAGATAATGTTAATTGTGTGTTATACTCTTGAACTTCTACATCACCAACTGTTTGAGCTAATACATCACCTAATAAAGTATCAAAACCTGCTGAGGCTGATGAAAGAGCAACCATTAAAGCAATACCTATAGCAATTCCTGTAATAGAAAGTGCTGCAACGAGTTTCTTTCTGAAAGCATTCTTCAGTGCGAATCGTATTGTTTGAAATACCAATTTTATTATCACCGTGTTGTTTTTTCAATAATTATTTCTGTTTATAATTGAACTATATTTTGTTGAGATAAGTATAAACAAAACGCAATCTTTATATAAACCTTTGCAAACATAATAAAATTGAGTAAGAATGTCTAAAGAAACAACCAAGCTAAAGAAGGATCAAAGAAAAGAGTCAATTTTAGATACAGCTCTAAAGGTCATGTCTGAAAAAGGGATAGAAGCAACGACTATGAGGGAAATAGCAAAAGTTGAAGGCATTTCTGAAACACTATTATATCGTTATTTCAAAAACAAACAAGAAATATTCTTTGCTCTAATACAATCAAGAGCTGAAAGAACATTTCAAGGATTAGAAGAATTAGCAGAAACAATCAAAAGTATGATTCCTGATCCTACAGTATCGTTGCCAATTATTTGGAAGCTTGGGAAAGGCAAAATGTTAGAAAACAAGGATATAATTTCCTTATTGATTAAAGAACGAGAAAAAATGAAGGGACAATTCAATGGTGTGAAACCGTTTGCTGAAAAACCAATGGATAGATCCTTTGCTTTCAAGTTATTTAAGAGATTTCAAAAGCTACAATTCGATACCATATTTACTGATTATTTTACACGTTGCCTAAATGAAGGTAATCTAAGAAAAGACATCGAACCAAAAGATGCTGCAAGAATGTTTATTGGTTTAATGATTCCACCAACTCTCCCCCCATTTTTTAGCCATAAAAATCCGATGAACGGATTTGATGAGGATGCTCTCGATGAATTTATTCAAGCTCAAATCAAGATTTTCCTACAAGGGATTTTACCGGTTAAAAAATAAGCTGTATTTTCTTTAGGAATTTTCCTATAAAGAATGGTTTAATAATTAGATATTGAATTAAGTTGTTTGTGTACGTTGAGAAGCGTAAATATGGATAGGAAGGAATGAGTTTTGAGCGAAGAAACAAAGCAACTACTTCTCAGGTTAAAGAAAGAGAAGAAAGTCAATAAGCAAATAGAAATAATTCAGAAATTGAAAGAACACAATCAAGAAGAAATGGTAAATCGTGTCTTGATAGTTCATCTGGAACGAAAAGATCATGATGCTTTGAGAATGGAAATTCTAAATGCTATTAATTGTAATGATGATGCCATAGTAAAACCTCTTGCTCAAATTTTAAATGATAAATATGAACCACTTTCCGTAAAAGAAAAAGTAGTTCAGTTATTAGGAGAGAATAGAGGGAAGAAAGCACTGGGAGTTTTATTGTCTGCTGTGAAGAAATTCAAGGATGCTAAATTGGTAGACAACATTTCTTATGCTCTTACATTTTTTGAAGATGAACGAGTCATAAAACCACTTATTAAAGCCTTGCGACATGATGAATTGCGATTACAAGCTTTAACAGGTTTAGCAAGAAATGAGACTTTACTTTTAGGTTCAATGGAATTAATAAAAGAACTATCCCTGTTAGAAATCACAAAAAGCTTTGAAAAACTTCACTATGAACAAATCATGAATACAATTTTTGATGAATTTGGATACAAAGACAAAGATGAGCTAATTGCTGCTGTCAAAAACAAATCCATTAAAAACAAGATCAATGATTATAGGAAGAATCAGGCAGATATTAAAAAAACCTTGAAGAAAGTGAGTAGATAAACCCTCACTATTTTTTTCTTTTTTATTTTTGCAGTAATCACTATTTTTAAATACTTAAACGTTCAAATAATATTTAACGTTTAAATGATATGAACGACTGTGGTTAATAATTCATGTTTACCTCTTCCACAACAGTTAGGTAGTCAAAAATTTTGACCAGAACAGCAGAATCAGTCCTTTATTCGTTTAACTTTGTTCAAATCCCAGTAATTGCCAATCCAATATGCCCCAATATTGGGTTGGCTATTTACCCTCTTATTCTGGTTTTCTCACTGATCAATAATGATTTTAGAGCTTTTCAGTTGATAACATAAGATCCGAAATGTTTGATGGGGTAAAGAATCCGTCGAAATCCCCAAATCTCTGAATATACTCAATGATGTGGTTTGACGTTTCAGTTGGATGCGTAAAGATTTGTTTTATTCCATCTTCTTCGCTTCCAAAGTATGTTTCAGAAGTAAATTTAATTCCACGTGATTTCTGTATCTCAATTACTTTCTCAATGTTGGTTACTTCATAAGCTAGATGGTGAACTCTAGTACCGTATTTTTGACAATATTTCTCCACTACGGAATCATCAGATAGGCCTTCGCTTATGACAATAACTGGAAAAGTTTCATGGAGTTTTAGCGCTACTGTGGTAGCATTTGAGGATTTTACTTTAAAGGTCTTGTAATGGCGAACAGGAAGATAGTTTGTTAATTCAGTCATTAATTTCTCTCGTTCCCCTCTCTTAACTCTATAAGCAATATGGTCTAATTTGACTATGTATTGATCAATTCCTGAATCCATTCGATTCTTTTCTACTTTTTTAAATTCTTCAAGCAAGTTATTTTTCTCCAAGTATTGTAGCTAATTAACTAAGAATTCTTTGCTTTCAATTTAAATCAATCGTTAAAAAAACTAAAGTGGAGAGATTAACTTCTTTTACAATTTAAAATGAAATAGCAATACTCAAAAATCAAGTTAATCTAATCATTTCAGAAAACTAAGGAGAAATATGATTTGGAAATAACAAAAGAAATACAAGCTTTTCTTTTAGAGGAAGGAAAGAATCGTTTTCTAAAATACGTCAAAATTGATACAACTTCAGACGAAGGAACAGGAACTTTTCCTTCAACTGAAAAACAGTTTGATCTAGGAAAAATATTAGTTAACGAGTTAAAAGAATTAGGATTTGAAAATGTAACACTAGATGAATTTTGTTTTGTTTATGGTGATCTTCCAGCAAGTAAAGGTTATGATAAAGCTCAACCAATTGGATTACTAGCTCATATGGATACATCCCCCGCTGAAAGCGGTGCAAATATTGAACCTATTATTCATGAAAAATATGACGGAAAACCAATAATATATACGAAAAACCCTGATATCACATTAACTATGCAAGACTCTCCATTACTCGAGAAATTTAAGGGAATGGACATCATTACTTCTTCTGGTGATACATTGCTTGGAGCAGATGATAAAGCTGGTATTGCAGGAATAATGGCAGCTGCTGCTGCATGGTACAAGTATCCGGAATTAAAACATGGTCCCCTTACAGTGTGCTTTACACCTGATGAGGAAATTGGTCATGGAACCACTAAAATTAATATGGATAGATTACCCAAGTTCTGTTATACTTTTGATGGCGGAGAAATGGGAGAATTAGAGATTGAATGTTTTGATGCATGGAGTGCGACCATTACTTTTAATGGAATTAGCGTGCATCCTGGGTATGCGAAAAACCTCATGGTGAATGCAATAGAAATAGCCTCAAGATTTGTAGCACAAATTCCAGAAGCAGAAACCCCTCAACACAGAGAGAATAGAGAAGGATTCTATCATCTATACAAAATGGAGGGTGACTGTGTGAAAGCGAAAACTGTTTTCATATTGAGGGATTTTAAAAAGGAAAACAACCAAAAAAGAATGAAGTATCTCGAGAAACTCAAAATTGCTTTTGTAGAGAGATATCCAGGTTTAAAGATCAATCTAGATTTTAAGCATTCATATGAGAACATGTTAGTCTATCTAGAAGAACACGCTGAAGTAATTCAGAAAGCTGCAGAAGCTATAAAGATGGCGGACTTAGAACTTCATCAAACACTAATTCGAGGTGGGACAGATGGGGCAAGATTGAGTGCTCGAGGAATACCTACACCGAATCTTTTTGCTGGCGGGGTACTCTTTCATTCATTAAAGGAATATATTCCCATCCCTGCTTTGCAAAAATCTGCAGAAGTTATACTTTATCTCGCAAAAAATTGGATGGAATAATTTCCCCATTTTTTTGTGAGAATTCTTTCTCATTTCGCTGTTTTATCAATATTTTTAAATATCAACTCTGAGAGCTTATATACGATTATCTGAATTTAAACTGATTACGGGGGAACCTAACAGAACAGGTAATTAATGGAGGTAATTAGAATGAGAAAAAGAACTTTTGTTTTGACGATTTGTACTTTGATGTTTATTTTTATTGCACCAATGATGCATATCATAGTTGATGGGAAATTCGAGAAAAATAATTTCAATTTTGGATTTGTACCTAAGAAAGTAATAAATGATGATTCTATTTTAACAGAAAAAATCGATACAACAAGAAAAGAAGAATATCTTGACCAAGAAAAGCAATTAACTTCGAATATGTTTATCGAAAACAAAGGTCAATTTGACCAAGAATTAATGTTTTATACTAAAGTATCTGAGACTGGGATAGGTTTTGCTTCTTCAAAAATTATATTCTATCTTAAAGGAACAAAGTTTAGTATAAATTTTGTTGGAGCGAATTCAGTTAAACCAACAGGTAATCAGTTTCTAAAAAGCTACAGCAATTACTACACAAGTGATTTTGTTTTAAATAAAGTCAAACATTGCACGCAAGTATTTTATGAGAATCTTTATGATGGAATTCATTTAATTTACAAATTTACAGAAATGGGACTAAAATATGATTTTATCTTAGAACCATTTGCAGATGTTAGTCTAATACAAGTTGAGTATCTTGGTTTAGACTCAATTGAAGTCGAATCAAATAAATTGATTCTATCTAAAACAAATAATATCATTGTAGATGATCAACTAGTCGCTTGGTATGAAGACACAAAAGAGGAATTATCTGTTAGTTTTTCAAAGTGTAAAATCGAAGAGTCTGGAAATTACAAACAATTAGTGAGTTTTGAAATTGAAGATTATTATGATTATTCAAGACAAATAATTATTGATCCTTTGATTTGTATCTACTCCACATTTTTTGGTGGCAGTTTTACAGAAAATCCTATAGCCGGAGCAGATTTAGGAGAAAAGGATCTTATTGTTGATGAATTTGGAAATATATTAATCGTCGGAAGAACAAGTTCTTCAGATTTCCCAACTGCTAATGCAACGCAAGGAACTAAGAGTGATGGGTACGATGTTATAGTTTCAAAACTAACTCCTGATGCACAATCACTTGTTTTTTCTTCATTTTTAGGAGGAACTTATGATGAATGGGCAACAGATGTTGCTGTTGACTCAAATGGTAATGTAGCTATAGTTGGTCTAACAGAATCCGGTAATTTTCCAGTATTGAATGCTATTCAAGCTACCCATAATGGGGGTTCGGAAGAAGATCCTAATGACATATTTGTTGTGAAATTAAATAAATATGGAACTATGCTTTTCTCCACTTTTTGGGGTGGGAAATTAGATGATTGGGCATATGGAGTGGAATTCGACAGCTCTGGAAATATAGTCATTGCTGGAGGTTCCAGTTCTGCAGATTATTACACTGTAAATGCTCATCAAGAAGATCATTCACCTGGCTCAAATGGTGATATCATAATAACAAAATTTGCTAGTGATGGTCAGTCAGTTCTTTTCTCTACTTTTCTAGGTGGTAGTGGTTTTGAATCAGCAAGAGCAGTTGAAATTGATAGCGCTAATAATATTCTGATTACAGGAGCAACACAAGGAACAACATTTCCAACATATAATGCATATCAATCTAGTGTTGAAGGTACTACTGCATGTGTTGTTGCAAAGTTTAGTTCTAGTGGAGTTTTACAATTTGCAACAACACTTGACGGTATGGGAATTGAGAGTGGATATGGAATAACCTCTGATGATCAAAACAATGTTATTGTAGGTGGCAGTACTACTTCTGTTAATTTTCCAATTGCTAATGCTACTCAAACACCAATAGGTGGTGGATTAGATGCTTTTATTACAAAATTTGCAGCTGATGGACAATCTCTTCTCTATTCTTCTTTTATTGGAGGAACTGGTGGAGACGAATGTAGAGATATAGAACTAGATAAAAATGGAAAATTCTTAGCTGTTGGTCATACAACTTCACTCGACTTTCCCATTAGACACGCTTACCAGTACTACTATTCAGGTAATTATGATGTCTTTATAACCCTAATAGATCCAAACAGCACTCTAATATCTTCAAGTTATTTAGGTGGTAGTCATCAAGACCAAGCAATCGGAGCTGGAGTTGACCCGTCAAATAATATTGTTGTTGGCGGGTTTACACTTTCAAATAATTTTCCAATCTTGAATGCTTATCAATCATCTATCTCCGGTGTTAATGATTTGTTTATTAGTAAATTCGAATTGGATCTTACCTTGCCGGATATAACACCCCCTAATCCAACACCAACAACCCCACCAACAAACGAGGGAACTGGAATGACTTTTGCTGTTTTATTTGTTATTATATCACTTATTGGTGGGAGTATTGTAATAAATAGGAAAAGAAAATTGATGATTAATGAGGAATAGATTCGTCCTTAATCATCTCATCTTATATTTTTTTCTCTTACGAATTCAGCTGATTTCAAGTATTCATTGATATCTTCCTTTTCAACACCATCAATTGAAATTTTCACATGATTTTTGGAAAGCTGTAATTCATAGGTTTTTTTGTCTTTTTTGAGTTGACCAATGCATCGAAACCTAATGCTAATGTTGCTTGTTAAGTTTGGTATATCTAATACGCTGATGAATCGTCGACATTTGTCTTTAAACGCTCTGGATGGATCAAGATCATCAATTTCATTATCATCAAATATGAAATCTATACAAAGGCACTCATTTTCCATATTCACTTCACATTTGCAGAATTGATTTACGAAAGTTCGATATTGGTTTGCTCGAGAGATTCTTGAGAACTCCTCAATTTCATCTATGAGAATAAGTTGAGCAGAATAATTATCGAAATCCATAATTTGATAACCGGAACTTGTATGGTCTGCCATTGCTTTTAGAATCTTCATTTTACCGTAGATGGTAGCAAAATCTAATTCTTCCAATGGTAAATCATCAGGATTACTATAAGTAATTTTGATATTTGAAAATGAATTCAACGTTTTCATTAATAGATAAGAACTCATTATTCCATGTCTATAGTCTTCAAAATCATTAGCATATCTCAGAACTTGAGACATTGATTTGTCTATTTTTCCTTTCCCGAAAAAGATTTTTCTAAGTAAATATTTTTCTTTCTCACTAGTTCCCTCTAATGTATCTTTGAGTTCTTGGATTAATTGCGGATCAGGTTCAATTTCATTTTCTATCAAAGTAGAAATATGGCCAATTTTATTATAAGGCGTGGCAATTAATTGTAGTTCTTCAAATTCAAGACCACTACTATCTACAGCCATACCAATTTCATCAGAAAGTAATTGTAAAAAGTTCTCTAAGAAAAACTGCTGGATATTCTCATACTCAAAAGCGAATTTACTAAATTCTGAAATCGCGAAATATGGAAGAAGTTTGCCAATTTCAGTATTAATCTTATCTATTTTCTTTAGTGGATAACCTAAATCGTGGGCCAGTGCTATGACACATCGAATTGAATCACTTAATTTAGTAATCCCAATTATATTATCTAATCGTTTAATGAAATTACCGAAGATGTTTGGGTGTTCTAAAGATACAAGAACCTTTCTGAATTTTGATGTATTCTTAATTGTTCTTTCCTTATTAACAAATAAGTTTGAGAATTGTGGATTATGAAAAATGTATTCTCCTAAGAAATAAACCCATAAACAATGTAAAGTATGATCTCTATAAAATGCTTCAGAAGCAAATATTAATTCTTCAAATTCCACAAATCGATTAAAATATAAGAACAGTTTGTCAAATCCTTGCTTATCAGGATCTATGAAAGTCATTGCAGCCTCAAATAATGCCTTCCAAAGATTCTTTGCTGTTTTTATTTTTACATGCATATCACTTTCTTTTTGTAAAATTCTGATATTCTTTATTACTATTGTTTTTAGCTCTTTCTGTTTTATAAGAAATTGAATACTATTTTCTTTAACTAAATTTAAGTAAAACTCCATGACAGTATCTTCAGTTATTATAGGCATTTTTTTCCCCCTGTAATAGATAACTGGTAAAGGATATCTCTCATTTATCTATAACTGTCTAATTTCATAAGTTAGTAATATATTTTGTCCAGAAATCTTCTTTATGTATATAAAATAATGAAAAATAAATTCAAGTTTCATAAATCGCAAATGTTCTTTCAAAACGTTTAATTATTACAACCACTATTCGTTTTAAAGGAAATACTCCGATTTAAATTAACAACTATTTAACGGATTAAATTGCTTGGAGCGGGTAATTAAGCATGAGTGAAAAGAAAAAAACTGAAAAGAAGAACAACGAATCGAAAGAAAAGAAAAAACCTGCAGCAAAGAAGACTACTGCTAAAAAAGCAACCCCAAGCAAAAAGAAAACTGCTGCAAAACCAAAAACAGAAACAAAGCCAAAAGATCTAAAGAAAGAAGAATTAGCTGCTGAAGGCATTGATGATTCCTTACTTTTAGATGGCATTACTTACATTGAACAAAGCAAAATGGAATCAGCACTAGAGTGTTTTGAGGATTTCTCCAAGAAATACCCCAAAAACCACTTTGGTTGGTACTATCTTGGTTATACTAAAATGCTTCAAGATAAGAAAAAAGATGCCATAAAGAACTTTAAGAAAGCAACGAAATTGAACGAGGAATTCCTGCCAAGCATCTATTATGAAGGATTAATGGAATTTGAAGAAAACAACTTCGAAAAAGCTCTATCAATTTTCGACTTAATTATGTTGAATTACAATACTGATGTTATAAAAGAAAGTAATTTCAACATACCATACTTTGTCGCCATTTGTCATCATTATTTAGGAAACTTACAACGTGCTGAAGAATATTTCCTATTCGCATACAATCTCTCACCTGACGATCCTGTTGTACTTTATTACAAGGGTTTCAATGAATTAGCTATGAGGAATTACGATTATGCCATGGAGACTTTCAAGAACTTATTACACGTAGACGTAAACAATCAGAACTTTTGGGATCTTGTGAAAGGGTATAGTTATTATTATCATAAACATGAAGATAAGAAGCAAGAGGATACTGAGGAATAAGGACTCATTCACAGTTAACCTCTTTCCCTCTTTTATAAAATCGGTTGTGAAAAAGAGTGTGATTGTATGGCAATAGATTTAGAAGAAATAAACACTCGAATAAATAGAGCAAATAGTAAACTTGTTTTTATAACTGGAGAGGGAATGGAACATAAGAAAATCTCTTATCGAAGATTAGCTAAAAAAGAAAATTACTCGTATATTCTTTTCAGCGAATTACTTACTGCTTTAACAACTATAGATGGGAAAATGGCTCAGTTTCCTTCTATAAAAGGTCAATTAATTGCTTTAACATCTGGTTTTATAATTGAAGAAAAATCAATGGGTGTCATTATTGACAAATTCGATTTTGATATAATTAAAGAAGTACACTTGCAACTAAGAATATATCACCAATTCAAAAGTTATCTCAAAGATCCAACTGCTAAAGGTAAACTTGTCTTAATTAACTATGGAAAACCCTTGAGAGATATGTTTGAAGATGAGTTTGTTAGAAAATGCTCAATAATTAGAATCTAGATTGTGTATATGAGTTTCTACTGGTGTATAACTATTGATCAAAAAGGAAAGCATAAATTCGGATTTTACATCAGAAGAAAAACTAGTTCTAGAAATATTACAAGGCGTATCCAAAAGGCATCATAATCTGATCAGATTACATTTAGTTTCGATGAAGAAACAAAAGCAAAAAAAAGAAAAAAAACGAGAAAAATTCTTGAAAGACCAAAGAGAACGAAAAATCAGTAGAAACCAATTAATGAAGTTACAATTATTTCCGGTAATGCTTTCACAAGCAATTCTACAGGGAATCCCCTTGAGAGAGCCAAAAAGAAAGGATAAAAGTAGAGAAGAGATTTCACCATTACTTTATGAGGTAGAACAGAAGTTTCACATGAAAACCGATTTGACAATCAATAAACAATTTATTGAATTTAGCCTAGAAAATCTTGAGTATGTCCCAGACAAAATATATCTCCAAAGAATTGATGGAGATAACAGTAAAATGCTGGTGAAAATGTATGTTGATTGTGGATATTTAAACCAAAATCTTATGCATCTATTTTTGAATTCGAAAAAAGAGGAAATTGCTAATTGTCAAATTACGGTTCTAGATGAAAAAAGAAATCAAATTGGAGTTTACCCATTAAGGCATATCTCGAAGTTAATTAGAGATGAAGAGGAATCCGCGAACTCACTTTTTATTGGACAAATGACGACTTTAGAACCAAATACGAATTACAGGTACCGAATTGAATGTTACCGAAAAGCAGACAAGAAGTTATTTGCAGGAACTAAATTTATGTCGTTTCGAACATCCTTTGATCTTTCACAAAAGAATAAACCACTTTTCTTAACAGTAAGTTCAGACTTGCATGGTGGAAGGAAAGGGGGATTCATGCGTGGGAAAGTTCAAAGACAATTGATAAAGGGAAATGACGATTTGGCAAGAGTCTTCTCAAGTATCGCTGCAACTGAAAAAGAAGTCACTTTTGATGAGGGTTACTCTTTTGCTGTTGCTACTGGTGATTTAACAGAAAATGCCTCTTACAGTGAATATTGGGCTGATTTATTCAAGAGATGTTCTGTTTTATGGAATCATGTTCCGTTACTCACATGCTTAGGCAACCATGATTACTATTGTGGTGGAAGGCGAAAAGGAAACGTGCTAGGTGGTTCAAAGGAGGATTGTCGTTATTGGCACAAATATATTACAAATCCTGTCTCGAAAAATGGCTGTTTGCCGGGACATTGGTACTCTATAGATCAAGGAAATATACATGCAGTTTTTCTTGATAGTAATGGCATGGGTTGGGGAAAATATGATTTAGCTTGTAATTCCGAACAATGGTATTGGTTACTGAATGACCTCAGACAATGGCGCGATAAAGTAGATGCAGGTAAGAAAGCTCCACAATTCTGTTTTGTATTCTTACATTCAGCAATAATGAGTCTCGGATTTTGGGGCAGGGGATTCAATAGAGGGAACGATGAGCAAGTCCAATCATTTTTAACTCCTCTTTTCAGAAAATATGGGGTAGATATGGTTTTCTGCGGTCATGATCATATCTATCAAAGATCAAATTGGATGGGAACAACTTATCTCGAGAATGGACGACATGGGGGAACAGCAAGACCTTACTTCTTCTGGAAAAAGAGAAAAATTGTCTATGACATAGATAGGATTTGTGATGATTGGAACACAAGAATTTATACAACAGTATATGTTCCGCCAAATCTACAACAAATATCCCTAGAAGAAGATAAGGAGTTTGCACAATTTAAAATAAAGATTAAAAGTGAATTAATGACTCAACCGCTAGCCAGCAATTACTTCTTTGGTTCCAGATTGAGTAATCAAAGAATTGGTAAATTATTTGATCAAAACAAAACTCGGAAAGAGGAATTCATAGATAAAGTAATTTTGCCCAAATTGAACAATCATATCTGGTTAAGATCATATGCAGTAGAATTGGGTTATGAAGCAGATTTCCAAGAAATATTCGATATGGCATTTATCAAAGCTAAAACACTTGAGGAATTCTCATCTGATAGTTATGAGTTAGAATGCCCCGAAAAAGTAGTAGAATAATCATTATTTACAAATCTCATCATTTCATTATTCTCTTTATTAGAGGAAAATTTAAAGGAAGTAAAAAGAACTATCTTTGCAACAATCAGATTTTTTAGGGTGTACAAATTGACCGATATTAAGAAGAAATTACTAATATCAGAGGATAAGCTCAAGGCTATCAATGATTTTTTCGTGAAAGAAAATAATCCTACGATAGATAATCTACTTAAAATTGTGGAAAAATACGGTGGGGTAGATGAAATAAATAAGAAAGCTGCAGAAGCTGGAAAGCTAGATAACTTACTAGCCAGATTAGAAAAGAAGAAACCTGAATATGCTGAGGATCTTAATTGGCTAGTAGAACAAAGAGATAATGACGCCTTCATTAGTATTGCTGATTATAGAAAGAAGATCCTTGGAACAGAAGTTGACAAGGTAAAGTTTGATGATTCTTTAGCAGTTACACTTGAAATTAGTGCTTGTCAATATTTTCCATTTTTCATTGCTGAAGCAAAACGAGCTATTGAAAAGCAAGATTTGATGCCAGGCAGATTCATACGAGTTAGGAAAATGAAAGAACAAGAAGAGGATGGAGATATACTAGCAATTGCTGCTGCAATGCAGTTAATTGATGCTACCTACGTTGAAACCCTCGACACTAAAGGAACAGCTCCCGGACCAGATGGTGCGCCAGCAAATATTCATCTTGGTGGACCAGCAACAATCACTGGTTATTTTGGTGGAGTTGGTCAGCCAAATGATTTTGCTCTCAAATGGATTGATGAATTACTTTACTATTACACTGAATACGGAGTTAAACAAGTTCTCAACATTAATCCTGGAACAGTAATTCTTGGATATATGTTACACAAATTAGGTGTAGATATGGAATTCAAAATTTCTGTCTTTATGGGCAATGATAATCCATATGCCTGTCTTTGGACATTAATGACCGCAAAACTACTTAGTCGAGATGATGGAAGCACTCCACTCATTGGTTTTAATCTTTCAAACTCAGTGAATAATGAAACTATGGAAATTGCCGCTGATTTTAGAAAAGATTGGGGCTTCGAGGATATTGTTAGATTCGAACACCACATCACAGAAACGTGGAAAAGCATTGTCAGACAACCTTATGATCGAACTGATGAGCTTGTTGAATTAGCAAAAACAGTGAAGAACATTAGTGCTAAACATGAGGGTGGAAAACAAGCTGTTGAAGAGACTCGAGAGCATCAATCAGATATTTTGGATTACTTCCGAGATAAGAAAGAAGTAATTGACTCCGGAGATTGGGATGGTATGCAACTCAATTATTTGGATAAACATGATGCTTTGAACTTTACAGCTGATGCTTTGACAAAGAATGGCTTAGCAGTTATTCCAGCAGGGAAATTACACAAGTAAGAGTTGGATTTCTTATGGCGAAAAAATTTAGACCAGGAGGAGTGAGTCCCGCACTCGTTACTCCTTTTACAAAGAAAGATGAAGTAGATGAAGAAGCCTATCGCAAATTAATTAGATTTGTAATTGATGATTTAGGCGTTACTGGAATAGTTCCAGCTGGATCAACTGGTGAATTTTCATCCTTATTCTGGGATGAACAGAAGAGAATCATAGAGATCGCAGTTGAAGAAGCTAATGGAAAAGTTGATGTCATGGCAGGAACTGGTACCAGTGGCACAAAACGTACAATAGCAATGACTAAGCATGCGATGGATGTTGGTGCTGACGCAGGCTTAATTGTAACTCCTTATTACATGAAACCAACTCAAAGAGGATTGTATATGCATTATTCAGCAATTGCAAGCAAAGTTGATTTCCCAATTATGTTGTACCAACTACCAGCACTCACCGATGTAGTACTTCCAAGAATGGTAGTAGAAGACTTAGCAGTAGAACATGAAAACATCGTTGGAATGAAATGTTCTTGGGGAAATATGGCTTATTTGATGGAAATACTCGAGAGAGTAAAACCAGTAGCTCCTGAATTCAAAATTCTCTGTGGATGGGATGAAATAGTTTTTCCAGCATTAGCTGCGGGTGTAGATGGCTGTATCTTAGCATCAGCTAATTTCATTGGAGATCATTGGGTGAAAATCAAGAAATTAGTTGAAGCAGGAAAACTAGAAGAAGCACGTAAGGCTGAGATGGAAATCCACAAAATCACTCGAATAATTGTGAAAACTGGTGGAGCAGGAACTAAAGAAGCACTCAATATGATGGGTGTAAAGGTACGAAAACCAAGATTACCTCTTGAAATTGGTGGAAGCATTAGTCACGAATTGCGATCAGAACTTAGACTTGAATTAGAAAGACTAGGTAAAATCAAAGTTGAACCAAGAATTGCTTTACCTGAAGATCCAAAGAAAATTGAAGAAAGATTCGGACAAATTGATGTCACAGCTGAGACAATTTTACAGAAGAAACTCCTTGTTGGTGAAGGATTCTTTGGTGGCGATCGTCCAGAAATGGCTCATGTTGATCTTTTGATTGGTCCAAAAGATGGACCTGTTGGCATAGCTTTTGCTAAAGCTCTTGCACTTGTTAAGGATGACCCATCAACTGTAGAAGGTCATGAACCACTACTAGCACTTCACGAAACAAATGAAGCAGTAAAACCTGATACCCTCCTTGTTCCGAAAGTCTTCATTAGAAACTTAAGACAAGCTTCAATGGTTTTTGGACCAGTACAGGCAGGAGTAGCTAAAGCAGTTACTACATGTGTTCAAGACGGATTCATTCCAGAAAAATATGTCAATGATCTGGTTATAATTGCCTCTGTTTTTGTTCACCCAACAGCTATCTCAAGAAATAGAGTCTATGTCAATAATCGAAAAGCAACAGTTATGGCAATTAGGAAAGCAATCGAAAACCGACCCGACCTTGATTATCTTTTTGAGACACCAACCAGACATCCATTAAAGAATGAACCTTAGTGTTCATTCCATTTTTTCCTTTTTCTTACTCAAACATAGAGCTATTCGAGAAATTATATAAGGAACCATTTTCATAAGAAATATAATATTCCTAACTATTCTGTCGATAGGAGATAGAAGACTTGCAATATTTATGGCTGTTAATCTTAGGGATAATCTATGCCCTACTAGTGGTTATTGCTCTAATTTATTATATTTCAGCCAGCGTACAGAAGAAAGACATTATCAGTGATTCATACTTACGTTCTTTACCAGAAGAACCGTTTGTAAGTATTATCGTTCCCACTTATAATGAAGAAAACAATATTGTCAAGTGTTTGAAGTCCCTTCGCGAACAAAACTATTCGAATTTTGAAATCATTCTCTCAGATGGAGGATCACAAGATCGAACCGTTGAATTAGCAAAACCTTATGCTGATCAGATTATTATCGAGAAAAAAGTGCCTGAAGGATGGATTGGGAAAAATAGAGGATGCCATTTAGGCTTTACAAAAGCAAAAGGCGATATTCTCCTATTTACTGATGCTGACACTGAACACACACCAGATTCATTGAGAATAACAGTAAGTATGCTATTAGAGAAAAAAGTTGGTTTACTAAGTCTTTTGCCTTATCAAAATGTGAAGAAATGGTGGGAAAGTATTGTTCCAATCAACTTTTTTGTTTCCCGACTTGTATCAGGAGGAATTGCTCGAGTGAATAATCCCAAGAAGCGATATTCTTTCGTAGCAGTTGGTTTGTATATGATGTGGACAAGGAAAGCATACAATCAAATAGGTGGTCATGAACGACTCAAAAATTCGATTATCGAGGATTATGCTTTTGCTCGTTTAGTCAAAAAGAATTTACAAGCATTGTACTATATGGAGGGAAATAAACTAGTATATGCATCAATGTATCCAGACTCAGTTAAACATTGCTGGACTGGGTTTAAGAAGTGCCTATATGCTGGAACTAAACTTACCCCTCCTAGAAGAATGATTGCTTCCTTAACTTTCATCTTCTATGGACTCCTTTCTCCTGTAGCGATAACGCTTTCTGCTGTCTATTGGGTAAGCTACATACCATTAGTTTTAACCATATTAGCTCATCTTTTATTACTTGTAGTGTTTTGGACTTACTGGAGAGGGAAGGGCAAACACTTATGGATAATCTACGTATTTTTCCCAATTATGATGTTGATGTTTTTAGTCACACTCTTGTCATCAGCAATTGAGTTAGCTTTAAGAAAAACAACAGAATGGAAAGGACGCATCTATAAACCAAATCTTCAAGCCGGATTAAACAATAATGAAGAAAAAAGTCTAGATATAAATGCTGAAGATGAAAAAGATTCTTCAAAAACAAAAGTTAAGAGAATAGATACATCAAAACAAACAACTTAGTTTAGTTGCTTTGGTTTTAGGTTATCTTGGAATTTTCTATAATCGTTTTCAGTTACTTCTACTTCTGGAGAGAAGCTATTTGATTTCCAAATTTCTTTGATAGTAGCAAAAGTAGTGTTCTTCACTAAATGCGCTAAATTTATTCTCATTAAAACTTCTTTCGTAAAAGGTCTTTTTGAGTCAATGAAAACAATAGACTCAAGAAAATCATTCAGAATTTCACTATTTAATACAGAGCAAGTGAATAGTGCTTCATTATAGTTTTGGAAACTCAAATAATAACAAGTATCATCGAATAAAACAGGTTTTTCATTATAAGGAGTAACGAATGTGAAAATAGGTTTCTTATAGAATCCAGCTATAGCAACTTTGTATGGGGATAAAACATAATCTCCGACCCCAAAAATAGCAAAATCTGGTTTCTTTTGAAAGACTCTAGATTTCCTTCGAGAAAATGTCTTCTTATTTTTCATGAGATATTGCCAAGTTTTTGGATACATTTCTTTGATTTTGTTTGTATCTTCTGATAATTTTGTCTGTGTCAAGATTAATCTTTTTGAGATATCTTGAGCATGTAATTTCCTAAGAGCTGATCCTTTTAACAAGGGATAAACTAAATCCTCTTCCACTTCCAGAACTTCGTTATTTTTGTTGAGAAGTTTTCCATCATTTGCCAACTGTAATTCCAGAATTGTAGCACAATCATGTTTTATGCCTTGACGCCAATTAATTGGGAATTGACCCTCAAGTTGAGATTGCTGCTTGTATTTTTCTATATTTGAAACAAAATGATTTTCGAACCAGCCAAATTTCTTAATGATTTTACTAGGTTCTTCAAGATCAGAAATAGAGCAAAAGGTATCATTTTTATTTGGAGTGAAATCAGCAATAAAAAGCGAGGCATTACAGATTTTTCCAAAATATTCCTTGGCTTTGAAATTCAGAGCACGAATATTTGAAATCTTTAAATTTGATTTAATTGTCTCTTTGAGGATATTTCTTACTACTGTATTCTTACATAAGATAGCAATTTTCCCTTTGTTTCTAGAAAAGAGCTTTATCAATTTGACAATGATAGTTTCAGTAATATCAAAATTGCTTTTTCCTGTAAGAGCATCAATTCCTTTGAATCCTTTAATGTTAGATTTCAAAGGCAAATTATTGGAATTCAGTGATGATAATTCTGAAATTGTAACCCAAGGTGGATTCCCTATAACTAGAATTGTAGAATCATCTGAATTCAAGATATCCTGATCAAATTCATGTGTGAAGATGTCATCATGAATTAATCGTATTTCATATCTATGCTTTCCTTGTTCTTCTTGATTTAGTGCTTGACTAACAATTTTGGCTGCAGAACACCAGATATAATGCTTTTGAATCTCAACACCATAAATTAATTTTAGATTTCTGAAGACTTTTGTTGCATGTAGAATAAAACTGCCCGTACCAGATGTTGGTTCAATAATAACACTAGGATCAAAATTTGAATCAGCTAAAATTTGATACACCTTATCGACTAATTTCTCTGGAGTTTGCACATCTCCCCATTCTTTCGCTTTATGCTCTAAATTCTTTTTTGCAGGTTTCTGCATTTTCTCGATATAGTCAATAAATTCTTCTTTATCCTCTAAAGAGGTTAAGAGATTGTCAATATTGGATACTGACTTGATAAGAGAATTAGCATCTTGAGTTGTCTTAGTTTTTTTCAAATCATGAAGAAATGCTGTTAAATCTCTAGTCAATTTTTATCCAACCATCAATTACAATTGATTAATTCTTATTAGCAAACATAAGTCTAGGTATTCATTACTTAGTTTTCGAATAAATAACTTCCGAATTTCCCGACGAAACAATAATAAATGATTAGTCGTGAAAATTAGAATGGTGAATGGTGTTCTTTTTGAATACCAAAAAAAGGTCTCTTGAGTTGAGGATATAGTGCCGAGTTTACATGATGCTGAAAAACTAGTTAATGAACTTGAAAGTAGAGATTTAGATACAAGAAGTAAAGCTATTGATGCCTTATCAACTGCAGGTGAAACAGACATCATTAATTTTCTTATATCACTTCTGAAGAAAGATACACACAGATTAGTCAAAGAAGGGGTTTGTAAGACTCTTGGAAAGATTGGAAACAAGAAAGCAATAGATCCACTTGTACAATCACTTAGCGACGAACATGAAAGCGTTCGCTATCAAGCAACCATTGCTCTAGGTCAAATTGGTGATACAGTTGCAGTACCTCCTCTTTTAGAACTGCTAAAAAATAAGGATGATCCACTTGTTCGATCTGAAGCTGCGAAAGCATTAGGAATAATTGGTGATCCTAGTTCTTTGAAAATACTGTTGACTTTGTTACGTAAAGATGAAGACCGCTTCATAAGATATCACGCAGTAACATCATTAGGGCGTATTGGTGATAAAAAAGCAACAAAGGAAATACAGAAAATAGTGAAAGAAACTAAAGATACACGCTTAAAACTTCGAGCAGTAGAAGCTTTGGAATCAATAGAAAAAGCAAATAGAAAACTAGTTGCAGCAGGATAAGAAAAAGGAAATGTGAGTAATTCACATTTCTTGCTATTCTACCATTTCGGTGCAATTAAAGGTGGGCTAAGAAATCGTTTTTCTTTTTCAATCGAATCTATTAATTTCATATCATCTGAGCTAAGCTTAATATTTTGTGATTCCCAATTTGCTTTCAAATGCACTGGATTAATGCTTTTTGGAATTGGTACAGTTCCTTTCTTCATGAGCCATGCAAGAGAAATTAAGGCACCACTAACACTATACTTCTTCCCAAGTTCAACTAGTTCGGGAACATCACTGAATCTTCCATGCATTAATGGGAAATAAGGAACAACATATACTCCTTTCTTTTTATGATGAGCAACCAGTTCCTTTTGTTGTAGCCAGGGATGCATTTCGACTTGATTAGCAACTATTGGCTTGTCACAAATAGAAATAGCTTCATCCACTTGTTGTGGTGTGAAATTAGAAAGAGCTATAGAACGTATTTTTCCTTGATTGACAAGTTTACTCATTGCCTTCAGAGTTTTCTCACCTATTTTGCTGAATCTAAAAGGCCAATGAATATACAACATATCAATTGTATCAAAACCGAGTCGCTTCAAGCTTCTTTCAGTACTTTTGACAACTCTTCTAGGACTTAGATTATTAACCAATAATTTAGTTGCAACTATGAACTCATCTCGAGGTATTCCGGATTCTTTTACTGCTTCACCAACGACCCTTTCATTAAAGTACATTTGTGCAGTATCAAGAAAGCGAAATCCAATTTCGAAACCTTTGATAAATCCATGTTTCGCCTCTTTCGAGTTTCCTTGCATAGTTCCTAAACCTATTTTTGGGAGCTTAAATTTTGCCATTGTTAGATCACTTATTCTTTCACTGTTTTAATCATTACAAGTAACATCTTGAATTGTTTTGTTGCATATAATGCATGAGGAATATCAGCAGGCATTACTAATACATCACCAGTTTTTGTTTGATAGTCTACTTTGTCTATAGTGATTTTAGCTTCCCCATCAATGATGTATACCAAAGCATCGAAAGGTGCAGTGTGTTCACTTAAACCTTCACCTTCTGCAAATGCAAAAAGAGTAACATTACCTGTTTTTTGTTTCAACAATTGTCTACTAACAACAGATCCCTCTTGATAATCAACGATTTTATTTATATCATAGATTTTAGAGAAATCAATTGTACTTTTCTTCTTATCATTCATTTGTAACACCACGTGTATTCAATTACCGTGTTTAATAACTGAAATGCTATAGAAAATAAGAAAAGATAGGATAATTATATTTCTTATATTCGTTTTTTAATTCGCCAGATAACAAATACAATTAATCCAACAATAACGAAAGGAATTGTAGTAGTTAACGAGATAATGATAATATTCTGGAGACTCATCCAATGAGTTGGTAAATCATCTTGATGAACAATAAGCAATCCAGAATATCCTGATGCAAGAAAGACTACATCATCACTAACAAATATGTCATTAAAGTGAACTAGCTCACGGACATTATGAGCATAAAATGGACTATAGTCTTGTCGGAAATAGCTACCAATTGGTATAGGATTACTGGGATCGGTTCCATCATAAATAAGTAAACCCTGACTTAAATCAGCCAAATAAATAATATTATTCTCAACAAAGACTTCGTAACCACCAAAAGCTAAACCAGGATATTCATCTGTATCAATACTACCAACTAAAACTGGATTTTCTGTATCAGTTACATCTAATATGATAAGACCGTAATCTTGTGCAGCTAAATAAACCGTGTCTTCTTCAACAAAAACACCACTTATTAAAGAGGAAATATCCGAGTACTCTGAGACTAAAGTTAATTCATAATCATTCTCAATTTCAAAGATGAGTAAACCATTGGAAGTTGCTAAGAAGAGGTGATTTTCAACAACATCTAAATCATATAATATAGCGTCAAAATTTGATAAACTGTTAATAACTGAAATATTGGCTGGATTAGTGCAGTTAACGATAGATAAAGATCCTTCATAAATATGATAATACTCAAAGGTTTCTATTACAAAAGCAATTTCGTTCTTAACAACCATTTCGACATAAGGCAACCAGAATAGAAATTCATTATCATACAGTGAGTTTAACTGAACAGGAGCGTCAGGACTTGTTACATCAAGAATATCAATTGTTTGGGTAAAATAGTTGGCTAAATACAATCTAGAATTTTCAAGATAGGCAGTTGAATAAAAACCTAAATTCGCTTTATATCTGGTAATAAGTTTAGGATTTGTAGGATTATCAATATCAAGGATATCTAAACCTCCACCGTAATTTGCTACATATGCCACATTCCCTTGTACATATGTGTCTGCAGCATGACCATTAGTTAAAACATTGCCAACATTTACGGGAGTACTTGTAAGATCTCCTATGTAGATAATTACAATTCCCGAATAGTAATCAATCAGATAAATGAATTCTCCTTGTATTAAAGCCCGAGCAAGGTAACCAAATTGATAGATGAACTCGTTAACCTTAATAACATTGTTCGGATCTTCAACATCAAAACAAATAAAACCATTATTACTAAAACTGAAAACATAATGATCAACTACTTGAATTGAATTAGATTGGCAACGAACATCTCTAAATTTGGTTATCAAAGAATAATTTTGCGGAACAGTAATATCAAAGAAAAATACATCATAAGAATTTGTAATGATCGCTGTAGAATCATATAAATCAAAGCTATAAATATCAATACCAAATTCCCAAGTTGTAACATATTCTGGATTTCGAGGATTACTTATGTCTAGAATTTCTATACCCTCGAAACCAATCAAATATAGAAAATTGTTTTTTATTCTCATATCATTTGGACCAAATAAATAATTCAACTCATAGGTGTTTTCTAGAAACGGTTTTTTTGGATCACTAATGTCAATTACGAAAAGACCCCTCCATTGTAATCCATAAATATAGTTTCCGTGAATGATAAAATTAGATATATAATCAACTTCATCGAAATTTATGACTAATTTTGCGTTCTTTGGCGAACCAACATTTAAAACTTTTAATCCATAATCACCACCTGTAATAAAGGCATATTTTTCTTTTACCTCTATTTGATTTAATCCATCTGCATCTGTATAGTGGCCTAATAATTTAGCTTTAGAGGGATTAGATATATCATAAAAAAGTAAACCAGCTGAATCTAAAGTCACATATGCTATTTTACTCAAAAGAGTATCTTGAACGAAAATATCGTTTGGATCACCATAGTTATTGTCCCATTGAGCAAGTTCGGAGCAACCTTCTGCTTCTATCAAAGAACTATCTACAGAATTCTTAGTAAAAAAGTTGTTTTGCTCATTTATTTGTTGACCACTTGAATTAGTGGATAAGCTGATTAATTGTACAATTACAATGAAGCAAATTAAATTCGCCAAAATATTCTGTTTCTTAATCATCTCTTACGCCCCTTTTTTTTCTAAAACGAATAATTATCGTAGTTAAACATAAAACAAGAATTGCTGTACCTAAAACTGATAATTCTTTGTAACCTGCAAAACTCGTTGTAAATGTTTTTGTGTAATCTGGATGATCATTTGGATCTAAAGGATCTGATCCATATTCAATTTCTTCGAGGTCAGAATAAAAATCGTGGTCCGTGTCAGCACTATCAGGTCTTGTATTATACGTATATTCTTCGTAGTTAAGTAAACCATCCATGTCTAGATCTAGGTACTGATCAGAGGAATCAAGGGGGTTTAAATTGTACTCAACTTCGTAAAAATCATCCATACTATCTTTATCTGTATCGTTATCCAAAGGATTAGTGAAATAGTATACTACTTCATATCCGTCTAGTAGACCATCTTGATCTGTATCGCCTAATAATGGATTAGTCATTGAGACATATATTTCGTAACCATCAACAAGTAAATCTTCATCTGTATCAGACGATGTAAGATTTGTATTATAGATAGTAATTTCATCATTATCATTGAGACAATCAAAATCACTATCTTTTAGTGTTGGATTTGAGAAATAAAGGAACTCCTCAAGATTTGTTAAATTATCGTTATCAAAATCATCACTAGCATCGCTTATATTAAGAGGATCTAATCCGTAATGGACTTCGTACCCGTCAAGAATTAGATCATTGTCGCTATCTCTCAATCCAGTGGTTGTAAAGTATATTTCTTCAAGATAGTTTGCTAAATAATCATTATCAGAGTCTAAACCAATGATTTGCAAAGCTCCAGCTTCATTTAAAAGAAAAATCGTATTATTTTGAACGTGCAATCTTGTTCCAATCTCTAGAGCTGGTTGTGAAAATAAATCGATTTCGCTTTGAAGAGCAATATTATGTAAATCACTTATGTTGTAGACCATAAGAGCAGAATGCCAGGAAGTAAGGTACATCAAATCATCTTCTATGTAAATATCCATGAAACCGCCGTAAAATCCACTTAAATAAAAATAAGATGCAAATTGCATTGTAGTGAGATTTACAACTAAAATTTCTTGCTCATAATCAGAAGTTAAGAATAAGTAATTTTCATAAAAGAAAGTACTTTCAGCATTATAGTACTCCTCAATCTCAACGGTTTTTATTAGAAGGAGATTATTTGGATTACTATAATCAATGAGATGGATTTCACCTCTATAATTTGACAGAATTATTGTTTCATTAGTCATTTCTATAGCAATATAATATCCTGATGGAACATCTACTTGATCTAGTAAAGTAACTGCTTCTGGATCTGTAGTATTAAATAAATTAAGATCGTTTCCCATAACCGCGACTAGCCCATTCTTTACTTTCATAATGTTGGGATTATAGACATTGACTTCTCCGATTTTGGTTATATTAGTTGGGTTTGAAATATTAAGAATATCAATTTGTGTTAACGTAAGTATGTATGCCCGGTTACTCTCAATTTGCATATCATCGGCATAATCTAATTCAAAAGAATTTAGTAATGTTAGATGGGATAGAGTGCTTGCATTGAACACATTAAATCTGTTTCTTTCTAGGACGTAGCACAAACCATTTTCATAGTAAACCTCTTTTCCTTGATTAAAACCTGACTGATATAACTTTGTGAAATCTATGAAACCAGTTGTATTATATACAGAAATACCTCCCAAACCACAAGAAAAGAAGGTATAATTTCCATAAAAATCCATTGAGCTCACATATGATGCATTTATGTCATTAAGAAAATGATAGGTTATAAAGTCGAAATCACTAGCATCACGAACATCAACAATTAACAATCGATTATAATCTTCTACGTAAGCATATCCTTCATTAATATAAAATGAGCTTACGTCAAAAATCCCATAGGACGCTAAATATTGGGGGGAATAAATGTTTGAGATATTAACGGAAATAAGACTATTAAATGATAATAAAAACAATGCATCATTATAAATTAACGCTTTTAAAATCTGATAGTATATTGTCCCATGATGTGCAATTACGGGATTTTCTTTATCAGAAATGTCAACAAATAATACGTATTCGTCCTGATCATCATATTCATTTGCATATAATATTGAACAATTGTCATGAACTAGAATTTTATAATAAGCACTTGTAAACCCACCTAATTCACCAACAATAGTCATGTTTGTTGGATCTTGAACACTAACTATTACAATTTTATCCCTATTCGTTGAAATATATCCATAATCATCTTTTATAACAAAATCATGGAAATTATAGTAAAGAAAACAACCTATTGGCTCTATTATAGTAGGATCTGATATATTATACGCTTGAATTTTTGTCATAGTTGAACCGGATGGGTAGAAATTATACCCTATAAATAATGTATCACCTTCAACTTGCATCTTTAATATATCACTAACGCATCTAGTTGATTCACTAAGTATTTTAGGTTCTTCTGGTTCTGTAATATTGTAAATTCTAATTGTGAATTTATTATTGATAATAGCTAAATCATCTTTGATGATTATATCCTTATAAAAAATATTGAATTCATTATTAATGATTGAATAATTCGCTTTTTCCGTAAATTGCTCTATTTCAAAGTATTTTTCCTCAGTCTTATCCGGTGCGGAATCCACTTCGAATTCTTGTTTTTGATTTAATACTGGGATTAATATGACGAGAAATATGAGATACACTACGATATGTTTTCGTTTAAATTTGTAATTTGATGTTAAGGCACCAATATCCATTATCATTTTCCCACCTTTTCCTACTAAAATGAAAGAGTAATACTGAATAAAATAATTACCCTTCCATATGAAATTTTAGTAGCATGCCTATTTATACCTATTTTATTACAACATTCCAACCATAAGGATCTTCAATTCGACCATATTGAATGCCTGTAAGTGATTCGTATAGATCATTAGAAACAGGTCCAACTTCGAAGTTGTTTATTACGTATTTCTTATCTTTGTAATGCAGTTCTCCTACTGGTGCGATTGATGCTGCAGTTCCAGCTCCAAAAGCTTCTGTTAGATTGCCACTTTCTATCGCTTCAGTTACAGTATCTATTGAGAGGAATTCCTCTTTAACTTTGTATCCCTTGTCTTTTGCTAATTTGATAACGCTCTCTCGAGTAACTCCTTTGAGGATTGTGCCAGCAATTGGTGCAGTATAGACAGTATCATCAAGAACGAAAAATTGGTTCATTGTTCCAACTTCTTCGATATACTTGTGCTCAAAAGCATCCAACCACATAACTTGACTACATCCGAGTTTAAATGCTGTATTCATAGCCAGAAGAGTAGCTGCATAATTTCCACCGGTTTTTGCTTCACCAACTCCTCCCTTTACTGCTCGAACATATTTGGGTTCAACATAAATTTTTATTGGTTTAAATCCTTCTTTGAAGTATGGTCCAACTGGACTCAGGATGATATAAAATAAATATTCATTTGATTTGCGATGTCCTAAAAGTGATTCAGTAGCTATCATTGTGGGTCTAATGTAAAGAGATGTTCCTGGATTATATGGAACCCAATTTCTTTCAATATCTATTAGCCTATTAAGTGCATCAAGAAACTGTTTTTCAGGTAAAGGTTGCATAGACATACGAATGGCTGAATCCTTCATTCGTTCTGCATTCTTTTCTGGTCGGAAGAGAGAAACATCTTTTTTATTTGCTTGACGGAAGGCTTTCATGCCATTCAAAAATCTCTTGACCATAATGCAACACAAGTGCTGCTGGTGATAACACAAAAGGTCCAAATGGTTCGATACAAGACTCACGCCAATTGCCATCCTTGAAGAATGTTGTATACATGTGATCTGTAAAAATCTTGCCAAAACCTAATTGATTCTCATCCTTTGGTACAGAACCTCTTCTTTCTTCTTCTATTAATGAAACTTTAATTTCCATTGACTATCGCCTTTTATATTTACGAAATAGCTTTCAAAAAGTTTTAGGCGATTTTTTTGAATGTTAATCTCCATCAATTATATCTACAAATATAAGATAAACACATATTTACTAGTCCACAATATAATTATAGTTGAAAATGATGAACAGCTCATCCAGAATTATTAATGGTCTAAAAATAGCGATGGTATTTATTAGTGCTGTTTTCATCCTAACTAGCACATTTACTTTTATGCGAATAGTTCTAATTAGTAATCCGAACAAAGAGCAGAATGTTCCTGGTTTATTTTATTCCTATAATGTTGATGACAATTATCAAATTTATATCGCACTTCCAAGCAATTATAATCCTAGTGACTCGAAGAGATATCCAGTGATTTATTTACTTGATGGCGATTGGTATTTTGACGGGTCACATTGGAGAATAGGTAAAGGAGGAGTAAAAGGCATCATCTCAAGATATGCAGAAACTGAAGAGATGCCTGAAGCAATTTTGGTTGCAATAGGCTATCCAAGCAAAAATTATCGCGAAAGAGATTATCTTTATCCTACAGATCTTAGGTTTAGTTTTTCATCTGGTGGAGGGATGAAGTTTTACTCTTTTATTAAGGATGAATTGATTCCTAAAGTAGATGCTGAATATAAAACAAACATAACTTATGGTAGAACGATTATAGGACATTCGCATGGAGGTTATTTCTCATTGTTTTCGCTTATAACATCTGAACTTAACAATACTTCTTTGTTTAAGAATTTCTTACTTGTTAGTCCAACTGTTTTTTATTATAATGAATACTTATTGAATCAAGAATTAACGTTATTTGAGAAAACAAATGGGACATTAGCAATCAACATACGAATTAGCGTTGGGGGAGATGAATTATCCATCTTAGTCCAAAGTTATGAACGATTGAAAGCAAGATTACTCGATAGAAACTATACGGGAATGAATTTCGATTACGAATTATATGAAAACAAACACCATAGAAGTGTTGTAGAACCAAGTTTCAATGATGGTTTGCAGTGGTTATTTAGTTTATAAAAAAGAGAAGAAGAGCTTAGTCTTCTTTTTCTTCCTTTGATTTCTCATCCATTAAATCTAATTCCTCACCAAGAAGATAGTGACTGAACCAATTCAAATTCTGATGCATAATTGCACGATTCTCTCGAGGTTTTGTTATTGGATGACCCATTCCAGGATAAATAAATAATTCAACATGAATATTCATTTCCTTCAGACCACGATAAAGCTCTTTTGCATTTGTAATAGGAACTCTTTGGTCAACTTCACCATGTTGGATGAGCATCGGTGTTTGGGCTTCTTTGATTTTGCTAATAGGAGCTGTTTTCTCATAAAGTTCTCTATCGCGGAAAGGTGAACCCGATAAATAGTGAGTAGTGAACATAGGAATATCATTGCTAATGTGATAAGTATACCAGTCAGCAATACCAGCACCAACAGAAACAGCAGTGAAACGCTTCGAGTGAATGCCAACAAAAGCTGAAATGTATCCCCCTTGACTCCACCCCATACATCCCACTTTACTTGTATCAATCATTCCTTTTTTGTCTAAATAATCAATTGCACTTTCTATATCCCAAAGATCGCCAACTCCAAGATTATCCTTGTTTAATTCTAGGAAAGCTTGGCCTCTTCCAATAGATCCCCTGTAATTTACTTTCAGAGTTAGAATGTCTTTATTGACGAATTGAACAGAGGGATAGTATAAAATCTCACTATATTCCAACAAACTTTCAGGATCAAATGATTGTGGTCCACCATGAATTATAAAAGCAAGTGGATATTTCTTTTGAGAATCATAATTAGATGGTTTTCGCAGGACTCCTTCAATTTCTGTTCCATCTTTACTTTTCCATCTTATTGTTTCGATAGTTCCAAAATCCCATGTTTTTACTTCATCATTAAAATTCGTTATTTGTTTTATCTCTAAGTTTGTTTCTTTAATTGGTTTTCTCGTTATATATAATTCTGTTAACTTATTTGCTGTACTGGCAAAGAAACACAAATAACCGCTTTGGGTAACATCAAATTCGCTATATAATCGATTAATATGTCCTTCTAGATCTAATTCAGTAATTTTTCCAGTTTCTGAAACTATAGCAATTTTCGTTTTAGTACCATCCGCATAGGCTAAAACTATGCCATCTTTCACCCATTTCCCACTGTAAGGATTACGATCTAAATCACCTGTAATTTTTCTGAATTTTTCTGCAATTTCCTCAGAATCGATCAGATCATTCCATTTCACCAAGTCAAAAATCCAATAATCTCCTTGAGTATAAAACAAATTATCTCTTTCTTTCATGGAGAGAAGCAATTTCTTCCCATTTGGAGAAACTTCCGAGATTATTGTTTCCTTTGGAAAAGCTATCTTCTGAATTTCACCAAGATAAGACAAATCTTCCTTTTCCTTCTTCTCGTTTTCTTTGTCTTCTTTTTTCTTTTCTTTCTTATCCTTTTCTTTTGTAAGATAACTCTTCATTGCTTTTTTCGGATTGATGCTTATTCGATAATTACTTGTCTCGGTAAAATGAACCAAGTCATCACGTATTTTACAATTCAAATAAATAGCATCATTTTGTTTAGATGGGATGTATGTCATAATAGAAAGAGGTTCATCTAGTAATTTGCTGATTTCAATAATTGGTTTCACAAGAGCTTTTATTTCGTTTTCTGTTTTATTCTTCATTTCTTTCTGATAAATTAATATTTTTTCTAAATCAACATAATATAATGCACTTGCACTTTTCTCATGTTCAAAATAAACATAGGAACCAAATTTATCCTTACGTTTCTTTTTCTCTTGTCTTTCAGGATCTCTTGCTAAATATAATAATCCTTGAGCGAAAATCTTGAAATTTTGAATGCCTTTTTCATGGTTGGTAACCTTCCAGGGTTCACCAACTAAACTATCAAAAACATAAATCTGATTTCCACTTTCTTTATCAGTTGAACTATGTTTTAGGATTGCTAAGGAATCATTATTTATCCATTCCATTTGAAATACCGAACCAGACCTTGTTAATTGGTAAGTTTTTTCCTCTTTAATTTGATGAATATAACATAATCTTTCATATTGATTCTTATTCCAATGGGGTTTAGCTTGTACAAATGCAATCTTATCTCCATTGGGAGAAATTTTGGCAGAAGTTACAAATCCTAGTGTGACTAAATCAGTAATAGATGGTTTCTCTTTTGTAGACATTTAATACACCCGAAATCAGATAATTAGTATCTTGTTTTTATTCTTTTGTAAAACTAGTATTAATCAAAAAAAGAGAGAAAAATGTCCCAGTTTGGGACAAAAATAGATTATTTTCCAGCAATAGTCATTTCTGAAACTTTTATCGCAGGACTATACATATGATCATTGTTTGCAACATCACTACCAATGGTATCAATCTTGTCTTTGAGAATTTCAAAGAAATTACCAGCTACAATTACATTGTTCACTGGTTGAGTGAGCTCACCATTTTCGATTAAGAACCCATGTGTTACAGTTGCATTCATTTCACCGCTGGTTGGACGGGATAGCCATTCACCAATTGTCCTATCAATGAAGAAGCCTTTCTTTGTATCTTTGATCATATCTTCTAGACTTGTTGTTCCTGGTTTTATTATGAAATTGTTTAATGAAGGATTGGGAATCTGGAAGTAATCTCGTCGAGCATTACCTGTTGACTTGGTATTTGCTTTCATTGCTCGGTAATTATCAAATAGAAAATTCTTGAGAACTCCTTTCTCAATCAAGCTCGTTTTCTGGGTTGGATGCCCTTCACTATCAAAAGGTCTGGTTCTATAACCCCCAGGCATTGTTCCATCGTCTGTGATTGTAATTCTTTCATCAGCAATTTGTGTGTCTAGTTTTGTAGCAAAGGTGGATCGTCCTTTCTGAATATTCTCGGCATTAACATTGCTTCCAATCATCAAACCAAACATGAAACAAGCGAATTCGTTTCTCATAATCACAGGTAATTTAGTGCTTTCAATTGGTTTTGCTTTTATGTGTTGTAGAGCTTGTTCTGCTGCGTAGTCAGCGACTTTATCATAATCTAAGTCTTTCCAGAAACGTACATCTTGACCTTTAGCACCAGTGCTTTCTCCGCCTTCGATTGCTTTTGTCGATATGTATGTTGAAATTGCTGATCCTTTGTAAGTAATTGTATCATTGTAGCTATTAGTAATTGATATTTGACCTCGATTTATGTATAAAGTACCTCGAGTAACTTTTACCTTTCTGTCGTTTTCTGTAGCTCTATTAATACCACCTATTATCTTATCAATAATAGACTCATATTCTAAACTCTCAAGAGATTTATCATAATTCTTTGTAACGGATGTTTCACCGAATTTCTTGTTAAAGCCATTCCAATTTGGATCTTCGGGAGTTGCTTTTGCTATATTAACAGCTTTTTGGACTGCATCAAGAACCTCATCTTTGGTAAGAATGGAAGTTGCATGAAGTCCTAGTTTCTTTCCAACAGCGACTCTTACACCAATACCAAGAGTATCAGTATTCTTGAACATTTCAATTTCAGAAGAAAAATCGACTTTTGATATTTTCTTTTTTAGAATATAGACTTCTGCTTCATCTGCACCGATTTTTAATGCTTTCTTAACTGCTAGTTCGCCAAAATCCATTTTTCATCTTCCTCCAACTGTCATTTTTTGTACTCTGATATGAGGACCACCAAATCCACATTTAGCAGTCTGTCCTCCTTTACCACAACCACCAAAATAGCTAGTTGAAATTTCTAAATCATTGCCAACTGCATCAACTGTTTTCAATGTATCAAGGATAGCTCCACTGATAACAACACCTCTAACCGGTTCAGCTAATTCACCATTGCGAATCATGATACTTTCTCCGCCGTTAAATGTGAATGTCCCAGCACCAACTTCGACTTGACCTCCACCTGATCCTTTGTTTTTGATATAGATGCCTTCTTTTACTCCCTCGAGTAATTCATCGAATTTAAATTTTCCACCATCTATATAGGTATTAGTCATTCGGACTTGTGGTTGGTTTTCAAAATCTTGTGCTCTTGAATTGCCAGTAGGTGATACTGATAATACATGGGCTGAATTTCTATCATGCATATAGCCTTTAAGCACACCCTTGTCTAAAATAACAGTCTTACCTTTTGGAGTACCTTCGTCATCAGTAGGCATATAGAAACCACCATCAACTACTCCCTCATCAATGACTGTTACTTGTTCACTAGCTAACTGCTCTCCTAAGCGATCCTTAAGAGTAGAAGTTCCAGTAAATACTAGATCTGCTTCTGCCGCATGTCCAAAAGCTTCATGAATCAAAATTCCTACGAGTCTTGGATCAACAACAACAGGATAAGTTCCTGGAGGAGGAGCTTTTGCTTGTACAGAACGCAAAGCTAGTTCGGATAAATCTACTGAGAAATCATTCCAATCTCTTTTTTTAACAAATTCAAAACCACCGCATTCGCCATGTCCATGAAACATCGATTCCATTTTTCCATTTGATGCTGCAACAGAAATTTCAAAAATACCAATTAAAGGTACTTCGACTGTTGTCTGTGTTCCATGTGATGATAAGAAATATCTATAATCGAGTGAGGAACCCATCACGGTTATAACGTTCTTAATTTCATCATTAATCATTGCGGCTTTATTAGTTTCAATAAGCAATTTGACTTTCTCCTCGGGAGAAATATCTATAGGATCAATTTTCATTGAAACTTTTTTATCAAGCTTTATGGCTTTTGTATCTGCAAAATTACCTTTATTGCTCTTAAATGATTTAGCTAATTTTAACGCTTCTTGAAGAGTCTTATCTATATTATTTTTAGATAGATCGCTTGTTGAAGCAAAACCAACTGCACCATTGAGTACTACACGTAAACCCAAACCTGCAAAGTTTTGAGATTTGTAGTCTTCTAGAGTTTTGTTTTCAACTCGTATCTGTTCGTTGTTATTAAGATGATAACGAACATCAATGTACGATGCACCGAGTTTAAGAGCTTTATCAATGATTTTCTCAGGCTCGAGTTGTTCAATTGTTTCCTTAAAACTACTCATACCTTTCACATCATTATGTTAAACTAATTCTCTTGAATCTTAACCAACCTTTTGGTTGTTTTTATTAATCTCGGTTAAACTTGAGATATTCTGCACTCTAGTAAATCTAGATTAATCTGCATTATTCTTTAGTGTGGTCACGAACTAAAAGAAAAATGGTCAAAAATGACCATGTTTTTTACCTCTTAAAACTCTTTGAAAATCCAGGAACAAGAAATGGTAAAAGATTTTCTTCATAAAGAGGTTTTAAAACTTGATTAGGAAATCGAGGATTTATGGTTAATAGAGGAAATTGCTTTTCAGGAAAATGATTTCGAATTGATTCTACTTCATCAGTAGTGAGAGCTCGTCCAGTTAAACGAATAAGAGTTCTTATCATCCCACCTTCAATTTGTTGTTTTAGATCATTGAAGTCTAGTTCATGTTTAGTGAGATTTTTTTCTATAACATTCATAGGTATTGATGGTAATTCTTTGAATTCAACTTGCAGTTGTTTTTCCTCTAGGTCAATTAATAGGTAACCTTTGGGTTCGATGATTTCAATGAAACTTGTTCGTTCTGTGGATCCGGGATAGACAACAAAACCTTTCATAAGTGATTGAGCCCGATGAATATGCCCAGAAACAATTAGTTTTATGCTGTCAGGAAACAGTAGAGGGTCTATTGCTCCGTGATTAATATTAAATCTAAATTTTTGAGGACCAAATTCTGCCCCATCAAATAATTGGTGACACAGAATTAAACATGGTTTATGCTCAAATTCTTTTAAGACTCGAGATAGTTTGTCATCAATTAACTTTGAAATATTGTTGGAATAAGGAAAACCAATTAGTGCACAATCTTCTAAATCTTTCACTGCAAATTCAGAGAAGAAATGACTTTTTGGATGAAACCTTAGGAGAGTATCTGGCAAGATGGATCTTTCATGATTCCCAGGTGCAATTACAAAACCAATGTCTTCTGTTAGTATTTGTTCTATGATTTTATATGCTCTTGTAACCACTTTCCTTCTAGGCTTGCTTCGATTAAATATATCTCCCCCATGGAGAATATAATCGACTTTTTCTCTTTTAGCTATTTCTATTATCTCTTCGAACACTCCAAACATTCGCTCATAAACGAATTTCCTTGCTTGTGATGTTCTCCCGGTTTCATATCCGAGGTGTGTGTCCGCAATAGCTAAGAAGCGCATACTATTTCTTGCTTATTTTTTTCATTAAAACTTTTCCAGTCTGTTTTTTCATGCTAAAAGTTATCTTTATATATGAGGTATACTATACGTAATATAGTATTACTTGGATAGTGTTCCGAGAATACTACAAAAAAACACAAAAAAAGGTGATAGCGAGTGTTAAAAAAAGTAAAAACATTTCATCCGGAAGCACTCATCGGAACTGATCATTTCAGAACCTATGTAGAAGGATTCGAATCAGAGCTTTTACGTGGGATCTCAACAGTAGCAGTGTTACAAATAATCAAACGCTATCCAAGAGATGGAATCTACGGATACCAACTCTTAAAGGAATTAGAAGAAGAAACAAAGAATGTTCTGATAATAGATGAAGGAACAATCTATCCATTGTTGAGAAAAATGGAGAAAGATGGAGTGCTATCCTCAGAGAAAAAAGAGCTCGGTGGTCGCCCAAGAAGATACTATATTCTCACAGAAGAAGGAATAAAATTGTTGAATCATATGTCTGGTTTTTTTGCTAAGCTTTTAGAAGCTATGTCCCCATTAATGGATTACCAGATCAAGTTACCTGAAGACAGGTTCATGTATTGCCCTAATTGTGCAAACAAGATCAAGCTTGATGATTTTGCAAAATTCTGTGAAGTATGTGGGTTATATATAGAAGAAATAAAGGCATAAGGTGAGTAAAAATGAGTAACGAAAATAACAATTACGATAATAATACTGATAGACGACAAGAATTGATTAAGTCTTTTCTTAATAACGTTGAAAGGAAATTACCGTTTTGGTTAAAAGATGAAAGAGATAATATCAATGATATTTTAGAGGAATTAGAAACTCATATTTGGGACCGTGCTTCAGAACTAGCTGAAGGTGGAGACCCCTCTGAAGAACAAATTGAACTAGTAATAGAACAAATGGGCTCACCTGGCAAAATTGCTGGTGAATATAAGCGACGTGGAAAACCAAAATTCTATATTACTGAGGAATTATTCCCACTTTATCAAAGAATTTTGATCATTGCTGTCGCAGTTCTAGCGAGTTTTAATTTTCTTGGGATGCTATTCAGTATTGGTAGTAAAGGAGCAGGTCGTCTCTTCGGTGACTTCTTCCAAGGAATCTTCATTAGTTTTGCAATTGCATTAATTCTAATTACTATACAATTTGTAATGCTTTCAAGAGAAGGATATCTTCCAGAAGACTTTAATCGATTTACCTCAAGACTTCCAATAACAGTGCGACGGTTTTTTGAAACAAGACCATCAGAAACTACCGAAACAGCTGAAGCACAACCAGAAGTTGCTGCAAAAACAGCTGCAATACCAACAACAACAGAAACAGAAGTACTAATTTCTACTCCTAAGATCGTCATTGATACGGAAAAACCACAGATTGTTAAAGAAACTATCATAGTCAAAGAACCAAGAATAATAAGAGAAGAAAGAAGAGCAGAAAGAGCTGTAAGTTACAAGTATTCTCTCGGAAAAAATTACTTGTCTGAAGGCATTACTGGAATAGCTTTTGGGGCAGTATTAGTAATTCTACCATTTCTACCTGTATTTGATTTCATTCCTTTTGAATCAATAAAATACTTTATTGTAATATTCGGTGGATTAACTCTTGTAGTAGGTGTTATCAGATTCATGCAAGCGATTGTAGGCAGAGTTTTACGAATACAACAAGGATTAATGTTCCTAAGTTTGTTTCCACAAGCAGCATTCATTCCATTGTTCTTGGGATTGATTAGACCAATCCTTGGGTATGATGGCCTTCATCAAGGAGCTCTAAATACTATTGATCATATCATTGCAAACGTAGATTGGATCATGGATAAAGCAACTACAGTCCTCGTCTTACAAATAATCGTCTATGTAATCGTTGGTATAACTTCATTAGTGATTATTGCAGAAATGTCAAGAATAGCTAAACTTGGATCAGAAGGATTCCCAGTAAGAGAAGTAAAAGTGTATCGTTAATGGGTTAACCATTAACTCTTTTTTTATTATCAAATTTTGATACCTGCAGAGCAGGCACCATATCTTGATCTCTGATTATTATTTCTAATTATCAGCATTCTTACTCGTTTCGAAGCACTTGCAGCGGTGATTGTGATCAATTTTTCATTAATCATTACATTGTTTTGAGCTGTAAAAAGCTGTTTACCTGTTGATGTTAAATCTATAATTGATAATTGCACTTTCTATTTGCGCTTTTTCAATCTCTCTGCGAATATTCTTTCTAATTGATTCTTTTGTTTTATTCATTTTTCTAACTCCATTTATTTTTTTATTTTAAGTTCATTCTATCAGGAATTTCCATTCCTGGCTGTTCTAACATCTTTTTTACTTTAAATTTTAGATTGGATTTTTGTTTATACACTTCAATCACCTTTTTTTCTCACAACTATTTGCCAGTTGTGTAAATTCAAATTCATTTTTTATACTTGAAACTCAAAAACCGAGTTCTAGGTCAATACTCAAAACTACTCACAAGAGTTATTTTGTGAGCGAAAGAGTATCTGACAATTTCTTATATAAAGTCATCGCAACGAAACGGTAAAAATTTTTCAGTGTAAGAATTACATCTGCAATTATGAAATTGAAAAAGAAAAAAGATGAGAGAATCTCAGATCTTTCATGAGCTGAGAATCTTTAGGTTTTCATTGTACAAATCTGCTAACTTCTTTGTATCGCATTTCAAACCAAGTCTTACCGCGAATGCGCCGTCTAAACCAGTCTGGCATAATCCAGCCTAGATAGAGGAAAACATAAGATACTAAGAAAGCTATTTTTCTTATAATCGAAAAGACAAGGGGCATAACTGATGTTTCCCATGGAATTGCGATTTCCATAGAGATGATAAAACCAGCAAACATATAGAATTACTAAACCCCATGCAATGAGTTGTAATCCTCTTTTTCTGATTTCTTTATCTGTTCTTCTTGAAAGTATAAAAGCTCGAACGTATATTCTTGCATTAATATAAAGTTGAATTCTTTAGGCAAATTGCTACTGATAAAATGATGAATCCTATGGAACTTTTCTTTAGTAAAAACTATCGGCTTATTAGATGAATTGTAGAAAAATTAGATGAATATTAAATAAATGATGCATTTATCTAATATTCTTTTTTGATTATCTTTCAGACATTTTCGTAACCAGTATACCAATAATAAAGATGACAATTCCAAAGGCAAAGCTAATCCCAATATTAATCCATGCTAAATTGGTGTTATTTGTTATCAGAGAAGCACGTAGCGCATCAACAATATAGGTTAATGGTAGCATTTTAGATATTACATTTATTACAGGTATATGGGCCACTTCGAAAAATGCTCCACTAAGAAACATCATTGGAAATGAAAGAAAATTGCCAGCGGCTGTTGCTGCACCTGCAGTCTTGGTTAATCTAGCACCAATCATCCCTAAACCTGTGAAATTTAAAACTGCAGCCAATGTAATAGGGAGAATCTTCCAATCTAAAATATCAATAATCCACATGTAGTCCTTATCACTAATTTTGAAAGCAAGCCAACCAATCAATAAAATGACAATAATCGAAATTACTCCTTGAATGAAAATCCAGCTTGCTTCACCTGAAACAACATCTCTTTTCTTCATAGGTGAAGAAGATAATTTTCTGAAGAAACCTTTCCTATCAAAATATGAGTAACGATTTATTGTACCAATTATTCCATTATTCATTATTGCTATCCCAATTACTCCTGGAATTAAGAATTCAAAGTATTCAATTTGCTCTTCTAAATAGATATCAGTAGTTTCCATGCCAATTTTAGTATCATTATAACCTGCAATACCTAAATTGAAACTATATACAACACTACTAAGAATCTCATAAGCAATTCCTGCTTGCTGAGAGTTTTCATCAAGTATAATTGTAAAATTGATTGGAGGATTGAACAATAATTCCTGAGTAAAATTACTCGGTATAACCACTGCAATGTATCCATCAACTTCTTCCAGATACTGAGCAGCATTAATCGAGTTATTATTCTCGTCTTTAAGTGGAATGTGGTGAACCTCGAAAAGCAGATTACTATCATTTCTCTTTATCTCTTGAATAATATTTGTGAAATAATCTGTTAAATTAAGATGTTCAGTTGGAGAAATTTGAAATCCATCATCAGTTCCACTTTGTAGATAAAGATTGTAGGATGCACCTAAAGCACCCTCATCGCTAAAAATTGCCCCAAATAGCAGGATTAGAATTATAGGATAAGCAACAGTAAAGAATATCGTTAAAGGTGATCTGCTAAAATCTTTTAGAGCAGCTGAAATATATGCCCCAATACGAATAAAGGATAAACGTATCTCAAGAGCAACAGAATTCTGTTTTCTTTGTTTTTTCTTTCCTTCTTCCATGTGCTTTCCTCCTTATTCTTTCCTCCAAACTGTTATGATAGAACCAACTGTAAAGAAAACAATCCCCATCGCAATTGTTATTCCAAAAGGCAACCAAACATTACTGAAAGTTGACTCAAGCATTGTTGATCTCATAGCTTCGCTAATATAGTATAATGGAAAAGCTTGAGCAATTATCTGCATAAAATTTGGTAAAGATTCTAATGGGAATATCGCACCTGCGAGAAACATCTGGGGAAAAACATAGGACATAGTTGCAGCCATAGCCGCTTCTGGTCGTTTTACAAACCGAGCTAAAATTAAAGCTATGCCACCAAAAGTCATCGAACCAAAGATTAGAATTGGGATCATCAAAGGATGAATTGTTTTTATATTAAAGTCAAAGGCAATCCAACCTGTTAGTATAGTCAGAATAGCTACAATTATTCCCATAATTGCTTGCCATAGTAAATGTCCTGTAGCCCATTCCCATTTCTTGATCGGTGATGCTGCTAATTTGAAGGTGTACCCGGATAATCTTTCAGAAGTAGCTATACTAACCAGACCCATCATTCCAGATGTTGAAATTGTAACCATAATGATGCCTGGGACATAAAAATCAATGTAATTCAAACCCTCTCTTCCAGGAGTTGTTGTTATCTCTATACCTAACATTGTTGGTATACCAAATTCCTGCAAATTCATTTCTTGCAGAACATTTCCAATAATACTTTGCACTTCAAAAGAACTCACATGTGAAGGATCATAATAGTATTCAATGTTAGCTGAAGGTGCTGTTGCATTAACTTTTGATTCATTAACAGCAGCAGACCAACCAGATGGTATTATGAATAAATACGGAATATCACTTGCTTTCATCCAGTCAGCAGGGAGCGTTGTATTAGCTACATCAGCTTCAACTAGTCTAAGATTAAGTGCAGCACTTAATGTGTCATTATTTAAACCAAGATTTTCAAGTAAAACATCAGCGGGATTGTGAGAGTACACTTGATCTCCAATTTGATAGACATCATCGTTCAAATAATACAAAGTGTACAAACTATCATCTGTACCAGAACTAAAGATGTAACCGAATAATAGAATCATGACGATTGGATAAATGAAAGTAAAGAAGAGCGCAGGACCTGATCTCGTCCAATCCATTGCAGTAGTTGAAAGAATACCCCAAATTCGACGAGTGCTCAGAACGATTTTTTTCCCAAAGGTTTCTTCACTCATTTCTCCCTCTCCTTAACTATCCTCGCTTGGTTTAGCCTCTACTACAAGAGTCTCACCGGTGAGACTAAGAAATACATCTTCCAAAGTGGGGCGTTGAGTAACAATATCAGTATAACTCACCTTGTTTTCATCAAGAAGATCAACAACCTTAGACAAAACACCTTTCTTAGCAGAAATAACGATATCTCCATCTTCATTCTCTAAAGGACCATATGTAAACAATAATTCATGGATTTTGTCTCGAGTCTCTTGATCATTGCATCGGACAACTATTTTGTTTTCTCCCCCATGTTTATCTATTAACTGAGTTGGAGTTCCAATGTCCATAATCTTACCTTTGTGGATGATTGCTACAGTATCTGCTAAAACATGAGCTTCTTCCATATAGTGGGTTGTAAGAAAGATTGTTTTACCTTGTTCCTTTAAACTCTCAATAACTTCCCAAGTTTCACGTCTAGCTCGAGGGTCAAGTCCTGTGGTTGGTTCATCAAGAAAGACCAAAACTGGATCATTAACTAGTGAAATCGCAATACCCAATCTCCTTTTTAATCCTCCAGACAAATTTTTGTATCTTGTTTTTGTTTTTTCTTCTAATTTAACAAGAGCGATTAACTCATCAATTGGCAAATGTTTCGGATACATGCGGCTCCAGAATTTCAGATTTTCTTTCACTGTGAGATTATCATGAGTACTGAATTCCTGTGGTAAAGTTCCAATGACTTTTTTTATACTCTCTAAATCCTTACGATTATCAATATCTTTGCCCAGAACAAATGCTTTTCCACTTGTTTTTTTCCTTATCCCCTCAAGGATTTCAACAGTTGTAGTTTTCCCAGCACCATTTGGTCCGAGGAACGCAAAAATCTCTCCTGTTTTGATTTTAAATGAAACATCATTTACAGCAATCAAGTCATCATATTTCTTAACCAAATTCTCAATAACAATTGCAAATTCTACATCAGACATCTCTGTTTCAGCACCCAACAAACTCAAACATCAAAATATCATCTATGATACAATTGTTAATTAGTTATTTAAAGGTAATATTTTTCTTGATTTTTTCTCTTCAGCATCTTCCTTCAAATATTGACATCAACCTAATATAATAATCGTACTTAAATTTATAATACAGATTTGTATATAGTTTTTTTATTTCTGTATCTATTAATTATCTATGAGGTTTCAAGATGGAAGCAATTCCTCAAAATCTATTAAAATCTGGAGCAGTTGAAATTACTAAAATAATGAAAAGCATTTCAGGTGGTAATGTTTTAGATGTTGCTTCTGGTGATGGCGATTTTATTCTAATGTTAATTGATGCACTAAAAGACTATGAATCTTTTACTGGGATTGATTCTAACAAAGAAGAAATAGCAAAAGCTAAGAAAAATCTTGCTGGAAAATGTGTCAAGATTCATCTAATGAATGCTGAAAAATTAAAGTTTAATAATAATACCTTCGATTTTGTTAGTATAGCAAATTCCCTTCATCATTTAGAAAACATGAATGAGGTTTTAGCTGAAATGAAACGGGTTTTGAAACCTGGTGGTTATCTCATTATTCAAGAAATGTTTTGTGATGGAAATCAAACTGAAGCTCAAAAAACTGATATTAACTTAAATACCTTAGGAGCTGAAATTGATAATATACTGGGTATTTATCACCAAAAAACTTTCACTAAAAAAACAATTTTGGGGATAATTGAGGAATTAAATTTACAAGAATTCAAAGTATATGAATCATCACGATATGTTAAATGCCTTTTCTGTTCAAATAATCAACAATGTGAAGATCCATTAAATGAAGATCTAATTAATTTTGCAATAAAAGAACTTGAAAAAGATATTTACAAAATAAATGAATCTTCTGAGTATGAAAGGTTAATGGAAAGGAAAGAAATTATTAAACAAAATATATTGAAATATGGATCTGCTCCAGCATCTATTTTATTCTGTATTGGATGTAAATAATTAAAATTCTAATCCTATTTATCATCTTTTTTCGATTTCTTAACCTCTGACTAATCACTTTCTTCTTCTAACTTCTTATTGATTTTCTTCTCTTTCAGGTTCGTCTTCCAGTTTCTTCTTAATCTTCTCTTTGATGATTTCATCTCTTAGTTCTTGTCTTTTAACTCGGTGTTCTTTTCTTAATTCCTTCCCAGTCTCGAGATGATCTATTATTGCTTGCCTATGTTCCTCATCCAAATCTTGATAATCACCTAAAATAACATCAGATTTTAATCTTCTACGTAGTCTCTTTAGCTTTCTTATCTCACGTTTTATCTCACGACGTTCCCGATTCTGCTCTTTTCTTAAATCAATTAATGCCTTTTCTTGTCGAAGACCTACGCCAAAAAGAAGCATGGGTAAGAATAGTAATGGGTATTCCTTCTCCTCGAATCTTTTCAAAACATATTCATCAGTATCTTTGATTTCTTGTAATTGCCTTGTTCGAATAACCTTTACAATCGATAAAAGAATTAATGCAATTATAAAGCAGACAGTGACATAAATGAAAAGCACTCGTATACCCGGTACATTCCAACCTTTTCTATTGAAATATAATTGAAACAAATCAAAAATACCTCCAGCTAAAAATGGACTTACTATAGCAGCTAGATGATGAAAAGCATAATAATAACTTGTAAATGTGGCAGTTTTATTTCTTGGAGCAAAATTCCAAACAACAACAATTGAATTAATTGAGAGTGTTAACCAACTAAAAGCTAACAGAACAACTAATCCCATGTAAACTAATGTTAGAGGGCCAAAACCAGATCCAGAATGAGTGCTAAAAGTAAGAATATCTGCTAAAGCAGTTAAATTAGTCATACTAATAATTGTTATTGGAATAACTGCAACAATAAACCCTGAGAGCCCCAGCAAACAAGCATTTAAAGCTCCTATTCTTCTTCCAACTAAACCCGCAGGCAATGCCATTATAACGGAAAAACCTACAAAAGCTGCGAGAATGTAACCACCCGTAGCACCCTCTATTACAATATCACAAACTTTGTCTACTTGACCATAACTCCCCGGATTCAGAACATATTGAATAAATGGTGAAATAAACGTCTCCACAACATTGTATCCAGCCGTATGAAAGAACATTGAGAAAAGTAAGACAATGAGTCCTTTGTTTTTCTCTTTGAATAATGTCTTGAAAGATGAGAAAATACCGAGTCTTTCTTCTCGCTCTTCTATTTCGACATCTTTCTTCTCTTTAATATTGAAATAAAGAATTGCTAAACAAACCAACATTAAAATAGATAATAACCAAAAGGCAAGACTAGTTCTTCCTGCTTTTATGAGAGTTGAGACTATAACTAAACCTGAAATACTCCCGATACTGCCAATAACATTGAGAACACCTGACCCTTGACTACGATACTCTCGAGGTAGCGTATCAGGCATTAAACTCATAACTGGAGATTTGTAAAATGCCATACTGATATTGAATCCAGTGACAGCTATAAGCAAGACCCATAGTGTTGACCAAAATGAACCAATAAAGCCGAAGAAAAACGCTGCAAGAGGAATTCCAATAATAACATATGGCATTCTTCGTCCTAATTTCTTTACCCATGTTCGATCTGATCTTGCACCAATATACGGTTGAATAAGGACAGCAGCAATATTATCTAAAATCATTACAACGCCAACTAATGTGTTAATGACTCCCGAATTTTCCCCCAATAATACACAAAAATTTGTAGTAAGAAATAGCGGTACAAATGCATTGTAAACTGACCACGTAAGGTTGTTTGTCATATAGCCAATGCTAATCAAAGTAGCTTTGCCATAAGGAAACCTTTGCTGGTTCATAACAGAATGATGTAATTTTCCATATAAATAATTCTTGCCCTTTAAACCGTGAAATAGAAGAAAAGAAAGGTCTCTTCAGGTAACCAATTGTAATAATCCCTTGTTTCCAGTAGTGTTATTGTAGAACTTTCATCTTGCCAAAATTCGAAATGAGCAAAATCTAAAGCACTTCCCCAGCTTCTCGTTGATCCCACAATATATCGAAATAACCCTTGTGTAGCATTTTCTTCATCAATTTCAAAATCGCGATAATAGCTAACTATTATATCCAATTTCTCATTCTTCTCGATTTGAACATTAAACCTAATTGCATCAAACGGATCTGGTTCAGGATTAACGTAAGAATAAGTCCAAGTATAGTCAATAGGTACATCATTTATTGAGAGATTAATATCCCAAGGTTTTAGTGCGAAAGGTAAAGAAATCCAATAATTTGTAATCTCTTCATAATTCTTAATCGCATATCTAGCATAGAATTGGGCTATAGTTTCATTAACTGTTATTATAACATCTTCATCAGTAAAGGCTAACCCTTGCCCTTTTCCAAGTTCGAAAATAATTAAGCTTTGGAGAGTAATTGTCAGTGAAAGAATTAGAATACTAATCAGTGAAAGCGTTAGAACTTCTCTCTTCATTTGTCAACCCAGATTGTTAATTTTATCAAATAAACGGTAATTCCTTCATAAATATTAAAAATATCCAAGTACTGAGTATTATAAGTAGAAATAGAAGTATCTGTAGGGATGAAAATGAAAGAAATTATTTACAAACCAATTGGAGTAATTAGGACACCCTTTAAGGATCCAGAAGGAATGCCTATTCAAGCTAAATTCTCTGACGCTGAAGGGTCAGTTGTTTTACCACTCAAATATATGAATGGGCTCAAAGGAATAGTGGATTTCTCACACTTAATTCTCATATATCATTTCCACAAAGCCAAAGAAGCTGAACTTCTTGTAAAACCATTTCTTAGTGACGAGATAATGGGATTATTCGCTGTCCGTGCTCCGAATAGACCAAATCCAATTGGCATATCAGTTGTAGAATTATTAGATATTGTCTCCTTCAAGAATGAAGTAAAATTGGAGGTGAAAGGAGTAGATATGTTGGATGAAACTCCTTTGCTAGATATCAAACCATATTTCCGTCAATTCGATAGTTTTGAAAAAGCTAAAAGTGGTTGGTATGAAGGAAGAGATATTGAAAAAACTGAGTCTGACGGTAGATTTACTAAAGAGGACTAAGATTTTTCCTTCTTAATTTCTTTTATTTTTTCCTTGATTCTTTTAATGCTTTCAGGTTTTATTAGCTCATATTTCTTGCCAAGATCAATGACTTGTTGATAATATTTTATCGAATCCTCGTATTCTTCTTTCTTCAATCGCTCACCTGCTAATGTTGACAAGTTATGCAAATGAATGTGATAATATGGTTTGCCAAATTTCTTCAAATCAATTGGTCCTGCAAGCTCAGGAAAATGCTTGAGATACTCGAGATTTTGTTGTAACAATTTCTTATCTGCTATTGGTCCATGACCAGGTATGAGTTTTTCAAATTCGAGCATGTTGTATAATTCAAGGGTTTCAACATATTCGGTCACACCATCAAGATCCGAACGTATATACGGAATTGGATCTTCAACATTATCTCCTACAAAGAGGATGTTGCTTTCTAAATCGAAACAAGAACTAGAATCTTCTGTATGTCCAGGTGAATGAAAAATATCTACTTTTTCATCAATAAAAGACAATGCATTATAAAAAACAGTGTTGGGAGGTGTAATAGTGATCTCTCCTCTTTGGAATTTCTTGTACTCTTCGAGACCTTTCTCTCCCTCATCTATTATTTTATCTCGAGTTAAATGATGAGCATAAATCCTTGCATTCGGAAAAGCACAATTACCCCAGTGGTGATCCCAGTCATAATGGGAATTGAAAATAACAATTGTTTTATCAGAATATTTCTTGAGATACACTTTCACACCTTTCATGGAGCCTGGTCCTAGAAAAGTATCACAAATAAAAACATGCTTTTCACCAATAATCACATAGACATTTGTTGGAGAATCATATTCCTCTGTTGATAGGTCATCAAAAGTAAACACAACTCCTCTTTTTCCAACTTCAGTAATTTTCATAACAAGACCCAATAAACTGTGCATTCTTGACAATAAATGTCTTCTTCTACACTTGAAATTTATTGGCTAAATGCGTAGGAATGAATTATTATACATTAGTAAAGCTTTAAATATCTTCGAGAGAATATTTAGTTAGAGGTCTTACTTGTTAGGACTTACCCTCCACAAGTAACCTCGCCTAATTAATTCATTACCAACGATTTAATTCCGCTAAAAAATATCATTTCGGATTTAATACCGATCCTTTCTATAATAGCAAGCAATACTGGTGGCGTAAAGCGTACGTCAGAAATGGCCTGACACAGGTTGCATGCACAGAATATTGCGGAAGAAACAGGAACCAAAGTGAGATAGTGCTGAGATTCAGAATGAATCAATAAAGCATAGGAGAAAAATAAAAAGTGAAAATACTACTCACAGGTGCATTTGGTAATGTTGGAACAAGTACATTAGAAGAATTAGTTAAAAGAAAACATATCATTAGATGTTTTGATGTTCCCACGAGAAAAAATAAACGCACTGCAAGGAAGTTTAAGAAATATAAAAATAAATTGGAAATTGTATGGGGAGATTTGAGAAATCCACTACAAGTAATTGATGCTGTAGAAGGAATTGATGTTGTAATTCATTTAGCAGCAATAATTCCACCATTAGCTAATGAAAGACCGGAATTAGCTGAACCTGTTAATGTTGGTGGAACAAGGAACATCATTAATGCTATAAAGAAAATGCCTAGAAAAGCAAAACTGATTTTTAGTTCTTCTGTCGCAACATATGGAGATGTAAGACATAAAGGATGCGACTATGTAATACAAGTCACTGATGAATTCAATCCTAGCCCTCATGATGAATATGCAAGAATGAAGGTTAGATGTGAGAAAATGATACAAGAATCCGGATTAAATTGGACTATTTTTAGGTTTGCCGCAATTCCGCCAATGGATCAAGGAATTGATCCGCTTATGTATGAGGTCCCATTAGATACACCTATTGAAATGTGTCATACTAAAGACACCGGCTTAGCTATGGCTAACGCATCAGAAAATACTGAAATCTGGGGTAAAATCATGCATATCGCTGGTGGAGAAAGTTGTCGAGTTCCTTATTCAGAATATGTTGGTCGGATGTTAGAAGCAATGGGGATTGGTAGTTTGCCTGAAGAAGCTTTTAGTGATGAACCATTCCATTGCGGGTATATGGACACAACTGAAAGTCAAAGAATTCTCCATTATCAAAGGTATTCCTATGAAGATTATCTTCAAGAAACAAAGCAAAGATACTCTTTTGCTAAAATCTTCATAAAAATATTCAGACCAGCAATAAGACATCAATTACTCAGAATGTCTCCACATTATAGAGCTTATTTGAAAACTGTTAAACAGTATATGAAACCCGCAAAACAGACCAAAAAGGCAAAAGCAAAAAGTGTCAAAACAAAACCAATCGAAACAATTCCAAGCAAAACAGGCAAATAATAATTAAGAGAAGGACGAGGGGGTCCTTCTCTTCTCCCATCCGCTGGGTAAATCTCATATTGGGTTTTTAGTTTGGAGTGGATATTCGATATGATTTTTATCTACTAGCTTTAAATGGGATTTTTTGATGTTCGATTTGTGGAAAGTAAACAATATGTACATTAAATTGAAGTGAGTTAAAGAAATACTTAATTAAAATCTAAGAAAAAGTGAATCATTATCTTTAGGAAGTAAATCTTTGATCTAACTTTAGCAATTTATCTAGATTTTTGTATAATCTTATTAGTTTTAATTTACTCACACACTTAACATTAGGCTTGTGGGATAAACATGACAGAACAAGAATTTAATTTCGAAGATGTTAAAAAACACCTTCTACAAATGCCCTTAGTATTCTTTTCAACTGTAGAAAAAAATCAACCTCGAGTTAGACCTATGGCTCTAATCAATTGTGATAACGAATACTGGTTAACAAGTAGATCGTATGAGGAAAAAATGGATCAAGTAAAAGAGAATGCAAAATTTGAATTTTCGTTCAATGAACAAGAAAACCTGAAAGGAATGATTCGAATAACAGGGAAAGCATATGTAATTGAAGATTTGAAAATTAAGGAAAAACTCTCAAAAGCAATACCTTTCTTCAAGGATTATTATACTGAACCCGCAGATCCAAATTTTGGTTTAATAAAATTAGAAATAGAAGAAGTGCGAGTGCTAAGTAATAGAAAACGGTATAGATTTGATTGGAAATAAAAATGAAAATCTTATTGGAATCTATTCTTGTAGAAAACCATCAATTTCCTTGATATATTCTTGAATAACTCCTAAAATGTACTTCTGATGCTCAAGGTGTTGCTGAGATTTTTGAAAATTAATAGCTCGATCATAGATTCTGTTCAAACGTTTCGGATGAACTATTTTTTGCAGTGTATCAACTAACTCTCTATTGAATTCTTCTCTGGTTTTCCTACTCGACAATATACGCGCTCCTCTAAATTGCTCGATTTTTAACCCAGTAACATTATGCATTTCATATATAGATAAGATTGTAATATCCGCATATTATTAGTTAGGAGTCTAATCTATCAGTACTTTGCTACAAACATTAGAGCATGATTTAGCTAAATAAAAAGTTTTTGGGGATGAATTCAGTCCCCTGAATGAATTATTTTGTAGCTTTCAAAGTAAACAAAAGAGGAATCTCAGCTTTTTGATCTTTTAAACGGCAGTACCCATCATCATTACGTTCCATGAATGGAAACTGTTTCCAGACTGAGAATGGATACTCGTTGAGAAATTCTATTTTTAGACCAGCTTCAATTAGAGCGTTTATTATATCTGACATACTATGAGCCCACTCATACTCTTTCTTAGGTTCAATCTTTTTAGTATCTGATGCATAGGATCCATCTGCAGTAAATTCTATAGGTACCGGATCATGGAAATAATTATAGAAGATTTGAAGGTCTTTAATTCCTTTGGTTTCATTATCAAAAACCATTGAGAAAGGATGAATCTCAGCGATGTAGAAGAATCCACCTGATTTAAGAAAACTAGCTATTATTCTTCCCCATTCTTTTAGGTCGTTTAACCAACAAAGAACCCCAATAGAAGTATAAACTATATCAAATTTTTCAGATAGAACCTTGGGTAAATCATAGAGATTCGTTTCAATGAAGTTGCCTTTTAGATTAGCTCGCTTTGCTAATAGTTTCGCAAGTCTAATTCCTTCGCTGGAAATATCTATTCCTGTTACTTTTGCTCCTTCTCTTTCCCATGAAAGAGTATCAAGACCAAAATGACATTGTAGATGTAACAAAGTTTTCCCTTTCACATTACCCATTTCTTTTAATTCATATGTTTTTAGGGTTGTTTTTCCTTTCAGAAATGATTCCACACTATAACCATCTGTTTCAGTTTCATAATGTAATTTTGCAAACTCATCCCAGAGTTCCTTGTTTGCATCAAAGTATTTCTTATTCATTTGGTCTCACAATCCAATTCTGTTTCAAAGTAATTAACATAAAAAGTTTGTTTCCGAAAAGAAAATCAAAAGATAGCTGAAAGTCCAACAGCTAGAAAAACTACTCCAACCGCCATAATTATAAAACTAATCCAAGGCATTTTTCTTCTTCTTGATCGAGCATAATTAGCTTCAGCTCTTGCGACTTCTGGTGCTTGAGCAGCTAATGTTGTACTTGAAATCGTTACTCCACCTGCGTAACTCGTATAAACACCAAATCCTCCAATAATAAGAAAGGCTCCGCCTATAGCTGCAAGTATCTCATAAACTCCCCAGTTATTCACAGCTGCATTTACTGAGATAATAGCGATAGCAACCACAGTTACGATTGCAATAACAATTATTAGAAGTGTTAAGTTTAGAGTTCGTCTATCTCTATACATTGTAAGAGCACCCTCTATTATCTTTCTAATCAAGAATTGTTAAACACTATTTATAAAAATATCAAAATATCTGGCTTTTATCTAATTTTTTCTATTTGTTGCTTACTTGTTGTATCTTTAATAACTATATGTGGTTTTGGTCTTCCACTATAAGTAGAATTAAAACATGTTGTGTAAGCACCTGCTGATTTTATTATAATTAAATCACCTGTTTCTAAATCTCGAGGAAAAGCAATTTCTTTCTTCTCTTTTTTGAAATCTTTACAGTTATTGCATTTGAATGTCTTATGTGATAATTGATCTAAAGTATCATTAGTTCCTCCAACTAATTTCCAATTGTATATATCTTCTTGTTTAGTATCCGGCAGATCATTAATCAATGTATAATCATAGCTCCATTGAGCAGTTAAAATATCTAGTAAATCACTATAAGTCGATAGATCAAGAACTGCGATTTTTTGTCCTTCAGAATTTTCTTTTGTTATGGTAATTTTTGATAACAAGATACCAGCATTTGCTGTAATAAATCGGCCACTCTCAATAATTATTTCTGGATTTATATTTGAATTTTTGATATTTTTAGATAAACTCTTGGAAATATCCTCAATAGAAGGAACACATTCACAATGAGTATACTCTACTGGATATCCTCCTCCAAAATCAAGAATTTTCAATTTATCAATAATTTCTTCATTCATTAATTTGAAAAATCGTGTTACGACCTCAAAAAATCGATCAAAATATTCTATATTTGTAATTTGACTTCCAAGATGACAATGTAAACCAACAAGATCCAAGTAATCGCTTTCAGAAGCTTCCTTTACTAAACGTTCTGCTGTATCGAATTCAGGTATGAATTGTCTTTCGGGCAACCAAATCGAAATTGTTGGATCATTGCTTGCATTAATAATGGGTCCTATTTTGGATATTATAACTGCACATTTTGCTGTAACATCTGCAGAAGCAAAAATAGTTTCTTCAATATCCATTTTAATACCGGGATTTACTCTAATCAAAACTTTAGGTTTTGCTCCTAACTTTTGTGCTACTTTTTCTATATTTTTAAAATCTTGATATGAGTCAATCGCTAGAAAGCTTTCACATTTTACTTGTTCAGTTTCTGATGGAACTAAATTGGGAAATTCTATTACATCTTCTATTAATCCATCTGGTTTGTATATGTTCGTAGAAATTATGTGAATGTTTTTTTTCTTTTTGAGAGTGATTTTCTCAATAATCTTTTGTTCCAGCATTGATGTTGTTTCAAAATAATCTATTTCATTGGCAATAATAGTAAAAATTTCTGGTATGATATTATTTTTCATGGAATACGCTATTTTGGTTCGAGGATTATGTTTTAACATTTTTTCTCTAAGAAATCTAATGTTTCTTCTAATTTGATCAGCACTAAACAAATAAGTTGGTGTACCAAATTTGGATTCAATGTTTCTTAGATTTATCTCATCAAATAGAATAGATTCTTTGTCTCTTCTAAAGAGAATACTTTCTTGAGTCATTTCCTCAAACACCATCTTGTTATTTACTTTATAATCAGTTTTATGCTTTAACATCAACTTAATAACTATTTTTAGAATTCTCCAAAGAGTTAATCAATATAGTAAGAAGAAATATGATTTGTGAAAAATATGGGAAAACTAAAGCTAACAAGTCCAGCATTCAAACATAATGGTGATATGCCAAAAAAATATACTTGCCAAGGTGAAGAAATTTCCCCTCCTCTCAAAATATCAGGAGTTCCAAATAACGCAGTAAGTCTTGTTCTCATCATGACGGATCCAGATGTTCCAATACCAAAAATGATTTTTCCTCATTGGGTTATCTGTCACCTTGATCCTGATACAACTACCATAGAAGAAGGCAGTAAATTAGAAAACGCCGTTGTAGGAAGGAATGGTGTGTTTCAAAACAAGTATATTGGGCCCTGTCCTCCATGGGGGAAACATAGGTATATTTTCACTCTGTATGCTTTAGATGAGAAGCTACCATTAGATAAGAAAAGTGGAAGAAATAAAGCACTCAAATTAATGAAAGGGCACATAATCGAAGAAACCGAACTCATTGGTCTCTATGAGAAAATAAAAGAAAAGAAGTGAAAAATTCTCGTTATTTTTTCACTTAACACCATTATCATAATAGGGATCATCATCCACATCACAATCAAAACCAACATCAGCTAAAATACTACTAATTGATTGTGCTCCATTAAGAAGTTCTATCAACCAGTCGTCATCCAATACAACTAAAACATCTGGTAAATCTCCAAGTAGATTGTGATCAAATTCAACAATATCTTGGTAAGCCCCTGCAAGTGGAATGATGAGATAACTATCTTTTAGTTCTTCTAAATCTCCAACAGGAAATCCACCTAGTGACTGTGGATTTGTAAAAGTAATTTGAAAATCATCCTCGGTAAATAGCTTCTTCTCACTGATTGGTGGATGATAAATTGCTACTTCTCCATCTGAATCACATGTTATATCAAATAATCGAACTATTGTTTTAGGTTGTTGATTAAGACTGCTTATTGGAATAACCGGAAAATATTGTTTAACTAAAACCAAATCACCAATAGAATTGAAAACTGAAAAATTACCTTGAACAGCATATTCTGGTTTCAATAATAACTTCGCTTCTACCTTATCGAGTTGTTTTTCAAAATCATCAAAACTAAAGAATAACTTACGAAATTCTCTTTTAAGCTCAAGAGTTATGTACTCATAATCGTTTAATCCAACAAGAAAATCTAATGGTGGTTTTCTTCTCTCCCATAAAGACCATTTCTTTAAAACATCTCTCGCTGAACTAACTTCCTTATATTTTACTGCTTTTTCAAACCAATAGGCGACTCCAAGTATTTTATCATAATATTTTTCTGAAAATACGGAATATCGATCAATTGTTTTTACAATTACAATGGTAGATAGTGCAGTGATTGCTCTTCCTGACTCAGTCATAATTATAGGTTGCAATTCTGGTAATTTCTTGGAAAGCACTTTGACAAATATTTCTGCATATTTTTGCATGAAATCTTTATCAAGTCGGTTATCATAATCAATTGGCAAACCTCCGCCAAAATTAATTGTTTTTAAATTTGTGAAACCTTCCTTATGAAGGAGCTCATAAACTCTAGCAACAAATGTAGCGAATTTTTCAAATCCATCCAAATCTGTTATTTGAGAACCAGGATGTGAATGTAACATTGTGAGTAAATGAGTTGCTTTCTTCTCCCTTAATACTTCAATAACGTCTAACAATTCCCCAATTGCTAATCCAAATTTTGAATGTCTTCCACTTGAAGCTCCCCAATGACCATGCAAAGTCACATAAGGCTTCATTCTAATAGCAAGCTGGTAATTCTCTCGAGGTAAAATATCAAGAGTGTCTATCATTTCCTGTTCGGATTCAATCGAAATACAGACTTTAAACCCAACAGCAATTGCTTCTTTTATCGATTGTAAGTATTCTCGATCTTTGGCACCATTACACATGATTAAACGGTGCTTCTCCTTTTTCAAAGCTTGAAGCAAAAGTATGAATTCTGATTTTGTTCCGGATTCGAATCCATAGGTAGGATGAGTTTTGATTATTGTTTCAATAATGAATTTGGAATGATTAACTTTAATCGGATAAATTGGATAATATTTACTTTGATAATTATACTTCTCTCGTGCCTCAGCAAAAGATGAAATTAATTTCTTTATTTGAGATGATATAAGCTGAGGGATTCTAATTGCAAAAGATGCGTCACAATATTTTGTTTTTTCCTCAAACATTTTAATAATTTTTTCAAAACTGATTCTTTTATCATCTAGTACAAGTTCAAGTTTTCCTTCTTTGTTTATATCGAGATAGTAGAGATCTTTGCCACTTACACCATATACTAGTTTACTATCATCTAGTTTCCATTTCATTTGACTTACTCCTAAAAAAGATAAAAAATGGGAGAAGATTAATCATCTTTCTCCCGCTCTGTTTGTTGAACGGAATCTATCATTCCTTGGAATGCTCGCGTCAGTTCACCGAGTTCATCTTCACTCCGCAGCAGATCTGGATCTATATCCGTCATGATTCCTTCCATAATGTCTTTCCGTGCTCGTCTTGTTGATAGTGATTGTGCTACTTTGATGAGATGTGTGAATGGTCTGGTTATGTAGGCTGTTAGAATCAATCCAACCGTTATTCCAATTGCGAAACTTGCTCCAACAATTATCCAGATAGTGTTCAAGTTGGTTCTGATAGCATTGTTCATTCGATCTTCAACTGGTTCAATTCCTTCAAGAGCTTCATCGACGGGTACGATGATGAGACTAATGTAATCACCTTTCCCAACAGGTTGATATGCTAAATAACGCTCTTGTCCATCCACAGTATACTCAAGTATACCAGAACCCCCTGAGATTATTTCCGCTATGTCTGTGGCGGTCAAAGCTGATGAATTGTCAAGATTTGTTTCAATTTCTGAGATATGTAAGAATTCGGGATCATCTAAAGGTGGAATAGATAAAGGATCTGGATGTGCAATTACTAATCCACTTGCTGTAATCAGTGATGCATAACCGGTCTTTAAGACTTGAACATTTGATATTAAATCAACCATATCAACGATAGAAATATCTCCACAAATAACTGCTAAATCAGTTCCATTGTCAAATTTGGCTAGTCGTCCAATTGTTATTAAAGGAACACCATCAAATTCATCGGGATACGGTTCAGTGAAAACAATGTCACCATTCCCAGCATAGACTTCTGTATACCAATCTTCTGTATGAGCTTCGTACCATTCTGATTGATTGTTTCTTAAGACATCATCTTCCATCAAAATGCTGCCAGGATAGTTGATGAATATGTCTGTGTTGTCAACGTCAGTTAATTCAAATGCAATATACAACCATCTGAATTCCGGTGCATTATCATGGATATATTGGAAGACATAATCCATAGATGCGACAGTCTCAAGGGTTACATTCTGTTTTCCGGGTTGTGGTTGATAATGTGTTGAATTTGAACCTTCAATGTAATAACTCGCATAATCCCAGCTTAGGTTTATACCATAAGGTATGTCGTTATACAAATCCGTAGGAGCATATGATTGATTATATTCGAACACATAATCATAGTAAACATCCCGGTCACCGTACCGATTGTTATCTGAGAAGAGATATTCAAGTTCAGATGCTTGATATTGTACCATAGCTTCTGCACTCGAGAGCTTTTCTTTGATGATTTGTGAGTTCTTATCAGCAGTGATATCGATGTTTTCTTTGATTTGGTCGACAAGAGCTTCTCTACTATTAGTTATCGTTTGTACACCTGCTCGTTGGAAGAGTAGAAATGAAAGTCCACCAATTCCTCCAATGAAGATTAATGAAAGCAGTACAAAACTGACCATTATGTTGAATCGAATGCTTCTTTTTCTAATAAAATCGCGTAGTCCCATTTTATCACAACCTCACATATCATCCAAAACCAAGCCTTCTACAGAGACTTGAGCTTGACTCATCAACTGACCTACAGTTTTGAAGGCCTTTTCAATTTCCTTGTGAACGCTTTTAGTATCTGTGATTTTTATGAAAGTACCATTTGTTCTATCACAGAATTCCATGAGGATCGCCTCATCGGTTCCAATATCACCAACACTAATGACAACAAGATTCAAAGCGGATTTCAATTTGGTGATTTTCTTGTTGATCTCATTAGCTGTTCGTCGACTCGAGTTATCCTCTCCATCAGTAAGAAGAACTAACCATCTTTGTGTACCACCAATGCTTTCAAGTGAATCTATCGCATCAGCAACAGCATCCCATAAAGCGGTGTTACCATTTGGACGTGTAAGTCGCTTAAGAGTTTCCTGAATTTTTGTTTTATTATTTCTTACTGGAGTTGGTTGTAGAATCATACGACTGGTAGTATGGAAAGTAATAACACCAACAGTGTCTTTTTCTTTAATCGCTGTATTAAACAAGTCTAATGAACCTCGGACAGAAGCTCTATTTCGAGAACCACTCATCGAACCACTGTAGTCAAGAACATATAATACGCTCTTTTGTGTGGTAGCAGTTCCACGAATAACTTCCAAAGCTTGTCTGATTTCAGCTTGACTTGCGTCATCACCAAGATCACGTTCAACTAATTTTAGTCGTTCAAGGATTTCTTCTTCAAGAAGAACATCATTCACAGTTCGGGCACTTTCTAAAGCTTCATTCATGTGTGTTTTCGCACTATGGACATCGTATTGTTCAAGATAAAACATAGCTAAGTTTAGTAAACTATGAGCAAGTCCTCTTACAAAATCCTCGTCTTTTGCAAGTTTCATTGCATCTTGATAATATCCAAAGGCTAATTTGACGGACCCGAGTTTAAAGTGTATTAAACCAAGGTTATTCAAACACAACACTCGACCTCGAGTATTGTTTATTTCCTCATTTAGCTTGAGGGCTCGTTCGATGTATTTCTGAGCTTCGTCTAATTCTCCACTATCTAAAAGGACTAGACCATAGTTATTGTACCTGGAAGCCAATCCAACTTTGTCATCGAGATTTTCAGCAATACCAATTGCTTTTGCATAGAAATCTCTAGCTTGGGGAAGATCGCCCCATTCTCGATAGACATTGCCTATATTGTTTAAGCAAACACCAATACCAACTTGGTCTTTGGTTGTTTCAAACAGTTTCAGAGCTTTTAAGTAGTTATTAAACGCTAAATCCAGATTTCCCTCGTAGTAATCCGTATTTCCAAACCGCAGAGCCGTCAGTAATCCATCCAGCGCTTCGTGCAGCCCCATGATTTCTCTCGGTATTGCAACATCTTCATCCAGATCCCTAGAAAGATCTCCAGACCCTACTCGTTTTGAGAAATCAATGAAATCTTGGATGGGTTCGACAGTTGCTCTCGAGACACTAACTGAAATAAAGATGATAAGGATTAAAGCAAGCACAAGCAAACCAACTGAAATGAGAATATTATTTGTACTTCTACCCATAATATCATCACGTAATTGAATTACTGGAGCAAGGATATCTGCTTCTGGAACCATTAATGCTAAAGAATAACCTGAAGCATCAATTGTATCATAAGAAATGTACCACTTCTCTCCATTCTTTGTGAAGCTTTGCTGATCGTTTCCACCACCTTTCATATCATCAATGATTAATTGAAAAGCAGATTGCTCACTAATCGGTGTATCAGCCATTTCCAAATTTTGAATCGGAACAAAATCATCGACTAATCCTGGATGTGTTATTGTTGAACCATCACTATCAATTAAGAACGCATATCCATTCTCACTAACTTCAAGATTCAGAATGCTATCTTGCATTGTAGCTACAGTTATGTCAACACTAACAATTCCTACGAGTGTACCATTGTCGAAATAGACTGGTCTTCCTGCTGATATAAGCAAACCAACCGGATCAAAATAGGGAGCAATAAAAGCAGTAGTATCGCTGGTATTACTAATTGCCGCGGGAATCGTATAGAAATCTTCTCCACGTGGATCCCAATCGTCTTCAGGGGGATCAATAATATCATCTTCATCTAAATCTTGTGTCCAAAGCATGCTATCGTAAGGATAATTCCTGAACAATGAATACGAGGCGTCTGTGAAAGCCATATAAATCCAGACATAATTTGGATTTGCTTCATGCATATTTTCGAACGCAATGTCAAGGTTTGAGGATGTATCGAGAAGAGTCTGTAATGTTGGATCCCAGTTAAATGGGTCACCGCTTAAGTTATTAGTAATGTAAGTCCGAGGTAAATAATAGCAACTGGCATCAAAAGAGATGTCTGAATCATAGTCAGCATCATAACCAATCCCTGGAATATTTCTCCCCGTTTGAACAAATTCTAAGTCTTTGTCCCACCAATAAGATTGATAGGGTGTTATAGGAATCTTGTCATTAAACAAGTCCTCAGCATAGCTGTCCAACATTGTTACTTCTGCAACAATCTGATCGAGCAGCTCATTGATTTTTTGTGACTCATCGGAAGATAACCGCTGAAGATGTGCTAACTCCTCAGTAAGCAATGCATCAGAAGAATCGTTTGTATTATCCCGAGAAACCCTGCTAATACGAACACTAGAAACAGTGATCATTATTACGGGGGGAACAATAAGCAAAACGATAAAAGTCACCATTATTCTTTCTCTTATACGCAATCTTCATTCTCCTGTGTTTTCATTCAAGTTTTTTTATGACCAACAATTACTTTCCCATCAGAAGTTATCAAAACATTGTCACCCTTCTGGATAGCCAAAGGTTGGGCAACTTCTTTGGGTAAGTTTGTTCTAAGGACCGTATTATTTCGTGTAATATTTCGTTCAACCAGCAATCCGGAGAAAATTTTGAGTTGATTTTTCTTAGGTAAATATTGTGAACCCTTTTTTCGGAAGAAAAATTGGTTCTGGTGAACATCGAACTCCAAGAGATCGTTTTCAGTTAAAGCTAATTTTTGAACAATTTCTTTAGGAATATTGAAGTAAAGAAGGTTGTGATTCTCAGTAATGATCAAGTTGATAGTCGAACGTTTAGTCTGTTCTTTATTCATCTACCGGCACCCTAAAAAAACCACTAATCACCCAATAAGATGGAAATATAGTATTTTACTATATTATAGTAGTTTACTACATACAGATGAAACGACCGAGTATTTAAATCAATACTTACGAAAAAGCGAGTTATTACTTCATGACCAGTTTCATGAATTTATCAAGAAACTCAGGATTTTTCATGAATGCAACTAAGAAGCTTAAATAAATGTTCAATTTGTTTACATACTCAATATCTAATTTGGAGTATAAATCAGCGATCTCAGGATTTTCACTAGCTTTACCAATTACTTCTAAAACAACTCCGTCTTTTAAAATCGCAAAATCCTTAAACAATTCATAAAATGCTTTATGATCAAAATCAGATTTTTCTAATACTTCGCTGAAAAGAATACCAAGACTCTTTACAAATCCTTTACCTTCTGGAGTTTCATACCAGCTTGTTTTTCCATCATCAGCTTCTTCATAAAACAAATTAGCAGCGCGACAATAGATTTTCTCACTAATATTGGTTCCCTTAGTAATACGATAACCAGCTTCCTTGATTAAACCCACTTTCTCCAATTTTTCAATATAACGATAAATAGTTTTAATAGTATAACCATGCATTTGCTTATCCTTGTCATAATAGAGATTATGAATGTCTTTTACTGTCATGCATTTCTTTCGAAGTGCTTGCATTATAATATAATAATCTCCTACAACTCTCATTTCCTCTTTCGTTAAGAATTTGAGTGCTTCTGGTTTAAATGAAAAATAATCCTCTGTCTCTGGTTTCTTGGCTTTCTTCTCGCTCATAGTTTTTTCACTTTGTGTCTTTTATATTTATATATTCTTATCAAAGGAAACCTTAATATACTTAAGTGTCATGCTAGTGACATATAATGTCACTCATAAGACATTAAAAACACTTTCTATGGGATTAAGAATGGAAAACAGAAAATTAGGAAAAACAGGAATAAAAACTTCAATTTTAGGATTTGGTGCAATGAGATTACCTACACTCAAAGTAGGTGAGAATGCAATAAAGCATGAAGAAGCAATCAAGATTATTCGCAAAGGCATAGATGCTGGAATAAACTATGTTGATACTGCTTACAATTATCATGATGATGAAAGCGAAATTGTAGTAGGAAAAGCATTGAAAGATGGTTATAGAGAAAAAGTAACCCTGGCAACAAAAGCACCAGTCTGGAAGGATGAGTACAACAAACCAGAACACTTCGAAGAGCATTTAGATGAACAACTAAAGAAGCTACAAGTCGATATCATTGATGTCTATTTACTCCATGCTTTAAATGAAAAAACATGGAAGAAAGTCCAAAATTTAAAATTAAATGAACGAGCGGAAGTTGCTAAAAAAGAAGGAAAAATCAAGCATTTAGCATTCTCTTTCCACGATAAACCTGAGATATTGAAGGAAATCATCGAATCTGGTTATTTTGAGGTAATGTTAGTTCAATACAACATACTCGATAAAGTTAATGAAGAAATGATAAAATTAGCTCATGATAAAGGACTAGGTGTCGTTATCATGGGTCCAGTTGGTGGAGGAAGATTATCTGGAAATCCACCTGAAGATATGCAAGACTTCTTAACAAAAGGAAGAACCAATTTAACTGATTTAGCATTACGATTCGTATGGAGTAATCCACATGTCTCAGTAGCTCTCTCTGGAATGGGCTCAGATGAAATGGTTGTTGACAATCTAAAAATTGCTTCTGAATTCAAAGAGCTAGATGAGAATGAAAAGAAGAATGTCGAGCAAATTGCTGAGAAAGTCAAAGAGCTAACAGACAACCTCTGCACAAGCTGCAAATATTGCGAACCATGTCCGAATGAAGTGGCAATATCCTTCATTTTCAGATCACTCATTTATCATGATGTCTATGGTGATGCAGAAAGAGCGAAACTCTACTACTCAAAGATTGGGCAACCAGATTGGCCTCCAGGCAAACAAGCAGACGCATGCATAGAATGCGGTGAATGCGAACCAAAATGCCCACAAAAAATACATATAATTGAGCAATTAAAGAAATCACACAAAATATTGGCAGGATAAAAGCCAATATTATTTTATTATTTTTGGGGGATTCAATTTGAATGAAACAAACAAGGTAAGAGTATTAGGTATAGTGGGAAGTCCTCGAAGAGGAGGAAACACAGAGCTATTAGTAGATGAAGTGTTAGCAGGAGCAAAGGATGCTGGCGCTGAAATAAAGAAGATAATTCTAAATGATTTGAAAATTGGTCATTGTCAAGGATGTAATGCCTGTTCTGAGAATGGACAATGCAAATACAGTGATGATATGGATATCATAAATGAAGAAATGAACAAAAGCACAGCATTCGTCTATGGCACCCCTGTCTATTACTGGGGACCCACTGGGATTTTCAAAACATTCTATGATAGATTACTAGCAACTTCTCGAAAAGGATTCATCAAAGACAAGAAAGTTGTCTTTGTCGTTCCTTTAGGTGGTTCAGAATCAGTTGCAAGACATACCGTTGGAATGCTAAAAGATTCTACAAATTATATGAAAGCGACTATTGTGGGTCAAGTAGTTACTCCAGGAACAATGGAAAGAAAAGATCTAGATAACAAACCAGAAGTCTTACAGAAAGCACGAGATCTAGGAAAAGAACTAGCAAGCAAATAATCAAGGAATGAAATCAAAATGATATATGAGAAATTTGGAGAAAACATCTATGTTATGAAAGATGAATTATTTTATGATGTTGTAGTTGGAGCAATAGAACTCCCAACAAAATTAATCATGATAGATACTGGAACAAATCTAAGAAAGATGAAGGAGTTTAAGGAAAAAGTAGAGGAAGCCACAAAGAAGAAATTTGAAACAGTTTTTATTACACACTATCATGGCGACCACATCATTGGTAACCAACTTTTTTCTGATTGCGATATCATTGGTTCGAAATGGACTCTTGAGAGGCTCAATCTTAGCATTCCAAAATGGACTGATGAAGTAATAGAACAAACGAAGAAACGAATTCCTGATCCCTTAGCTTTAGTAGGTCTAAAATTAACACCTTTGAATAAATCATTTGAAGGTCAAATGGAAATTGTTGATGGTGACGTTCAGGTTATTGTAAAGCAAACCGGTGGTCATACTAAAGGTTCCTCTTACATTTATTGTCCGAATTACAAGGTTTTATTCGGTGGAGATAATCTTTTCATTGATTCCTATCACTGGGGTGGAGAAGAGACTTGTGATCCCAATAATTGGATTGCTACTCTCAAAGAGTATCTATCCCTAGATGTTGACTATTATGTTCCAGGTCATGGACCAGTAAGTGATAAAGAACCACTAAAATACATTCTTGCATTTTTTGAGTTGGTGAAATCAACTATGCTCAAGATGGCATCAGAAGGAAAATCTGAGGAAGAAATTCTCAAGAAATGTTATAACCTCGATTTCTATCCTATCGACGAAGAAGAGAAAGGGGATGTAGAAATGAAGGAAAAGACCCTCAAAAAGTGGTATGATGTTTGGGTTAATAATAAGAAATGATTAAGAATGTGATTCTAAATTGAGGAAAATTCGATTAGGCAGAACAAATCTAAAAGTCTCTCGAGTTGGAATAGGTGGTATTCCTCTTCAAAGACCCTCGGAAAAAGAAGCAATTGAAGTTGTTCAACATGCTCTTGATAACGGAATAAACATTATTGATACTTCGATTGGTTACGGAGAAAGCGAAATAAGAATAGGTAAAGCAATAGTTGGACGAAGAGATGATGTCATAATAATCACTCGAACTAGTGTTACAGATGGAAAACGCATGACAGAGCATTTAGAAAAAAGCATGAAGCAATTACAAACTGATTTTATTGATATTTATGAGATGCATAACATTAGTACTGCCGAAGAATATGATGAAGTAATCGCTGAGGGAGGATCATTAGAAGCAATGCTAAAAGCTAAAGAGCAAGGAAAAATAGGCTTCCTTGGATTTACTAGTCATTGCATAGAAACCATGCTTAAAGCAGTAAAATCAGAATTGTTTGATGTAATACTCTTTCCATTTAATTTCGTGAATAATGAAGCAGAGGAAAAACTAGTTCCATTAACTAAGAAGCTCGATATCGGTTTTACAGCCATGAAGCCTTTTGCTGGTGGGAGACTAGATGATGTAAATCTGGTAATGAAATATCTCCTGCAATTTGATAATGTTGTTCCTGTTCCTGGCGTGGAAAAGAAGGAAGAAATAGACCAGATTCTACAAATCGTAAACGGTGACTGGGAAATTACATCAACAGATGAACAAAAAATAGCTAATATTCGAAAGGAATTAAGTGATCCATTTTGCCAATGGTGTGGTTATTGTGCTCCTGGTTGTCCACAAGAAATCTATATGCCTTTAGTTATCAATGCAGAAAGTATGTGGAAACTATGGCCACATGAATCAAACGTTAAACGATACAAAGATATTCTAGTGGCTGCGAAAACATGCACAGATTATGGGGAATGTGAGGAAAAATGTCCATATAATTTACCAGTCAGAGATTTGATGGATGAAGGCATTAAATTTATTGAAAGTAAGTTGGAAATTTAATTTTACTTAGGTGATGCTATTGACATATGAAATTAAAACATATCAAGAAGAATTCCTAGAAGATCAATATGAAGTTGGTAAGGAAGCAATTAAGGATTGGTTATTTGAAGCTCAGACTCCAGTTAAATCATTAAGAGAAACATATTCACAACCAGATTTTGATCCAACAACTAGATTTTATGCTTTCAAAGATGATAAAATGATAGGGTATGTTCTTACAAGAGTTTTAGGTGAAATAGAAGGTGTGATGAAAGCAGATCTCAGTTATCCTCGAGTATTGCCTGGATATAAGGATGCTTTTAATATTCTATATGAGAAGGCAATTGAAGAATTAAAGAAGAGAGATGTTAAAGTTGTTAGAGCCATTTCCTCAAAACAATGGCCAAATACGGTTGAAGCTTTCGAAAAATTAGGTTTTAAGTATATAGCTGAAGTTTATAGGATATTTAATTTGGAGCCAAGTAAATTTACTATTGATGGTAAATTAGATATGACTGGAGTCTCAGAATTTAGTCCTGAAACTGATTTTGATGAAGTTGTAGAATTCTTTGTAAGAACTCGGGGTATGGATGATGATCGAGCACAACATGTCTTAGATATCATAGTGAATGTTTATCCCGAAGAATTCTTTGCGCACATATTATTAAGAAGAAATAATCAGATTGTATCACGAGCTGTGTGTACTCGAATGAGTGATGATACTGGGAATTTTTATTTCTTCGGTGATGAAGACTATTTTGATAAACCAATTATTACCAAAATGGTTGAAGTATTGAAAGAAAAAGGGATAGAAAATGTGAATGCTTTTCTTACTAAAGACACCCTTACTCAAGAAGGGAATCATCTGAAATTAGGTTTCATTAACCATGGGGAAGTCTCCAGATATGAAAAAGAAATTTAGGAAAAATATTGAGGTGTGAATTATGCTAGAAATCGCTATGAATCAAATAAATGTTCCAGATTTGGAAAAAGCAATAGAATGGTACACAAAAAAATTAGGTTTCGAATTATCTAAAGAACACTATTATCCACCACAAGCAGTTGACTTAGTACAAAAGAGTGGTATTAGATTACTTCTCTATAAAGTAGAAAAACAAGTGGAAATTGATTATCCAAATGTCAATCAATCAGTAATTATATTCAAAACCAAAGATCTGAAAGAAACAATGAAGGAGATGAAGGAAAAAGGAGTAGAACTGATTTACCCTGATGCCATTGAATTCCCTGCTGGACTTTTCAATGCCTTCAAAGACCCTTTCGGAAATGTTCATGAAATCGTTCAAATCAAATGAAATGCTGTTCAACTAACTCTCCTAGAGCATTACATACATTTTTATAGATTTAACATACACATTACTGTAGACAAACGACTTTGTAGATTATCGCTTGAGAGATTCAGACAGTATCTCACTGAAAGACCTCAAACATAATCACTGGATGACAATCGAACATCCTCCGAGTCGGTTTGATCATAAACAATGAGGTATAGCTAAAATGAAGAAGACTCGTAAGAGAATTCTAAGACAAGTAGCAGCAGGTAAATTATCTGCTGAACAAGGGGAAAAGCTCCTACAAGAGCTTGAGCGTGATGAGAGAAGAGATGATTCTTCTCTAAGTAATTTTGGTATGAATGTTATTACTCCAGCCAACCTAAGGAATTTAATTCCTAAATTAGCTCCCGCAGTCACTGCTGAATTTTTAGAAGCAATGGAAAGCGGTGCATATCTTGGTGTTACATGGCAGGAATTTAAAGAACTAGTTCTCCAGAATATCAATCCCGATTATGTTAAAGCTCTAGCAAAATTGGGTTATGGTGGTTTAACTGATGATCATACATATGAATTCGTGATTTTTGGTGTAACACCTGATTATATTTCTGGTTTACAAAAAAGAGGATACAAAGAAATCCCAGAAAGTAAGCTTATCGAAATGGGTATTCATGGAGTTTCACATGATTATATTGATGAAATGGATGCATTGGGATATGATGATATCCCAGTAGAAACGCTACTTGAATTAACAATACATCGAGTTGCACCAGAGTTCATTTCACAGTATAAGAAAATGGGTTATAAGGATCTAGATCTCAGTAAACTCATTGAGATGAAAATACATCGAGTTCTTCCAGATTTCATACATGCATACGAGAAAATAGGTTACAAAGATTTACCAGTCGATAAATTAATCGAATTAAGTATTCATCGAGTAACTCCAGAATTTATTAGCGACATCCGCAAAATAGATCCGCAGATAGGTGAAATCAATGATTTTATCGAAATGAGAATTCATCGTGTATCAAATGAATTCTACCTAAGCATTCGAGATGTTGGTTACGACGTAGACTCTCTGAAAAAACTGGTTGAAATGAGAATCCATGGGGTTTCTCCTGAATTCATTAGAGACATAAATGGACTATTCTCTGAGGATTTGAGTTTAGAGAAACTAATTGAGTTTCGAATACATAACATAGACAAGGGCTATATTGAGCAACTAAGAGACAAAGGTACAAAAGAATTAACACCAGAGAGAATAGTAGATGCAAAAATACATGGTTTCATGAATTTCTTTGATTAGGAAAAATTTCAAAACAACAGAGATTTGTATTAGTACAGAAAGCTAATACAAATTATTCTTTATTTTAAAAAGAGGTAAAAACAATGGAAGAAACACGAAAAAGTATTCTGAAGAAAATTTCAGAAGGCAAGCTTTCTGTAGAAGAAGGCGAAATACTTCTAGATGAAATAAAGGAGAAAGCTCGTTCTATTTATTCCAAAGAATTAGTGAAAATCGGTTTTGATGACATTACTGCAAATCAACTGCTTAAAATGGCTAGGCATGAAATTACTCCTGAATTCATTAAGGAGCTTGAGAGAGTTGGTTATGGTAATCTCTCGCCAAATGCTCTTGTAAGATTGAAGTTAGGAGATGTAACACCAGATTTTATTGCATCTGTTAAGGATTTGTTTACACAGCCGATATCTGTAACTAACCTTGTTATTTTTGTAAGAAATGGCGTAAAACCTGCGTACATAGAAGAAATTCAAGATTTAGGTTATCCAGAAGTCTCACCAGCGAAAATCGCTAAATTAACTACTTTCGGTATTACTATTTCTTATATCAAGAAAATGAATGAAGCATTCCCAAAACGCTTGTCTTTGAATCAGATAATAAATAGTAAAATACAGAACGTTTCTGAAGATTTTATAGAAGAATTAGCAAGTATTGGGTATGATGATCTCACTATTAACAGACTAGTTGAATTCAAAATACATGGAGTAGATAAGGAATTCATAATAGGTTTCAAGGAAATTGGTTATGTGAAAATTCCACTAAATACTCTAGTCAATCTAGCAATTCACAATATTAATCCCGATTATATTTTTGAAATGAAAAAAGTATTTGATGAAGAGCTTAGTCTACAGATAATAATGGATTTGAGAATCCATGGCATCACTAAAGAATTTCTCAAGAAACTAATAGAGAGAGGAGTAAAAACAATTACCGCACAAAAAGCAATCGATGCTAAGATTCATGGATTCTTAGAATACTTTGAATAATTAACTATTTTACTTCTAATCAGACATTTTCTCGGTAATCTTTTAAATTACTTAGACATTAAGTAAGAAAAAACAAATAATTTTGAGGAAAGAAAAATGCAATATAGACCACTTGGAAAAACAGGAATAAAAGCATCAATTCTGGGTTTTGGAGCAATGAGATTACCAACTTCTACACCCGGAGATCCGACATCAATAATAGAGGATGAAGCAATCAAAATCATTAGACAAGGAATAGATGGTGGAATAAATTACGTTGATTCGGCCTATGTTTATCACAGAGGAAAAAGCGAGGTTATGGTAGGAAAAGCACTCAAAGATGGGTATCGAGAAAAAGTACACATTATGACAAAGAATCCCGTGAGATTGGTTAACAAAACTGAAGATTATCGAACACTCTTAGATGAGGAATTGAAAAGATACGATACAGAATATATCGATGTGTACCTTTTCCATGGATTGAAGAAAGAAACTTATGAAGAGAAACTCTTACCACTCAATTTAGTGGATGAAGCTAAAGCAGCAAAGAAAGAGGGACTCATCAAACATATTGGCTTTTCTTCTCATGACAAACCTGAAAACGTAATTGAATTATTAGATACTGGAATTTTCGAAGCAATTTTATTACAATACAACATCATAGATAATTCATACGTAGATGCAATTGCCCATGCAGCAAAGAAGGGAATAGGTATTTGTGTTATGGGTCCTGTCGCTGGAGGAAGATTGGCATTAGAACCTCCGAAAGATTTAGTTGATTGCTTAACTCCCGGAGAAGAAACTTTCATAGATTTAGCATTCAAACACGTTTGGAGTAACCCAAATGTCACAGTAGCACTTTCAGGAATGGGAGATGCTGAAATGGTCGCAAGAAATCTAGCTTTTGCTAATGCTGAAACAGTTACTCTCACTCCAGAGGAGAAGGAACGAACAAAGAAGATTGAGACCATTTACAAACAATTATCTGATGTAATTTGCACTCAATGCGGTTATTGTGAACCATGCGAACAGGAAGTCAACATAACTCGTATTTTGAAGCAGCTAATTCACTGGGAAGTTTACGGTTGGGATATGGCAAAACGCTTCTACCAAATGATTGGAAATTCGCCAATTGCTCCTGGGAAACAAGCACCAGCATGCATAGAATGTGGTGATTGCGAAGAGAAATGCCCACAAGGTATTCCTATCATTGAAAAACTAAAAGAAGCTCATGAAATACTCGGTGCTAAAGAAAGTTAGAACGAACTAAATTCTTTAATGCCCTTTTTTTTCTTTTCTAGTTGATTGTAATGAAACAATGGGAAAAAGAGAAGCTAGTTGTTGAGAAAAGTAAATTCCCAATAACTAAAGATATCTTAGTGAAGGATCTCAAAAAAATCGGTCTTCAAGCTGGAGATGTTGTTATTGTTCATAGTTCTCTAAGCAAAATCGGTTGGGTTGTGGGAGATGCTATTACAGTCATTAATGCTTTAATGGAGGTTCTTACTGAAGAAGGAACGCTTGTCATGCCAACAATGACTAGTGGAAATACTGATCCGGAAAAATGGAATTATCCACCTGTTCCAGATGATTGGAAACCTATTATACGTCAAGAAATGCCCCCCTTTGAACCAGCCATTAGCTCAACGCGAGGTATGGGTCGTATGCCGGAATTATTCCGAATTTTACCCAATGTTTTTCGTAGTATTCATCCACAATCATCTTTTTCTGCATGGGGTAAACATGCAAAGGAAATTGTTAGTGAACATAAATTGGAAGCAAGTTTCGGTCATGATAGTCCTTTAAGGAAAGTATACGATTTGAATGGTAAGATTCTCCTTTTAGGAGTACATCATAGCTCAAATACTTCTCTTCATTATGCTGAAGTCAAAGCTGAATTGCCAAATCATCCTTTAGAAAGACAAGGTGCTGCACTTCTAGAAAATGGAAAAAAGATATGGAAATCTTGGGAGGAAATGGTCTCTGATGCAGATGATTTCAAAGAAATAGGAATTGCATATGAGAAATCAATAAAGTATCAGACTAAGAATATTGGTTTAGCAGAAAGCAGACTGGTTTTTTCAAAAGAAATAATAGACTTTGCAGTAAAATGGTTAAGAGAACATCGAAAATACTAACAGTCATTGGAGTAAGAAAGATGCATTACAGAACACTCGGTAAAACGGGAATTAAAGTTTCTATTTTGGGATTTGGTGTATTACGTTTACCAACAAAAGGCAGGGGAAAAATCGACATCGATGAAAGCATCAAAATCATAAGAAAAAGTATTGATGGTGGAATAAACTTCGTTGATACTGCTTTTAATTATCATAATGGTAAAAGTGAAATTATTCTTGGGCAAGCATTAAAAGATGGCTACCGAGAAAAAATAATTCTCATGACTAAGAATCCTCTCTGGGAAGTAAAGAGTGTAGAGGATTTCGATCGCTTATTAGATGAACAACTAGCAAAATTAGAAGTAGATTATTTGGATATCTACATTTTTCACAATGTGCATTTGAAAAGATACCAAGAAGTCATACAAGAATTTAATCTACTTGAGAAAATGAAACAAGCAAAAAAGAATGGAAAAATAAAACACTTTGGCTTTTCTTCTCATGACAAACCAAAAAATATCAAGAAATACATTGATGAGAACGATTTTGAAGTTATGTTAGTCCAGTATAATTTTGCAGATCCAATTAATGAAGAAATTATTCAATATGCTCAAGAGAAAGGCTTGGGAGTAATTCTTATGGGTCCATGTGGAGGAGGAAGACTAACAAATGAACCAACAGAGGAAATGAAGAAATGGTTGACTCCAGGAAAAACAAATTTCTCTGACATGGCTTTTAAATTCGTTTGGTCAAATCCTCATGTTGATATTGCACTATCGGGAATGAGTTCTGATAGAATGGTCGATGAGAATATTGCTTTGGCTTCTAGCGATAACTACCAACTAAACACAGAAGAAAAAGAACACCTACAAAAAGTTGCTCAGAAATATAAAGAAACATATGATCTTAACTGTACACAATGCGACTATTGCGATGGTTGTCCGGAAGAAGTCAATATTAAGCTTATTTTCGAACAACTGATGGTTTCTAGAGATCCCTTACGAATGCATGGTGCTAGGACTAATTATCGTGGTATAGGTTTAGCAAAGAAATTTCCAGGAAAGAACGCACTAGCTTGTGTTGAGTGTGGAGAATGCCTTGAGAAGTGTCCGCAAGAAATACCAATCATAGATCGATTAAAAGAAGCACATTCTATCTTAAAAGAACGGGATAATTAGCAAAACTAGTAACTCGAGTATTATGATCTTTTCTTCTTCTTCTGCTTCTTCTTGAATTTGCGGTTAAGCGTATTCCCTAAATGATAACCAACATAAGAAAAGCTATAAGGTTTTTCTCTATCAGGATTTTCACTATCATCTTTAAGATATTTCCAAGCTAATTCTCTATGCTCTTCTTTAAATTTTCGTGCATTCTCTTCACTAAGATAAAAGGAACCAAATGCAATTTCTCCCATTTGTTTGTAACGTTTTTTCACATCATCATCTAGGTTTTCAAAGTAATTATCAAGTAAAAATTGTATGGCATTTATTATTTGTATTGAATTTATTTTTACAATATCTTCGTACATGTTACTAAGTTCTTTCTGTTTTTCTGGGTTTTTATCTTCAAATGCGCTTTTATTGAAATATTCTCTAAATTTTGTTGTGAGATTTAATTCAATTGGCTTATAGTATCTTGTTTTGCTGCCCGGTTTTGTTGCTTCCTCAATTAGATTACTGTCAAGTAGTATTTGGATGTGATGATGAACCGTTGATTTACTTTTACCTAAGAAATAGCTTATCTTATCCAGAGTGATATCTCTGAAAACAACAATAAGAAACCATATGTTTAATCTCGTTTCATTACTAATTGCTTTAAGGTATTCTTTTACCACATCGTTCGCATTGTTCCCTGCTGTCATTTTTCTCCCATTATATTATGGTTTTAATTATTTATAAAAATAATCGAAAATCTGAAAATTATTTAGAATATTCTAAAAAAATCGTTTTTTTCGGAAAATTTAAATATTCGATTTTCTAAGCAAATATGGAATATTCCTATACCTTCCACAAGGATCAAAACAAAGGGGGTAAGATTGTGATGAAGATGAAGAAGGCAAAAAACAAAAATAATAACAAACAACGTCTCAATCGCAAAAATGCCAAGGAATTGGAAAAGTCAGGAATATTGCTGGGGCTATATTATGTTGATGGGTTGATATAATCCCACTATTCATGATAAAGCAGTTTCTTTATTATGATCGTGTGATACATAATTTCCACGTTGGTGAGAAATATTTATATAACACTATGAGAATAGTTTCTTAACTATATGGGATAGTTGTCTGAATAATATTTCAGTCAGTAGTCGACTTAGAACTCGGTTTTTTGAGAGTTTCAGAAATGAACCTTTGAGAGAAGTGTGAAATTGCACAGAGGATGCTCTCGAAGGGGGTGGATAAATTGACACAAAAAAAATACACAATCAAATATGAGATTAAGAAAGAACTGGCAATACCAGGTATGGAGATAAAATATCATAAAAGAAGTTGAATAGAAAAAATAGAATAAAAATAGGAATGAACAAAAAATGGCAGAAAAAATGAACAAACAAAGAAATCAAAACAAGATTAGAATTGAAAAGATAAGGAATGATCTTGGGCATCTAGCCGTGGGATCATTGAGAACAAATTAGCCTAAAAATATGAGGTGAAAAAATTGGAAAAAAGTAAGTTAGTATTACGAAACCAAATAAGAAAACAAGTTAAACATGATATAGAAAAAGCAAGAATGAAAATGTTACTCCTGAATGGAAGATAATGATGTAAAATGAAAAAATCAACATAGATGATTACAATGGAAAAACTTTCACAAAAATTCAAAACCCTAATACTGCATTTTAACAAACGAATGCAAAGCAATTTACGAGTGTGGAAAAACTTGACAAAATGTAACAAAGCTGATTGCTTCATTACACCATTTGGAGTGGATGAACTCAGTAATCAAGTTTGGGCACCCTTTGAAATGGGATTCAAACTTGATATACCTTTATCCAAAAACCAAGGGAATTTAAGGATTGGAGATAACTATATTATTTTTGCAGAAATTTATTCAAACTTAGATCCGCCTTGATTAATTCTTGTCAAATAAAAATTGCTGAAAAAGAAGTTAAATCACTTAACTAGTCTAAATTTTACATTAGGTGCTGTACTACAATCAGTTAGTTTAGCACAACCTGAACACTTAGCAGGTGGACAACTCTCATCATCTAATTCTGGTTCTATTATTTCTAGATAACCCATTTTTACAAGTTGATCTAAGAGCATAGTCACAGTTCCTTCTTCAATGTCTAATTTTCTTGAAATCGTTTTGGTGTTAGCATCCCCGCCATCTCGCAAATAAGCTAAGAGTTTTGAAATCATGTCAAGTTACCTCTACTATTCGTTTCTTCTATGCTTATGTCTCCTGTGTTTTCTATGCTTCTCTCTCATATGTCTCCTTTCTGATCCATGTACTCTTTGATGTTTTTTTGGATAATGATGTTTGTATTGCCATTTCTCATTTTGATGTTTTGGTTCCTCAGCGTTGTCCTTTGTTTCAAGAATTCCTTGTGCACCAAACTCATCATCCATACCAGGAAGGACGATTATGTGTCTTATAGTTAAAATTCTGAACAGAGGAATTGCTAAGATGGATAAGATAATTGGAATATAGAAGAATGTTTCAACTTGAAAAACAACACTCTCTGTAACAGCAGTTACAGCAGCTATTAAAACATCAGCCAATATAACTAGAAGATATATTCCACCAAAAAGGACACCGACACCAGCACCAATAACTAAATATGAATCACCTTTTTGTGTTCGATCCGATAAATAATAGGGAACTGCCCAGAACATAACTATTCCAATAATTACGAGAATGAAACCTGTTATTTTCATCTGATTCCAACCAAGAATTGAAGTTGCTTCATAAATTTGCCAGGAACCACTTTCTTTCAGACCTGCAATAGCGAGTATCCCTAATATTCCAAATGTGATGTAAACAAAACTTAGGACTATTGAGAATCCAAGGATTATTTTTGTTATTAGCGGATTATTAAATTGCTCAATCCTTTTTTTAGTTACAAAATGTCTTTTTCTGTGTCTTCGGGGTTTGATCGGTTCCTCTATTATTCTAGATAACTCTGGATGGATTTCAACATCTTCTGACGGGACAATCTTGATGGATTCCTCTGGTGTTTCCTCCGATTGCTTGGTTTTCTCTTTTGTCAGTTTTTTACCTTTCATATTTACACCACCATGATTAAATCCCGGTTATTGCATTCACCAAAAAGTATGCAGCCGCTGCTAATGAATATGCAACTACTGTAGTAAAAATCAGTGAAAACAACATCCATTTGTAACTATTCGTTTCCTTTTTAATTACAGCTAAAGTTGCAATACATGGAACATACAATAAGATGAACACCAATAAACTAAAACCTGCAGCAGGACCAATAGTTGAGATAGCTCCAGCGAGTGTTGGATTCATGGGATTTATTGCTCCAAAATTCAAAAGTGACCCAAGTATACCAATAATTACTTCTTTAGCAACTAAACCTGAAAGTAAAGCAGCACCATATTCCCATCCTATTGATTCTCCTGTGCTTGTTTTCATCCACCAAAATAATTTTGCTACAACTTGTCCAAAATATTCCATGATTCCAGATTCATTCATTAAGTAAATTATAGCAACTGAAGCAAGAATTATGGTACTTGCTTTTTTGAAGAATTCTTTTGATTGATTCCACATCTTGATGAAAACTCCTTTTGCAGTTGGGCGTGTAAATGGTTGTAATTCAATAATTAGTGGAGTTTTTTCTCCTCGAAAAATGCTTTTTCTGAATATCCAAGCAAAAGTAATACCGACAAGAATTCCTAAGACATACATACTCAACGTAACAACCCCCGCAAAAGCAGGAAAGATCGCTCCTGCAAAGAGTATGTATACAGGCAATCTTGCTGAGCAAGACATGAAACTGTTAACCAGAATTGTTGTTTTTCGGTCTCGATCATTCTTTATAGCTCTAGTGGCCATAATCGCTGGAACATTACAACCAAAACCAAGGAGCATGGGTATCACAGAATGTCCCTGGAGTCCTATTCGACTCATGAATTTGTCCATAATGAATGCGACTCGAGATAAATAACCCGTGTCTTCTAGGATTGCTATTGCAATGAAGAGAATCACCAGATAAGGAAGAAATGATAAAACAGAACCAACGCCATCAATAACCGCGCCAACGATGAAATCAGAGATGGGATTAATGCCATTCCCAGCACCATCAACCAGATTTGAAACTAAATAGACTAGATCACCCAGTTTGTCAAATGCAAGACCTAGTAAATCAACTAACGGTTGCCCAACAACAAAGGTTAGTTGAAAAACACCCCACATAATAGCTAAGAAAATTGGAATCCCTAATATCCTGTTTGTTAAAACCTCGTCTAACATATCAGTTAAAGCCCATTTCTTTCCACGATGATCTATTACTATATTTTTCAACAATGATTTCACTATATCATAACGAGCATCGACGATAGCAAGTGAGGAATCCCCGTCAAAGTTATCTTCAACTAAGCAATCTATTTTCTCTTCAAAATCCTCTTGAGAAACTCCGATGTCATGTAAAATGTGCCAAGCAAAATCATCATCTTCCAATAAAGAAATTGCCAACCAGTTTATTGGATATTTTCTTTCAATTCGAGAAGAATAAGGTGCAATTTCTTTCAGAATTGCTGGTAAACATTCAGCAATTTTTCCGGCCCATTTGATTGGTTTAGGTTTAATTGGATTATCCAAATAGTGACAAATAGCTCCTTTTAGTTCATCAAGACCTATTTCTTTAGAAGCGATTGTTTCGATGATTGGTATCTCTAAATTATTGGAAAGGTTTTCAACATCTATAGTCAATCCTTTTCCTTCTGCGAGATCCATCATATTAAGAACAATGAGAAGATTGACTCCTAATTCCATTAATTGAATAGTCAAGTAAAGGTTGCGCTCAAGATTGGATGCATCAAGCACAGCAATTACCAAATCAGGACTTTCCTCAATAATATACTCCCGAGAAATTTCCTCATCTATAGAATGAGGAGTTAAGGAATAGATACCTGGTAAGTCTATAACTTCAATAGTTCTATCTTCATGCTTCATGCCACCTTCTTTCTTTTCAACAGTGCAACCTGGAAAATTAGCTATAGTTTGATTTAATCCTGTTAGTGCATTAAATATTACACTTTTTCCTACATTTGGATTACCAACTAAAGCTATTCGTGCCATACTAATTCATCTTGCCTTCCGAACCATGATTATAAAATGCGTTATCAATAAAGTTAGGTCTACCTTACTTTTTAAAAGTTTTTGGTTACATAGCTACAATAGAAAACCAAGAAAATTTAGCTTTCGTTAAAATTAGAAGATTAGAGATAATTTCAAAAGCTAGTATTATTACTTATTTGCTATGAATGATTTGACTTTATTTTCTTGGAATGTTAATGGTATTCGCGCACTTGCAAAGAAAAATATCTACAAAGATAAAGATTTTTTCACTTGGTTAGAAAGTGAATCACCGGATATCCTTTGTCTTCAAGAAACAAAAGCTCATCCAGACCAAGTATCTGAAAAACTACAAAATCCTCCAGGCTATCATGGATTCTGGAGTGCAGCAGAAAGAAAAGGCTACAGCGGTGTTGTAACTTATACTAAAGAGAAACCAATCAATGTCAGCACCGAATTGGGGATTAAGCATCTTGATACTGAAGGCAGGCATGTTATTGCTGAATATGCTAATTTTTTCCTTATAAACTCTTATTTCCCAAATGGTAAAAAGAACCAGGAGCGTCTCGATTACAAAATGGAATACTATGAGGAATTCCTCAAATATATTAACAAGAAACGAAAACAAAGCAAATCTATTATTTTCTGTGGAGATGTAAATACTGCTCATAAACCAATTGATCTCACTCACCCAAAAGGAAATGAGAAAATTTCTGGCTTTCTACCCATTGAACGGGAATGGATTGACAAAGTCATTGCTCAGGGTTATATAGACACCTTTCGACATTTTTATCCTGATATTGCAGAACAGTATACTTGGTGGACTGTGAGAAGCATTGGTGCTCGAGAGAAAAATGTTGGTTGGCGTTTAGATTATTTCTTTATATCCGATGATTTGACAAAAAATATTATTGAATCTACAATATTGAAAGATGTGATGGGTTCAGATCATTGTCCTATTAGTCTGAAATTAAAAATCTAGTTCCGCTTATTTATTCTTGTAGTGTATGATGACCGCTATCTCATTTAGATATATTTCATAAAAACAAACAGGACAATAACTTTCTTGTTGAACTTTCGTAAGAATATGTTCTAAATGAAAATTAGACAAACAAATGGGACAGATTCCAATTGGTTCACTATAATTAATTAATTGATGGCAATCTCTACAGAAAAATGGGTTTTAATAAATCTATATAAAGACAAAAACTGAGAAATAAGGATAATATATGAGAAGATTCCCATGAAAGATATAACTATAGCGATATACCAGATGGAGATTATAGTTGGACAAAAACAAAAAAACCTCAAGAAACTAGAAAAAACAATAAAAGAACATTCAAAAGAAATTGATCTCTGGGTAGTTCCTGAACTGTTTACAACAGGTTTTGCTTATAGTAGGTATCCTGATCTTGGAGAAAATCTTGATGATAGCTATACTCGAGAATTCCTAGAGAAATTAAGTGAAGAATATAATGTGGGGATAGCCGGCTCATTTCTAATAAAAAATGAGAAAAATCAATGCAAAAATCTTGGTTTCATTATAAGTCCTAGTAAGGGATTAGTCTACAAGTATCCAAAAATTAACTTGTGGGGAAATGAGAAAGACTATTTCATTGCTGGAACAAAGGTTCCTAATCCAGTAGATTTTGAAGGGAAAGCAAAAATTGGTTTATCAATTTGTTATGATTTAAGGTTTCCAGAAGTAAGTAGAAGTCTAGTATTACAAGGGGCAGAAGTATTGATTACTACTGCTGCTTGGCCAGATGTTAGAGCATCTCACTATAGACTCTTAGCTGCTGCCAGAGCATTAGAAAACACTTCTTATCATATTGCTGTGAATAGAACTGGTCTTGAGAAGGATATCTATACAATAAATTACTCTGGTTCATCTCGAGTAATTGATCCATTAGGAACACCAATAGTTGAGATGGGAGATGAAGAAGGAGTAGTTTCTGCTAAGTTAACAGCAAAATTGTTGAAAGAAACAAGGGAGTATATTCCCGTCTTAACAGATAGAAAAGATATCCCTCTCTGAAAATTCAACTAAAATATTCCAAGAATCTCCTTGATCAATTTCGCAGCAGCCAAAGCTGAAATTCCAGAAGGATCAAATTTCGGACACAATTCAACTATATCAAATGAGTGAATCTTTATTCCTTGCAATCCATGGAGAAATTCAATTAACTCTCGAGTAGTTAAACCAGCTGGCTCTGGATTACCAACGCCAGGAGCATATGCTGGATCAAGAACATCAAGGTCTATTGAGAGATAAACGCCATCTAGATAACTAGGAATGAAGGACTTAACTGTTTCAGCAGCTGCTTGTGGACCACTTTGAGCAATATCTTTCGTTGTAATTGTTTTAATTCCTACAGAGTTTGCATAATCCACTTGTTCTGGAGTCGGTGATCTTATTCCAACTTGTATTATACTCTCAGGCTCAATATTAGTCTCATCAATAATTCGCTTGACAACACAGGCATGCGAGTAAGGATTCCCTTCATAATGATCATATAAATCTGGATGGGCATCAAGGTATATTAGTCCCATGCGAAGATTTTGTATTTTCTTGAGAGCGGTAAAAGTAAAGTAAGTGCTAAGATGATCTCCACCCATGAAAAAGAAACGTAGTCCATGACGATTATGTTTGCGAATAGTGTTTGTTACAATGCTCTTTGCTTCCATCGCATCAATATTTGTTATCGGGGCATCTCCCATATCAAAGATTTGCCAGGTTTCCTTGATATTTCTCCCAGTTTCTGTAAACGAATTATATAGCTGCCCTGAAGTTGCATGTCGGATATATGTTGGTCCTTCTGCAGCACCTCTTCGAAAAGAAGATGAAATATCCCAGGGCAAACCTAAAACACCAAGATTCGCAAAATTAAGACTCTCAGTAACAGAATTGAAAAATGCTTCTGGTACAGCTGGTTTTTGACTCATTTCCTTACTCTCGCTTCGTTTTGTGATTGAATTGTCCATCAACTATAAGATTTTTTTCGCGAAAAACAGCATATTATTTGGTCATAAACTATTAACGTAATAAAAACTATCTTTAAATATGTTTAAGGACATAATATTATATGAAACATAGGAGAGTAGAGGGGTCAATGTTCCAAGTGGTGACGAGTGCACACTAGGAGCAAGACAATGACTCTAGGAAGATTAGAAAAATGGCGACCGGAAGAAGAATCAGAAATCGCTTATTACAAGCGCCTTCTCCGCAAATCACCTAAACAATACTCGTTATTGGATCTCCTAGCGGACGCTTTCTTTAGACAAGCAGATTACAAAGAAGCCATTCATTGTTGGCAAAAATTCTTGCGAAAAAGGAATGTAAAAGATACATTCAGAATTCTTATGAACATTGCCCAATCATATGAGCACCTCGGTGAAATAGAACATGCTTATTACTATTATGGGGAAGCAGTAAAATCAAATTCTAGGAATCTAAATGCTTTAGGAAAATGGGGACAGATGGCTTATATCCTAGAAAACTATGAGGATGCATTGACCTCTTTCAAACAAATAACTAAAAGAGAATCATATAATGAAATAGGCTGGCATAATTTAGGCTTAACCCAATATAATCTAGGATATCAGGAAGAAGCGATAAAGTGTTTGGAAACTTCACTTACTTTTGACGATAAGAGTGCTGATACTTGGTATACACTAGCAACAATCTATGCAGAGAACTATCTTTTAGATGATGCGCTGTTCGCTCTTGAACAGGCGTTAACATTAGATCCAGAATTAAAAGAAACCGCTAGAGATGAACAATCATTCCAATCGCTTATGGATTTAACATTGTTCAGATTCTTTGTAGAAGTTTAAGTGAAAAAAAATGTGAAAGGGAAGTAACTTCCCAATTTAATTTTTAATATTCGATTTGCTAGTTTATGGCCACCATGCTTGCCAGAACCATACTCCGCCTATTGCTAATATTACAATAACGTAAATTGCGACAGCAATTAGTGGGAGACATAGCATAAGCCAACCAAGGATTCGACCTATTCGACCGTTGGATTCTCCAGCAGTTCCTTTTGCTGAATAACCAGTAATAAGGGCAATAATAGGACCGATACATGGTAGAATTTGTACGCAACCAAGAATTCCGAATATTAAAGATAAAGTTCCCATTGAGGTGTCTTGTGGACTTGGCATTTTGTTTTTAACTCCAGATTAATAAGACGTTTCATTTACCCTTTTTAAATTAATAAACCTTTTTCAGATAGATTTACTAAAGTGGAAAAATCAAAAAAAATCTCATATCAGAAGAGAATTGACAAACAAGTAAGTGCACCATCGCATTTAGTGAATTCCGAGACATCAATTGCTTTGACTTTGAAACCTGCATCTTGAACAATTTCTATAGCATTCGGATATTTACTAGGCATTATAGTGACACCGTTTATTGTAAGTGTGTTAGCTGCATAAGCTTCAGAACGAGGGATAATAACTTTAGTGAATTGCTTCAATTGAGGAATGTTAGAGAATTTCTCTGAGACAGCAATAGTATTTTTTCCTAAATAAGTTACATGGCTTTTCAGATGCATGAAATCTGGGATAGGAATTGTTTCAACGTGAACATCGAGAAATGTTTGCATTTGATGCGCCCCATCAATATTGGTTCTTTGAGATAAACCGCAAATAAGGCTTTCTTCAAGATGAATGACATCTCCTCCATCAATAGTCGCAGGAGCAGAAGCAGCACCAACATTGAAACGGTCTTTGAGAACCTTGATTATCTCATTCTCTTCTCCACGTCTGCTTTCAGCACCTATTCTAGTGATGAATGCTCTGCTTTTATGAATGACGACAGTGTCTTCTACAAAACAAGCATCAGGGAGTTTGTCCTCCCGATCCAAAGAAATAATCCTTAAACCAAGTTCCTGCAATGTCTCACAATAAATCTTGTGCTGACTTCGAGCCTGTCCAATATTAATGTATTTTTTGAGAGGATGATCTGAAAGACAACTATCATAAGTCATCCCAGGTTCTCGAACAATGGCATATTTGTATTTCATACGAGATGACACCACAAATAACTCTAGAATTATTAAGAAACAATGAAATAAAAGCTTTAGCTGAGCAATAAAAAAAGGAATTGGATGTTATTAATCATACACCCAAATTCATTTCTTAAGAGTAACTAACCATTCGAGCAAATTCAGTACTTTTATCTTAGGTTCAGGTTCGGCATCGAAATCAAAGTCATCAGCGTCGAAATCCATTTCATCTCGAGCAATAGTATCTGCTCCTCTTCCAAGTGTTAACTCACAAGTGGGACAAAAAGTAAGAATAATTTCTGCTCCAGCAGATTCGGCTTCTCGGTACCTTTTCTTAGAGATTTCAATAGCAATTTCAGGATATGACATTAACATACCTGAGCCAGCTCCGCAACAATGACTATCCAAACCAGAGTTCTCCATTTCAACAAATTCAATATTTTTGACGCTCTTGATGATCTCTCGAGGTTCGTCTATAATTCCTCCGAATCTGCCTAAATGACATGGATCATGCCAAGTAACTTTGATTTTATCTTTGCTTTCGAATTTTAGTTTACCAGATTTCACCATTTGATGGAGTTTAGTTATGAAGTGAATTGGTTTCGGTTTGAGGATTTCTCCATATTCATCTACATAGGTTCTAAAACAAGTTGGGCAACCTGTAACAAGCTCATCTGCGTTAGCGTCATTAAGAACTTTGGCTACATCCTTCATTTTCTTTTTGAAATCTTTCTTGTGCCCAGAATCCCAGAGAATATTCATACAACAAGGTTCATCTTTGCCAAGGTATTTGTAATCTCCAAGTAATTCTGCTATGAGCTTTAGTGTTTCTTGTTGACTAATTGAGTAAACACAGCCACCATAAAGCAATACCTTGCTCTTAGGGTTAGATTTCAATTCAGGGATTTCCCTTGATTCGGGAGATTTCTTGAATGGATTACCATATTTATCAACAGAATCAACACCACCTTCGAGATATTGATCAGTCATACCTGATTCAACAAGATCTGCTTTAAAGTCTCTGAAAATTTGAGTGTTGTCAAGTGCACAATTCTTCTCACAGTAACCACAGAGTAAACATGTATTGGCAAGTTTAAGGACTTCTTCGTCTACTTCAACTTTGCCTTCTATAATACCTCGAGCAACAAGATTCCTACCTCGAGAGGAGTATGTTTCTAGTTCTGTAACTTCATACACTGGGCATTTTTGAATACAAAAACCACAGCGGGTTCGATTACAAGTATAAATTTCTTCTAAATGCTTCTTAGTTTCTTCTAAATCCATGTTTAATCACTCCTCGTACCCGAACATTTTAATGGGGAATTTCTTGCCAGGATTCATGATCCCATTAGGATCAAACACTTTCTTAATGTTGAACATGTATTCATAGGCTTCCTGGTGTTCTAATTCACCAATCCAAGGTGTTTTGAATTCTGAATCACCAATGTAAGTTGCAGAAGTCCCTTCAAGTTTAATGGCAACTTCACTCATTTCACGAACATAACTGTAAAAACCTTGTACGTTTTCAGGGTCTTTATCGTCAACAAAAACTGCAAAACTGATGCTTGGACTTAATCTGTTTGGTCGTTCATGATATACACACATACCGAGGATATCTTGGTTGTATTTAGCAGCGATTTCTAGGAATGATTTGTAAGCTTCCTCGATTTTACCAATAGGAATACCACAATCGACAGCACCAAACTTCTTGTCTCTTTGAGAATCAGGCCACTTCTGTCTGAAAGGAGTAAAGTCTACAGTATACTTTGAAGCCCACCAACCATCAGTGAGTTCCACTTCTTGAACAACTTGTCCTTTATGCCTTGCACAGATTTCAAGAGCATATTCTCGAGAGAACTTGACCACTTTATCATGATCCTCCATACTAGCAAAGGAAATCCCTAATAATGCTTCAGCCCAATCAGGAATATCAGGTTCTTTTCCATGTTTTTCCCTATACGAATGAGTGTAGAAACCTAATCGCTTCTTGCAATTGATATGAGCTGATTCCAGTGCTAATCCAGAATGTATTATATCTCGAATAGCATTCATAGAATCATCTAATGAAGGGAATACAATCATGTCAACCATTCGAGTCTTCATAATTGGTATGAGTTTCACAGTTGCTTCAGCAATAATACCTAATGTTCCTTCAGAACCAACGAGTAACCAATTCAATTGATAACCCGAATTTGAGCACAAGGCTTTTCTTCGTCCTGCGCGAACGATCTTTCCTTCACCAGTTATAATGACCGCATTAGTAAGATGATCAATCATTCGTCCATGTCTAATGCCAAAAGCAGAATCATTATTACATGTTATAGAAGAGCCAACTGTTGCTGCTTTCTTGCTTTCAGGTTCTTGAGGGAAATATAAATCATATCTCTTTACTGCTTGATTCAATTCCCAAAGAGTGATACCAGCTTGAACAGTAGCAGTCATATTGTCAACATCAATTTCTATGACTTGATCCATGCCTTTTGTTTCATAAGCAATACCACCATAAATTGGGACAGCGCCACCTCCCATGCCTGTAAGACTGCCCATTGGAGTAACTGGTATGCGGTGTTTATTTGCTATCTCAACGATTTTAACCCCTTGTTCTATCGTTCTCGGTCGAACAACAACATCAGGCAGATGTGTATTCTTATCATCTCGAGGAGACCAGTCTCGAGAATAAGCCATCCGATGAACCATTTCATCAAAGACGATGTCATCGCCAACTGCATCTTTTAACTCCTGAACAATCTCGGGAGTTATTTTTCCAAACTTCATTTTTTACATTCCTAGAAATAATGTTTTAATCCGTGTATAGCTGGAGTATCTTTTTTTTAAAAGTAACTATACACTTCTTTTTCTTGTGATATAAAGACTAAGAAGCTATCTAGAATTCCAAATCAATTAATTCTGCGACTTTCTCCATTAAAGCAGTCATTTTACGATTGTGATAATTGATTCTCCGAAGGAAACTGTACATCGTAGCACTATCAATGTTGTTTTCATTAATGAACTCAGCTCGTTCTTCTAGCCACTGTTTGAGTTGCTCATCTGATTCTATATTTATGGCTTTGAATTCCTTCAATAAATCTTTGAATTGATCACCAGAGATTTTTGGATTAAGTGCTTTAGCAAATCGACCTGCTTCAGCAAAATAATCATCATACTTTGTTCTATCTTTCTTACTCTCAAACAAGAAACCACGAGCGGTCCGACCAAAATAAGCAACATTATGTCTGCCTTCATGCAAGGTAGCAACCACATCAAGTAAACCAAACTCTTGCATTTTTTGCAAATGAAAATACATGCTTTGCAACTTCATTTTTTCACCGAGCTTCTTATTAGCCATATCTAAAAGTTCCTTAGCAGAAAAAGAATAGCGAAATCTTTTGGTCCCTTCAATCCATTTCTCTTCTTTACCCTTCCTTATGAAGTAAAGAATTAAATTTCTAACCTCATGAGTTAAGACTTCTTCACCTGGAATACCTATACTAACAATTAGGGGTAGTTTCTCCCAATAACTATATAGCAGTTCTTTTTTCTCTAACTCTTTCTTGCTCATGGACTCGCCTTCTGTATTACTGAATTTAGAATCCTAACCGAAATATATATAAGTTTCGACCATTCAATAGTTATTTGAATGGTACCGTTCAATTGAATATTGAATGGTTCAAATTCATTTTGAATAATAAAGGTGTTTTGAAAAATGAAAACAAGAGTATTAGGTAAAACAAAATTGAAAGTTAGTTCGATAGGAATGGGTTGTTGGGCAATAGGTGGACCATTCTACCATAGTGGAGGTCGTATTATCTCTTATGGTCAAGTAAAAGATGATGAGTCAATAGAAGCATTGGAACGAGGAATAGAATTAGGTGTAAATCTCTTTGACACAGCCAACAATTATGGTGGAGGTAGAAGTGAAAAAGTTCTTGGCAAGGCTTTGAAAGGAAGAAGAGAGGATTTTGTTATAGCTACTAAATTTGGAACTGTATGGGATTTCGACTCAGGTGATCCAGAGGTTCCCCAGCGATTAGTAGGCAGAGATCACACACCAGAAGGTATACGAAAAGCATGTGAAACCAGCTTACAGAATCTACAAACTAATTATATTGATTTTTATCAGGTTCATTCCGGAAAAATGACATCAGAGGAAGCAGTAGAAGTTGTTGCTATCCTAGAAGAATTAGTTAGCGAAGGAAAGATCAGATACTATGGTTGGAGCACTGATCATCCTGATCGTGGTGCATTGCTAGCTCATGGTAAGCATTTCGCTGGTATGCAGTTTCGATTAAATATTATTCATAGTAATAATGAGATGTTGAAATTCCTTGATGAAAACAATGGTTTCGGTCTCATAAAGAATCCTCTCAGTGGTGGACTGCTATCTGGGAAATACAAAGATGATTCCAAAGTACCTCGAGACCATAATTGGCATGGAAGAGACTTTACAGAAGGAAGAATTGGACAAACAAGAGCAGTATTAGAGGAATTGCGAGAGTTATTAGCTGAAGATGGTCGAACTCTTGTTCAAGCTTCTCTTGGGTATATTCTAGCGAAACATGACCGTTTAATTCCAATACCTGGTTTCAAAACTGTCAAACAAGCTGAGGAAAACACTAAGGTAATTGAGTTAGGTCCATTGTCAAATAAACTCGTAAGTCAAATTGACAAGATATTCTCTGAGGTACATCAAGACCAAGCAGAAGTAGAAGGTTGAAAATAATGATGAGAAAATTAGGTAAATCAAATATTAAGGCAAGTGCTGTAGGTTTAGGTTGCTTCCCCTTAGGTGGTCTATTCTATCACAAAGGAGAACCATGGTCACATGGGGAAGTAAACGAAAAGGATGGGATTGAAGCAATTAAGAGAGGATTAGATTTAGGAATCAATCTCTTTGATACCTCGGATGTTTACGGGTGCGGAAAAAGTGAAACACTCCTTGGGAAAGCAATCAAAGGCAGAAGAGATGAAGTAGTCATTGCAACAAAGTTTAGTTCTGTTTGGGATAAGAATTCCGGGGATCCAAAAGCACCTTGTCAATCAACAGGTGAAAAGAATATCACTCCTGAATACATTAGGAAATGCTGTCAAGAAAGTCTCAAACGATTACAAACAGAGTACATAGACATCTATCAATTACACTGGTCATCAATGAAAGTAGAGGAAGCAGTGGGAGTACGCAATGTTTTAGAAGAATTAGTAGATGAAGGATTAATTCGTACATTTGGTTGGAGCACAGATTCAATCGAACGTGCAAAGACCTTCGCTGATAGTAAGAATTGTTCTTCAATGCAATTTTCAGTTAATTTCACGCGTAAAAATGGACCGATGCTAGAATTACTTGATGAGTTTGAACTAGGTGGTCTTATTAGATCTCCATTTGGTATGGGGATTCTAATCGGAAAATACAATGAGAAAAGTGTAGCATCAAAAGATCATTACTTGCAAAGAGTGAACTTTAGCGATGAAAGATACGTGAAAACATTCGAAGCTGTGAATGCTGTTAAGGAATTAATGAATAGCGATGGAAGAACACTAGCACAAGCAGCAATAGGTTACATTTTAGCTCAGCATGATCGAATTATTCCAATTCCTGGTTTTAAGACTGTGAAACAAGTAGAAGATAACGCTAAAGCTATGGAATTAGGACCGCTTTCTAAGAAAGTAATGAACCAGATTAATGATGTCTTTTCTGATTTATGTATGGATATGAGTAAAACGTAATGAAGTTGGAGGAATTATATGAAGTATAGAAATGTAGGAAAACATGGTGTGAAAGTATCTGAAATCAGTATCGGAACAATGTACCATGGATCTAAAGTAAAGAAAGAGAATGCTTTGAAATGCTTAGAGGAAGCACATAATCAAGGAATAAATCATATTGATAATGCTGATTTATATGGTTTAATCGATGATACCAAGATGGATTCTGAGAAGCGAGTGAGAGCAGAATCAATTGTAGGAGAATTTCTTAAGGGATATACTCGAGAAGACTTTGTTATTAGTAGCAAAGTCTACACTAGAATGCGAGAAAGCGTGAATAGTGGAGGATTGAGTAGGAAACACATTAGAGAAGGAATACAAGACTCATTGAACCATTTGCAAACAGATTATCTCGATATTTATTATTGTCATCGACCAGATTCATCAACTCCTCTAGAGGAAACAATCTCTGTAATGACTAATCTAATCGATGAAGGATTAATCCATTACTGGGGAACTAGTCGTTGGCCAGCAACTCTTATTGAACGAGCGATTGGTTTTGCTAAGAATTTTGGAATGTATCCTCCTCATGTAGAGCAACCAAAATATCACTTATTGGAAAGATCCATTGAGGTTGACATTTTAGAACTAGCAACTTATCATGGTCTAGGGTTAATTGCTTATCAACCACTTGCTGGTGGGGTGCTTACCGGGAAATATCTTGAGAAGATTCCAAAAACCAGTAGAGCTGCTGTGAGTAAATACCAAGCTGGAATGCTTGAGCAATTTGGAGATAAAGTTTCAGGATTAGCTCCAATAGCAGAATCATTAGAGATACCTTTGAATCAGTTTGCAATAGCATGGACACTTCAGAAACCGGAAATAAGCTCCATTATCATTGGTGCTTCAAAACCGGAACATGTAAAATCAAATGCTGAAGCAAGTGGAATAGAATTTTCCCAAGAAACTCTTGAGAAAATTGAAGAAGTTCTGCAGAACAAGCCAGCATCAAGCTATAGGTGAGGGGTGTAAAATGAAGTATCGTAATTTAGGAAAACAAGGACTAAAGGTTTCAGAAATTAGTATTGGTACAATGTATCACGGATCGTATTTTAGCAAAAAAACATCTATCAGTGTCTTAGAGGAAGCAGTGAAACAAGGAATCAATTACATAGATTGTGCAGACAGATATGGAATATTCGATTCGGAACTTCCTATGGAAGAACGAACACCAGCAGAAGAATACCTAGGAGAATTCCTACAAGGACAAAATAGAGATGACTTAGTTATTAGTACCAAAGTATTCTACAAGATGAGGGAAACACCCAACAGCGGAGGATTGAATCGAAAACACATTCATGAAGCTGTGAAACGTTCACTTAGGTTGCTGCAAACAGATTACATTGACATTTATTATTGTCACAGACCAGATAGAGATACTCCTCTTGAAGAAACCGTGCTAACGATGAGCGACCTGATAGAAGAAGGAACAATCCATCATTGGGGAACAAGCTGGTGGCCACCAACAATGGTGGAAAGAGCAATATGGATAGCTAAGAAACTTGGAGCTCATCCCCCACATGCAGAGCAACCACCCTATCATATGTATGCCAGATTTATAGAAGAAGACTTACTAGAAGTAGCAAAATATCATGGATTAGGATTAGTAACATTTGAAGCATTAGCAACGGGATTGATAACAGAAAAATATCTTAAAGGAATTCCAAAGGGATCTCGAGCAAGTAAAGATGATGATTACAAGGAAGAAGTAATGGAAAAATATCGGAAAAGAGTAAACAAATTGCTACCAATAGCAGAGAAATTAGAGATCCCAATAAGCCAAATAGCAATTGCATGGACACTAAGACTACCAGAAATCAGCTCCTCACTAATGGGTGCATCAAAACCAGAACAAGTTATCTCTAATGCTCAAGCAAGTGAAGTTACTTTAAACAAAAATACTATTGAAAAAATCGAAAAAGCTTTAAAAAATAGTTAATATTTGCTTTTAATTAAGGATAAATCATTCGGATTTCTTTTGAGAAAAAGATTTATCCTACCATTTTCTTCTTATTTATAGGGGTAGTTATTTTGTCATCTGCATTGGAGAAAGAAATTGGAAAAATTGAATTACTAGTTTACGAAGGGAAACTCAAAGAAGCTCATAAAAGAACTAAGGAATTACTAAAGAAAGACAATTTAACTAAAGAAATAGAGCTTCAAATAGTAGTAATTCAAAGCGAAATATTAACCTACTTTGCGAAATATCCAGATTCTCTTAAACTATCAGAAAAAGTACTAAATGAAAGTGAAGCAATTGATAACAATCTTCTGAAAGCTGATGCCTATCTTCAACAAGCATTGTCTCTCTATAATCTTGGCAAATTCAAAGAAAGCCAAGAAGCATCAATAAAAGGATTAGAATTAATTGAAGATGCTGAAAAGTATGATTTGAAACATGTCGCTCAAACTAAGATCTTACTACTTGCAAGTCAAGGAACTTTAGCATTGGAGTTTGGGGATTTTCCTAAAGGCTTGGAGTTATTTAAAGCAGCATATAAGTGTGCACTAGACACTAAACTTGATTATTTAATTGCATTCGCAACAGGTCTTTTAGGTCAGGGTACCTATATTACTGGAGAATATGAAAAAGGTGAAAAATATGTTGATAGTGCAATGGAAATCGCCCAATCTATTGGAAAGCACTTGTTTCTACTTTATACCTATTTTACTTATGCTACTGTAAAGCAATTAGTTAGAAAATTCGACACAGCACTAGAGTATCATCAAAAGGGAATAGAGTTTTCAATGGAAACGGGAGCAAAGATAATACTCTATATTTTTTACTCGCATTCAGCTCTAATATATTCAAGTCGATACAATCTAGATAAAGCTTTAGAATACAATAATTTAGCTTTAGAAGTAGTGCCTACTGGAAAGTATATTTTGCTTCAAAATACTGGCTCCATATATTTAATGAAAAATGAAATCGAAAAAGCTCATGAATATTTCCAAAATGGATTGGCAAATAGTAGGAAAACAGGTGAAATAAGAGTGAGACCAGGCATCATATATCACCTAGTATTGACTTCATTATTAAAGAAGGATTTAGAACAAGCAGAGAAATATTTGTTGGAATTAGATGCATTAGGTCTGGAATCTGATTATAAACAGATTACTCAATATCAACAACTAGCAAAAATCCTCATTCTCAAAGAAAGTACCCGCATCCAAGACTGGTTTGAAGCTATCGAAATTCTTGAAAAACTCTTAGCTGATGAGAAACTACATATAAGTACTCGAATTGATGCTCTTTTCCACCTTGTAGAGATTCGATTAAAAGAACTACAAGTAACAGCTGATCAAGAAATATTAACCGAAGTTAAAAAACAGATCGAAATCATACAAGAACATGCCGAAGAAAACAAACAATTCAATTTGTTGGCGAACCTCTATCGCTTGAAATCACAACTAGCCTTAGTTGAGTTGGATGCTAAAAAAGCAGTTGAATTGCTTATTACTGCTAAAACTCTTGCAGAAGAAAAGAACCTGCAGATGATAGCTTCTAATATTCGGGAAGAACAAGCAAAACTTGACCAACAGCAAAACATGTGGAATCGATTGACAGAACAAAAAGCTCCTTTAAAGGATACTCTGAAAGAAGTTCATTTGGATAATCGTGCTAAGCAACTTGCTAATGAAACAATCGTAGAGGTTCGCGATGAACGAACTGGTGATGTGATCGAGTATCGGAAGCTTTTTGCCTTGAAGATTTAAGTGATGAATTTTTTCTTTCTATTCACTAATTACATTGTATATAGGTAGTTACTTAAATTCATGAATTATCGATTCTTAGCATCTTTTGTAATTATCAGGAGATTCGTCTTATGGCAAAGACAACAAAGGTACAGCTTAATCCATATGAAAAGCTCTCACATACACTAAATACTATTCCAAATGGTTTTATGACGCTAGAAGATGGCACACATTTGAGAATGCTTGAGTGGATCTATGAACCCTGGGAAGCAGATTTGGCTAGTAAATTGAAACTCGCAGGCGAATCACTAAAAAGAATGGCTAGACGATTACGAATTCCTAGAAAAGACCTAGCTAAGAAACTAACAATAATGGAAGAGAAAGGGCAATTACATATTATGAGGAAAAGAAGGGGAACGAAATATGGTTTATTGCCATTTGTAATTGGGTTATATGAAGAACAAATTCATCGAATGGATGCTGAATTTGCACAATTGTTTGAAAACTATGTCCAGAAAACTCGAGGTGAAATACTCTTCACATCTGAACCTCCCATCCAAAGAGTAATTCCAATTAATCGTGTCATAAAAACTGATCTCAAAATACATACGTATAATCAAGCAGAGACTTTAGTCCATAATGCAAAAAGCTGGGGAATTAGAGACTGTATTTGTAGAAAACAACAGAAACTGATAGGCAATGGATGCGATTATCCCATGAGTATTTGTTTATCATTTTCTTCCAGAGAAAATGCTTATGAAGATAATAATGCTACAAAACCAGTAACCAAAACTAGAGCACTCGAATTACTGAGAGAAGCTGAAGAAGCAGGACTTGTTCATACAACGATGAATATTGAAAAAGGGCAATCTTACATCTGTAATTGCTGCACTTGTTGTTGTGGAATTTTACAAGGATTAGTTAAATACGACCAACCAAATGCTTTTGTAAAATCAGATTATGTCTTGAGCATTGAAGAAGAATCTTGTTCCGGTTGTGGAAAATGCATTGATCGCTGTCAATTTAATGCTCTAACAATTACTGACAAGAAATGTCATGTTGATGAAAAATGCGTTGGCTGTGGTGTTTGTGCTTTAGTTTGTCCTAAGGAAGCAATGTATCTCGAACCAAGGAACAGGAAGGATGTCTCAAAACCACCAAGAAATATTCTCTTTTGGATGATAAAACGAGCGTTCAAGCGAAGAGTTAACCCGATGAAAGTTTTATTCTAATCAGAAAAATAATCGTTATGCCATATAGACAACTTTATTTTCAATAGCAAACTCTCGTATATTTGGATAGTAATGTCAAAAATACTATTTCTTGAACCTCATTACGGAGACATTGCTTGGTCTTGCAGTGGATTAGTAGCACAGAATAGAGAGGATTCTATCATTGTATCTATTTTTCCTCCCAAAAGAAGGTATTACAGAATTCAATTCAAAGGTATAAAATATCGTAGGAAGAAACGCGAGGAATTAAGATTTAGAAATATTTTAGGTGTTAAAATAATTTACCTCAAATATAAATCAGCATTCCTTCGAGGTAGAAATCTAGAAGATCTTTTTGATAAAATATTAAATCCTGTTGAAGAAGAACAAGTTCTGCAACTCCGAGAATATATTTTAGAAATTATTAAAAAAGAAGATATTCATGAGATTTACTGTCCCATGGCACAAAGAAATCAAATAGATCATTTAATCGTAAAGAAAGCAGTAGCAGGTATAAAACAGACAGATTTTGACATTTATTACTACGAAGATTTCCCAAACTTCTTGCCAGAGTCTAGAAAGTTACAAGTAAGCACTGCTCTTAAAGCTATAAAGGTGGATATTTCAGAGGTTATAGAAGAAAAGATACAAGGAATACTTCAATATGATTCACTTGTAGAACCCTACTTCAAATCTAAAGAAATATTAGTTGAATTAATCAGAAAAACACCGTTCGAAACCTTCTGGAAAGAAGATATTTAGTTTAGACAATTCTCAACAAAAAAAAGAGAATTGAAATATTTATCCAATTTACTCTTCAATTCTATCTAATTTGAATACTACTGGTTTTAAACCATCGGAACAAGCAGAATACTTGAGACCAGTTGTACCATCAAAATCTCCTCCCATTGTTAGGATGGCAACATCTCTGTAAATATCAACCCAAGCCCAACGACAGAAACCTTCTGGCATAGTGAGTTCATCTTCAACAATGAATTCTTGTCCTACTTCTACTATTGTACAATCCTTCATTTCTGTTCCACTTGGAAATTTGAAGTAATGTCCCAAAACATCTTTTGAACTAAATTTTTTTAGTACTGTTATTTTTATTTTAGCTCTCATAATTAGTCACCAATTATTATTTTTCACTTCTTTTTATTTCGGAATTTATCGAAATATTTTGCAATTTATTAATTCTAGTTTATCAAGACTTTCTTCATCCATAGTTATCCACCAATTTGGCTCTATCCAAAGACTTTGTAGCTTAGGTAGTTTCCCAATTGATTCAGGTATGGAACTCATTGAATGTCCTTTCAAGTTTAATTCTACTAAATTTTTGAGTTTTTCAAAAGTAGTCGGTAATGACCCTATATAATTCTTGTATAAATGCAACCGAGAGAGATTCGTTAGATTTCCAAATAATTCAGGTAATCCATTGATTTCATTAAAATTTAGACTCAACTCTTGAAGATTTTGTAAATCGCATATGCTTTCCGGTAGGTATTTCATACGATTATCATTACCATTCAGATACCTCAAGTTTGATAATTTTCCAATGTTCTCAGGTAGATCTACTATCAGATTGTTCGCTAAATTCACTACTTCTAGTTTCTTAAGATTGGCAATACTCTCAGGTAGTGATGTCAATTTATTATCATTGAGTAAAAGCACTTTAAGATTGACGAGCTTTCCAATGCTTTCCGGTAATGATTCTAATTGATTATTATCCAAGTATACTTCTTCTAAAGCTTTTAAGTCGCCAATATTCTCTGGAAGTTTCGTTAGTTGATTTCCATTTAATCTCAGAACTTTCAGTTTACCTAATTTATTAATACTTTCAGGAATTGTTGTTAGTTGATTATTCTTTGCATAAAGATTATTGAGTTCCGTTAATTCTCCAATAGTTCTTGGTAGTGATGCAATTAGATTGTTGGAAATCATCAAATCATGTAATTTTGGTAATTTTGTTATACTCTCAGGAATAGAAGTTAATTTATTCCTATCTGCATGCAAACCAACTAGATTTGCACAATTACCAATACTATCAGGTATGGATGTCAGTTGATTATCACTGATATTTATAGTCCTGAGATTACTCAGGTTCCCAATACTATCCGGTATAGAGATCAATTGATTATCATCTAAACGTACTAATCTGAGACCAATCATATCTCCAATACTATCTGGGATCATTACTAATTTTGCATCTTCTAATGCAAGAAATTTTGTTTTAGTAAGATTGCCAATGGAATCAGGAAGATATTCAAGGGGGCCATATTCAAACCAAAGTTCCTCAATGTTAGTTAGTTCTCCAATCCAATCTGGACAATGTTTAACTTTCGTTTTGTTAAAACATAGAAACTCCAATTTCTTTAGGTTCCTAATACAATCTGGAACAGAAGAAAAAGCACTACCTCGAAAATTCAAGTATCTTAGTTCTTTGAGGTTTCCGAAACTATCTGGTAGGGATGCAAGTTGGTTATTTCGTACTACTAGTTTCTCAAGATTTTCAAGTTTTCCAAAATTATCTGGAAGTTTGGACAAATCCTTCTTGTATATTCCCAGTTCAGCAATTCTTTTATCCTTAGTAACAAATCCTGTTGTTTCTCGATTAATCATTTCAACTTCAGATAATGGTTTTCCAACAAT
>JAGXNT010000042.1 GCA_019894765.1 Candidatus Heimdallarchaeota archaeon
ACAACAATCTCTACTCTGTAGAGTTTCTTTTCGTTCATTCTTTGTACACAATTTATCAAATACCATATTTGCTAAAAAAAACTTCGCTAAATAGCAAACTTTGCATTATCATAAAGGTTTTTTACTAGTGAGACTCTATGTGGAGAAAGGTAATAGTTGGATCAAGTGGGGTATTTCTCCAAATGCAAAAAAGAGGCGTCTGTTTAGTAAGATTTGATGATAAAATGGGACCGGGTTGTGTCTATCATCAAGGCTTAGATAATAATTTTGCACAGAAAGTGTGTGTGAAATCTCATTTAAGTACTATGTCTCTTTCCTCAAGCTCTTCATTACCTGAAGAAGAATTCATTGAGTCTGTTATTCCATTTTTAGATGAAGGTTACATCGCTTATTCTACTTTCTTTTTTGTTGAAGATGATTCAGCGAGAGGAGGTAAGAGAACTCTTGGAATAGTCACACTGGTAGATAGAACTGAGCAGATGTTTCTCTTTAAATCGATTCCTGAAATTTCAGCAACAGTCAAAGAAATTGCTTCGGATCTTACTAAGAATTGTGATCCTAATGGGGCTCTCACTTCTCAAATTAAGGAAAAATTGAACCAGCTGTTGTCTCTTGAAGATCTAAAAGTTGATTTTGATAGTACTGTTGATTCAGTGGAATTAATTAAGAAAAGAATCAGTGAAGAAAAAATTGCTATTCCCCAAGAAATTAAAGATCCTGGTTTGAGCTCTATTCTTGAAGGAAGTTTTGAGTTTATTTTCACTCGAATTCCCGATGGTCTAGATCGGATTATTCATGCTTTATTGAAAAATGAATGTATACTTGTTTTTGGTCAAAAAGATGAAATCGCATTAACACTTGCTACTTTACGATGGTTTCTTCCCCACAAAAAAATCTACAATGACTTATGGACAGTTCCATTATTAGATGCTGAAGCTTTATTCTCACGCACAAGTGATGGGACAACCTTACATGCTTTAGGAATTCAAAGTGATAGTTTTTATGAAATACTACAACTTGATAATGCTAATAGTGAAGCTTTTGAAACCTATTACTCACAAAACAAGAATATTCCGATCGATAGCAAAGTATTGATTAATCTAGATGGTGGAAGAGTAATTGGTGGTATCAGCAACCGATTTTGTTTGAAATTATTGGATGCCATAAAAAATCAAACTTTTGATAAGGCATTGGTCACCATAAAAGAACATATAGACTATCTTCTTGGAAGAGTCAATGATTTAATTGTTCTTCTATTAACTGAAGCTGATAAAGGAAAATTAGAACAATTCATAAATGATTCAATTGAAGGAGAAATTTCACTAATTATGACTATTATTAATGAAGCAAATCCCTCACTCATGGATAAAATAATTATTACTTTCTCCACCTATCAATTACCAATTGATATCTTATTCTAGAATCAGTTTTTCTTGATTATTGAATCAATTAGTTTTAGAATAGCTTTAACCGAAAATGGCTTGACTAGATAACCAACTGCACCCATGACTAATGCCCTATTTCTAGCACTTTCATCTGCGCTAACAAAAATAACCTTGATATTTTCATCTAATTTAAGAAGTTCTTCAAGTGCTGTAACACCATCTTTTACTGGCATACGATGATCCATGATTACAATTTCAGGCCACTCGTTTGTTTTATCATTAAAATAGTCAACTGCTTGCTGACCATCTAGAGCAGTATGAATTATCGTGTGTCCTTTAAGATTCAGGATTTCCTTAAATATCTCCTGAATTACGACCATATCATCTACAATCATTATTTTTGCCATTTATCTCAACTCAAAGATTCATTGAAGGTAGTGTCGATTACTAATCGCATAGAGTACTATTCTGTTAATTTAAGATTCATTGTAATATTTGCATATGTATTTTCTATACTTACTATCATATAGAGTATATTAAAAAGAATACTGATTTCTGCAGATTTGAGAAACTTCAAAGAAATTTCTTAGAAAAGAAGAACAATGAGATGGGAAAACTAGTGTGGATGCTGTCTGATGCCCATCTCAGATTTTGAACTTTAGTAGTGGATGCCGCTAAAGTGCAGTTGTTTTGTGCTGCATATTGAGTTGAAGTTATGAGCGCAAATTTTGGTTATTTAAGACCTGAATATTTAGTTAATCCAGATATTCAAGAACAGATAGATAACCGCTAGAATAAACACCTTATCTATTAATAAAAGACTTATAGTAAATTATTACCTAGCATCTAGTAAAAATGTCCGCGAATTATTTCGACAAAAAAACAACAAAAAAGATGAAATAGTTTGTTTAATATCAAACAAACAGCATTATTATTTTCCCTTCGTAGATTACCAAAATTCCTGAAATTCTTTTTTACTGGAAAATAAAATTGAGTTCAATCCTTTATCTTCTGTTTATTCAGGACCTAAAGATTGCACTTAATCTTTATTATTTCAATTTCCTTTTGGTATACTCAAGTAATCCTCCAGATTCGAAAATATTCAATGCTTCTCCTTTCAAAGGAGGAAATGTAAAGCTCTTATCTCCGATTAAGACTTCACCTTTCACTAAATCTACTTGAACTAATTTGTCTTTCAATTGATCTTTATTCTCAAAGATGTAATTAGCAGCCAGAGGACATTGAATTAAAGGAAATGCATTATTGATGGCGTTTCGATAGAAAATACGTCCAAAAGAAATTCCCACTATCGCAGCTACTCCTGCTGCTTTCAGACAAGTAACTGCTTGCTCTCGAGATGAACCAGAACCAAAATTCTGTCCTGTGATTAAAATATCTCCCTTTTTGACTTCCTTAGCAAAAGAAGGCAAATAATCCTCAAGGGCATGCTCTGCCATTTGCTCTGGTGTCAAGGGATCATAAGTAAATTTTCCAGGGAAAATTTGATCTGTGTTGATGTTTTTTTCTGGGAAAATCCACGTTTTACCTTTAAATTTCAAGAGTAAACCTCCTTAGGTGGTTCTACAATTTTACCTTCAATAACTGAAGCTGCTACTGTAGCAGGACTACTAAGATAGATGCTAGTATCTTCTTTACATCCCATTCGTCCTTTGAAATTCCTATTAGCTGACGAGATTGCCGTTTCTCCAGGCGCAAGACAGCCACCATACGCTCCTAAGCAAGGACCACATCCTGGAACTGCTAATTCTCCGCCAGCTTCTATTAATGTCTGAATGATACCTTTCTTTATTCCTTCAAGCAAAATTGTTTGTGAAGCAGGATAGATGAGAAGTCTAACATTCTTCTTGATTTTCTTCCCTTTCAGGATTTTAGCTGCTGCTTCTAGATCATCGATTCGACCATTAGTGCAAGTTCCTAATAATCCAACATCAATCTCAATCTCAGGAAGTTCGGATATAGGAGATACATTATCAACATTGTGCGGTTTTGATACTACAGGAACGATTTGATCCAAATCATAATCTTTCTCTAATATATATGATGCATCTTTATCTGGTTGTATTTTCTTATAAGCATCAATTGCTCTATTTCTCAAATAATTATCAGTAACTTCATCAGCAGGGAACATGCCAGCCTTCCCATCCATTTCAGCTACCATATTGCACAATGTAAGTCGTTCACTAATACTGAAATCTTTTGTAGCATTACCATGAAACTCAACTGACTTGTAGCTTGCACCATCAGATCTCATATCCCCAATTATATGGAGAATTACGTCTTTTGCAAAGACATTTTTCTTAAGTTTCCCGTCAAGATTGAGTTTGATTGATTCTGGAATATTTAACCATGTTTGACCTATTGCCCAAATACTGGCTGCTTCTGTTCTTCCAATTGGTATTCCCGCAGCACCAAGTGCTCCATGAGAGGTAGTGTGAGAATCGGATCCAAGTATAACTACTCCCGGAATCACATGACCTTCTTGTGGTAAAACTTGGTGACAGATACCAATACCACAATCATAAAAATGCTTGATGTGTTGTTCTTCCACAAATTCTCTAATGGCTTTATGATTCGCTGCTTTCTTCTCATCAGGAGGAGGAACAGCATGATCCAAAGCTATGAAGATCTTTTCCGGATTCCAGACCTTTTTTGCTCCCATCGAATAGAATGTTTTCATTATTGCTGCAGAATTATCATGCGTCAAAATTCTATGAGGTTCAACAAAAACTATCGATCCTTCTTCTGGTTCTTCTATTCCAGTTACATTACTAATTATTTTTTGAAATAGTGTTTGACCCATTGTATCCCAACCAATGATCTCAAAGATTGAAAACATCTTTGCTTTCTTTTTGTTGATAAATGTATTGTTGAGCTTTACCTTTTGATTTTCCCCAATCTTTTTTTTTCATTTCCAAATACATAGTCTTAAATATGTTCATATATGTATTAATTATGTAAATATATGTATTTAGTCAGCTGTGCATTTGACTAAAAACAAACAAAGAGGTGAAAAAAATGAAAAACGTTGTCAGTGCATCTAATCAAGAAGCTGTAAAGAATTTAACTGAAATGGAATTAAATCTTCAATATGCAATAGATGATTTGATTGATGAGTCGGAAGATCAATCAAAGCTAGTCTCTCAGCATGTCTCAATGATCATTACTCAATTGGCTAAGGTTGCTGCGGATCTTCGTGTTAAGAAGCAACAAGAAATCAAGAAAATAAATAGTCCAATATAAGATATATCTCAAGAGATTCTCATTTTTTCTTCTTATATTTTCTCCTCATTTATCTCGAGGTGCGATGAAAGTTTTTCCATCAATAAATTGGATTTGTGCTTTAATTTCTTGTTTATTAATCAGCTCAAAGATAATTTGTATGATACGATTATCATCATCATTGAAGAATGAACTAAGGAGATCAAGAGGAAGAATCGAGACTTGAGCTAACACATCATTAATTTTTAATTTGACCATTTTTTGAATTAAATGATTAGAGAATTGGTAACCTAGTTTTGGATCAACAGTATCTGAAATTTCCTTGATGTTTCCATCATTAAATTGCTCGAGTATTTTTTTAATTGATTCAATAAATGGTTTTTCAAAGGTTTTCCCCGATATAGGTGAATCAAGAAATATTTTCCAGTCAGTTTGGTCGAACGCGTTAATTAATGAATAGGCGATTATTATCGCATTATAATCCTTTAATAAATTAGCAAATTCTTCTGCATCTTCCTTTTTCTCAATAATTCTCTTTAAATAGTAGTAAATCAAGATGTCTTGCACATAGAAATTGTTTACAAAAACTTTCAAGTTGAGATTGTGTATTCTGTTTCTAGTTATATTTTTGTAGATCTTGCGTTTTATCACTAGTTTATCAAAGAAGCTTTGAAAGTTGACTTTTAGTATACTGCTATTAGCATTTGTCGCTGTTCTTGTCAAGTAACTAGTAATGAGTTGTTCTATATCTTTACTCGGTTCATTATAAACCGACTCTAAACCTTCGCGAAAGTAGGGAATCAAAATATGCGGATCTTTTTCGGAAATATGATTAAAAATAGTTGCAGTTAAAGTTCTTGTATTCAAATCAGCTTCAGTCATGTTGGTAATAAGCAAAGCTATTGCTTTCTTCATAAAACGTTTATTTTCAGTTATTTTCTTCACAATTTCTACAATTCTAACATTTCTAATTTGACTATCTTCTTCTTCAAGAATGGCTTGAAATAATTCATTGAATTGAACGGTCTGACTTTTTGTTTTATCTTTTTTCTCAACTTTCTCACTTATTTCTTTCATTTCAGAAACATTTTGAATATCCTCTAGAGCAGCTTCTTTGGTTTCATCTAGCTTCTCAAAAACCAGACTATCTACAACTTCATCTGACAACTCAAAAGTAACAATATCTTCTATTGCGATTGGCTGAATTTCATAAGCTCGTTTTAATAAAATAACTTCTCCAATGTTTTTTATTAATTGAACAGGTATAGTTTCCTCCACTACAAAATCACTTTCAAGTTCTGTCTTAATAGCAATTTTCAATCGTAATTTCTTTTTCTCATCCTCAAAAACACCTGCACATTTTCCTATTATATGTCCTGATGGATCAACAATAGATTTACCAATGAGGTTCTCTTCAGAAATTTCCTCATCTTTTGGTGTTTTTGACCGAATCATTCGCAATCACATTTTCGTGGACAACAAAGAATTGTAATTAAATCTACAACTAGCTTAACTCTTGTTACTCAAAAGTCCTTTATTCCCAACTTTAATTTTGATGAATTATGATTATTTAATGTATTGTCTCGAGATAATTTACTAGAATACTTGGGATTCCCTCTAAAATTTATATACTGAAATAGTAGACATATCCTTAGAATGTTAGAATTGTCTCCTTACCTCATTGTATCTGTTTTCAATCAGATAAAAAACAATAGAGGAATTTCCGAAAGTGAAATAGTCACCCATTTGCTGAAGAAAACAGGTTTGGAATCAGAAAGAATAAAGGAGACTATTCTGAAATCAATCAACTTTTTGTTGGACTCAAAACTTATCTCAGTTTTACCAGGAGAAAAAAAGAAGTACAAGAAGGTTGATCGAGCTGTATTATCCATTTCTGATTCAATATCAAATGGTTTTACTCGAAAAGCAAAGGAAATTGCTAGAAGAACTGTTTCTTCTGTCCCAGGAGATAAAATTCGAGATGCGCTCCTAGGAAAGAAAGTATCAGATTGCATTTTGGTTGATAATCCCTTTGCAATAAAATGTTATTCACTTGTGGGTTACAATGAATATCAATTTGAGTTAAGGGATTTGGACGCTGAAAAGGATATTGCTGAAGTAATTAAGAGACTAGATAAACTTCCGAATTTCCAAATAATTTACGATTCTCCTATAATTGAAAATCTTGATTTGAAATTCATATTCCCGAATGATAAACTCATTTCTGCTTCTGATGCAAGCCGATACACTGTCCCAGTTAAAAGTCCAATAGCAACTAATGATCTGACCAGGAGTCGTCAACTAATATTCACAGTAGCATCAGCAAGTCGCTGGGTAGGGAAATTTTCAGCAGATGGTCCCGATGGGGAATTTGTTAGTATTCCTGATTTAGTTGATATAGACGATAGTTTTGGGTATAGTGCTGTTGAAGAGATCACAACTTTGCAACAAAATGATTTCGTAGCTGATCAAAATTTCGCTCAATCATATTTCCAAATGGAGAAAATGCATAATGAAATAGATTTGATTGGGTTTGATGAACAACCAACGCATTTTCATATACGAGATGGTCCAATAGTTCCTCATAGCTATCGTGATCCCAAATTCTACGAAGCTTTGAGCCAATCCAAGCGTTTAGTGGATATTGCTCTCAACAGAAATATTTTGTATTTTGGTTTCGTCAAATATTCAGCAGACAAAGCACTCACTTCTTTAATTAATAATGTAATTTTCAGCAATATTCTCAAAGGTTCAGTTCCTGAGAATTTTTGGAGTGATTTTGGTTTACTAAGTCAAATCTTAGAAGATAAAGACGTAACTGTTCCTATAATTAGACTTGATAGAGGGTTTGATGATCAACAAAGAAAGTGTTTAGTTCCCTACATGAGTTTCTATTTGAAGATTTTTGATTGGGTATCACGAATTGATATTCCTTGGATGCTCTGTAAAACCGATCCAATTGGTTATAGAAATCGTGTCTCACAACTCGTATATTCTTTATCTTCTATTGAGTATTCTAAACCTGGCACACCTCAAATTGTTCCTTTTCCTATTGCTATGGTAGATGAAATGGCTAGAATTGTGGCAAGGAATTTCATAGATATATCAATAAAGCAATTCTATGAGGAATTAGGGAATCTTATAGATAATTCCGAATGAGTATTCTCTAGCAAAATCATTTTTTATGTTGCAGTAAAAATCCAAGCAATCCCAAGAAGAAGGAATAAAATTGATGGGATGACGATCGAAACAATAATCATAAAATATCTCTTATCCTGTCTCTCCTTAAATTCTTGATAAGCTTCATAATCAAGATAATATGTATTCTCTCCAGTATCAGGTTGAAGTAATAAGTTGTTTTTGAGTAAATATTCTATTCTACTTTCAAAAATATCTAGATCAAGACCTAAATATTCAAGCTGACATGCTTTTTCCATGGTTGTAGCTTCTAAATAGACAAATTGCTCCACAATGTGTCTTGTTTTAGGCTTTATCTTTGACTTAGATAATTCCTCCTCCAATAAATCTGTGTTATCAGTCATGGAAAGCATTCACCACTCATACTCTTTTACTTTGAAAAACACTTGATCATTTCTTGATAAATCTCTGGATGCCCCCCAACATATGCCAACCAACAAACAGTATCTAGAATATATTTAGTAGCACGAACATCAAAAGTAGCTACCAAATCAAGGATTTCCGGATTGTTAATATTATTGATTTCTTCAATATCAATGCGTTTCTTCTTAGTTATTTCACTATAGATTTTCCTAAAACAAGCTTCATCAAATTTCTTGAAATTCAATAATTGACAAGTAATTCGTCCAATAACATTGAAATAATCGTCAGATTTATCTTCATTCTCATCACCAGAAAGATCTAAAGCAATATAGAAAACCTTGGCTGTTCGAGAATAAAGTGTCAAAGTTTTAATGTGGCTTTCAGAATAAGTGATTATTCTTTTCCCAGCTTCCATAACTAAATTTGCCTTTTTCAAACGATTAAGATAACCATAGATGGTTTTATCAGATTTCTGAGCATTAACTGTTTTGAATGCATCTTTGATATCTTCAAAAGTCAATGGACCATCTAAGAGGAAGTTTAAAAGCAATTCACAATTTTTGTCGTCTTGTAAGCATTTAACACTATCAAGATCGTAGATTGTTTTCACAAGTTTTTCTTTATTTATTATAACGTCTTGCGTTTCCATTTTGACACCGTGTTATATTTAGAATACTAGCTTATATATTTTTTACATATAAAATAGATAGTACTGTAGTTTTTTTAAGAATGAATCTTAAAAAAATAGACCATTACCTATAACACTTCACTAATTCTTTGAAAATTTCAGGATGTTTTTCAAATAAGAGAATCCAACCAGTGAAATCTAATACTGGGTACAATTCATGAATCTCAAAATCTTGAATTAAATTATGGATTCTATCACTATCTACATTCTCAAAGAACTCTTTCATTGTTTGATTTCTTTGTTTGTAAATGACATCCATTTTTCCCTTTAGACAATCCAAGTCTGCTGAACCACTAATTGCTAATCTTTCCTTTAGAATCTCATTTACTAGTTCTAGAGACCTTCGTTCAATGGTTTCTTGTTGTTCGTAAAATCTGACAGGAGCAAAAATAATCTTAGCTACTCGAGCAAATAATGTTTGAGTTTTAATTTGGTTAGTTTGATCAGTAAAAATCCTTTTTCCTGCTTCAATTACTAAGCCTGCCCTTTTCAATTTCCCTAAATAGCGATAAATACTTTTATCGGATTTATCGTTGCCTGATTGCTCAAAAGCAATTTCAAGCTCTTCTACAGTTAATGGTCCTTTAAACAAGAAATGGAGAACCTGTCTATGATTTTTTTCTGTTAAAAGTTCTTCAATCTCCTCACCTGTAAATACTTGTACAACTTTTTGTTGATTTGTAATAATATCTCTAAATGCCATAATTATTCAACCATTAACCTAATTTTTTTTCCTTACATATTTTCTATATTAATTCATATATATATTGAATTATCAGTCCAGAAATCCCTGCTTTTTTAATATGAAATTTTTCTTTGTAATACTATAATGAAATCTAATACTTATAAGAATATTTATAACCATAAATATAGACTGTATTCTTAAGGATTTGAGAATGATGTTCACTTCATTCTCAAAATGATCACCCTTTCCTCAAGAGGTTCGTTGAATAAGGTATGAATCACCAGGGAACTAAAAACCGAAAATATTAATGTTTAATTACCAATAATTCGGTCCTTCCTTCTGAACTAGTTCTCTTGTGATTCCTAATTCTTTTATTATAAAAGCTGCTGTTATCAGAAATAAGAAGTAATCCTTAAAATTTGCTGATAGGAATTCTTAATATCTGCTCTTTTCTTTCTTTTTTTTCCATATAAGTAAAAACTCGTAATACTTTTATACACGATAAAAATATTCTATTTGTTTCTTAAATTTGTGAAAATAAGTTTTCGGAGATAGTCACTTGGATAAATCTAAAAGAAATACTATAATTAGTTTAGCAATTGTTGGACTTATTTCTGTAGGAGTACTTGTTGGTTTTTCGATTCCCTTGGGTATCTTTCCACCACTTGGAGAATTACTTTTTCCTGGGAATGGTCTATGGAATATCCACGAAGAAGTACCTGAAATGGAGACAATTTCTTCTCCTTATTTGACAGAAGATGTAACAGTTTATCGTGACCAATGGGGAATTCCGCATATTTATGGTCATAGTGAAGAAGATCTTGGGTTTGCAATTGGGTATGTTCATGCTCAAGATAGGCTTATACAAATGGATCTGGCAAGAAGATCTACAAGAGGACAGCTCGCAGAAATACTAGGAGAAAGTTCTCTCGTTGATGATAAAATGAATCTTAACAAATTAATGGATTATTGGACAGTTGAATCAATAAAGGCAATAGAAGCAAGCAGCGATCCAACAGATATAAAATTAATGGCAGTACTAGAAGCATATTGTAATGGAATAAATTCTTACATTGATGAAGTTAGAACTCTCCCATTAGAGTTTCAATTCTTAGGATATGAACCTGAACACTGGACACCATCAGATACTTTCGCTTTTATAAAATACATGTCTGAAATGTTAACATGGGGGTATGAGGATTTCATAACAATTCAGATACAAGATGCTATAGGTGCGGATGGTTTTGCTGAATTGTTTGATTATCCAATTCCATATCAAGTTCCTATTTGCACAGATTATGGTGAGTATAATGATTCTGCATTACTCACAGCAAGTTCTGAAAGCTCTATTGACCCGATACTTGTGGAGTTAAGTAATAGCTTCATCGAAAGCATAATGACAATTCCTAAGGAAAAACAATTCTTTGAGCAAACAGATATTGTAGGATCAAATAATTGGGCAGTGAATGGAAGTAAAACCGCTTCCGGTATGCCAATAATTAGTAATGATATGCACCTTAGCTTCAACGTACCCGGCATATGGTATGAAGCACATATGGTTGATATTTCACCTGGTGCAGATTTTAATATCTATGGTTTCTTTTTAGCTGGTGTTCCTTGGCCAATTGTGGGACATAATTCATATGTCGGATGGGGATTGACAAACGCAGCATTTGATGTCATAGATTGGTATTATTATGATGTTGTTAATGATACTCACTACATGTATAAAGGTGAAGCAACACCCTATGAAATCATTGAATATGATATCAAAGTTAAAGGTAGAGCTCCTGAGCACTTTGAAATAAAAACAACTGTTCATGGTCCTGTTTTCGAAAATATTGGTGAAGATTATGAAATGACAGATTATTCAGGTAAAGTCTTTACCTGTAAATGGATAGGACAAAGTATAACACAAGAAAGCAGAGCTATCTATGAATTTTCTCGTTCGAAAAATCGGGCTGAATTTGATACAGCCTCGAGTTATTTCTCAACTCCTGCTCAGAACATTCATTACGGGGACATTTACGGTAATATTGGTATTCGACCAACAGGTAAAGCACCAATTAGAAATGATACAGGAATACCTGATTGGCATTTAGGAAATGGCTCAATGATTTACAATGGTTCAGCTGGGCAAGGTGAATGGATTGGATTTGTTCCGTTTGAGGATCTACCTCATACAGAAAATCCAGAATCAGGATATGTTTTATCTGCAAATCAGATTTCAGCAGGGCCAGAATATTTAGCAAATTATACTATACAAAACCCAATTGATGTCTCTAATGGTTATAGAGCAAGAAGAATTAATACCCTACTAGCGACGCATGATAATTTAACAGTAGAAGAAATGATAGATATTCAACTGGACTTTTATTCTACAAAAGCAGGTAATTTCTCACCATATCTTCTTGATGTAATCGATGCTATACCAGTTAAAACTACAATACAACAAGATGCTTATGACTTACTCCAAAGTTGGAATTTCCTACAAGATAAAGATCTAGCTGCTCCATCTATCTTCAATGTATGGCTGGATATTTATCGTCAAGAAGTATTCAATGATGATGTCATCAATGCAGGAAGTCACAGATATCCATCAACAGCAGTTCTTGAGTGGTTGACAAAGAATAATGCTACTTCTAAATGGTTTGACAACATAGATACTCCAGCAGTTGAAACAAGAGATGATATAATATTACTTGCATTTGAAAAAGCTATTACTGCATTAGCGACCCACTTTGAAACTCCTGTTGTATCACATTGGCTTTGGGGTGAAATTCATCGAGCATACTTCCCACATCTAACAGGTTTATCCTCACTAGGATATGGTCCGGTATCAGTAGATGGAACAGGGGATACAGTTACACCTTATGGTTGGAGTACACTCTACTTCAATGGTGAAATTCGTCCAGCTACAGCAACACATGGAGCTTCTGAAAGGATGATTCTTGACTTCAACAATTTGAACAATTCAATTTCTGTGATTCCTTCAGGTCAAAGAGGTATTTCTAATTCGATACACTACATAGACCAATTGCTGTTATACTTAGATGGAGAGTACCACACTCAGTATTTTGCTGCAGATGCCATAGAAGATTTCAAGGAAAGCTGGATAGAATCAACATTAATTCTAAAAGCTGAAGGAGGATCCTAAAAATGTCAGACAAAACAGAAGTAAAAGAAGAACAAAAAACTCATAGCGAAAAAATGGTGCAATTCAACAAAATAATGTTTTATGCTGCTCCTGCTCCTGCTCTTGGCTTTGTCATAGCATTTGCTTTAGCATTCACACCTGTCTGGCAATTGGCAATTCTTGCAGGAATAATTGCTGGAGCATTCTACAATGAAATGAAGAAAGGTGTGGTTGCAGGACTCATAGGTGTTGGCTTAGGTTGGACCCTTTACGTAATTATTAAAACATCTACTTCAAATATTGAGACATTGTTGAATCAAGTTGGAGGAATAATCTTGGGCTCTTCCGGAATGGGTTGGTTATTCATAATAGCAATAATCATTCTTGGATTTGCATTCGGTACTCTTGGTGGAACACTAGGAAGCGGAAGTAGGAAATTAATCCAACCACCAATAAAAACAGCAGAGACATAACTAGGAGTAAATTACTCCTTCCTTTTTTTTATTTCCAGATTATTACTAAAATAATTAAGGATGAAACACTACCTAAATCTAGGCGAAGAAAATGGCTCTGAAAAAGTATAAAATCGAATTGGAAATTTACGAAAGTGGGTGCCCGTATCACAAAGTCGGAGATACATTCTCAATACCTGCGGATAAAGGGAAAATCTGCTCCTGGCTTTATGATAGTGCGAACACAATGATTAGAATACTCGAGTATGATGGGAAATTGCCATGGGGTTACGAAGGAACACCCTATGAGAAAATTATCGACAAAGATGGTGTGACAACAGAATTTGTTCGATGTCCTGATCCAACCTCTGCGGGAGTAGTTCTAAAGATAACAAGAACCAAACTGCCAAAGGATCAAATAAAAACAACCGTTCCATAATAAAGAAAGAAAAACAATGATGCAAAATGACTGAACCAGAAAAGGATTATGAAATGCTCAATATAGAAGGAGTATATGCTATTCTAAATGGGGAACTCGAGAAAGCAATAAAGCTCTTAGAAGAAGCAACTGAAATAGAAGAGAATTGTTTCGAAAGTCTGTGTAATCTTGGGAAAGTCTATCTCCTTCAAGAAGAATACGAGAAAGCATTAGAGTACTTTGAGAAATCTCTCGAGAAGAATCCCAAATTTATAGAAGCCCTCCATAATTTAGGGGTAACACATTATCGAATGAAAGATTTGGATAAAGCAATTAGTTATTATCAGAAAGTGGTGGAATTAAACGAGAAGTATTTTGAGAGCTGGTTAAATCTAGGGAATAGTTACTATGAAAAAGGAGAATTGCATGAAGCAATAAAATACTACCAAAAAGCCGTGGAAGCAAACCCGAATTTTGCAGATGCTCACTTCAATCTTGGAAATACTTATCGAGAAATAAAGCAATTTGACTTGGCAAAACAAGCATACAGAGCGATTATAAAATTAAGAAAGGATGATGCATTAGTCTATTACAACCTAGGTTATGTTTTACAAATAACAGATGACCTTGAGGGAGCAATAAAGAACTACTTGCTAGCAATAAAACTAGATGAAAAGTATCTGAAAGCCATGATAAACTTGGGAATAGCATACCAAAGCAAAGGTGATAAAACCGATGCGAAAAAATGGTACAAGAAAGCACTAGAAATAGAACCAGACCTTGAGATAGTGCAAAAAAAACTGCAAGAATTAAAAAGGATAATTTTGTAGTTTAAACATACAAAAATATCCAGAAAAAGAGTTTTCAATAGAGGTTTATCCGAACCTCAGTCCATTTATAAGTATATAAACAAAAACTAGTGAGTTAGCGTCAAATATGAGCTATAACTCAAAGACCTAGAATTATTTTAGGGTGCAAAATCCAGAAAAGAACACCGCTCATTTTTCGTGCACCCTAAATAATCTATTTTACAATAAATAAACCCTCAGTTTATCTGCCAAAAAAGTAAAAAGGAAAAAATAGATACAATTCTTAGTTCAAAAAGGTGGAAAACATGAAAATAAACTGGATCGGTCATGCTGCAGTAAAGATCGAAGATAAAGGAAAAACAATACTAATTGATCCATGGATCACAGGAAATCCTGTAGCGAAAATAAAAGTGGAAGATATTAAGAAAGCAGATGTTGTGTTTGTAACGCATATGCACGGTGACCATGGTTTCGATGATGCAGTCCTTATTTGCAAGAATACTGGTGCAACTTTTGTTGGTATCTTTGAGGTTGCTAATGAAGCCATAGGTAAAGGTGTTGAAAATGTTATTGGAGGAAATATTGGTGGCACTGCTCAAGCTGCTGATATTGAATTTGTCTTTACAACTGCTACCCACAGTACTCCTGTTGGGGTAGCAATTGGTTTTGTTATCAAGCTTCCCTCTATGACAATCTTTCATCCAGGAGATACTGGACTCTTTATGAATATGAAGCTATTAGGTGAGTTGCACGATATCGATTTAGCTTTCCTTCCTATTGGTTCCTTATACACTATGGGTCCTCGGGAAGCAGCGAAAGCTCTTGAGCTTTTAAATTGCCAAAAAGTAGTTCCAATTCATTACAAAACGTTCCCTGTTTTAGTTCAAGACGCTGAGGAATTCAAGAAAATTGCTGGTCCAATGGTGGACGTTATTGCTCTTGAACCTGGCGAAGAAAAAGAAATCTAATCGATTTTGCTTTCTTTCTTCTTCTTTCCTTTACGTTCCTGCGAAACCTATTATATGCCCACATTCTACACAATAAGCAATAGCAAATGGTGTTCTAAGTATTACTCTTCCTATTTTTTGTTCTACTTCTCCTTTCTTGATGTTCTCTTCACTCTTAATGAATTTGTAGGTAAATTCATTTCCCCCGCATTCTGGACACTTTGGTTCTGCTATTTCCATGTTATCACCTGCATTATTTCGTCTATATTTGTACTTCTTCTACCTTTTATTCTTTCTATCTTTACATTGAGATAATAGTTAAAAAGGGTTAAGTTTAAAATTTCTACATTCATTTAGCTTAGAAATAATACTAAGAGGGACAATAATTGAAGTGCTGTTATGATCCTGAAATAGAATCCGATGGAACTTGTGCAAACTGCCGTGTTCCTTTATGTAAGACTTGCTTGACAGAAACTGAACTAGGCGATGGACTTTGCAGAACATGTAGTCGTCAAAAGAAGATCCATCGTTTCAGCAGATACTCACAAATAGGTATGTGTGGCCTTGGTATGGTTTGGTTAGCAATTGCTTCTTTTATTTTATTTCCAGGGGATATGCAAAGTGGATTCACTTATGGTTTACTCGGTTTATTAGGCGCAATGGCTCTCAATTATGTTGTAGGAATACTTCTAAGACGAAGTTTTTTGTGGGGTCTTAGACCAGAACAGAAAGCATTTGTCAGTCTTCATCGTTATTCTGTCACAGGAGACAAAATGTATCTTAATCAAGGCATTAGATTTTTGTCTAAAATTGAAGACAAGATTGTTTTCAAAGATGCTCTTTTTGATCAATTGGTGTCTATCCTCATTTACTTGCCTTATGACTTGCCCCAAGATTGGGTAGCTTATTTATGTGAAAACTTTAGTTTAACAGAGCAAGAATTACTTGATGGAATTCTAGAATTCGGGATTGATGTTTTCGAAGAGAATATCTTTAACAATCATATCTATCAAGCAATAGAACCTTACATTGAAATCCTCAAACGAACTGATAATGAAAAATTATATCATGTCTTAATCGATAAGATTCTAGCTCGATTAAATACTATTGATTTCAAAGCTGTTAGTCGTCCTGCTGCTTATATCGTTCCAGGAATGCAGCAGCAACAACAACAGCAACAAGACAGCCCAAATACTATTCGTGATCGTGCGTTCTTAACCGAACTAAAGATGATAGATGCTGAATTAGAAGATTTCTTAACAAGAACCAAACGAAAAAGCGATTGGAAAGCAATCAATGATATTCTAAGCAATTACGATTTACCAAAAGTCCCCAAAAGCACTTTTGAAGCAGCAAAAGCAATGGCTGCTCAAACCCAAAAACAAATGAAGGGACCAGATGGTATTGCAGGAACTTCCGATGATTTAGGTGATCCTAGTAAGGTGAAGATTTGTGCTGAATGTGGTATTTCATTTTCAGAAGATCAACTCTCAACCTATGTTTTCAGAGATATCTCTGTTAATGTCTGTTCAATTTGCAACAGAACATTGGAGAACGAAGGTCACCGAGAACCACGATTATTGGCTAGTATTCGAAAACCCAAAGAATACAAGAAATTAGTCGATGAAACTGAAGAAGATGAAGATTAGTTCTTTGCATTCTTCTCTAATATTTTTTTATTAATTAATTGTGTACTCAATTGTTCCTATATTTACTATTCTATTGAAAATCGCAAAAAAATTATGAATTTCGAAAAATGCGTTGCAAACAAAATTAGATAATCTTTTATAACTTGAATCAATAATAGATTGTATCAGAAATATTTTTCAATTAAAACCAAACAACTTATTGTTTATCTACTAATAAAATAGTGAGTGGAAGATTATTATGAAACATGGAAAAATCCTCTCGATTAGTTTATTATCACTATTTCTATTCTCAGCTGCAATGCCAGTAATTCTGTCAAATGCCGAATTTTCGAATGTTGCAGCCACAGAACCAATAGTTTACAAGAAAACAACTTTTGATTTAAATGGTGATAAAATTGATGACAAACTATTGAGAGATATTACAAGGAGTGGCAGTTTGTTTGTTGATGCTGTCTTATTCTATGATCAGAAGATTTCTTCGAGTGACAGAATTCGATTAGATCAATTAGGCGTTACATTTTCTGAAGAAACTTGGGATCTAGGACGGAGAGTAGTAGTCTCATTTAATAAAGATCGACTTGATTTGATTACTAGTCTACCTGGTGTATCATTAGTAACCACAACTGAAATTAGACATATTATGGTTGCTATTGATGGTGAAGACTTCTCTGACTTAGCTGTATTAGAACAATTTGAAGGTTCAGAAATCTTTTGGGGTGTTGGTTGTGCTGTTGTTCGTTATTATTCTGGTGTTGAATCAGATATAGCAAAAGTAGGTTCATATACTGTAATAGCTGACACAACTGATCAGAGATTTTATCCTGATGTTGTAGATGAAACCGATATTGGTGTCGGTATCAATACTGTACACACTGCTGGTACCATAAATGCTTCTTCTATGTGGTCCTTAGGCTACGATGGTGCAGGAGTCAAAGTTGGTGTAATAGACACTGGAATAAATGATGCTCATATTGGTTTTGAAGGTCGAGTTATTGATGCTGAAAGCTTTGTAACAGTTGCTAATGGTTACGATTCTGATGATCTAACAACTACAGACTTTGATGGTCACGGTACACACACTTCTGGAATAGCTGGTGCAGGGGATGCCGCAGGATCTTATGTTGGAATAGCTAAAGAATGCAGCCTTTATATGGCAAAAGTAGGTTCTCCAGCAACCACACTTGGTGTTGTCGCTGCAATACAATGGCTAGCAAATGTCAAACAAGTGAAAGTTATTAACTTTAGTTATGGCACCGACTCTGGTGATAGTCCTGGTTGGGATCCTATTGAAATTGCTTTTGCTCAAGCTGTAAGGAACAAAGGAGTAACATGTGTTACATCTGCTGGAAATGAAGGTGACCAAGGATTTTATACCGTAGGTGCTCCAGGGCATGATGATATGATTCATGTCGGTGGAATTGATGATTCAGGCACTCCAGTTTTAATGTACTATAGTTCTCGTGGACCTACTGGTGATAATCATATGAAACCTGATGTTTTAGCTCCTGGTTATCAAATAGTGTCTCTAAACATCGGTACAACTACAGGTGTTACTACAAAAAGTGGAACCTCAATGGCTGCTCCTCATGTTGCAGGAGCAGCAGCGTTACTAATTGATGCATGTCAAACTGCTGGGTATGGAGTAAACCCTGGTTTAATAAAAGCCGCATTATTGAACACAGCAGTACCAGTTCTTGGAACCAATTCATTAATAGAAGGAAGAGGTTTAATCAACGTTGGTGCTGCATGGACATATATTTTGAATGCCGGTTTACGAGATGGATTAAAATTAGTTGGCGCTTGCAATCCAGCTATTTCACCTTTACACTGGTGGTCTACAATGCATCAGGGAGAAGTAACTGAACAATATATTTCATGTATTTCTTCATATAAAACTAATTTATCATTAGAATTATCTGGTGATGTTGCACCTTTTGTTACAATTGCATCTCCACCTTCAGTATGGACAAGTGTAGTTAAAGTAACTTATGATGTTCCAGTTGATGCAACAGTTGGTTCATATACAGGCACTTTAACTTTCAAATATGAAACAGAAATTCTGGATACAGTAGATGTTGTTCTTGATGTTGCCGCTAGTAATGGACATAATATGCTTCTGAACTTCAAAACTACTGATTGGGGTGTTGATCATTTATATGGTCAGTACATGTACTTCACTGAAGATATTCTAGATAATGGATGGGTTGTTAGCGAACAATTGGCAGATCTCGATTCGGGATTAATAGACAATTATGATATGGTTTGGTTACCCGATCCATTTTCTCTTGACTTTCCAAACGCCTACATGGATGATTTCAGTGTTGTTACAACCTATAACGAATGGACAACAAGTGAAAAAACAGCTTTAACAAACTATGTTGCAGATGGAGGTTCAGTATTCCTATGCTTCAATGGACATTCCGAAGAAGACATTGCTGGTTATGGAACAATACTAACTGGTACAAATGTTACAGCAATCAATGATTGGACATCACAATACGGCATAAATGTACAACCTACTATCTGGACAGGTGTTGCTACTATTTTGGTTGGTGGTGCAGATCCGCATCCATTTATGGCTGGAGTAGAAAACATCGATCATTGGGGCACTTCGATTCTTGTATCTGGTGACGCTGTTCAAGTTACAGAATTAACAGCAGGATCCTCACATGCAACTTGTGCTACATACCAGCATGATAGCGGTGGAAGAGTTATTGTCTTAACGACAAACTTCTGCTTAGACTCTGCAGGATACAAAAACACCTATAATTTCGGTGGAACACAAAATGACCAATTCGGACGAAACCTCGTAAGATGGGGAACAGCTCATTCCAGAATGGAAAGAAATGACATCAATGTAACAGATAGTTTAATGACATTGCGGTACGACTTCATCAACGGAACAGAAACATTCGGTGGTTACGTTGAAGATCCAGATGGTTATCAAGAATCTTTAGTTTGGACAGAAATTTCCACTGATTTGTGGGAAGCAACATACACCATGACCATTGGTGGAACCTACGAGTTCTATCCAGAATGTGGTGAAGCTGGAATTGATGATTTTGATTATTATCTACATGAATTCACAACACCTACACCACCAAATGGTATTGGTCCAATTGTTGTAGCAATAATCACAGGCTTCGGCTTAGCGGGATATGTTCTCGTTCAAAAAATCGGAAAGAAACAAAACTAAAATTAAACTTTAAAGCGAAGAATTTACTTGATTCTTCGCAAATATTTTCTTTTTTTATTTCCCTTGAAATTCTTTTATTTTTCTGATAAATTGCCACAAAAAAAAGCTTTTTACATCAACCGTAGCACTTAATAAAGTTGTAGAATAACTTTATTCGAGCACTATATAACAAATAATAAGGAGAATAAAACGCTGTCATTTGAAACAGAAGCTGCACGGTTACAGAAAAATGGGTTTATTGGAGCACTTGCTTTAGTTGGAGCTGATGGGAAGGTCTATTGGACAACACAGAACTGGCAAGTTGATGGGGCAACAATAATTGAAGCTTGGACTAAAAAAGCTCCCTGGATAGTAGTTCAAGGAGTCAAATACTCCACAATTGATGCAACAAATAGTCGATTGGTTTGTACCAATGTACAACAACAAGGTCATATTGTAATAGCAAAAACTCCTTTCTGGCAAGGATTTATCATGGCTTGGTGTTCTCCAGCAAATCCTGTACGAATGGTTTATGTTGATATAGCAAAATTAGCTGGTACTGTAAAACCAGGTTAGCTATAAACAAAATGATTCTCTTACAGAGAATCTAAAATCTATTTTTTTTGTTTAATCTGTAAACATATTTTGAGCGGGAATGTCATGAATTTTTGTAAAAATTGTTCCTTTCTCAACAACTCGTATAGTTGAGAGATCATATCCTGTTACATTCATTCTTGAGAGAAGTTTACCATAATCTGCAAGTGACTGAACTTTTCTTCCAACAATTAAGGTTTTCAAAATATTATGTGAACATAATGAATCCTTTAGATCAACTCCAATTGTTCCCATTACTGATTGAGAAATATCTGACATAATTTCCTTTTCAACAGTTGCATTTGAAAACAAGACAACAATTTCTCGAGAAAGCTTCTCACTAACTAGTATTACGGGGTGATCGGATAATGATAATCCCAGACAAGTACCAACATGTCTTCCACTTGTTGTTCTAACTCTTAAACACTCCAATGGGAATATTTCTGATGGATGGAATGTTCGGGATGAATTTCTCAGTATTACTTTATTTTTAGTTATTTTATCTACTGATCCACTAGATACAAAAAATCTGAATGAATTTAAAATCTCATTTGGTAATATGGGGAATCCCCGATTTAAGGAATAATTGATTAATGTTTTAGGTTTTAACGCTTCGCCTTCTGGGATTTTTAATTGCTTAGCTATTAGGTATTTTACTAACCACAATTTCTCTTTTGACTTTTCTTCTGTAATATTTAGTCTATTTACTAAATAATCAATTAGAGTATTATCTGGTTCTTCTTTATCCAAAAGCAGTAGTTTACCCATCAATGGATGATGAACTTCTGCTATGATTTTTCCAATTTTCTCACCATGGCTTAAGTAACAATATTTACCGATGGGTGTTGTATTCTTATCTCCAATTTCTCCTTCCCATGGTGCTGTTCTGTATGGTTGGGTAGCTAATATGCACTCATTGCTACAAATTACAGAACCTCTTTTTATTCGAATTTTGTCTACAGGAACTATACCAAGAATCTCGGGTACTGGTCTTGTCTCACCTTGAGGAAAGTTAATGTTACGGAAATTAGCAAATTCTTGCAATCTTGTTATATGTAATGCAACATCTTTCTGTATTTGAAGTGATTCCATAACTTCACGAATAACAAAATTTTTGCGTTTATCAGCTAATTCTGTTAAATCTTCTGTTACCCAGAGTGGTTTTATTTGATCAAATATTTTATCAATGATATTTTGATTAGCCTCTGTTTCTGTTACTAAAATGAAACCAAGACGATTACTACCATAAACTACAACTTCTTGTAGATAACCTAAAAATTCTCTATTTGTCTCTTCAAGTGAATTAAAAAGAGCTTTTCCCGATAATTTCCAGGCTTCTGTTGATGCTTCAAGTAGCTTTGGAGAAATCATTGTTTCTTTTGTTGGTCTAATTAATTCTTCTTCTGTTTTTACTGGAAGATCAACTTTTTCTTCAACTTCAGCTTCTTGAGGTATAATTTCGGACACTAGATCTGTTTCCGCAATACTTTCCTCTGTTATAAATGACTCAGGGGGTGGGGGAGGTGGAGGTGGTGGAGGAGTTTGTTGTGATGGTGGTGGTGGTGGAATTGCTTCTGTAGGAATTGCTGGGACATCAATTACTTGAGAATCCTTTTCCTCAATGAGAGTTTCTATACCTTTAGTATCTATTTTGATTAATTCTTCAGGATCCATCGCTTCAATTTCAGAAACAACCGTTAAGTCTTCTGTCAGATCTTGCAAGCTATCGGAATCAACAATTTTATCTGTTTTTTGAATATCTGAAGAGAGACTACTAAATTGGGCTTTAGTTTTTGGGATTTTTTCCTCAATTTCTATAGGTGTAGCTATGGTTGTTTCTTCCTCATCTTTATCAATTAATTTTGAAAGCAATCCCTCAAAAGATTGAAAAATTATTTGCTCAGTTAATTCATTCAGTTGTTTTTTAGAACCATTAATTTCAAAAGGTAATGAGAAATCTTCCATGCCAACAATTTCAAGTTCAAGCCCTGGTTGATAAATAGGTTGAGGAGTTTCTGGAATAATTAATGAATCGGATGGATGAATTATTTCTTCCTCTATTGGATAAATTTCTTCTGCAATAGGGGTATCTGTTGTATCTATTAAGAAATAACTAATAGGATCATCAATTTGTCTCTCAAATTCAAGAGTTTCAATAAGCGGATCAATTGCTTTCTGCTTTTCAATTAATTCTGTAGCTTCTTCTGTGTTTGATTCAATACCAAATTCATCTGATACATACAAGTCATGGGAATCATCCATAACTAGAGTGTCTTTTTGTAAAAGACTGAGGCAATTACAGTACTCCTTGATATCCTCTGAGAGAATTTTGATATAATCTTTTAATTCGTTAACTGATTGTTGGAAATCTAATAATGTTTTAAAATCAGGTAAGCCATTTCTAGCTTTTTTGGCACTTATTTCTAATTGAGTTGTTTTCACAGTTGCCAACATTTCAGCAAGAGCTCTGCGGTATTCTTTACGTATATCAATTTCATGAGTTAGCTCATTTGAGACTTGTTTTAATTCAGCTTGATTTTCTACTCCATGACCAAAAGAAAACTTCAGATAATTCTCAAGAGTAAATTTTACTAATTCTCCTTTAGATGGATTTCTTTTTAGGTATTTTTCTCTTGCACCATATCTGTTTTGTGCCAGCCTAAGATCAAATTCAAGGGTTTCAATTTTTGTGTTCGCAGTTTCTGGATTAACCTTTTGCTCAGCAATCAGTATGTTTAGTTTCTGCATATTGTGATTAAGATTTCGAATATTTCTCGCTAGTTCCTGAATCTCTCTTCTTATTTTTAAGTGTCTAAAGAAAGTTCGTGGAACATTGAATGTTGGAAGTAAATCTTCAATTGAAATTTTCCCAACTAAACTATTTGCACTTAATGGAATTTCTTTTGCATCAATGGCGTCCATTAATTCATCTTCAGAAGGTGCACTAACAGCTTTAAGCTGTTTCTCTAATACTTGCATTCTATTTTCAAAAATCTCAGAATCAATTTCCTCGAGAGCGAATTGCTTTTCAATTTCCATTATATCTTTAAGGATATCAATTCTGTTTCGCATATCAGACCCACAATAAACTATACTACATATAACTTTACTTCTATCTAATTTAAAAAAGATAACATATAAGAACGAAACTATTTCTGCATTCATATATTATAGTTTACACTTTACACAGAAAATTATTAAATGAGTTTAAGATTTCTTGTTTGCAATCGATGTTTGTTAAGATATTAAAGGATTAGATAATGAATGACTTTCGCTGAATGGTTTCAAATCAACCAGGACTGGTTTATGCTTGTTTGTATGTTCATTACACTTGTAGTTATCTTATCCCTGTTTTATCTACTTAGTAAGAAGGGAATGGATGTATTCTATACTCGGAAGGGTATCCATATAACCGCTGGTTGTTACATCTTCTTCTGGCTTATGGGATCCGATTTAGGGCGTGCTAGATATATTGCAATGATTCCAGCAGCATTAACAGCAGTTGTTTTCCTATTAATTGGTCTAAAAGTAATCCCGGGAGCTTTTATGGTAAAAAGCATGTCAAGAACAGGGGAACCATTTGATCTTATCAAAGGAACTATGATTTATGCTATTGTTATGACTTTAATTTGTGTCTTTGTTTGGAGGGATAATCCTTGGGGATTAGTAATTATAATGACTATAGCATGGGGGGATGGCATTGCTCCAATTGCTGGAAAGTTTTTCGGGATAAAAAAATATAAAGCAATAGGTGGTGGCGAAAAATCAATTGGTGGGAGCATTGGTATGTTTATTTTTTCAGTAGCCTTTAGTTACTTCATTATCTATCTTTTTGGCATTGTATTAGATGGACAAAATTGGTTGTGGGGAAATCTTGAATGGCCTTGGCTCTGGGGAAAAGTACTCATACTAGTTGCAATAGGTACAATAGCCGAAGCACTCAGTCCAACTGACATAGATAATCTAGTAGTGCCAATTGTAATGTTTCTAATCTCAATTGCATTTGGTCTAAGACCAACAGTTTGGGTGTAAAAAATAAGAAAGATTATCCTTGAATATTATCAAGGATATAAACTAATTCTTCTTCAACTGTTGATTTAATTTGAGGATTCTCAATCATCTCACCAACAAGTTTCCCTTCAGAATTCAAAATAAAGATAGTAGGGATTTTACGTAAATCAAAATCATTAACTTCAGGAGGAGATGGTGGTACTCTCCATCTTACATCTGGATCTTTAGGAGCTGATTTTAATCCTTTAAAGAAAACACCATTTATACTTGGTTTTAATTTAACTATTTTAGCAAAATATGCTGCAGTTGTTTTGCAGTCTCCGCACCATTCAGCACAGAAAACGACAAATAAGTAATCCTTTGCTTTCTCTTCAAGTTCCGAAAGAGCTTCTTGATTGGGTTCATATTTTTCATAATTCTCTTTCATTACCTCTCCATCAGTTCCTGAGAGCTTTTCAATCATCTCATCTACCTGCATACCTGCTTTTTCCAAATGCTTAATATCATGAATTTCTTTAACCATTATAGTTCACTTTAATTGTTTTTAACAAGCAATCTTGACTTGTCCTTTATTAATTCTTTTCTCTTATATTATAAGGTGAGAAAAAACCCTATTATTAGTTTGTAAATTTGTCGGAAAATATTTTTCCGTTTTTTCACGGAATTCTTATAAGTCATTTATACTAGCTAATACTAGAATTGGGTTTAATTTATTGATTAATTATAATCAATGGAAGGTAAATAGGAATGTCTAGGAGTTCGTATTCTGAGGATGAAATTGAGAAATTTTTGCGAGAAGTGCTGCGGTCTGAGCTTGCATTAAATGTTTACAAGCAATTAGTGGAGGATGGGGGTAATACTGTCAAAGGAATTTCGGAAAACCTTAGAACTAAAGGTAAGAGAGCATCCAAAACTCGAGTCTATGAGGAAATTTCAATACTTCAAAAATTAGGTTTAATCAAGAGAGTATCTAATCGACCACCAATCTATACTACAGTTCCCACTCTAGAGAATTTTGAACGTATTGCTAGATTATTTTTCATGGATACTCGAGAGGAATTAATGAGAAGATGGGCTGCAACCTATCCGTTTTTACCGGAAGAAATGAGATCATCAACTGATTCAAAAACTATGAAATTACAAACAGGGCCTATTGTTAATTTCAATCCGTATCCTGTAGTTGATGTGTTTAATGTTGATACCATTGAGGGTCTCAGAAGATATATGCTTCGTGTTTTTGAATCTAACACAACACTAATTTCTCAAGCACTTGTTGATACTTGTTTTGCGACAGATCAATTCAGATATGCATTCCAAGAATTGAATTTTGAACCACTGATTAAACAAATAAAAGAGAATTTTGAAAGATTTGGTCGTATATCTTCAAGAACACTATCAAGTTATAATACAGATGAATTCAAAGAAATAGTGAAGACAGGCAAATTAAATACTCTACAACAACAATTTTTCAACATGATGGATTATGAGATAAGAGAACCTAAGAGTAAGCTTTCCAGCTTTGTTTTAGGAAAAAATAATTTGCTTTATCCGATTGGAATCGGAGGGGTTAACTCAAAAACATTTGTTATAATTGAAATTAGAGATCAAGATATCATTAGCATAGCTCTAGATGCTTTTGAAACAGCTTGGGAATCCGCAAAGGTAATTCTAGAAGTAAAAAATGGTAAAATCGTTTGATCTATTTTAAAATTGAGGGGAGGTATCTCCCCAAATGTTGCCGAGGTTTGTTTAGATCCTTCATTTGGGTGCAATGAAGAAAAAGCATTATGAAGGTTCTAATAAAGAGTGAAAACTGCAGTATTTAAAACCCACACAATTAAATCACGATATAGAATTCAGCTAATAATTTCTCTTTAGTAGTTTTTTTCATTAATTTTCGAAGATGTTTTGATGTATCTCTTTCTTTCTTCATTTCTTGTAATTGCATTTTCGCTTTTTCTCGAACTTCTGGATCCTTAGAGTCTAACAATTTCTTGAGTTTACTGCGTTCCTTTCTTTTTGAATCAACTTCACCTGTCTTTTCTGTTTCCGTTGATTCCGTTGGTAATTGAATTGAGACATCTTTGAGAGATTGCTCAAGTTGTTTTTCATCCATTGACTCAATTATTATTTCATAATCTTGCAAAACAATTCTGGTTTTAGGAAATTCTTCCCCTCTTTGTAATCTGCCAAAGGCTTTGTTCTTACTGTCACAGAAGTAATGAAACTGAAAATTGGTTAATACTTTTGCTTCCATTTTCTTGTACTCCATAAGCCATTGAACTTCATCAATAGTTAGAATAACTTCATCCAATAAAGTAATCTTCTTCATTTCAGTTGTAAAGTAGGAATCTCTGATTTGTAGAGGAATAGGTCTGCCCCATTCTTGCATTTCATCTGCTAGAACCAATAAAAATGCTAAGGGATTGTTATCAAAATTATAATCAGGTAAATGGTCTTTGAAATTGTGCAATGCAATTGCTTGAGCTGCTTTAATATATCCTTCAAGCTCATCTCTGTTCTCTTTTATTTCTTCAGGAGTTCCTAAGCTTTTGAGTAAGCATAGTGCCCCAACTACTCCATGGTCCAGCTCTATTTCACTTTTAAACCTAAATTCTTCGTGACCTTTACTACTACTTTGAAAATGCTGTACTTGGGGAATAGAAATTCCAGATAAATCATCCTTTGTTGTTGTATTAATCAGTTTTTGAGCTTCTTTTGATAATCCTTCTGTAATGAATTTCAAATATGGTTTGGTCTTTTTACTCGAGATATTTATTTCAAAAGGAACAACATCTAAATCCAACATGGGATAACATTTGAGTATTTGATTTAGCAACGAATAATTAATCGATGTTGTCATCTTTTGCAATGGATAACCAATATCATGAATAAGTCCCATGACCCACCAAACTTCTTCTTTGATTAAATCCTTATCAAGTTCAGTTAAATCTGATATGTGAGTCAGTAGTGTACCTTTTCCAAGATCTTGTTCTAGTAAGAAATCACCTAGAACCGCTACTCTTAATTGATGTTCTGTGTGATCCCGATAGTATTTCCCGGCACTAGTACTGTAAAGAAAGCTTTCAAGATCAGGTAAGGATTGAATTAAGTATAAAATGCCTTCTGACTTGATACCTCTTTCTAAGGCTACATCATAGAGAGCTGAAGAAAGACTCTTTCTTTTTCCTCTGATAAAATCAATATCTAATGATGTGTAACTTGGTAATTCTTTTTGTAATTTCTCGGTTACACTACTATGAATACCAGCTGTTAACTTAGAAATATAGCTTCCTAAGGAACCCAAACCATCGAGTTTTTTTTGAACTCCTTCTAGACGCCTCTCAGCTTTCTTGAGTGATTCTTCCATTTGAACCATATCAGGCAAATCATGTTTAGATTGTTGGATTTCAAGAGCTATTTCAGGTTGCTTATCTTGTATAGCTTGAGTAAC
>JAGXNT010000043.1 GCA_019894765.1 Candidatus Heimdallarchaeota archaeon
AGAGGAGCAAATATTCTTGTCCAAATACACTTCGGTCTAACAGATAGCATGGAACTAGTAGACGATTGTGAAGATGAGAGATTTGAGCAAGTTGAATTAACAAGTGATCCAACAGATTACTATCAACAAGAACAAATAACTCCTACTCATCCAATTACAGTAGATGAACCTGTGGATTTTCTTGCAGATGTGGTAGATGCTTATCCACCTATCGAAGAATTACCTGCAGTTGAATCCCAACCCCTAGCTGAACCTATCCATGAGGTTATTGAAGTAGAATCTATTGAGAAACTTGTTAAGCAATTTCCAAAAGATAAACAAAAGAATTTTGTACAAATAATTCAATTGACACAAAACTCTCTTACTGCATTAATGGAAAAGAAATTCAATGAAGCCAATGATTTCAACAGTGGTATATTAGAAAACTTGGAAGCTCTCCTAACCAGTGAAGAAATCCCTTCACAGATGGATATTGTACTAAAGACGATCTTTACAATTACTCAGCAAATCTATGCTGGAATAGAAGCTGGTAAGATTAATGATGAAGAATCTTATAGAGCTGCTTCAGAAATCGCTTCAGAACTATGGTTGAAAGAAATTACTGAAAAATGGTAATTTGATTTCAATCTAATTTCTTTCTTTTTCTTGTTTTTTTATATTATACCGCGTCTTTTCTGCAAAGTTACTATTACTACAAAAGTAACGCTATAGACAATTCTTCTTGCAAAAATAGTCAGAAATAGGAAGGCAAAGATCAAAATTAGTGAGAGACTTAATCTTACCCATTGCCATTTACTAAATGATTCTTCACTTTTTCTTAGTTTCAAATTAATCAATAATCTGTTTGTAAAAGACAAACAAGACAATATAATTATGAAAATACAGACTGTTCTTGCAGTGATGATATAGAAGTCCTTTCCTGCATTTGTATAGTAAGACCACACGACTTCAGAACTAGCTATTGAGACTTCTAATATTGCTCCTGAAGTAGCTCCTGAAATGAGTATATTCCCATTTTCCAACCAGTCTGCTTCATATGGAATGGCTAAATCTCTTTTCCATTCCCAAAGTAGCTCTCCAGTATCATCAATAATGACAATGCGATTATTCCCAGAATCAGTTATTAGATAATTTCCATTTATTGGATTATAGTCTGCATCTTTTACCACTACAAGTGATTTATCGCCAGCTGAATCAATAGTATGAACAATCTCATTTGTAGTTGTGTTTACTTCAATTATTCGTCCATTAAGACTGTCGCAGATAATGACGTTTCCATTTGGAAGCATATCCGGATTATGTTGAAGATGGATTTCTCCTGGACCATACCACCAATAGATGTTCTCAACTGAACCAAAATCATCACCAACAATGTGTTCTTCATACTCTGCTGTAAAATTCAATAGGAGTACCATATCAAATCTATTAATTGAGATTAGTATTGAATCATAAGTTGTATTATGATCTGAACCAAAAATAAAGTCTAGATCATTTAAATGAGTCCAACCATAATCTATTGGATTATTATAGTATGAATCAGCCCCCCATTCAGAGTTGACCTTAGTCCAATTAATTAATTCTGGTTTGAATTCCCAAATCAAATTGAAATCGGTATCAAACATTTTAGCAGAATTGTTTTGTGTATCTGCTATAAAATAGTAGTAATTTCCTTGATACTGAATATACTCAACTTCATGTGGAAAAGCAAATCCCGTTTGACGCCACTTTATAGTTCCATTTGAATCTACAAGATAAAGCTGGTTCATTTCTCGGTAAATATCAGCAATTTTCGGATTCGTAGCAAATCTACCTGAAACCGTTATTGGAGAACTTGTCACTAGTGTATCTCCATTCGGTAGCCGATCTACATCTAAAGGTAATTCTGTCCAAGAATTATTATTATAACTTGAATTAGGATTTATGAAATAATGAAAATAGAGAATTGTTATGACAAAGATGATTTGGATTGATACAATGAAGGTAATATATGTGATTTTTTGAAAAGTACTTGTAGTATCCCATTGTAAAGAGAATCTTCTTTTCTTTGTCAATCATGAATCCCCAAAATTATTTGGATTAGTCCAACTCTTCATCTTTTTTACTGAAGTAATTAAATATCCTTTTTCCAGTTTCTTTTGTATTATTGAATTTAACTTTTTTTAGTAGGTCAACTACAATGAAACCAAGGAGTAAAATACAAACTAGCAATATTACTGCTAAACCTAATGTTGTAGTAATGAGAGTTCCTATTTCATTCATTTGTTTTCACTCTCCAAATTCTCAGACATCATAGGTTCATCTGTTTTTTTACTAAGTATTTTCTTTCCAATATCAAAGGCAAGAACAAGAATCCAACTAAAGGAAATCATTCCTACTGAGATATAAGCCAAGATCTCGAGATAACTCAATCCTTTTCCTCCTTGTTAGGTTTCTTTACTCGTTCTTTTCTTCGAGTTCGTAACTTTTTGAAACCAGCTATTGATAATAATAAAGCAGCAACCGCACCAATACCGATTGCAAATACTACAATCCATTTCCAAGCTGGATAATGACTAGCCCAACAAAGTGTTATTAGTGAAACCGAGACTACCATTAACAGAGCAATTGGAGCTGTTTTCTTAATCACATCACCTTCGATTCCTTGCTTGTCAATTACAGCAGTAGCATTCTGAATCTTGGCTGGACTTAGAACACTAGCAAGCCCTCCACCTATGCCATTTGATGCTCCAAGAATAACTATGCTAGTATCTGATAATCCAAGACGTATACCTGTTTTGTATTGATATTCCGTAAACATAGCAATGGACGACGTTTCACTTCCACTAACAAAACCCCCTAATAATCCTACAAAAGGTACAATTAAGGGGTAATAATCACCAAAAATTTTCTCACTAGCATTTGATAGAACCTGAATCATATTGTTTTCTTCCGCAATTACCCAAGAGCCATCTGCAAGAAATTCACCCGTAGCACCAGAATAATTCATAACAAATGCAACTGAGAAGAATATCGCAGCTGCAAAAACTGGTTTAATAGCCCTTTTAGCCCACGTAGAGAAAGTACCTTTGAGTTTCCCTTTAACACCTAAAAAGGGCATGGACAGAACCGTAGCGAGAATTACCCAGAACCAAGCATTCCAAAAGACTTGCAAGGAAATTGGATCTGCCCCACTTATTTGTATTTGCATTGAGAGTGTATTGAAGAGGTAATCGTGCACTTGTGGTATTAAATTGGTTACTCCGCATAAAACAACAAGAATTGTCCATGGCATAAATGCCTTCCAAAGTGGCATGGATTGTGCTATTTTGTGATCTTCTGCTGTTAGATTGCTCCTATCAAAAATTTTCATTTTCATTATTTTAGCTAATAGTAGCATAACTATACAAGTAAATAATCCAGCAAATAATCCTGTAAGAGGAACTAAACCATCAATCTGAAAACGCTTTGCTAATCCATTAACTAACACAGAAGTTCCTCCTGCAGTTACTCCACCAACTAAAGCGAAAATGAGTGAGTCTTTTCTGAAGAGCATTTTCTTCCCTCCAGCAATAAACATCATACCAAGAGCTATACCAGTGGTGACAATTGGCATGAATAAGGAAAAAATATAACCACTCTCTGCTAGAGTTGGAAAAATTGGAGTCAAGTCAAATAATCCTGACATTACTTTTTGAAAAACAACTGCTGGGATAGCTAAAAGTGCGAAGGTGGTTAAGGGATCATAACCGATTGCTGGAAGAGCAACTGCTGCAAGAGATGAATAACCAATAGCGATCATTATTGGTGGCAGCATAGTAACAGGTGTAGCACCTATTGAAACAAGAAAACATCCGAGACCGATGTTAATAAACATAATTTGAAAAGGTTCTTTACCTTCTCCACCAAGAGTCTTGAAAGCTACAATTATCCTTTGTAAAGCTCCTGTTTTCTGCATGTAAGTAATCATGAAAATACTTGTGCAAACCATCAGAGCAATAGGATAGGATTTTATGAAACCAGCAATTGATGCTAGAAATACCACCCCAGTGTTAGTTTTGAAATAGGCAACAGCAAGAATCAGCATAATTATCCACATAATGAATCCTGTTGTATCAGCTTTCCATTTTAAAACAAGAAGCATTAGAATTGCAGCAATAAATGGAAGTGCAATCATAAAGGAACCTAACCATGTTGCAACCAATTAATAATCTCCAGCAATAACTGTTCTATGATTCTTCTTGATGAATTATCTTTTACCTAAAAAAGTATTTTTGAAGCTAGAAGTAATAAAGAACTCCTAATCTGTTTTCTGATAAAGTGAGAGTTTGAATGGTTCCAGTTTCTTTATAATTTGGATGCTTGCTTTTACTGATGGATCATTATTTAGCAGATTTTCAGCTTCTTCTTTGGTTTCACATTCAAAAATCATTATTCCCATTGGTTTCTTTTCGTTGAGCACAGGTCCAGCTAAAACGAGTTTACCTTTAGCTAATAAATCCTTCAAATATTGGAAATGATCTCTCATGATTTTTTGTTATCTTCCTCTATTGGATTTGTTATGAAGTCATCTCTAGTTGGTTTAATTATTCCAAAAAAATGTTTGACATCTGACATTTGTTGTTTCCTCATTTTATTGCTAATTTTGATATTCTTATTGTTTCTTTAGTTCTGAAAAATTTTTCTGTTCTTGTTTTACCTTATCATAGCAATATTTTTCTGTGAGAATTAAGAGTAAATCACGAGGTTAATTTATGTTCGCAAAAAGAAGTAGAAGCATCTTGGAGAAATTTGAGGAAAAAAATATTATTCGTTACTCAAATGGAGCAAATTTCTTTGGACAAGAATCACTAAAGCTTAAGCAAGTTAGAGGAAATGGTGTTTTAGTTCTTACTCCAAAAGAATTATACTTTGAAATGTGGTTGCCTAAACGCGTTTATCAAATTCCTATAGATAGTATTATCGATATTGAAGTAACAAAATGGCATCTTAGGAAAACTAAGAGCAGAGATTTATTGAAAGTAATTTTTACTAATCCTACTGGTGAAACGGATTCCTCAGCTTGGATAGTCAGAGAATTAGATTTGTGGATAAATGATATTCGTAATCTAATGATGAAAAGAAAATAAAGAGTCGTAATTACTTTAATTTCTCATCATTTTCTTTCTTTTAATATATGAAACAAAAATTACTAATGGACTAATAATGAGTAACGAAAAAACCGATAGTGAAATTTTAACAGAAGGAATGGGTTCACTATAACCAGGTCTTGGAACAGGATCATTTGGATCTAAAGGATCAAAACCTTCCAAAATTTCCAATCTATCAGGATAACCATCACCATCTGTATCCCTATAACGAGGGTCAGTGTGATAAATGAATATCTCGTCCCAATCCAACAAACCATCGAAATCCGTATCATTTCTATAGATTTTAGTAAAGTAAATATATAGTTCATCAGAGTCTGATAAGCCATCCGAATCCGTATCGTTACTGTATACATTTCCTCCGAATTTGTATTCTTGAAGATTTGTTAGTTGATCATTATCATAATCCAATTCAGCATCTGTTTCGTCTAATGGGTCCATTAAATTGAAAACTTCAAACCCATCAGGTATCCCATCATTGTCTGTATCTTTTCTTGTTGCATTTGTACCGTATACAAAGTATTCATCTCCATCTCCCAGCTGATCTTCATCTGTATCCCATTTTGTAGGGTTTGTCGGATAATTATACAATTCATCAAAATCAAATAATCCATCGGTGTCGGTATCATTCGAGATTAGACTCATGCCATTTTCGTATTCGAAAATGTCCAACAAATTATCTTGATCTGTATCATTTGAGTTTGGATTTGAGTGTAATGCATATAGCTCCTGATAATCAGGTAAGGTATCATTATCACTATCAATACTCATAGCATTATTCCTGTCCACTAACCAATTGAAAGTGTTTACAGCTAGCTGTCTGTTATTTTCCACATAGAAAAACGGAAAATTATAATTATGATTAGGTGATGTATCCCAGATATTTGCTACTGGTAAAACCACTAGTCTTCCTCCATTCCCACTTATATTGTTAATTACACACATAAATGGAACATCATTTGCAATTGTTGTATCAGGATAAGTACGATAATGAGCAGTTCCATCTCCATCAGTTTTTAAGATAATCTCAGCTTTGTATGGTTTTGTTATTATCCCATGAATAACTGAAACGACTAGCTTTTGTACATTGGTTGCTAAAATATGGGGTAAAATATTTGCATTATCAATATCTATTACTCTATAAGAATCTCCATCATCATCGTCATAGATATTTGCTTGACTGAACTCAAAACCAAATCTTTGAGCTATTGCTAAGGCATCTTGTTCCCCTTGAGCTGTTCTACTTATTTGGATTAATATATTCCCGCCACTTGTCACCCATCCCTCTATTGCATCAATTTCTTGCTGGTAGTAATTATCAAGTGATCCAGGGATTACTAGTAAATCATAATTCGATAAAAATGTATGATCAATTAATGAATTATTTCTGAGTATATCAACTGCATGCCCTAGACCAATTAATTCCAAATATAATCGGTAGTTTTCAGTTAGATAACCTGACCATAAATCTGGTTCAACAATATAATGTATTGGATTATGTGCCTCATCAAACAGTATTCTATATTGATTGACACTTGTTTGTGGATTTAATTGATAAATAATTGCTCCTTCTGAATTCTGCATATCCCCATTTGGTTCTGGTTCACTATTACGATACGTTTTCCATCCCGGTTTCTCTACATGATATGTAGTCATTACACTGACGTATCCCATTACCAACATAATAATTACAAAAAGAACTGTAGAAAAAACCTCTAAAGATGTTATTCGTTTTGGACGAGTACCAAACACATCTCTACCCTCATTATATATTACGCAATAAAGGTTATTAACTTTTTACATCATTTTAGATTATGCAAATCATTATTCTTGGTTCTGGGCAAGATGCTGGAGTTCCACAAATAAGTTGTGATTGTCAAAATTGCTCTCGAGCTAGAAAAAACCCAAAACTCAAACTACTTGGACCATCTATTGCACTTCTGGATTCGGGAAAAAAATATTGCTATCTAATAGATGCATCACCTGATATTAAGCATCAAATAGAGTCAATCAAAGAAATCATTCCTAAAGTAAAAACACAAGAAACAATCCCAATCTCAGGTATTTTCCTAACACATGCACATTTTGGTCATGTTTCAGGTCTTTGGTCTTTCGGTAAAGAATGCATAGATACTCAAGAGATAACTGTTTTTTGTTCAGCGAAAATGAGTGAATTTTTGGTAAAGAATCATCCATTTTCTCATATGCTTGCTCGGAAAAATTTCTGTATATCTGAAGTGAAGATAAATCAAACATATCCAATTGAAGATTTCAAAATCACCTCTATCCAAGTTCCACACAGAGATGAATACGCTGATACAGTGGGATATATCATTGAACAAAACAAAAAATTGCTTTATCTACCTGACCTTGATTATTGGACTGAGGATTTGATCAAACTTGTTGAGAGTGTAGATATAGCCTTAATTGACGGTTCCTTCTACTCCAAGGATGAATTGCCTGGTAGAGATGATGTACCACATCCACCAATAGAGGAAACAATGAAGCTTTTGAATCCCACAAAAACAGAGATTTACTTCACACACTTTAATCATACAAATTCAATACTTCAGAAAGAGGGAAAAGAAAGAAAAGAAACCCAAGAAAAGGGTTTCCAATTAGCATATGATGGTTTGATAATTAATATTTAATCTGTTGATACTCTAATATCACCGGAAAATGTTACCAAATCGAGGTCATATTTGATTTCTTTCAAATTGTATCCTATAGATTCATAATTGTCATATCCGTTTGGAAGATAGATTTCTCCTGAAGATACTTCTGCTGAAACCTTTAATCCAATATTTGATTCACTCCAACTGCAATCAATATCAATATTTCCAGATGAAACTTGAATTGTAAATTCAGCTGTGTAATTAACTCCAGTTAATGAGTTTGGTTCTATGTTCAAATAGACGTCTCCAGAAAATGAATTGATATCCCATTTAAAATCGTTATTGAAATCAACTTGGTCACAATAAATCATAATATTGCCTGAACTAGCGATGAAGTTGAATTCAACAAGTGTAATATTTGTTGAATGACCGAATTCTAGAACAATATCTCCAGAGAAGGTTTCTACGTCTAAGCTATTACCATAAATTTGTGTATTTAAGCCAAAATCGATGTCTATACTACCTGAACTTGTCTCTAAATCGATGATGCTTGAATTAATTGTACAACCGTTATCAAATGATAAGTCGATGTCTCCAGAGAATGTAAAAATCTTGAATAATGGAGTAGTAATTTCACAATTGGATCCAGCTGAGAAGTAAATATTTCCAGAGCTCGCTTCAATATTTACGGTTTGACTGGTAATAGTTTTTCCTGTGCCAAGATCAACAACAATATCTCCAGAAAATGTTACAATGTCTAATTTCTCTATTATTGCACTTGATACAGAATTGGAATCAAGATAAACATCACCTGAAGATACAATGATATTAAACTTCATAGCAACAGTGGGATTGATTATAATATCCAAGTCATAAATCATGCGTTCTTTCCAAGGGATTTGCGTTTCCTCATCTGAATTAAATATAAATTCACATAGACCTGCTGGGAAATCTTCTGTGATAGTTTTTGCTTCACTAAAATTAGCTTCTGAGCGACCATAAACTTGTATTACTGCTGTCAGGACTTCTGTTTGAGTCAAATCATAACTAATATCGATATCTCCAGATACGTTATCTATAATTAAACTAGCATTGTTTGTCATAATTGAATCAGAGGTATAAGTAGTAGATCCAAGATAATGATAGCTATACGAATTATAAAGTGGAATAAGTGTCGCTGGTAAAACAACAGCAAGAACACCAGTAATAACAACAAGACCAATAATTATTTTTCTTAGATTTCTTGTTCGAGGTCTTCTGATAACCATTGTTTCTTCATATGTCTCTTCAATTGCATTTGTATATGAATCTCTTGTTTCTCTTTGAGTTACCTTCTTAGAAGCCTCTCTAACTGGAACACTGGATCCACAATTATTGCAGAACTTTGCATCCGAATCTATTTTTTCGCCACAATAAACACAATGTACTTTTTTCATCTTTTAAAAACACCAAGCCTTTAGTTACTACTTTGGTAGTAACCTTATATATACCTACTTAAATTGAAAGGTTGGTTACTAGATTATGAAATCAAGAAAAACATGAAAGGAAGAAACCCTGGAAAAGGGCTTCTAATAATTAAATGGAATTTTAAAACTAAAATCTAATTATCTTTTTCATCTGAGCGCTTATCACGCATTTTATCCATGAATTCACCAGTAACTAAGGTTACTCTTTCCTTCTTAGCTTGCTCAGCAACTCCTTGAACAACTCTATTTAGGAAAATACGAGGAACTTTCACTATTTTTTCACAGGCTTCATCTGTCCACTTGATATCAGGATCACATCGACTGACTGCATATCTCACAGAATTTATGTCAATACCTTTTCTTTCTGGTAGAGGGATTTTGTATGGTTTGTTGTGTTTTGTAAACCAAAAGTTATTGTTATTTCTGAATCCATAATCAATTGGTATTGGTGGAAAGTCATCACCTTTCATAAGAGCCTCTTTCCATTTCTTCTTCATGATTATTTTTTCAACAGTTAAAACCATATGACATTCTGTTGTTTCTTCATCAATCCAAATAGGAATGTCTTTAGCTACAGAACATTCAAAGATCTGAATTGATTCTTGAACAAAAACAGGATATCCAGTACCGTTACCATTCCCATTTCTTTTTGATGGGATTAATGTGAATGCATTGTGTTTCATTTTTTCATCTGTTTGTTCACCTGGGAAACCTAGTTCCACACAAGCTTCCATGTATTTCTTGTCATCTGGAATAAAATTAATTGCACACACGCCTGTTCGTATAATGTTTATCGCAGTATTACTGTCATTTCGTGCGTTTAGTTTCATTGCCCATTTACCGCTTCCAGCAATCCTAAATGGGAAACATAGCGAATAAGGACCCAAGTTTGTCTGACCATCCTCTGAAAGTGTACTAACAAGTACAACTGGCATTGGGAAAAAGCTGGATGTTTGGTAAAAATTGTCTAGTATTCGTATATCTTCGAAATCTTGTTTTATCATGTCTCCTTACTTTAACTCGGTATTTATTAACATTGACGATTTAGGCAAAGAGAAATTCACCTCTTCACTGAAAGTTTAAAAGAAAAAAGAATGTATCACTTGTTGACTACCATGTCTCTGAAAGGTGTTATCTTTGATATTAAGAAATTTGCTGTTCATGATGGACCTGGCATAAGAACTACCGTTTTCTTCAAAGGGTGCCCTATGGATTGTTGGTGGTGTCATAACCCTGAAAGTCATTCAGTAGAACCCCAAACCATTACTCGAGAGATATTTACCGGTTCTTCCACCAAAGCATGTTTTGAGAGAAAGGAATTAATTGGTAGAGAAATTTCACTTGATACATTAGTTGAGGAAATTATGAAGGATGAAGTTTTTTATGAGATTTCTCAAGGAGGTGTTTCATTTTCGGGAGGAGAACCACTAATGCAATCAGAGTTCTTACTGCTTATATTGAAAGAGATGAGAGAACTTGGTCTTCACACTATTGTCGATACATCTGGTTGTGTGAATTCAGCAATTGTAAGAGAAATTTCAGATTACGTTGATCTATTCCTTTATGATTTAAAAATTGTTGACGAGGAAAAACACGAGAAATATACTGGAAAATCAAATATCATTATAAAACAAAATCTCAAGATGATAACAGATAATGGACATAAAGTAATCATAAGAATTCCAATAATCCCTACCATAAATGATAATCCTAATGATATCAAGCAATTTGGAGAATTTTTATCGGATTTAAATATCGTAAGGGTAGAATTACTACCATTTCACAAGATAGGAGAAGAGAAGTATAAGAAACTAAACAAAGTAAACCGAATGAAAGATATTCGAAAACCAACAAAAGAAGAAATGATAAGTATTAAAGAAAGGCTCGAGAAGTTTGGATTAGTGGTTAAAATAGAGGAATAACAATGTTAGACAGGATTAAAAAACTACGAGATCAAAGTATAAACACAGTTCCTACTCTTTCAATTGAAAGAGCAAAACTAATGACCGATTTTTATAAAAGTGGAGCTGCAGAAAAAGTCTCTATTCCTGTCGCTAGAGCTAAATCTTTCAAGTATTTATTAGAGAAAAAAGAGATATGTATTAATGAAGATGAGTTAATTGTAGGGGAACGTGGTCCAGCTCCAAACGCAACTCCAACATTTCCGGAAATCTGTTGCCATACATTACAAGACTTAGACATCTTAGATTCTCGAGAGAAAATTACCTTCAAAGTCAATGATGAGACAAGAAAAATAACTGAAGAAGAAATTATTCCATTTTGGAAAGGCAAATCAATACGAGATCGAATTTTTGAAGAAGTAGACTACAAATGGATAGATGCATATGAAGCAGGTATTTTCACAGAATTTCTAGAACAAAGAGCTCCAGGTCATACTGTCGCAGATGGTAAAATATTCAAAAACGGTTTTATTGACTTCATGGTGGATATCCAACAGAGTTTTAAAAGAATCGATTATGATAATGATCCTAATTCTCTGGAAAAGCGTGAAGAACTAACAGCAATGGAAATCACCGCAGCAGCAATAATGATTTATGCGGAAAGATATGCTGAGAAAGCAAAAGAATTAGCTCAAAAAGAAAAAGATCCAAAACGAAAGAAAGAACTTGAGGAAATAGCTGAAATATGTAATTATGTTCCAGCAAATGCCCCTCGAACTTTTAGAGAAGCTTTACAACACTATTGGTTCATTCACATTGGTGTAGTAACAGAACTCAATACTTGGGATTCATTTAATCCTGGAAGATTAGATCAACATTTGTATCCTTTCTATAGAAAGGAAATTGATGAGGGAACACTCACAAAAGAGGAAGCTAAAGAACTCCTACAAGCATTTTGGGTGAAATTCAATAACCAACCTGCTCCACCTAAAGTTGGTGTAACAGCGGAAGAAAGCAGCACATATACTGATTTTTGTTTAATTAATTTGGGTGGGTTAAAAGAAGATGGTTCTAATGCAGTAAATGAGCTTTCTTATCTGATATTAGATGTTATAGAAGAAATGCGTATTTTACAACCAAGTTCAATGGTGCAAATAAGTGAAAAAACACCGGATAAATTCCTGAATCGAGCATTAAAAATTATCAAAACTGGTTTTGGTCAACCATCAATTTTCAATACTGATATGATAGTAAAGGAAATGCTGCGAGTTGGGAAATCTGTCGAAGATGCAAGAAATGGTGGTGCAAGTGGGTGTGTAGAGACAGGTGCTTTTGGTAAAGAAAGCTATATTCTTACAGGTTACTTCAATCTAGTGAAAATACTGGAAGTGACATTGTTTAATGGAATTGATCCTAGAACCAACAAGCAAATTGGATTAAGAACTGGCGATGTAAAAGATTTCAAATCTTTTGATACTTTGTTTGCTGCTTTTGAGAAACAAGTTGCACATTTCATTAACATCAAAGTTATGGGAAATAATCTCATAGAACAGCTTTGGGCTAAAAATCTGCCATCTCCTTTCTTATCATTGATTATAGATGATTGTATAGCCAATGCTAAGGATTACAATGCTGGTGGAGCAAGATACAACACAAATTACATTCAAGGAGTAGGTTTAGGAAGTATTACTGATTCTCTTTCATCAATAAAATACAATGTTTATGATAAAAGAATCTTAACCATGAAAGAACTACTAGGAGTTCTAGAAACTAATTTCAAAGAAAATGAAGAACTACGACAAAATTTCATTTGTGATACCCCCAAGTATGGAAATGATGAGGATTATCCAGATTCGATTACTAAAATGGTTTTTGAGTTGTATTTTAGTTCTATAGATGGTAGACCAAATACTAAAGGAGGTCACTACAGAATAAACCTTCTCCCAACAACAGTTCATGTTTATTTCGGAAGTGTGGTGGGAGCAATGCCGGATGGAAGAAGAGCATTTGAACCATTATCTGAAGGTATATCTCCTGTTCAAGGCTCAGACATAAAAGGACCAACTGCTGTATTGAAATCTGCAAGTAAGATTAATCATGAGAGAACAGGTGGAACATTGCTTAATCAGAAATTCACTCCAAGTTTCTTTGATACAGAAGAGGGAATTAACAATATCGCACATTTAGTTAGGGGCTACTTCAAGCTTGGTGGTCATCACATACAATTCAATGTTGTATCAGCTGATACTTTAAGGGAAGCTCAAAAGAATCCTCAGAAATACCGAGATTTAATTGTTCGAGTTGCAGGCTATAGTGACTATTTCATCAATTTGGGTCCAAATCTTCAAAATGAGATTATTAGAAGAACCGAGCATGGTTCCTAATATCTTCAATTACTTTGTAAAAGTTTTCTTATGCCATTTCTGTATTTTTTGCAATAGCTTCTTTCTTTCAGATTCATTCTTTAGCATTTCTTTTAATTGAGTGTCAAAATGTTCTTCAATTCCCATTGTAGGAAGACTTACTCGTAAGGTTCCTCTTTGTCTATCATCCTTGAGCCTTGCAACTAATTTTTCATCAGTGAAATCTTTGTATAGTCCTTCATATGCCCACATGATATCAGGTTCTTTATACTCAGTCGTTCCTGTATCATCATCCTCATAGTCATCATAATCATTGTAATCATCAAACAAATCATCTGCTGCTGTGATCGGTTTTTCCTTCTTCATCTCTGCTTTTGGTAAAGACTCATAAATATTGTAAAAAAGATTTAGAACATCAGCAAAATCATTGTAATCTGATTCTGGAATTGAAATTCGAGAACTAAAAGCTTCATCGTATGCCATTAACGCTTCTCGAATAGCTGATTTCTTACTTGCTATACTTTGATAATTGTTATTCTGGAAATATCTTCTTAATTCCCTTCTGTGTATATCAAAATTATCATATTCATCTGAAAGACTGAAATTTGTGAGGATTATGGAAATTATTCGCAAATAACGAGCAATGTCAACTTTAGTTTTAATTTTATAGTGATCCATTAGTTTCTTTGTTAACACAAAATCTCGAAATTTACATGGATTTGGCAGATCCTTTTTCTCGCTGTCAAAGCGGGAATGTGGTTTGTACTTGAATACTTCCACACCGAAGACTCCAAGTTCTCTAACAATATGATCAAATCCAGTTTTTCTTAAATATTCTAAACCTATTTTGTACTTTTTAGTAAGATTAGACATACAGAAACTACTCACTAAAAAGTTTTAAACTTTATTCAGAAAATCTTGCCACAAAAAATTTGTTTAAATAGATTCGAGTTGTATCTTTTTCAGTATAGTTTAAGATTCATGGTGAAAATAGTGAAAAAGATTACAATTTTTACTTTTCTAGCGACATCTCTTTCTTTAATAGGAATAGCTGTTCTCATAGTAATCAACTCATAGTTGGGAATAATTGTGATATTGTCTGATTGAAAACACATAATGAAATAAAAACATTTTCTAAATTTAATATCCATCTAAAATATATGTAGACTAACAATAATATTGATATTAATTTTACATTGGTAGTAATTTATGTATGAAAATGAGAGGAATATGGCTGAGAAATCTAAAATTTTCATTATAGGAATTGCAGGACCCTCTGGATCAGGAAAATCAACACTTGTAAAAAAAGTAGCTGCTTTGTTAGAAGATTCTGAAACATTATTTTATGATGATTATAATCCTTATTATGATAAACTCACGGAAGATTTAGGAGAATTACGTAAAGGACATGCAATCACTTATCCTGAAAAGAACCGTGTTATTCAACCAGGAAAATATCTAGTGTTAGAAGAACCTACCGGTCGACAACGAAAAGATATGAAAGATAAAATTGATTTCTTAGTTTACATAAATATCCCTCTAGAAGTTAGTTTTGCTAGAGTACTTTTACGTAGCATTGAACAAGCTGATGATAATTCGATTAATCCATTTTTCGAGAGAATAGGTCAACAATTTAATCCTAGATTTTCTGAAAAACCATCTAAGCTTATGCATATCATGCATTGGCAATTGAAGATGTATTTAGAGGAACATAGAGAAATATATCTCAAAGATCACAAATTCAATTTGAATGATGCTGATTTTATAGTCGATGGTATGAAATCCAAAGATGAATTGACAACTGAAATTATTGAGAAACTAAACGAGAAAAAGCAATAATCCTTACCATTTTCTTGAGATTTTTTTGTTATTTTTTTAGGAATTATTTCAAATTTTTCTCAGCAGCGATTAAGTTCTTGTAAGTCTTTTCAAGTTTTTTTTCAAAAATATCAATTTCTTCTTTAGACATTCCTAGATAGAATAATTCAGTCATTTCCAGTGAAACTTGTCGATATTTCTCATGTAAACTCTTGTCTTTTTCAGTTAGTTTAATACAGATTTTTCTCCTATCATCTTTTGATGGAACTCGAGCAATATAACCCATAATTTCAAGTCTATCAAGCATCGAAGTTAAGGTAGTCTTACTAAGGGACGTTCTTTTCGCTAGCTCTTGAATTGGAATGTTATCATTTCTCCAGAGAACAAACATTATTCTTCCTTGAGCAGGATTTATTTCTATTTGGTGTTTCTTCAATAATTTGGAGAAAATACGACCTGCTAATTGATGGATTTTGGCAATAAGAAAACCACCTTGACTTTGAAGTTTCATTTTACTCACTTATTTTTAATTCCCCTTTCTTACCTTTATACCATGTTTTCATGTATTTTGGAATTAATCTTAGAATTGTAAAATCAGGATCTGTGTGACCTTTTGGATAGTATCGAAGCATACTATCTTGCCAAATACGTTTCTTCAAATCAAGATCATTAACAATTTCAATATCACCTTGTAACATTATTCCTTTGTACTCATCTGGTGAACAGAAATACATAGCAGCTGAATTATTTTCCAGTATTTGTTTGATTTTTTCTGATGATGTATTTGTTGAAATATATGGTATTATATCATCATCATACTCGAGTAATGTTTTAGCATCATGAGGGAATTTCTCTGGATTTCTCACATTTTCTACTGCCCGAATTTGTGGGAATCCATTTTCATCTAAAGTAGCTAAGTATGCTGGCTGAGCTTTAATCATTAATTCCTTTGCAATTTTTTTTATTTCTTCTTCATTCATTTCATTATCCTCGTATAATAGTTCTATATGAAATAGTCCTATATGGTACTATTTAAATTATTTCATTACTATAAGTAATGAGTAATTAAGTAAGAAAAGCAGAATCTAATGATGATAAAAGTGATTTTCTAATTTTATTTGGTATAGATTCTTCTGCTTGTATTTTACTACAATTGTGAAATTCAGCAAAATTACTCAAACCTTTTGCTAAACGTTTGAAAGACTCCTCTGAATGTTTAAACCAATCCTCAAAGTGTATGGATTTAATCTCAAGAATACTATCTTTTCTATGAGCTTTCAAATCTGTTCTCCCAATTAAAGAATAACCATCTAAGATAGGTAATGTGAAGTAACCAAATATCCTATCTTTAGCAGGAGTATAACACTCTATTTTATAGTCAAAACCCCAAATTCGTAATGGTAAGTCTCTATCACGAATTGCATTGTCAAATGGTGTAAGAAATTTCATTGGGGTATTTTGATCAAAATTATAATTCATTTTCCTTAATTTACTCTCATCTTCTTTTAGGATGAAATGCTTAACATCTTGGTTTTCAATTTTAATTTCAATTAGTTTGTCTTGATCCACACAATCTTGGAGATAGTTCATTGCAGATTTCCGATTATTTTTCCATAAATATTTGGACACAACCATTCCAATATAGTGACGTAATTCTTCGTAGCTAGCTAGACCAAGGGAAGAGAGAACAGTTTGTATTAAATAATCTGCTAATTCATCATCTGCAAGTGGTTCTGTCTTTATACCAGATGGAATTACTCTTTCACTTATATCATAGAATTTCTGAAAATTCTTTCTAAATGCTATAAGCAATTTTCCCTGGTCAAACAATAATTCTAAAGCTAATTTCTCCTTCTTCCAATCCCACCATCCTTCACTTTTTCTTTCCTCTTCTCTCTCAAAATCAGCACTTCGTGTAGGACCATTTTTCTTAACATATTTGTAAACATTTTTTATTACATCTTGATTTTCTGGCAGCCATTTTCTCCACCAGTTAGCCGGATTCTTTTTTTTATACTCCATTTTCCAAGCATAAAATGGATACTCTTCAATTGGCATTAAACAAATCCCATGAGACCAAAATTCGAAGAGTTTCTTTTCTTCAAGTAGTTTCCAGATCTGTCCCTCATGATAATCAGTTAATCGATTGTAGAGCGTTAAATCTTGGGAACGAGCAACTACCGAGTTTGTATCGATCTGTATGTTATGAATTCTTTTAGCAACATCAAGTATTGATTTTGATGGAGAATTAGTTAGTAATCCTTGTTTTTCTAAAATGAATCTCTGAGCTTGATCTTTGGATATCCCTAGCATACAATATCTACTGCATGTGCTTTTATGAGTTTTTACATTAGAAATAGATAGATAACAGAGGAAGAGTTGTTATAAAAAAAACAACTCTCATGTAATCCTCTACCATATCTAATAGGATTTTAAGTAAATCTTTTTCGTCTTCTATTTATTATTATTACAATAAATGAAAAACTAAGCATTGATAGTGAGAAGACAAAGATTGTTGGTATCCCGAAACCATCTGTGCCTAAATTGCTGAAAAATGAAACACCCACGTGAGTGATCTCATTCCAGAAAGCATCCGTAGTTTCTATGTCAATTGAATAGTTAGCCGCAGGGAGGTCCATAAATGTAAATTCAAAAACATTATCTTCGTCTTCATCAGTTAAGGTTCGAGTGTATTTGGTGATAATATTGTCATTAATTTTTATCTCAGTTAAAGCATTCAAAATAATTTTCGCACTGATTGTATCTGTAGCATCCGTTAGAGTCACATTGATTTTGTAATCATTTTTACCAATAGTTTCGAAAAGAACTGATTCAACTTCAGGAGGATCAGTTTCATACACTCCAAGTGCATCTGCTATAGCAATACATGTTTCCATTTGATAGTAGCGGCTTCTTACTGCAGTGATAACATATCCATCGGTAATCGGTGGAACTAATGTAAAGAAAGTTGCTCCAGCAGCCTCAGCAAGGCCCATATAGATGATATTACCTGTAACATTCTTGCCATCATTGATATCTGCATCAGCAAATATCTTAATCGCTTTGCACCATGAACTAACATATACCTGATTAGCAATAGCATTTTGTAGTAAACTATTCACAATACTGTTTTGATACAAGTGAGGATAATCCTCGCCAGGCAAGATACTTATGCAATCAAATTGACTGACATTAGTAATCTGATTGACTAAAACATCCATTGTTTTTGGATCACCACCCATAAGACCACAACCATCAACTGTAGTTATAGTGCTACCAAAGGTAATATTCCACCCAAAAGATTCAAACTTACTTATTATTCCTGGGCAATTAGCACCCCAACCGTCATCCATTAAAAGCAGAATATTTATGGGGTATCAACAAGAAAAGGGAATTCTTGTTTATATAAGAATCGCTCACTCTAAATTATTCAGGTTTTAAGAGAATTTTTTTAACTCTACAAAGATTTAATTACTAGCAATAAATTATCTGTTTCTCACTATGAAAGATTACAAACCTAAACCTCTACCTTTTGATGAATTAATGAGTCTCCCATCTTTCAGTTTACCAAATTTATCATATGATAAAAAGAAACTTGCTTTTTACTATGATGAAACAGGGAGAATCGAGCTTTACGTTATGGATCTTGAAACAAAAAAGATTGAACAAATATCACATGGAGAAATTCCGAGAGCACCTCGTACCGGCTTTGTCTGGGATAGAAAAGCTGAAAAGATTTTCTTTGGAAAAGATGCTGGAGGAAATGAACAAAACGATGTTTGGTCAATAGATCTTAAAGGAGACACAAAAGCTCTGACTGAAACACCAAAAGCACAAGAACATGCTGGAAATGTCAGTCATGACAATGAATGGATTACTTTTATGAGTACAAAATCAGGTCAAATGAACGTTCATAAAATGAAAATAGATGGATCTGAAGATACTCAATTATCAGCTTCTGATGTGCCTGTGTTCGGTGGCGATTGGAGTCCAGATGATAAATGGATTGCAATGGGAACTAATGAAATGAAAACCAATCTAGAAAATGATGACATATATCTCTATAATAATGAAACTGGAGATATGAAACGGGTTATCAGAATTGCTGAAAAAGGTTCCCACGATAATTTTGGTGATTGGGCTCCAGACGGTAAAAGCTTCGCCTTCCAATCTGATGCTTCTGGTGTTGAAAGAGTTGGTATTTACTATCTTGAGACCGAAGAAATAAAGTGGCTAAGTGAAGGCAAAGATATAGAGTATGTTGGAAGTTTCTGTCCAGAGGGAACACAACTTGCTGTGCTCGAAAACCTTGAGTCTACAATTAAACCAATAATCTACAATGTAGAAACTGGTGTTAAAAGAGAATTGAAAATACCTGAAGGTCTAGCATTTGGTATCCAATGGATTGATTGTACAAAAATTATATTCTTTTATTCTAGTGATTTAGATCGACCTGAAGTTTGGCTTTATGACTTATCAACAGATAAGTATGAAGTGCTATTGAAAGCAGAATATGGTTCCATTGACAAAAGTATGTTTACTGAACCAGAATATATCAAATACAAATCATTTGATGGACTAGAAATTCCCGCTATTGTTTACAAACCAAAAGATGTCCCTGAAGGAGTAAAATTACCCGCTATTGTGAACATTCACGGTGGCCCCACGGGTCAATACTTTAGGATGTTCAATGCATTCATACAATACGTAGCTTCAGAAGGTTTTGTAGTAATCCTACCAAATGTTCGAGGAAGCACAGGATACGGTGTGGAATTCAGAGATGCTTGCATAAAAGACTGGGGTGGAAAAGACCTCAAAGATGCAGTTTACGCAGCAGATTATCTCAAATCACTTCCCTATGTTGATCCTGAGAGAATTGGTGTTGGAGGAGGTTCTTACGGAGGATTCATGACTTTCTTAGCAGTCACTAAGGAACCTGAACACTGGAAAGCAGGATTTGCTTGGATTGGTATAAGTGATTTACTCTCTATGTTCGATGAATCAATGCCACACTTCAAATACTTCCTACAAAGACAAATGGGCAGTCCAATTGAAGACAGAGATCTTTGGTACGATCGAAGTGCAGTCAATTTTGCAGATAAAATGACAGCTAAACTACTTATCTTACATGGAATCAATGATCCAAGATGTCCAATATCTCAAGCACGAATTTTCAGAGATAAATTATTAGAACTTGGAAAAGAAGAAGGAAAAGACTTCGAATATATAGAATATGGAGAGGTCGGGCATGGCGGGTTTGGTGACATTGCTACCCGAAAGAAAAGCATTCGAGCTATGACTGATTTCTTCAAGAGATCCCTTTAATTGGGTCTCTTTTTATTTTCTTTTTTTTACCCCAATCGAAAGATTATATTCCTCATCATTAATATTTTAATATATCAATAGTAAATCTATATGACTAGAGATAACTAGAGCTGTCTAAATCATGTTTCCCGATCAATCAGATAAATTCACTCAAATTAAGAATTTAATTACCGAAGGGAAATTTGATACTGCTCTTCAAGAGATTGCTGTTATTAGTACTAATGCTCAAATGCGTACTCCAGAACGATTAAAGTTTCAATTACTTGAGGTGGAGATTTATAATGAAACAGGAAAGTATCAGCAAGCACTCAAGCTTTCAGAAGATATTTTGAATAACAGTCAAAAATTGGATGATTCCTTACAAATGCTGGATGCTATTATTGCGAAAGCTGTAGCTCTCTCTCACTTAGGTGAATTCGGAAAAAGTCTTGCCTACATAAAACTCGGTGAAAGAGTTCTTGAAAAGCTAAAAAATACCGATCCAAGTATTCTCTTTATCCGGAAAGCAACTCTAAATTATGAGAAGGGGTTCATTTTTGAAGTTGAAGAGGATTTGAAAAACTCGCTTGATAGTTACCTGCAAAGTCTATCATTACGTCGAGAGATTGATGATCGATCTGGATTAGTGAAATCAAATAACGCAATTGCACGAATTTATTTCAAGATGGGCGACATTGTCAGAGCTTTACTTATTTTTCAACAAAGCTTGAATATTGCGAGAGAGCTTGAAGATAAGGCTGCTGAAGCAGATATTCTGAACAATATTTGCAACATATATCTCTGGAAGGGTGATTTCGGTCCTGCTTTAGAACACTGTTTACAAAGTTTTGTCTTAAGTGAAGAAGTAGGTGATAATGATTTAATCGCTAATTCACTATTTAGTAAAAGTTTAATCTACAATCACTTAGGTGAATTTGACCACTCATTAAAGGATTTAGAAAGATGTCTTTCTATCAGAGAAGAAATCAATGATAAAATTGGAATTTCAGAAACGCTAAATGCCTTAAGTTATGTGTTATTCTTGAAGGGAGAACTTAATCAAGCTACAAATTATCTGAATCAAGGACAAGAAATACTCCAGAATCTGGAAACAAATCTTGGAATTGATGATATCTTAGAAACACTAGGCATGATTCTCTTCCAAAGAGGAGAATATGAACAAGCTATTGAGCAACTAGTGAGATGTAGAGAATTACGAGAGGATCAAAAAAGCAAGAAAGAGCTTGTTAGTGCTTTATTCTGGCTGATTTTAGTCAATATTGAAAACAATACTTTGGAAGAAGCCCAAGATTACCTTAAGAAAATGCAGAAAATAATTGAGAAACAAAATAATCTTCTCAGTAATCTCAAGTACCGACTCGCTTCAGCTTTAATTCTGAAGAAAAGCAACAACTTAGATATTTTACGAAAAGCCAGGAATATCTTTAATGAAATCGTCAATGGAGAAATCATTGACATTGGATTATATGCCATTACTTTGTTTAATCTCTGTGAATTATATCTGAAACAAATGCACATCAGCAATAATTTTGATGATATGAGTAACCTTAATGCTATGATCGAGAAACACTTCAAGTTAGCTGAAGAGATAGAATCTCACACAATGTTTGCAGAGAATTTCTGGTTAAAAGCGAATGTTTCACTAATGCAACAGAAATTACCAGAAGCAAAACTACTCTTAGATCAGGCAGAACAGATATCCAATGAGAAAGGATTACGACGACTTGGAATGAAAGTCTCTCGAGCAATTGGTATAATAGATAGTCATCAACAAAAACCAGAGATACAACCCTCCAAGAGAGAAATCATTAACCTAGAACAAGAGACAGAGGAGCTAAATGGTGATGTCATCCGTATGATTGATAGACGGTCAGTAGAGATTCCTAAAATCCAAGCAGAAGAACCAGTTTTGCTAATAATCGTCTACGAGGGAGGACTCACAGTCTACTCTCAGAAGTTTTCACAGAAAGAAATGATTGATGAAATGTTTGTGGGAGGGTTCCTAACAGCAATAGATGCCTTTATGCACCAAACTTTTGCTACTGGAGGATCCATAGAGAGAATTCAACACCAGGAATATACCTTACTTCTAAAAATTGAAAATCCACTACTCTTCTGTTATGTTTTCAAAGGGCAATCATTTACAGCAATACAAAAACTAGATACAGTCATCAAAGAAATCAAGAAATCTTCATCCATTTGGCAAGCATTGATAAATAATCTCGGTGTAGAACTTGGACCAACAGAAAATGAATTGATAGAAGAACTTGCAAACAAAATCTTCTTGACAGAAGAATAGATTTCCACTCATTTTATAACTTAGTCAGTATAGCAAGTGTAATGATAATATATTTAAGATGAATCTTACCACAGACTAGTATCTCAGTTACGTGAGAAACCTCATTCAAACATCAGATTCGCAAGTTTGACAAACAAGTTCCAGTAACTTGTTGGACTCGAAACTTCGGATTACAATGATGATAGGAGGCATAGTATGAGAGACACTATTTCAGTGAAAGGCGCAAGAACAAATAATCTAAAAAATATAGATGTTGACATTCCTCGTGACCAACTCACCGTTATTACGGGAGTATCAGGGTCCGGGAAGACTTCGTTGGCTTTTGATGTCATCTTTGGAGAAGCACAGCGAAGGTTTTTCGAATCAATGTCAGCTACTTCTAGAACTATGTTACCAATGCTAGAACGAGCAGATGTAGATTCGATTTTAGGCTTATCACCGGTTATTGCTATTCAGCAAAGAACTGGCACTCAGAATCCACGTTCTAGTGTGGGAACTATGACTGATATAGCCACATACATGAGAATTTTATACTCAGTACTAGGACAAGCACACTGTCCCTACTGCAATGAAGAGATTGTGACTCGTAATGCTAACCAGATAGTTGATCATCTGATGACATTACCGGAAGGAACAAGCATAGAAATCATTGCTCCTGTGAATAAGTTCTATGGTGAAGACTATCCCTATTTGTTTGATGACATTCGACAAAAGGGGTATAAACGAATTAAGATTGATGGTAAACAACACAGTCTTAATGACGAGATTGAGTTAGATGAAGACAAAGACTACTGCATAGAAGTCTTAGTTGATAGATTCATCATCAAAAGAGAGCTCTACCGACAACTTGCACTATCAATTGAGAATGCACGATTAGTTGGTAGTAATATTATTCGCTTCGAATTTTCTGAAGATATCACTGATGATATGAAGAAAAAATTTTACAAGAACTTTGGTTGCAAGAAACATCATATAATCATGCACGCACTGCTACCAGGAGGATTTTCTCCTAACATACCTGAACACGCTTGCAGAAATTGTCTTGGCGTTGGCACACTGCTGAAAGCAGAACCATACTTGGTTGTAGTTGATCCCAGGAAGAGTATGAAGAAAGGAGCTACAACCTGGTATCCAAAATACTGGTTATATAGTATTTCTAAGCATCTTGACTATGATGTGGAAAACACACCTTGGAAAGACATGCCTGAAGACATCCAACAACAACTGCTATTCGGAATCAAAGAGAAATTTATCCTACTAGAACCTCCTGATTGGCCAAACAAGTATCGTCATCGTCATATTGGGAAAGAAGTCAAGTATCTTGGCATAATTAACTATCTTGATCGCTTCTATCGCAATGATCGAAAGAAAGGAGAACGATACGAATGGTATCGCAGATATATGGCTGAACACACCTGTCCAGATTGCAATGGTATGAAACTAATAGAACAGAGAGTACATGTAACAGTTGAAGGCAAAAATATCATCGAGATAGGCGAATATTTCATAAACCATCTATTAGAGTTTATTGAAAATATTAGTATTCCAGAAGATAAAGAGAAGGCTGGCAATCAAGTTATTTTTGAGCTTAAGAAACGAATACAACTACTGATGGACATCGGTCTTTACTATTTAAGACTGAACAGAAGAGCTAGCACACTCTCAGGTGGAGAAGCACAGAGAATAAAACTATCAACACAACTAGGTTCAGAATTAATGGGAATGTTATACGTCCTTGATGAACCAAGTATTGGTCTCCACATTCGAGATAGTAATAAAATAATAAACATACTCAAACGACTAAGAGATACAGGCAACACAGTCATTGTTATTGAACATGATCTTGAAACCATCTCACATGCAGATCATATTATAGAGATAGGTCCAGGACCAGGAATTCATGGTGGTACAATAGTCGCAGAAGGCAACTACAATGAAATACTAAACAATCCTAAGTTTCTTACTGGTCAATACATCACTGGTAAAAAGAAGATCCCATTCATGGGTAAAACAAGAGAAACAAATGGTAAATCTTTGAAAGTAATCGGTGCTCAAGAGAACAATCTGAAGAACATTGATGTGGAATTTCCACTTGGTATCTTCATATGTATCACTGGAGTATCCGGAAGCGGAAAAAGTACTCTCATAGAAGATGTTCTTGGCAACAAATTGATTCATGACATGCGTAATCCAAGAATCAAGCCAGGAAAACTAGAGAGAATCGAAGGAATGGATAACGTAGTCGATGTGAGAATTATCGATCAATCACCGATTGGTCAAAATTCAAGATCAATTCCAGCTACTTTTGTAGGATTCTTTGATAAAATAAGAAAACTCTATACAGATTTACCCGAATCCGTTGATCGAGGATACAAAATTGGTCGATTCAGCTATAATGCTGCTGAAGGGCGTTGCTCTGAATGTAACGGCGAAGGATTGGTTCGAATCGAGCTACAGTATATGCCAAACATCCAATCAGTTTGTCCAGTGTGCAAAGGAAAACGTTTCAACGAAGAAGTTCTTGAAATCAAGTATAAAGGCAAGAGTGTTGGTGATATCCTAGATATGACTATTGAAGAAGCTAATGAGTTCTTCAAAGATATCAGACTAATTTATCATAAAACTAAAACAATGATGGAACTTGGTTTAGGGTATCTCAAAGTTGGACAACCGGCTCCCACACTTTCAGGTGGTGAAAGTCAGAGAGTAAAACTAGCTAAAGAACTTGGCAAACTGAAGAAACTCAAAGATAACCTCTACATCATGGATGAACCAACAGTCGGCTTACATATGGAAGACATCCAAAAACTACTGACAACTATAAACAAGCTAGTTGATGCTGGAAATACAGTGATAGTTATTGAGCACCATCTCGATGTAATCAAATCAGCAGACTGGGTAATAGATCTTGGTCCCGAAGGTGGGGCTGAAGGTGGGTATGTCATTGCAGAAGGAACTGTTCAAGACATCGCTAAGTGTAAGGATTCCTACACAGGGAAATTCTTGCAAAAAGTACTTTAGGAAACTGGAGGAAAAACAATGTTTTGTACAGTTAATGAATGTGAGATATATTATGATAAACTTGACAATCCAAAACTTATACTACCTGGCTTACGATACTGTGTAGTTCAAAGTTTCAAAGGACATAGCAGAGCAGAAGAAGAACTGGAGGAGCTGATCTAAATGGAAGATCCGAAAGTTCGAGAGAAATTTGATGCTGCCCTAGAACTGTTTGTCGAAAGAGCAAAACAAGACTCGCAAGTTCTAGGAATCATACTTTTTGGCAGCTTAGCACACAATAGAGTCCATGAACGATCAAATATCAATATAATGATCGTAACAAAGGAAGGCAGTGCTGGATACAAAAGAGTTATTGAAAATGGTATTCCAATTGACGTAGGAATTTACAATATCAATGCTTTCAGAAGGAACATCTATGGAAGAAGAAGAGTTGCTTACCATCAAAGCCTTTCTCGAAGTAAAATATTTTTCAGTAGAGACAATAGTATAGATGACTTGTATGAGAATATAAGTGAATCAATTAGTGGGCAAGATCAAACAATAAATAGAGTAATATATCACGGAGCAACTCACTACGACCTTTACAAGGCTGAGAAATTCCTCTTCATAAAAGATGAACCGGAATATGCAGTGTGGTTTCTAGTTCATGCTCTAAGTGAAATAGGTTATCTCATGTGCTATATGAACGGAATTTTTCCACCTCGAGAGGTTATTCTTCAAGCTAAAAAACTCTATCCAGATTTCTATACTCCCCTTTACGAGAACTTTGTTAATAGTACAGCATCGAAAGAGATAATTGAACATACTATACGAGAGCTTTACAAGTTTCTTGACGAACACGCTTTAGAGAACTTTGAATTACTACTAAACTTCATCTCTGACAACGATGGCACAGCTACTGAAAAGGAACTAAATGTCTATGCTCGAGATAAAGGCTTGTATTTCATGGACTTTGATTACTTACAAAGAAGAAGAATTATACGAAGAACTTACGCTCCGGTTAAGCTAACAAAGAAAGGACGAATTGAATATCATATGCCTCAGTATCACTTTAGTTGGGATTCTTTTGATCCAAAAGATGTTGTCCCATCCCAAATCGGTCCTGCAAATGTTGATAGATCACTTGTCTTAAAAGACTATCAAGCTGCTTTCGATTCTTTATTGGAGAAGGTAAAACAAGATGAATACATGTTGTCACTTATGGTCTATGGTAGTCTTGCTTACGACAAAGTATGGGAGAAATCTGACATAGGTGCGATATTGATTTCTCGTGATGAAGTTTATAGAAGGCATCATGTCTTGGTGGAAAAAGATGTATCTATTAATGCATCACTTCATACTCGAGATGACTTCAGAAAGTTTGTTCAAAGAGTAACTGATGGAAGCATACCTCAATCTCTACTATCAAAGAGTAAAGTAGTCTATACAAAAGATGACACAATTTACGATGTGTATGAAGATATTCAGAAAATGGGTTCCAGAGATTTAGAAAATATTCTATTAGCAAACTATGTTTATTGCAGAGATTTGTTAAACAAGGCTTTGAGAGCTCTTAATGTCGACGAAGACCCAAGTTTTAGCTACAACTTTATCATTTCATCAATGAGACGATTAGCAAACATTGAAGTTATACTTGACAAACAGATACCAATCAGAGAGTCAATTATACAAGCTCTAGAAATAAATCCGGAGTTCTTCAATGAGATATACATTGAAACAGTACGCAATCCAACAAAAGACAAGAAAACACTATCCGAATTAATTAAGAAAATTGAAAAATATCTGGATGAAAGACTAGAAAAAATAGCACAACCAATCATTCGAATCACAGAAAAATATCAGGAAGCACCTTATGATCTTATTTGGAAGTATCTCAATGAAATTCGTATACCAATTGACTTAAACGACTTTGTGAAGAAGGGTTTGCTTGATGAAATTGAAACACCTGTTCGTTTTGTTAGAAAAAGTTCTTCTGCTATGAATCAGCCAACGTATATTTTACCAGATAGTCCAACAGATATGATGATGGATATCGATATCTAGATAACCATCTCATTCTTCTTATTTTTTTGAATTCAAATCATGAATTTAAATTTTCACAATAAAAGTCTCCTTGTTATGAATAAAAAGAGAGCTAAAATATCAACAACAAATATTCTTTGTTCTTTATTTATTCTGGTTCGGTATTAATCTGTAAATCCTTTTAAATGTAGTAGAATAAAACAATAGTACAAGAAAAAGAAATCGAATGTAAAAAATGTTATATGGTGAGAAAAATGATAATTGATACGCATTGTCATGTTTGGGATGAGAAATACCTATCTGATGAGCTACGAGGTATCCTTACTACGACAGCGGAGAAATATGAATTTGATTTGAGTCTAATTTTGAATGCGACTCCTGAGAGATTAATAAAAGAAATGGATGAAGCGGGAATAGACAAAGCAGTAATACTTGCTTTAGATTACGAGTATTTTTTCCGAGGACATCTGAGTTACAAGGAATATAATGATATAGTTGCGGGGTATGTAAAGGATTTTCCCGATAGATTAATTGGTCTTGCTGGTATTGATCCAAGAAGAGGAAAAGAAGCTATTCAAGAGCTTGAGAGGTGTGTAGGAGAACTGGGATTCGCAGGAGTCAAGCTCTGGCCTTTAACGGGATTTTATCCTGATGATCCCAAATTCTACCCCTTTTACGAACGCGTAGAAGAGCTAGGAGCTGTAATTTTATGCCATACTGGTTCTGGACCACAAAAGACATATCTTAAATATTGTAGACCAGCATACGTAGATACTGTTGCTGTAGATTTTCCTAAAATCAAAATTATGATGGCACATATGGGTGATCCCTGGACAAATGAGGCTCTAAGAGTAGCATCAAAAAATCCTAATGTGTATGTTGATATTTCGGCATGGGAACCAGTTTTTAAATTTGCTCCATTTATTTTTTTCCAAACGCTGGTTCAAGCAAAGATAACATGTGGAATTGAAAAAATTTTATTTGGTTCAGATTGGCCTTTACTTTCTCCAATATTATCGCTAGAACGATGGGTAAAAGGGATAAAAGAAATGGAATTACCTCCGCTGCTTAAATCAATGGGGTTACCTGAAATTAATGAAGAGGAAAAAAACAAAATTCTTGGAGGAAATGCAGCAAAAATATTTGATTTATGAATATCAAAAAAGAAAAAATCTATCTTTTTAGTTGGTTGCTTGAGAATAGTAATTGTCCTCTTTATAAAACGAAATTAAAGGCTGCAAGAGAAGCTTAAAACAATGATGATTGAGTGGGCAGCTAATTACTTTTGGTTGACTATACCGGAATATTAATTGTTAATAATAAGAGATTTTCATCACTCGTATTCTTATATCCGTGAGCTATCCCAGCAGGGATTTCTACTACTAATTCGGGTTTAATTTCATATTCTTCATTGTCGATAAAACCAATACCTTTCCCTTTCAGAAAATAAAAAACATGATGATATGAATCAATGTGATTATTGAATTCACCATTAGGTGATACTTTTGTTACTGATATTTTGACATTTGACCAGTCTCTAGGAATTATTGACTTTCCATAGACTAGTGATGTAATATCTTCTCTTATTGGCAACCATTTTAAAGATTCTAGATCATAAATTCTTTTTTGATTCATTTTATTCACCATTTCACAAACAAATATACTTGCGATTACTTCTCTATTAATTAATTACAGAACGATTATTTAATGTCTTTTTCTATGTTAATTTATGACAAGGAAGGAAGAGAGGTATAAAGCAAATAGAATCCTTTTAATTATGCTTATGATATTTGGAGTGGTAGTAATTCTTGTCGGTTTTGGAGTATTTGCTACTGAAGAGGAATGGAATGCTGTTTTAGTGATTAGTCTTGCTGGTTTAGGTTTTGGTTTAATAGGATTAGTGGGTTTCTTATTGAATAGATATTATTATCGACTTTCTCTAAGACAAGTTGGGAAAATATATCGAGTAGATTTGAGATTATCAGATTTAGAGATCGAGAGAATGGTTGAAGGCTCAGGTGTTCTTGATTTGGAGCAATTTGAAAAAGAAAGAAGCATTGAATTTGATTTCAAATATATTTTAGTTCTAGATTTACCGAAAAAAGCTATTTGTATGATTTCCAAAACTCAAATTGAAGTAAATGAAACGGTACTTCAATGTCCCGAATGTCAAAACTATTATCTTAGTAAGTATCTTCTTGGCTGGTTGAATAAAAATAGTAATTGTCCTATTTGTCAAACAGCTTTGAAATTAAAGAAGACTTAATAATTTGGTTACCCACTTATAGTTCATGACTTCAAAGAAATATCTGGGAATTTTAACTTGGGCAGCAATAATTGCTGGTCTAGGTCTTGCTGGTTTTGGTTTGTACAGATATGGATTTGTTGAAGGTTCAAATTTTGACTATCTTTTCATAATTTTCGGAGCAGCATTGTTTGTTATAGGTACAGTACTTTTTGTAGCAAATATGAAGAAACAAAAGAAGAGAACTTCTACAAGAATACAGACACCAACAAGAACCCAACGACCAATTAGTAGATCACATAGATTATCAATAGAGGAAGATGATGAAGCAGTATCTAGTGGAGCGAAAATAATAGCTTCAATAGTTGATTATCCAATTCAGAATGAGAAATGCATGATTTCTAAAACAGAAATACAGGATGATGATGAGGTTTTACAATGCCCATTTTGCAGCTCTTATTTCATAAAGATGTACCTCGAAGAATGGCTTGAAAAACATAAGACTTGTCCAGTTTGTCAGAATATCTTAGTTGAAGAGTAAAATTATAAAAAGATGTTTGGTCAGCATTACGTGTGAAAATCAAAGAAAAATAAGAAAAATGGAAAGAAATTGATGATCAATCAATATTTTCCAAAGAACCAATTTGTATCCCAATTACCTATCCAAGCGATAGTCATTGATTTTGGACCTAAATGAACACCAACGGTTGGTCCGATTTCATATATCTCGATATTTTTGGGAGCATTGGGGAGATCTTTAATTTCTTCATACAGCTTCCTAATATTTTCATCATCTGCTGCAAAACCTAACCAAACGGTATCTGTCACTAAATTATCAAACACCTTAGGAATCATAGCTGCGAAATTACTGAAAGCTTCATCGAATCCTTTTACTTTACCAAAACTGTCTACAAAACCATCTTTGATTTGTAGAATTGGTTTCATATTCAATAAAGTACCAAGGACTTTTTGAGCACGACCTATCCTACCACCTTTGTGTAGATATTCTAGTGTATCAAGAACGGCACAAATTTGAGCGTTTGGTATGAGAGTATTATTTAAAATATTTAGGAGTTTATCTTTGCTTTTACCTTCTTGAGCATGTTTTGCTAGCTCACAAACGATTAAACCCAAACTATGGGTTACAGTTTGACTGTCCACAATAACAAGATCCTTATCTTGCAACATTTGTTTAGCTAAATTTACAGAGTTCAATGTTCCTGACATGTTTGATGTAACGTGAACTGATATAACGGTTTCATATCCGTCATCAAATGCTTTATTGTAGTAAGGTAATAAATCACGAGCAGCTGGTTGAGAAGTTGTAGGCCAAGGACCCTTCTTATCCATAAGTTTTTGATAAACTTCAGAAGCAGAGATTGAGACACCATCTTTGAATTTTTCTTCGCCAAAAAAGATGTTTAATGGAACAACATCAATATTGAGTTTTTTAGCAACTTCAGGTGGTATATCACTTGTTGAATCTGTGATAATTTTGATTTTTTTAGACATAAGTTATCTCCTGTTAGATTAACTTGTATGTAATAACTAATTTCTTTTGTATTCTCATTCCGTGTATTTAAAAGATTTATTCTAGTTATACCGTAAAAAACAAGAGAATATACATGTAAATTACAAAAGTTGAAGTTAATCCGAATATTTTAAAAAGCCTGTGTGGAACAATCATACAGAGAGTAAGGAGCCCTCTCTGATCCGACTTTGCTATTTGGATTGAATAAAACTCCAAGTAAAAAAACATAGGTGTTATCATTTGGATATCGTAGCAAAGTATGGGCGTGATGATTTAGCAATACTCTATATTGCTCAAGAAAATGGCAAGTTCTTTGAATTTGTTGAGTCACTACAACCTCCTGTTCCTCGAGATAAGAAATGGGTACTAATTTTATCTACTATGTATGGTTGTCCTGTTAAATGCTCTATGTGTGATGCTGGAACTTATTATCACGGAAAAATTTCGTACGATGTTATGTGTAAGCAAATTGATTATATGGTTTCCAAACGTTATCCCGATCGAACTGTCCCTGCTGATAAATTTAAGATACAATTTGCTCGAATGGGTGAACCAGCGCTCAATCCAGCTGTTTTGGATGTTATGAGAAAACTTCCGGATTCATATAACGCTCCTGGATTAATGCCTTGTATTTCAACTATCGCCCCTAGTAATGCTAACAAGTTCATGGATGAGATGTTGGAAATCAAAAAAGAACTTTACTCAAATGGTCATTTTCAACTTCAATTCTCTATTCATTCCACAGATGAAGATACTCGAAAACAAGTGATTCCATATAAAATCTGGACTTTAGAAGAAATTGCAACTTATGGTGAAGCATTTTGGCAGAAGGGTGATCGTAAAATTACTCTGAATTTTGCTGCCGAAAAAGGGAATCCATTGGATCCAGAAAGATTACTCGAAGTTTATGATCCTAAGAAATTCTTCATAAAAATTACTCCAATAAATCCAACGGAAAAGGCAAAAGCCCATAGTCTTCAATCTATGATTTCTCCTGAGACCGGTGAATTTGCTAAAAAGAAGATAAGAGCAATAGAAGACAAAGGATTTGATGTGCTCTTAAGTATAGGGGAACTAGAAGAAAACCACATTGGCAGTAATTGTGGTCAACATGCTTTAAAATTTGAAAATGGTACATTCACTATAGAAGAATTCCAGAAATATGAAGAAGAATCTTGTTAGATTTCAGGTGAGGGTTGTGAAAAAAGACAAATATTTCTCTGTTGAAAATAGAGAAGCAAAAATATCTGAATGGAAAAAAATACTATCAGAATTTTATTCTTCGAAAAGAAAATTTAGTTTTGATATTCAGAAAGCAGCTCTATTAATTGTGGATATGCAAGAGTTTTTTCTCAATCCAAAATCACATGCTTATCTTCCAGCTGTAGAGGTAATTATTGAGCCAATCAAGAAATTACAAAACAAATTCAATGAAAATAATAGATTAGTTATTTTTACAAAATATGGATTACTAACTGAATCTGAGGAACCATCTATAATGGATAAATGGTGGGGGGATTCGTTGAAAATTAACGACCCTCTTGCTAAATTAGATGCAAGATTCGATACGCAAGGTGCTATTATTCTTGAGAAAAACACCTATGATTGTTTCAGAGATACAAATTTGTATAATTTATTAGAAGAAAATAATTGCAAACAAATTATAATTGCCGGTGTAGCAACCCATTTATGTTGTGAAACGACAGCTAGAAGTGCTTTCTGTTATGACTTTGAAGTCTTCTTACCAATAGATTGCCTAGCAACCTATACCGAAGAACTTCATCTCAATACTTTGAAAGCAGCAAGTCATGGATTCGGAATTCCAGTCACCAGCAATGAGCTATTGGAGAGAAAAAATGATGGTTGAAAAGAAAAATCAAGTAGCAGTAATTGGTGCAGGACCAGCTGGTTGCGCAGCAGCTATTCAATTGAAACGCTATGGTTTAGATGTTATTCTAATTGATAAGGAAAAGATAGGTGGATTAGCTAGAAATGCTAATTTCATTGAGAATTATTTAGGTTTTCCGAGAGGAATCTCTGGTGTGGAGTTTTGCTATACACTCGAGGAACACCTAAAGCATCTAGAAGTTGAAACTGTGAAAGATGAAATAATAAATCTTTTTTGGGATAAATCACAGGATGAATTCGTCGCTAAATCGGAAAAGAATCAATATAATTGTCAATATCTTGTAATAGCGACAGGAACAAAACCTAGAAAATTGAATCTTAAAGGAGAAGAGGAGCTATGGAAAAACGGTTTGTTATTTTATGAACCTGCGAAAATGCTTGAGAAACTTTTCTTTAACAAAAAAATTGCTATTATTGGCAGTGGTGATGCAGCGTTTGACTACGCGATTAATTTAGCAAATAGAGAAAATCATGTAACTATAATTACTCGAACAAAAGATTTCAGTGCTTTACCTTTACTTATCGAAAGAAGCACTAAAAACAAATTCATTACAATCGAATCAAATCAAATTGTCAAAGAATTCTCTGCGAAAAAAGAAAAAGAAGAAATCCTCCCCATTGTAAAAACCAAGAGCAAAGAGGAAATTGTAGTGGATTATATTCTAGTTGCTGTTGGGCGAGATCCTAATCATATACCTTCAGAAGTGAAATTTGACAAGTTTGTAAAAGAAAATCGAGTTTGTTTCGTAGGCGATTTAGTGAATAATATTGAAAGACAAATATCTATCTCTTCTGGTCAAGGTATAAGATGTGCTATGAAAATCGCTAAAGAGATTTTAAATATTTAATGAAATTGGTTTTTCTTGTAATTTGAATAGAGAAATTCTTCCTTTTTGACAGAACCTTTTACGGCAAAAAGTCAAAACGTATTAAAGGTAGCAAAGAAAAGATACGATTTAACAGAAGCATTGCTCAAAATAATTGGGTTAGGACTCATAACTTACTTAATGAAGTATATATAGAGGAAATCAAAAAAATGGCAGGAAAAGGTAAGATGGATTTCTTCATTGACAATTGACATATTACTCAAAGAACTATTCTATAAGAGCATTGATACAAGACGAAAATATCCTAACCGCTGAATAAAAAAAACAGTGAGGTAGAATATATGAAAGTCAATAAAAGCTTGCTAAGAGATGCAGGTGAAAGAGTTTTACTAACAGGTAATGAAGCAATCGCAAGAGGAATTATAGAAGCTGGTGCTGGAATAGCAACCGCTTTTCCTGGTACACCATCAACTCAGATTCTTGATAATCTTGGACCACTCGCTCAACAATTAGGTTTTCATGCAGAACATTCAGTTAATGAAGCTGTGGCATTTGAAGTTGCAGCAGGATCTGCACTTGCAGGTGTTCGTTCAGTTATGGTAACAAAGATGCTGGGTGTTAATTTAATTGCTGATCCTTTACTTGTAATAGCAATTACTGGAGTCAATGCAGGTCTAGTAGTTGTAACTGCTGATGATCCTGGGCAACACTCCTCGCAAAACGCAGAAGACACAAGATATTTTGGTATGTTAGGGAAAATCCCGATTCTTGAACCAATGGATGGTCAAGAGGCAAAAGATATGACGAAATATGCTTTTGAACTGTCAGAAGAACTCCAATTGCCTGTTTTTGTTAGAGTAACCTCAAGAATTTGTCATTCTTATTTTGATGTGACATTTGGAGAAATTACCCCACCAAAAAGAGAAGGACATTTCGAAAAGGACCCGAAAAGATATGTGATGATTTCAACTTTGTCTCGAGCAAGACAGCCAATCCTAACTGAAAAAATTAACCGAGCCGCAGTGATTAATGAATCCAATCCTTGGAATAAAATAATCCTAATAGACAAAGGAGAAATAACAACAAAAACAAATCCATTCAAAACAGAATTTGGAATTATTGCATCTGGACTAACATATCCATATGTAGAAGAAGTGTTAGAGAAAACCAAAGTAAGTGCAAAGGTGCTAAAATTAGCAACCACTTATCCACTACCAAGACAACTCTTGAATGATTACTTTAAGGGTCTTGAAAAAGTTCTAATTGTGGAAGAATGTGAACCAGTAACTGAAATGCAAATACGAGCTTTTGCTCAAAGAGAAGGTATAGAAGTTATAATACATGGAAAAGAAGACCAGATTATGCCTCGCACTGGAGAATTGAATCCTGATCTTGTAGGGGGAGGAATTGAGAAACTATTCAAAGTAAAGTTTAGTGAGGAATTAACTAAACCATACTTAGAAGTAGAAGAAATGCTCACAAAGAGAGTCCCAGCACTATGTGCAGGATGTCCTCATAGAGCATCTTATTACTCAATAAAGGAGGCCCTAAGAAAAAATAAGAAAGGTGGAGTTATTCTCGGAGATAGGGGATGCTACAATCAAGGAGTTCATGAGCCTATAGCGGGTATTGATACTTGTATTTGTATGGGTGCATCAATAGCTATGGCTTCTGGTATGTACCAATCAGGTTTGAAAGAACCAATCTTAGCTGTGATTGGAGACGGTACATTCTTACATTCAGGCATACCATCACTTTTGAATGCTGTACAGCATAGGTCTAAGATAACAGTAGTTATTTTTGATAATTCAATAACCGGAATGACCGGACATCAACCTAATGCTTGTACAGGTCGTAATTTAATGGGTGAACAAACACCTGAGGTTGACTTAGTTAATATTGTTAATGGTCTTGGTATTGAGAATATCAAAGTTGTTGAATCATTTCATACTGAACTACTCCAAGATACTATTACTAGACATCTCTATGATGATGGTCCTAAGGTTATAATCTCTCGAGGCGAATGTGCAATTCTTGCTGGAAGAGAACGTCGGATTACCAAGGAAGAAGTGACCAGAGCTAGAGTGACTATTGAAAACTGCACGGGTTGTAAAATTTGTATGAAAAAACTTGGTTGTCCAGCATTCGGTTGGTCTTCAAGTGGAGAAAAAGAACATCTAGTAATACTACCCAATTGTAATGGTTGTGCACTATGTGTACAAGTCTGTCCGAAGCTAGCTATATCAATACCTAGGAAAAAACTGATTCCCATAAAAACACAGGTGGTTGCAGGAAAATGAATATAATAATTTGTGGCGTTGGTGGAAACGGTGTCATTCTTACTACAAGAATTCTAGCTGAAGCTGCTATGAAAGAAGGTTTTAATGTTAGAATTGGAGCTTCTCATGGTTTAGCAATTCGAGGTGGAACTGTTGTCTCCTACTTACGAATTGGTTCTGATGCTAAAGGTGTGATTATGCCCCAAAGAAGTGGTGATATTCTTCTTGCATTTGAACCACTTGAAGCTTTACGACAAATGAAATTACTAAAAGATAATGCAAAAGTTCTCTTAAACAATGAACCTTACGTTGGCGTTGATGCTCATCTTGGTTTATCTGATTATCCTGAAATAGATGAAATTGTTTCAAGACTTAGTGAGACACAAGAATTAGTCGAGATCGAAGCTTCTAAACTCGCAATCAAAGCAGGATCTCAAGTTATGACAAATGTTGTTATGCTTGGGAGTTTAGCATCATCCGAAGAATTACCGATAAAAAGAGACACTATACTAGAAACGATCTTGGATATGGTTCCACCACAAACTGTCGAATCTAATAAACGAGCTTTTGAATACGGAGAACAAGCTTTTCAAGAAAAGCAAAACTAAATTGATTTCCAATAGGACTTCACTTTAGTTAATAATTCTCCTTTTTTCATTTTACTAATTTTGCTAAGAGCTACTATTCCATCTTCTTTTTTCGTTTGTTTCTTTATTTCTGTTTCTACTAAAACCTTGTCTTTATGAAATGCTTGACCTTTGTAACTGATTTCTAGTTTGTTTATTTGGTATTTCTCTATGTATTTATTAGGCATACTTTCGATAGCCCATTCCAGATATACTCTGTTGTTTACGTGACGGTTTAGATCCAAATCAGAGCGTCTCACAGTTAATTCAGCTTTTGCATCAATTTTTTCTGGAAGACCTAATTTTGGAAAATCATATTCTACTGATCGTTCATGTCGAAATGGTCTATCTGCAAAATGATCAATATAACTAACTGGACGTTTTTTTATGAAATGAAATAGTAACCAGCTAGTTGTTGCACTGCAGATTATTTTCCCTGATTGGTCCAGGATTTGAAAATCCCTTAATGAATACAACTCACTCTCACTATGGGCAACCCAAGAACGAACAGTTAACAAGTCATTTAATCTTGGGTATTTATGCATCTGAATATAGTATCGAAGCAAGTACCATGTCAAATTTTGTTTGAAGGTTTGCTGGAAACTCAATTCAAGATTATAAGCATGTTCGTAAGCAATTTGTTGTAGATAATCAACAATTGCTGTGAATTTTACTTCTTCCTTTTCAGTGATATCTAAAGCTCTTGGCTTTACTTGCATCTCATAAATCTCTTTCATACAATTACAGAAATTGTGAAATTAATAAATTTAATTGCTTTATTTGAAACTAATATCGGTAGAATGTTTTTATTTTCATACATTATCATAATAGTGATTAAAATGGTAAAAGAAAAAATCCATAGAGTATCTATGAAAGATGTTGTGTTTAAAGCAGATAAAGAGAATAAGCCAGTTCTTACAATAAGATCAGGAGAAACAGTTGTTTTCGAGTGTCGAGATGCATTCAATCAAGTTATTCAGAAACCAGAGGATTTACCTATTAACTTTGATATGGATAAAATCAATCCAGCAACAGGTCCAGTATATATTGAAGGAGCAGAACCTGGTGATACTCTAGAAGTTCATATCTTGAAAATAGATCTTGCAGAACAAGGTTCTTGTTGTATTATACCTTCATTTGGGTTTATTCATGAAGACTATCCTGATCCCTGGACAAGGATAATTCCAATAAAAAATGGGTATGCTGTATTTAGTGATAAAGTAAAAATACCAATTGATCCTTTCCCTGGAACTATAATTGTTGCTCCACTAGAGGGATCTCATGGGACATTAATTCCAAATGAATATGGTGGAAATATGGATTCAAAAGCATGTAGAGTAGGAACTATTGTTTACCTTCCAATTTTTGTTAAAGGTGCACTTTTTGGTGTTGGTGATGTTCATGCTGTTCAAGGTGACGGAGAAGTTTGTGGAACAGCAGTAGAGATAGATGCGAACGTAACTATCAAATTAGTTGTTAACAAGAAGAAGAAAATAAATCGACCTCAATATGAAACAGATGAATACTTTATGACAACAGCTTGGGGTGAAACTGCAGATGATGCAGCGAAACAGGCCTTACGAGATATGATTGATTGGTTGGTAGCGGAGAAAAAACTTACTCGAGAAGAAGCGTATGCCCTCTGCAGTTGTGCTGTGGATTTCAGAGTAAGTCAATTTGTAGATATAACACCTGGAGTTCGAGCTGTTCTACCCAAGAACGTTTTTGTTGACTAAGGTGATACATTTGTTTGAAGGTGAGAAAGTAAGACTAAGATCTTTCGAATTATCAGATTTAGATGCTATTATGGAACACTGGAATGATTTGGAATTTAGACAAAACACTGGTAGAGCAACCCCTGATTCTAGACAAGAAAGAGAAGATTTCATAAGAAATTCATGGAAGTTAAGAAGTGAGGGAAAAGCATACTTTTTTGCAATAGAAGAGAAGAAAACATTAGAATTCTTAGGTCATATTTCAATATTCACTATTAGAAATAGAGCTAGATCAGCTGATCTTGGGATATTTATCTATAACAAAAATCATTGGGATAAAGGATATGGAACTGATGCAATGAAAGTTATTCTAGATTTTGGATTTAATTATCAAAATCTCCATCGAATAGAATTAGGAGTTTATCCGAGTAATAAGAGAGCTATTCATGTGTACAAGAAATTGGGTTTCAAAGAAGTTGGGAGAAAAAGAGAAATCAGATTCATGAATGGTAAATATCGAGATGAAGTTATTATGGACATTCTACAAAGAGAATGGAGAAAGAAGAATGAATGAGGTTTTTTATGACTATTATAAATCACCTATTGGTTATATTGAACTTGTTAGTTCTGAGACAAGTATTCTAAGATGCAATTTTGTAGAGAAAATGGATACCCCAAGCAAAAATATGCCTTCCATTCTGAGAGATGCAACTAAGCAAATTAAAAGATATTTTAATGGTAAACTCCAAGAGTTTGATCTTAAATTAGAGTTTTTAGGAACTACTTTTCAAGTGAAAGTCTGGAATGAATTACTAAAAATACCTTTTGGGAAAACGGTTACATACAAAAAACTTGCAGAAAGAATTGGGAATAAGAATGCAATTAGAGCTGTAGGGAGTGCCAATGGAAAGAATCCAATTAGTATCATAATTCCATGTCATAGAGTAATAGGGAGCAAAGGGGATTTACGAGGATACGGAGGAGGAATTGAGAAAAAGAAATGGTTAATAGCTTTTGAGGATTCAGCTATTAAGAGGTAATAATTTCAGTTGAAGTATTTAATTTTATATTTCTTTTCTTTAATTCCTCGTTTAGAATTTCATAAGGAATATCGTTTACTGGAGACAGTAGACCTTTTTTATTTATTCTTCCTGACCCTATTAATTGAGCTCCAATACTAGCTGTAAATCCAACTGTTCGACTCATAGCTGTGAATCCAGTTCTTAGATCTCTTTTATCTACCATTTCATAAATAACTCGTGTTTTCTTACCTTCCTTCAAACCAATTAATTCAACACGAAGGATTGCTAAGTCTCTTTCATGTGGTTTTAATTTGATGTGTGGTTCGATTATTTTAGCAATAAATGCTCTGCGGTTTATTTCCTTGTCATCTATAATAATAGGTTCGTCGTCTAGAAAATGTAAATCCACAAGTGTTTTCCAAAGTGATGAATGTCCTGGCCAGCGCATAGTGTATCTTCCCATTTCCTTTATCATTTTGTATTCTTCGGAATTCTCTTGAATGCCAATATGTTCTAGATACTTTATTGCATCACCATTAGGAAACGCTTCCAGTTTTCCAATACCTTTGACCACTATTTCATGAATGTTTTTCGGATTAAACATTTCATTTTCTTTGATTTCTTCTACTTTTCCATTCTTGATAATGAGTCCTTTTCTGAAATAAGATCTTAAAACTCCTTCAAACGTCCATGTGACTTTGTATTTCAAGGGATTGTCAAATGCTAAAGCTTCTGGTATTCCTGACCCGTAGCTATTTATTAACTCAATTTTCTCCAGTCCTTTTCTTGCTTCTCCAAGCATTACCAGATCTATGCCTGGATCAAATCCGAATTCCGGTAGAATAGTGATTTCTTTTTCTTTTGCCTTTTCATCCAGATTTTTCATAAATGGAGAGGTATAGACTGAATTTACGAGATTTAATCCATGATCTACTGCTGATTGTGCGATTTTATCTCTAAATGTAACAGGTAATAAATCAAGAATAACATCTGGTTTTTGATTCATCAACTGATCGATGTTTGCTTGACTGTTTGCATCTAGATATTCACAACTAACATTAGAATATCCTTTCGATTCAACTATTTGCTTTAATCTCTTTACATCAATATCTGCAGCAATGATTTCACTAACATCTTTAGATTGAACGAGATCATATAATGCAGCATTTCCCTGTAAACCAACGCCAAGTAAAAGTACTTTCATAAGTTATTTCAGATTTTAAAAATAAAAGAATATCTAGTATTCTTATTCCAGTTATTTTACTAGTTCAGAATACTCTTCTAGTTTGTTATCCAACCAACTCTTCAGAGGTTCCTCAATAGGTACACTTTCTCGCCATTCGGGATTTAGTAATTTATCAATATAAAGTCTCATTGTTATCATTTGATTAATTGAATCCGGCTGTAAAACTTCTAGACTTTCATGAAAGAGATGAATTGGATAGCAATATTCAAATGGCAACTGAAAAATTTCTTCTTTCTCAAATTCAGTTAAGAAAAGACTTGATAATACTGCTTGATGGGTGAAGATTGCGTAGAGTTCATCTTTTCTAAAAAATTCTTCGATTTCTTCATCATAAATCATATTTTTGTAACGCTCTGCCCATGTTTGAAGGAATTGTTTTTCTGGTCTCACTATCAAAAAGCCTGAATTAATATATGGGCGAAGAGTATTTCCATCGACATGAGTTTTCATTGGGAACACTTTGCTTCCATCAACTTTACATTTTTTATAGATCATTTCCCAGAATGAATCAAGTGGTTTATCGTATAATGATCCAATTAAAGTATGATGAACTGGTCTAAAACCTAAGTTTATGCCATCAGCAAGAAGAAATTCCTTAGGTTCATTGATTACCAGGGAGTTTGATCCCAACCAAACCAAAAATTTTGTTTTTCCTTTTGCCAAAGACTCCGCTTTTGCTGCACATTGAGTAAAGCCAATAAACGGTAATTTCATGATATCAGATCTTTCATTTAGGTAGACTACTTGGACATTCATAGAGTTAAAGAAATCAACCATTTTACTCGGTATTTCTATATTCTTCTTGGTAGTAACGACCCAAATTGGTGAATTAGAAAATTTTCCAGCAAATTTTCGAATACTCGAGATAAGGAGTGGAGTTTCAATGTCTGTGCAACTAGATGGAAAAGCGAAAATGATGTCTTTCAAACTTAACATATCCTACGGTTTATCTTAGTTAATTGATTACAAAAGAGTTTGTACTAACATGTGATTTTTTTGATTTCTTCAATCAGAAGCTTTAACTTTGCAACTATAATCCATTATGCCTATTTTTCGCTGGAGAAATTTGTTTTGAGGGTTACTCTTAATTATTATTGGAACTAGTTTTATTTATGAAAAATGATTTATCTGATTTATATCGTTTGAAAAGAAGGGATACTAAAAAAGCTGTTGAGACTTTAATTAGTTCATTTGATTCTGATCCACTAATTAATCACATGTTTCCCAGTGAAGAGTCAAAACAAAATGAACTACCGCATTATTAACGCTTCATGATATCTTATGGTTTAGCATTTGGAGAAATATATGCAACATCACCAAAGATCGAAGGACTTGCAGTTTGGTATCTAAGTGACAAATACAAAATGAATTTCTTTAAGCAGATGAGAGCTGGTGGTCTGAGATTATTCATTAAACTTAGTAAAGAGACTACCAAAAGAATATGGCCTATGGCTGATTTTTCAAATGGAATACATCATAAACATGGAAACTTCAAGCATTGGTATTTATCTCCTATTGGTGTTGATCCTGAATTTCAAGGCAAAGGATATGGGGGATTATTGATTCGATCAATGCTTAGTCGTATAGACAAAGAGAAGTTACCTTGTTGTTTAGAAACTCAGAATCCGATAAATGTGAAAATCTATAAGCGATTTGATTTTGAAGTTGTTGCTGAAGAAAAAATACCTGACTCAGAACTTCCTCATTATGTTATGGTGCGACAACCAAAAATAATGCAATCAGATTAAACTGTTGAAAATTCATCTACAAATTGCAATCTGAAATCTACTTGTTTTTCTTCTGGGATTTTCTTAATATCTGGAGAGAAATTAGCGAGAACAAAAATTTTAGCCATTTTTTCTACGAGTTGAGCTGTATTAACACAATACTCCATTGTTTTCCCAACAACAATGGATCCATGATTTGCTAAAATTACTGCATTTTGATTTCCCATAGCTTGTATCGCATTCTTACCTAATTCTGCTGTTCCCGAAAGGGCATATTTAGCACAAGGAACACTTCCACCAAGAAAAATTAGCATTTCCTCAAAGATAACTGGGATGCCTTTATGCTGAATTGATAGAGAACTAGTATAAGGAGAATGTGTATGAATTATACAATTAATATTGGGACGTGTTTTATAGAAGACTCTGTGAAGATAAGATTCAGAAGAAGGTTTTTTGTTCCCTTCTATAACTTTCCCTGCTAAAGTCAAGTGTACCATATCTTCTGTCATCGGCATTCGATAATCATTTCGAGATGGAGTTATTATCATTTCATTTTTGCCTTTTAACCTAGCACTAATATTTCCTTCACCAATATTTACTAACCCTCTTTGGTAAATCTCTCGAGAAGCCCAGCAGAGTTGTTCCTTAAGTTCCTTAATTTGGTCTTTCATACTAATTAGAAATATGAGAAACGAAATTTATAAACCTTTGAATATTAACACATGAGAACACAAAGTAGGATTCAAAAGAAATGAGTGCAGCATTAACAGCTCTAGCAATTATTTTAGCAATTCTTTCATATTCTATACTTAACATAGGTTTTGTTCTAGAGAAAAAGGCGGCTGCGACATTACCAAAAATAGAAGAACAATCAACATGGCGGAATCTCAGAAATTTTCTAACTAATAAAACTTGGATGCTAGGTTTTCTATTAGTTAATGTTCAATGGTTTCTGTTTCTATTTGCAGTTGAATTTGGATCATTATCTTTAGTTACTCCAATGGCTGGTATTGGATTAATTGTTCTTGTTATTTTTTCCTACTTCTATCTAAAAGAACCAATTACTAAACCAGAGATCTTTGCTTTTTCAGGAATTATTTCAGGAGTTGTTATTTTAGGAGTAATGAGTTCAGAGAGTGGATCTCCGTTTTCCTTAATTGATATGAACAATATTTTGAAGCAAGTGCCAGCTATTATCTTTGTTGTTTTATTAACAGTTATCATGATTGGAATGGTTTTGTTTTCTTTAATAAAACAAATTCCAATAATTGGAGCCCTTTACGGTTTGGCCGCAGGTCTTGCCTCTGGTTTAGGGGTAATCTTCACAAAAGCTGTAACAAGTGGATTTGATACTAGTAATTTTTGGATAACCTTTGTTGATGCACTAAAGCAATGGGAATGGTGGATTTATTTTGCTCTTCTTCTTGGTTTTAATATAGCATCAACAGTATTTCTTCAATTAGGATACCAGAAAAGTAAAGCAGTTATAGTTTCCCCATTATTTTCAATGGCAAGTTTGGTTACTCCAGTAATTGGTGGACTAATTATATTCTCAGAATGGGCATCAAATAGCATTGGAACAATTATAGCTAAATCTATTGCTTTAGTATTAATAACAATCGGAATTTTACTTCTCTCATTTGCAAGTGCAAAAGAATCTGAAAAATCAGAAGAAAAAACAGAAAAAATGGAAAATAGTGCTGAAATCAAATATACGGAAGAGTAAATACTAAAGTCAAAATTATTGCTAGTAAAACACTTAGACCAATAATTGAATAAGAAATTGCTAAACCTATTTTCGCAAAGGTATTTTTCCCTCGTTTGAGTGAAATATGTCCAATAATTACCGCAACAATATTTGCAATTATTGGGAAAATAAAACAACCAATAATTCCAATATAAATAGAAACCAATCCCAATGCTTCGCTCTCTTTAATCTCTGGTGATGATCTAGGTGGAGGACTATATGTTGGACTTGGTGTTGAGCTATATTCTTATTCACTTGGTTCTGCAGCAGCACCACATGCTCCACAGAATTTTGAATCAGGTAGTATAATACTCCCACAAAAAGAACAGTATCTTTCATTTCTACTCATTTGAGTTTCTCCAAGAAAGAAATTATCAATCCATGTATTTAATTATATGTAATCAATCTCTGAGTATCGGACAAGTCATGCAATGAGGACCTCCTCCTCCTTTGACGAGCTCCGTTCCTTTTATAGTAATTACTTCTACTCCTCTTTGCTCGAGCTCACGAATGATCCGTCCGTTCCATTCATATGATATTACTTTCCCAGGTTCTATTGCAAAAATATTAGGGCCAAATGCTGCTGCTTCTTCTCTAGAGATTGATATGCACTCATATCCCTTCTCTCTTAGATAATTCATGAAATAGGTTCGTCGAACACCGTCTTTCTTTATTACCGAAATTTCTTTTGCTCCAACAGATGGCTCATGAATGACACAGAGATCATGATTTACAATCATAAACGCTCCGTCTAAATGTACTCGATAATCTGCTAGTGGTATACTAACAATTTCTTCTATTGCTTTGTCTTGAAATCCTTGTATTATTTGCTGTATTCCAGTATGATTAGATCTTGGACCATAACCAACGGCAATAGTATTTTTATCAAAATAGAGAACATCTCCTCCTTCAAGTTTTCCTGGATCGGCAACTTTCATGAAAATAGGAATGTGTCTTTTAAGAGCTTCTTCAGCAATTATTGGCTCGAGTGCTCTTCCTTCAACAGCCATACTCATAATAATTAAACCCTGATTGCAAACAGAAACAATATCTCGAGTAAACAACATATTGGGGTATTTCACTTCAGCAATCAAATCTGTAAGTAATACAACATGGACACCATTATTTTGAAGGATCTTCAAGAAATCATCAAATTCTTCTTGAAGACGAGGTAAATCAGGTATCGTTCTAAACTTATAATAATCTAGTGTTCTACCTGTAATCTTCTTAATCTCATCACCAGGTCTATGCATTAAAACTGTATGTAATTTCCCTATCTCAGAATTAATACCAAATTTCATTTAATCAATCCAACCATATGAATCAATCATTCTCATAAGATAATTTGGTTAGTTTATTATTAACTATTTCACTCGCCTTTTTATAGCTTAAATTTAGTAATTCGACAAGTTTTGGTTCAGTGAAATCATCAAAATTACTTGTTTCTCTTTCAAGTTTCGTTATTTTTACTATATCTGTTAGCTTTACTTTTTTATTCGATTTCCAAAAAGATGCTAAATCAATTCTCTTTTCAACTTGATTGCTGTATCTTGGGATTTTTTCAATTTTTCTTTTAGACTTGTCTTCTTGTATTGTAATTATTCGTTGATACTGCCTTAGAATCTCTCTAATTTCAATTCTTGACTTCCCACGAATAAATAGTAAATTAAAAGGATCATATTCAATGAAATCAGATAAAATGTAAAACACTGCAGCAGTATGTTTACATGGATTTGCCCAATCAGCACAAGTGCAGGAAGTTAAGAGATCATTTGTATTTTCAGGAAATAATGGATAATTAAATTGTGAGAAAATCTTCTCGAGATCTTCAGGAAACTTGTCTATTAGCAATTTAGAGAAAAGCATTGCATTTTTCGCCATTTGCTCGAGTATATCTTGCCATGCTTCATCAGTAAGAACTTGTAATTTTATTGTTACTGAATAAGGCTTTATTTTGGTTCCTTGAACTTTAGCTTGAATAGATCCTCTATCTATGACTAAACTTCTAATTTGACCCTCTCGAGCATAAAAACGACCTTGGACAATTCTTTTATCATTTACAAAAAACTCTAGTGATTCCAACCATTTCTTAGACCACCATTTATTACCGAATTTTCCTTCAAGATTTTTCGGACGAATCCCATTTTTGACTTTTCTTAACTTAGTCTGAAAATGCTTTAATCTGGTATCTAAAGAAGCCAATTAATCAGTTCCCTCCCATAGTCAATTTACGTAAACTAAGAATTTCTCGTAATTGTTCAGTTGACATTTCTGTTAACCAAGATTCTCCAGTTCCGATTACACTATCAGCGAGTACTTTCTTTTGTTCTATTAATCGATCAATATTCTCTTCTAAGGTTCCAACACTGATGAATTTGTGAACAAAGACATTCTTTTTCTGTCCAATTCTAAAGGCTCTATCTGTTGCTTGGTTTTCTACTGAAGGATTCCACCAGCGATCAAAATGAAAGACATGATTTGCTGCTGTAAGATTTAGTCCAACTCCACCCGCTTTTATCGATAGTATGAAAACCTTCGGAGATCCATCTTCTGTACTTTGGAATCTCTTAATAAACTCCTCACGTTCTTTCTGAGGGGTTCCACCAAAAAGCAGTAGCACCTCTTGATCTAAAACAACTTGTAAATAATCCTTGAGTAATTGTCCTAATTCAGCATATTGAGTGAAAATTAAAGCTTTCTCGTTATTTGCCATTACTTCCGTTAACATTTCAATTAATCGATCCAATTTACCAGAACGGTCCTTCAAGTCCAATGTAGACTCATGCATGAATTGAACAGGATGATTACAAATTTGTTTTAATTTGGTTAATGCTGCGAGAATCAAACCTTTCCTTGAAATACCTTCTAATCCATTAAGCCTCTTAATCAAATCCTTTACTACTGCTTCATACAAAACACATTGTTCCTCAGTCATTGAGCAGTAGACTTTGAATTCTGTTTTTTCTGGAAGATCTCTAATGATAGTTGGATCTGTTTTCAACCGTCTAAGGATAAAGGGTTGAACTAATCTAGCAAGTTGTTTTATACTTTGGGTATTCTGTTTAGTTTCAATAGGAGTAACATATATTTCCTTGAATTTCCTCAAAGATCCAAGATAACCTGGATTAAGTAAATCAAGAATAGACCATAATTCAGTAAGACGATTTTCTATTGGGGTTCCTGTTAACGCTATTCGGTAATCTCCATTTAATTTCTTTATTTTTCGAGATTGTTTAGTTGAAGGATTCTTAATATTTTGAGCTTCATCAATAACAATTGTAGACCAGTTAACTTGTGCGAGGACATCAAAGTCCCTTTGAGCTAGGTTATATGTTGTAATAATTAAATCATAATTAGACGCATTTCCAACAAATCGTTCATCTAGAATACGTTTAGATCCATGGTGAATAAGTGTGGTTAGAGAAGGTGCAAAGCGTTGGATTTCTCTAAACCAATTACCAAGAATAGATGTTGGACAAATAATTAGCGCCGGGGTATTTGTTGGTTTCTCATTCTTCTCCTGAAGAAGATAAGCAATAACTTGAATGGTTTTTCCTAAACCCATATCATCAGCAAGACAAGCTCCAAAACCATATTGCTTCAAATAGCGTAACCACGAATAACCTTTCTCTTGATATGAACGTAGTGTTCCTACAAAATTATCTGGTGCATTAAGATTCTCTATTCGGCTTTTCTCTATAACCCTTTGAATTCTATCATTGAAGTCGCCCTTAACAGTCAAATCGAATTTCTTTCTGGCAAGAAAATCCTCATTTTCTAACTCAAGTTGAAGGATATCATTCATTCGTAGATTATTGTAATATTCTCTGAAGAATTCCACTGCTTCAGTTAATTCTTCTTGATCTAATTTGATCCATTTTCCTCGTAGTTGAACAAATGGAACCTTTAGTTCTGATAGTTTTTCGAACTCCTCAAGTGTTATTTTCATTTCATCGATAACGAATTGCCAATTAAAATCAATCAATGAATTATACGTAAACAAACTATAGGATTTGTTAGCTGTTGAACCCTCCTCTCCCAAATCTAAAGTTACACCCAATCGGTTATTTGGATTCTTCCACCACGAAGGTAGAAAAACTCCGAAATCATTGTCTTCTAATTGAACAGAGTAAACTTCTAGAAATTCCAATGCTTCTCTATCATCTAATTGAACCTTACTTGGAAAAGTCGTTTCCAAACTTTCGCTAATCTTAGGAAAAATTGTTGATGCTTCGGCTAAATCCTTTAGTAATCTCTCTTGAGGATCTTCAAATTTCTCTTGCAAATAACTTATTGTCCCAGCTTTGCTTTTCCAAACATCATCTGCAGGAATAATGATACTAATATCATCTTGATTCTGCAAATAGAACTCCACTCGCCAAGTTCTTTCTCCTTTGTCAGGATCTGGAGGAACTAGCTTAAAGCAAGTTCGAAAATATGTTTCAGGTATTTCTCGAAAAATATTCTTTTGCCAAGAATTAATTATTCCATTAAAATAAGCGAAATCTTTAGTTGAACATTCAAGCTCAACTTGTGTGGGATTGAATAAAGACTCAAACCAAGCTTCTAATAATTCATTGATTCTCTCAGATTCCTCGTTTCTTCTCCTTGGTAAATGAATAGAGAGTTTTTTACGAAGAAAAGAATCAATTGTCTTATTTATGAAAGTTAAAACGATATCTTGCGATGTTAAATTCTTACTGAAAAAGGATAAGCAATAGTAAGGCATCGATTTAACAAGTAAGTTAAATGATTGGAGAGTTCTATTAGGGATAATTGCTTCCCAAATACCAGTAAAGACAGTTTTCTCAGAATCTTGATTGATTACTTTTGTTGCTGGAAAATAAGAGTTAATAGAAATAATCTCCAAACTAAATCTAGCAACTTCAGTCCAGAACTTCAGAGAATCACTAAAGACAACTCCTTTAGGAGGGGTTTCTGGGAGAGATAAAAGGAAATCTAAAGCATCATATAAATCAAGATTTAAAGTATTGACTTGCCAATAATTGAAATCCAAATCTTTTTCATTCTTTAGTTCTTCAGATATTTTGCTAACAGAAATTATTGGATTGTTTGTTATAGTGGGGAGATTCATTGCAAGCCAATTCGGTCTAAAAGCAAGATTCTCATCTGGGTTTGTAGACATTATTTTTAGTAATTCCAACAATCTGCTAAAATTAACAGTATATGGGTGTTTTTTCTCAAGAACATTGATGTTTTTATTCTCCTCTTGGTTGTTTCTCTCGAGTAGATGAGTATTCTCAGCCCAGAGATGAAAGTTGTCTGTATCCCATATAGAGTGGAGGATTTCCAAGGAGTTACACCCAAATATAGTTTAATTATACAATTATGTATGCTAGTATTACTCTAGAAATTATTAAACCGTGGTATGATTGGCATATTGTCTAGCATGTACCTATGAAAAAAAAATAATTCATTTTTATTAAAAGAAAAAGCAAACATATAGTCAATGATGTTAGGAATGATAACATGCATAATGTTTTTAAAGAAACCCCTAACTTAGGGTAGTTTTTAAGGAAAAGTGATTTGTAAAATGGCAAATGAAAAAAGGAATAAAGAAATACTAGATTTGGTTGAAAAACAAAAGAAAACAAGGATTAAGTGGGTTGCTTCTGTTTTAAACATAACTGAGGATTCAATTAGGAAAAGTGCAGAAGCGCTAAATCTAATTATAGAGGATGACTCTATAATGATTCCTTCGGAAGCTAAAGATGCAATAAAGAGCTTAGACCCAAAAGAACGAATAATCAATGAAATCATTGCTTCAAGAAATAGTAAAAAATTTGAAATTTTAAAAGAAAAGCAAGAAAAATTTGCTCGAATTATTGCATATACCTTTTCTGGGGATTTTATTTCACTTGATGGTCGTGGTGGCTTAAATTTCTTAAATAACATGAAAGAACGTTTACAAAGTGAGTCAATTGAAGTTCTACGAAATTATGTTCCTCTCAATATCTACTATAAGATATACGGTTACCCAGTTGAAAATATATCAATACAAAAACGAGAAAACATAAAGAAAGAAATTATAAAAATAGATGAAAAAATCAAAGGTTATGCATTTAGGCTTGCTAAATTGGCAATAACAGAAGTCAAAGGTAAAAAAATTTCTGTTTATTTACCTGGTGAAAGAATAAAGTATTACATTGCAGATCACTATGAACATATTAATTACTCTTTACAAGTTACTTACAGGTCTGAGATTAGAGAAACTTATTATAGATTATTAGATCAAGAAAAAATCAAGAGTGTAACTAGTGAAAAAGGATACTATAAAAATATTGATTTCACAACTTTACTTTATGAAACAGCAATGAATTGGATGCATAGAGGTTATAATCGCAAAGTCTCCTTATATTTGAGCCTAGTTTTAGAAGAAAATCCAGAATTATATAATGCATATCTGAATCTAGTAAATGTTCATACAAAATTGAAGGAATATAACAAAGCAAAAGAGGTTTTGGAAAAAGCAAAAACAAAAGATGAAAATAATCCGAAACTTTGGTCTAGCATTGCTTTGATTTATCTATTGGAAGGAAATAGCAAGCAATTTAATGAATCAATTGAAAAAGCAGAATCAATTGATAAGAAGTTTCCTGAATTATATATTGTAAGAAGTAGGGATTTTCTTTTGAAAAAAAATGTTGAAGAAGCTCTAAATCAAATAAAAAAAGCACTAGAACTTGATGAAGAATCAATTTATGCAAAAGAACTGCTTATAGATATATATTATGAGAAAAAGGATTTAGATAATGCAATTGATGAACTTGTAAAAATCACAAATGAGATAAAAAATCCCTTCTTAATGTTAAAATTAGGCAAAATATATGAAGAGAAAGGGATGGATTCCGAAGGATTCGAGATCTACAATAAAGCTTTGAAATACCTACCTAGAAATCCTGAATTATTGAAGAGACTTGGAGAGCTCTACTTAAAAATGAATAAATATCAGGAAGCAGTTAATGCCTTTAACCGTGTTCTAGATGAACAAAAAGATGATTCACAACTAATGTTTAGACTAGGTTTTACTTACAAAATGCTAAAGGATAATGAATCTGCTATTCAATTTTTAGAAAATTCACTTAAGATAAATCCAGATAATTCTGAAGGATGGGAGTTATTAGGTGATATATATCAAAAAATTGGGAACCAGAAAAAAGCTCAAGAATGTCTTAAAAAAGCACAAAGAAAAATGAAGAAATCCTAGTTTTTCTTCAATTCATTTTTTCTATTATAACTTCAACTACAGCTTTGTTTAGTATTGTCTAATTAATATCAGATGAGAGAGAAAAGAAACTTCGTGTTAATACAGATGAGACATGAATTTCAACGTCTCACAAATCCTTTTTTTATTATATCTTTATAAAACATTAATCTAGACTTGCTTGCAGGATATGACTAAGATAGTTCTCTTTTACTTTGCAAATTCTTATAAGACTGTATTCCATATTAATTCTTGGAGAGTTTCAGGCAAAGGTTTATTGAAATGACTTTTAGGAAAACTAACAGCAAGATAATATTTTTACTTCTACTAATTTTTGCATCTTCTTTAATAATACCAATTTTAGGTTGTGTAGAAAATTCACCAAGTCTAGCGCAAAATGTAGAAGAAGTGCCTGAAAGTAATAACATGCTTTTTGTTAACGATAATCAGACTTTTCTATACTATTCAATTGCTCATCACTTTATGCCAAATACGAGAATCTATACATTCAATATTAAAAATGATATATTATACATGAATACCCAAATTTCAGGTTATAGTTATGCTCATGCGGTGAATATTTCCTCAATAACTTCTCCAATAACACTGAATCAGATATCTTCGAACTTTGCACAAATGATTAGTTGTGAGTTTTATTCTAATTATGCAGTTTTTGCTGGAATGCAAGGTTTCTATTTTTTGGATATTTCTGATCCGTATTCCCTTAGTGTTCCCTTTGAACATGAATATCACTCTGTTGAGGATTTTGTAATCGATAACAATCACATTTATTATGCTTCATGGACAGGTGAATTACATATTCATAGTTTAACTTCGCTTGCTACTTTTGAGGAAAAAGCTACTATTGATCTTTTTATTGATGCGGATCTACGTTTTAAGCTTGATATCGATTCAAATAATGTGATCGTTTTCACACATCCCTCTGATGATCCAGTGATTATTGATGCTAATAATCCAACCAACCCAACTGTAGAATTAACCTATGCAACTCCCATGCCCTGTCGAAACGTTTTAGCTCATAATGGACTATTTTATCTTGCTCAAGGCAATAATGGATTGGCAATAATTGATGCATCAAATCCTAGTTCTCCGCAGATTGTTGGGAGCTATTATGGCTCCGGACCTGTTACAGATGTTTTCGAATACAATAATACCTTGTACTTAACAATTAATGATAATGGTTTGGAAATTGTTGATGGTAGTAACATTAGTGACATCAAGCATATTCAATATATACCTTTCACTAACGCAAATATAGTAGATGTACAAGCCAATAATGACACCATTTTTGTGCAAGATAGAGACAATGGCATTTTCTTTCTATCACGAGATTCAGATCGAGATGGTTTATCAGATTTATTTGAGACTGAAACTTCTCTAACTGACCCATATAATCCAGACACAGACAATGATACCTTAACGGATTATGCTGAATGTATTATTCATGACACTAATCCATTACTAAATGATACAGATTCTGATGGCTATTTGGATGCTGATGAGATTGCTAATGGTTGGGATCCAAATGATCCAATTGATCCTTTGTGGACAATACTAGATTCTGATCAGGATGGTATTTCCGATTTTGACGAGCTTGGTTTAGGAACTGATCGATTTTCGAATGATACAGACAACGATGATCTATCGGATTATGCAGAAGTCTATGAACATGGAACGAATCCGTTGCTGGCAGATACAGACGGGGATTTGATCACTGATGGTGATGAGGTAACAATCTATACAACAAATCCTCTGAGTCCGGATTCCGACAATGATTTACTTCCTGATGGGTTCGAAATTTTCGTAGTATTAACTAATCCTCTCAATCCAGATACCGATGGTGATTCCTTTAGTGATTTCGACGAAATCTTTGTTTATTTTACTGATCCATTGGACGAATTAAGCAACATTCGAATCCAAAAATTTACTCGAATAGGTATACCGTTAATTGTTGTTGGTATTCTCGTACTCGAGACGATAATTTCTCTTTTGATTGTTCGGTACAGGAAGCGCTATAAGATAAGATTATCCGAGCAATATGCTCATTTGAATTTGTTATTTCCGCTTCAAGCAATTGGATGGTTGAAGTCTCTAGAAATTAATCCTTCTACATATTTTAGAAATATTGAAACTATTAATCAACTAGCTGGTTTCCTACTTGAATCTTACTCAAGTAATGGCAAATTACCAACGCAGAGTTCAGTTGATGGTTTTCTCCTAGAAAATAATATTTCGTCAGATCTCTTGTTATTAACTATTACAGTTCTGAGCAATTCTCTCCCTCTTGATTTATCTGCTAAGAATTTGTTAGTTGAAGATTTCGTTACAATTGATGAATATACTAAATCGATTTTAGATTCTTTATATGACCAACAGATTTTCCCAAGAATTGACTTGAATTATAACAACAATCGCAAGACAACTAAAAATCGCAAATCGACTATACCTAATCACAAATTGTATCATGCAATATTTTTGGCAACTGATAATTCTTTGTTACATACAAAGGTTTTGATTGCCCTTCTGAATATTTGTATTGATAATCTTAGAACGATAAAATTCAAAGATTTCACTCTTGAAGATTCTAGTTATTTCAATTTCAACACAGATTCAATCAATGCCATAAAACTTCTATGGAGAATGGATTCCAGTAAAATGCTAGAAAATGTTACATTCTATTATATTCCTGCTACCTTGAATTTAGGCGTCTTTACTACTATACTCTTACTACGCAAACTCACATTCTTATCTGTTAAGAATCTTCGAGCACTGAGTAAATTAATCGAGTTAGAAACCCGAAACAAAATCTCTGATGTGAGTTATTTATTTACTAATGAAGATGATTCAAGCGAATTATTTTCTTTCTGGAAGAAAAAGAAAACTAATACAATCGATTTAGCTGAATTGGCCACAGAGCAAAGTTTTGATAGTTTATCTGAGCTTTTCAATTCCTATAATGATTTTATTCATGAATTAATCTTAAGTGATATTGACGTGTTAGCAACACAAGAAGAAATTACATTGATTTTCAACACAAAATCAATTAAGAAATATTTGAGCAAGAAAAAGCAACCTTTCATCGATGAAACCAAAGTATCCAATGCATTAGAAAAAGCTTACAATCTTGAAGATGATTTAGATAACACTTAGACTTTTCGAATCCTACATAAACTAATAATAACCTTTTCCAAGAATTTCCCAATACTGTAAGCAATTAGTTTCATTACAAACAATTGCTATTTTTTATCTTAAAGAGTAAATCATAACTTAACAATGTAGTTTTGCAAAAAAAATTAAATAGCACCAAATTTCATATAATCGCTATGGCTCATGATGTAGGTAGATATTTTGGAATCGATTTCATCTATTTCGACCTAATGTTGGTCACTATTTGGATTGCTTTATTGATCGTTAGAAGGAGATACAAAGAATTCTTCTTTGGCCTTTTTGGTTATGGCGTGGTTCAATTTGTAGACAATGTTATCTGGTATATAATAAAAGGAACACGCACAATTGATACAGGAGGAGTTATTGGTCCAAATGTTTTCTTAACTTATTTTTCCTTCACTTATGGCATGATCATGTTTTCCTTTGCACCTTTAATGTTCAATAAGAAAATCCATGTTGTGGAGAAACTGCTTTGGGCAGGATTGATGTATGGTGGTTGGTTAGCAATTGGTTTGATGTCTGAGTACATTACTTGGGATGACAGAATTATCAATATCTCTCGAGACATGACAAATGCAAGAACAAAACAAATCATTATGGCAGCAGTTGGATACGCAGTGCTATTAATTTGGAAAATACTTTCTGAGTTTCTGGATGGTTTCCCTTGGAATATCATGAAGAATATTCCATATTGGTACTTTGGTATACTAATTACAATTGGTATCTTTATTCACTTCTC
>JAGXNT010000044.1 GCA_019894765.1 Candidatus Heimdallarchaeota archaeon
AGGGTGTATTGTAATCATATCTACCAACAATGAAATACACAGGTACAGAAAATTTCCGAGCATCTTTGACTAGATCAATTTTTTCGATAATCTCCACCCATAATGATTTGATAGTAAAAACTGTTCCTTGAAAGTAACCTAAACTATCTCTTAAAGTGTATTCAGGGGCTTTTAGCATTTCTTTGATTATTGGCCACATCGATGTTTGGTTATGAACTGCTCCTCCGAATTTTGCCATCCACTTTCTTTGTCTATTTAGTTGTTGAATTTCATTATAGTATGGTGGTTGTAGTTTCAAAAGTTGCTTGACTGCCTTTTTATTCCCTCTTTTTTTCGCTTCATCCAAGGTGAACTGAAGTGAAACTTTTTCATTATCAATAAGATTTGTTAATTGTCCGATACTTACAAAGGCTGAAAATAATTCAGGATATCTTTGCACTAAGAGAACACCTAAAGCACTCCCCCAGGAATGACCAACGAGAACAATTTTCTTTTTCTTGAAACGATCCATTAGAAATAGCACTAATTCATGAGCTTCTGAGACAAATTGTTCAATATTCATACTTTCTTTGGGTATCTTTCTGGAAAATGATTTTCCTGCTCCTCTTTGATCCCAGTTTACAAACAAGAAATGTTCTTCTAATTTCCGTTCGTATTTATGAGCAAAACCCATCTCTGCTGAACCTGGTCCTCCATGTAGAAATAGGAGAAGTGGGTTTTCTACGCTATGACTTCTAATTAAAATCCATTGCTTTATTCCCCCAAGTGTTATTTCCTCAAGTGAAGCAATACTTGTTGGAATAACCTCTCCTTTGTCATCTTTAATTTTCGGTGTTTTACCGCGAAACAATCTTACCAAAGAAAAAACCACTTTTTAGTGTTCTGCAATCTTCACTAAAAAGGTTCTTTAATTCTCTATTTACTACTTCTTGTTATACAATTTCTTCGGTTTTTGGAAAGATTCCTTTATCAGCTCTTCGGAGATGATATATTGCTCTACTTGTGTAAATTAGACTAGTTATCGTTGCATGTGTCAACATTGAGATTATAAGATATTGTTTCCATGGTAAGAGTAAGAATATCAAGAAATGGATTGTATAAGTGTTTCTTCTTCCGTCTATTCTCCTGAACATTCTGTCTAACCTCCCACTATCAGCCAAAGAAACTCTCATCACATTATAATATTGCATTGAAACATGTCTATTGAATGTGTCCACTATTAAGAAAGCAATAATTAAGATAATCCATGGAATAAGTTTTTGCTCTGTAATATTCAAACAATACCACATTGCTGCAAAATAAACTGTTTGTTCGTAAAGCTGATCAAAGCTGTGTTCTAGATGTCCAAGTAATGTTAATTTATCTCTTATCCGGGCAAGTTTCCCATCGACTCCATCCAGAATGTTGACTCCCACTAGGCCAATAAATGCTAACCAGGGAAGTGCTCTTGCGAGCATTAAGTGACTCGTTACTAAGTATGGGGAAGCTATGAAGCATCCTGCTACAATAAATGCTAGAATATTTACTATAACTGTTATTTGATTTGGTGTAAGCGGTCCATTTGCAATTAGATATACAGTCAAGTTCTCAAGTGGTCGATTAAAGTACCATGCAATGAAATCTAGTGTTCCTTTTTGCGTTTGCTTCACTAACAACCATTTTGCTTTGGAGAGTTCTTTTCTCCCTCTTACTATACTATAGCTAATAGGTAATTCCCTTCTCATAGATGTGATATAGGTAGGTATTTTCGATAACTGTATTATCTTGTGAGGTTCTTTTAGACCAATTGCGAATAAGGTTTCAAATGGATTAGTTAATTCATTCTTCCCTGTTTCTTTTTCTAATTGTTTAAAAATGGCATTTTTTCCTTTTATCATTCCAATAATTGGTAGAAACTCATTAAAAATAAGGTGTTGTTGTTTTTCCTTTAAAATCTCTTCTCTATCCTCTTGAATAAATGCAATTTCCTTTCCTTTCTCTTCTTTAGTTCTTTGTTTATTACTGAGCATGTTTTCAGAAAGATATTCTATTATTCTTTTATCGTACAACCATTCTCCTGAAAGACTCAAAATTAGATCAGTGGAGTTATTCTTTTCTCTCTCGTCTAAGTAATTTACTAATTCCTTAGGAATAATGAAATCAAATTTTAATCCACTTTCCGGCCATTGTTTTTTCATTAATTCATTCTTGATAGATTCCAAGAATTCTTTTTCTTTGGAGATAAATACTATCTCTAAGAATCCATTTTCCTTTAGCAGTAATAATTGTCGATCCATCAGTGATAATCTTGCCAGTTTTTTTTGGAGATAAAGTGGTTGTTGGTTTCCTTTAATTGAAATAATATTGTTTTTTGAAAACCAAATCAAAGCTATTTTTCCTTTTTTTTTGTTTTCCGAATCTTCAAATGCTTTCTTACTCATTTATCTCACTCGAGTTATTTTGTTGTTATATCTTCCAATAAACTCAATGCAACTGTATAGTCATAGATGTTGTCTATGTCCACCCATTCTTGTTCTGTAGTATCGCAATATCTTACAATTAATCCTTTTTCAATAGTCTTTCTTACAACATCTGTCCAACCAAAAACTACTTCCTTCTCATCTAACTTGTCAATTAGTTGCACTATTTTGGTTCTGAGGATAAATACTCCCATATCAATTCTATTAAACTGATTAATTTCTTTTCCAATATTGACTACATTTCCTTTTTTATCTCCCATTATCTTAGTTGCTTCTTCAACATCAACATAAATGCTGTCTAAATTGGGATCAGTTGCGATTATTATATCGTCATCACTTTTCCTTTCGTAGCACATGTGCTTAATCAAGTTATGAGAGTAGAGATGATCTCCCATTGAGAGCATAACTTGATCCCCAAGATTCTCTTCGAGGACTTTTCTTAATCCTAAATAACCACTATAACCGTTCCCTCGAGACACATGATCGTTTAATTTAAGATGGAAATTTATTTCCTTATCAGGGTATTTCTTTCGATACTTTCTATGCAATTGCTCCAAACGTTTTTGCATTGTTTTCCCTTTATGTCCAATCACGAAAACAAATTCTTCGAAATCATTCCATAGGTAATTCTCTATAAGATAGCTTATTATGGGTCTCCCTCTAATTAGAACCAATGGTTTTGGACAGTAATTTGTTGCCGGTTTTAACCTATTTCCCTTTCCAGCACATAGTATAATTACACATTTAGGTTGATGAATAATCTAAATCTCCTTTTTATTGGTGTGCTACAGCCGCATTAAAAACCGTTACAAATACCAACCTATTTCTAAATTAAACTTCTCAATTGGAATATTAATCTTCTGCCACTACCGACAAAAATAACTCCCATTTATTTTCCTATCTTTTCCCTTCTTCTACCATTAATTAATGATAAATAATCTAAGCACTATTTATTCTTCTTCTATTGTTTTGCTTCTTCGTTTTCTAGTTTGAACGAAAATATATCCGCCTAATAAAATCGGTGTAAATACTACGAATATCAAGATTCTTCCCTTGAAGATGCCTGGGATTTTAGTAGTAACTACATGTATAGGATCATTTAACGGATAATTATCTTTACTCTTCGCTAAGCCTCTAATGTTATACGAACCAATTCCCCACCAATCTGACCAGTAGTTTCCGGTATTTTCTCCATCATCCCATTCATTACCAATACCGTCATCTAAGGCTTGTTTCTTTCCATCTGGATTATTATTCGCAAAAGTATTGTGATGTATGCTGTTTTCTTTTGTCCATCTGTTCTCATAGAAAGCCGGAATGGTTACACCATACCCGGTGTTATTTTCTAATAAATTGAACATAACAGAACAATTCACAGTAGGAAAGGTTGCATTCGTTGTTTTGAGTACAATTCCTAAGTTATTGTTTCTTACTGTATTGTTTTCTATCAAAACATCTCGAGTATTTATTACGAGTAATGATTCATTATTGCCCCAGAAATCATTATATCGAATAACAATACCTGCGGTGAATTTTGTACACAATCCGATTTCACTGTTCTTACAGGTGTTGTTCTTGAAGGAAAGAGTTCCTGGATCGTTGAATTCCACTTTCAAAGCAGTATTACTAGCAGCGATACTGTTGTTTTGAACAACCACGTGTTTAGTGGTATTTACAATTAGTATGCCAAATAGTTTGATAGTATCAAAGGTATAGTTCTCGATTCTGAAGGGATCATTAATTGTTCCATTCCCGGGAAACGCATAACTTAGAAAGTCATCATCAGAGTTGATGAATATCTCCGCGTCTGAAGGATTAAATTCCTCTTGTTGGATTAATTGAATATTATTTTGATTTGTTGCTCCATCAACCTCCACTTCAGAATTAAATTGTGTTGCTGATACTTGTAGTAGAACTAGAATAAGAATCCCTAGTAACTCAGATTTCTTCCTCTTCATTTTAATCACAATTTTCATCTATAGGGTTTGGGAGTGTTTACTCTAGTATTTAATTTAGTATTTTTATCCATTTCCTTGATTTCATCCATAAAATCCTTCTCCCAATTATCCTAAGTTTTGAGTGCATTTTTAAGAATGTAAGAGAATTACTTGCAATTAATCTATTGAGGATTGAGAAAATGGCTAGACATAGCGTAAAAATAACCGTAGTAAAACGTATAACTCCTGAACATGTTTTTGATGGGAATGTTCCCGTAAGAGCAAATGGTGAAAAGTACACTGTTTGCGGTGCGTTCAAAGATGGAGATGAATTCATTGTTGATAAAAGAGTTCGTTGTCCTGAAGGTTTTTGTTCCTATGCATGGAAAGATATCTTCTCTGATGTGAGAGTTCTCTCTTTAGGTGGGGACCATGAACCTTGGGTAGATAAGCCTTTCATGTATTCCTGTTGCACCGATGGTATTCGTCCGGTTGTCTTCAAGTTGGAACAATTAGAGGATTAGAACAGTGTATATTGACTCCCACTTCCACACTAACGTGTATTTGCGATTTGAAAATGCTCTTGAACCAGCGTTAGCTTTGTTGGATGAACATAAAATACTTCTTATCTCAAGTTCCACTGACCCTGTTTCTTACCAACAAACACTCGAGATTGCTATGAAAAGCAAGTATATTTTGCCTTGCTTTGGTATTCATCCACAAGTTGCACATGAATACTTGGATAAATTAGATGAGTTGGAAGACTTGTTTGATCAAGCAATCGCTTTTGGTGAGATTGGATTAGATCATTATTACTTGCAAGATGAATCCCAGTATCCAGCACAATATACTCTCTTAGAACACTTTTTCAGTAAAGCAAGAGATCAAAACATATTAGTCGTTCTCCACTTGGATGGAGCTGAAGAACAAGGGTACGAGTTGATCAAGAAATTTTCATTAACAAAAGTGATTATTCATGGTTACAAAGGGTCTCTCGAGACAATGAAGAAATTGCTTGCCATTGGGTGTTATTTCTCTGTTGGTGGAAACATGATTCTAGATGCTTTCAGACAGGAAATGACGGAAGACGATTGGACCTTGTTTCAATCCATTATTAAAGTGATTCCTACTAATCGCTTACTAATCGAAACAGATGGTCCATGCAGAACGGAACCAAATCCTCCAGAAGGAGCACCAAGAAGCATGCCCACGTATATTTTCGAAATGCTAACGAAGATTGCTACTATTCGAGAGACTTCGTCTGAGAAACTACTGGAGTCAACTAATGAAAATTTCAAGCGATTGATACAAAATGACGAATTTTTGAGGTCCTATGGGTCTTTAATTGTCTAAAAATACAAGAGTCAAAAGCAACCAAATTTATTTTAACCCATTTTTCTATTAATTAAGTGTATATCATCTTATCATGAGGTTTATAGCTCAAGAATCTCTTAGTAAAACCTTGGCGGAAGATGGATTGGGTGAGAATGAAGAAATCATGGAATAATAAGGTTATTTTTCTAAGTATAATCCTAATTCTCTTTGGAGTAAGCCTAGCTGTAATTCCTAAATACAAGGAAATGCTTAGTGATCCATCTGAGGTAATCATCAACAAAGCAAATGAGCAACTCGATAGCTGTTTCCTCACCCCGGAAAACGACACTCATTATCAGAACTTAACAGTTATTGATGAATGGGGATTCGGAAGATATCTTCAAATCCAAGATATTGCTGTAGTGGGAAACATCACTTACTTAGCAACTGGTTGGGGTCTTGTACTCTACAACACATCAGATCCTGCCAAACCTACATTTATTAGTAAAACTTCTGATTTTTATAGCTTCAACAAAATAAGTGTTAGTGATGAGTTAGTATTTCTCCGACAAAGTTATGGTTATCGTCTAATTATTGTGAATTGTAGTGATTTACTAAATCCCGTAATTATCAATGACATAGTGATTAATGAACTTGATGATCTTATTATCGAAGGTGATATTGGTTACCTTGCAACTTCGTATACTCTTTCCGAAGACACTATGCATAGTATACAAATTTATAATTTCAGCGACCCGTTAAATCCCATCAGAATAAGCTATTACAATCTTGGTTCAATAAGATACTCTAGTATTGAAAAACAAGGCGATTACTTGTTTTGTGTCTCATATAGAAACACCTTTGCGATTTTTGATGTCTCTGATGTATTGAATCCCCTCCTAGTAGTTACAGTAGTTACCGATGAGGATTATACTGAATTACTTGTGATAGATGATTTGCTTTACATGATGTCACGTTATACTTTTCAAATATGGAATATCTCAGATATATTCCACCCTACTTTATGTGATACAGTTTATCTATCTGGTGCAATAGCATTTTCCGTTCAGAACAATTTAGCCTATATAGTCTTAACAGAATATTTTGAAACTGAATTCCTAATCTATAATGTTGCTAATCCCTATGTTATTACCTTCCTTACTTCTTATGATAATTTACTCTCGCAGCAAAATCTCATCGACTCAGCAATTCACACAGAAGGTAACATTGCTACGGTGACTTGCTATGATAACGGTTTTGTAGTTTTGAACATTTCAGATTACTCGAATGTTACACGAATCACATTTGAATTTTCAGGATATATTGGCGGGATATATCGAGTTGATGACTATGCAATCTTGAAATACAATAACCTAGGCATCAAAATCCTAAATATAACAGATATTCTAAATCCTCGAATTATATCCTCTACCTTCATTGAAGGATTATATGGGAATCTGTTTTTTGAGGACGATATATTGTATGTTTTCTCTACAATAACAGATGGATTATATATTTACAATGTCTCCGATCTTACTTCTCTCAAGGAAATATCCCACTTTGATTATATATACACTGTATATGAACTATACATCACGAATGGTCTAGCAGTTCTGCAATCACATGATCATTTTACCATACTTAATGTTTCAGACCCAAGTAATCCTATATTGCTTCATGAGTCAGCGTACTATCAGTATATCGATGAAATAGCAATATACAACGAGTTCATAATTATTGGATACGGTTATTTCACTTTCACCTGTGGTATATTCAATATCTCAAACCCCTCCTCACCGGTACTCGTACAACAAATGGCTTTGCCACTACAACCTTTAAATCTAAAGGTCAATGGAACCTATTTGTACGTCCAAAATAATTATCCACATGAATTAGTAATCTATGATATAGAGGACATTTCTAATCCCGTATTAATAAAACAAATGACACTAAGTTCCTATATCTATCAATATGTAATACAAAATAATTTACTGTACTTGTTCAATAGAGATACTGGAATTGAAATCTGGGAACTAGATTCAAATGATAATTTTATTTTTTATGGAGTATTATCCACTCCCATAACAAGTTTTTGGAGTCAAACAAATAGCCCTGCAATAGATGGGAATTTATTCTTTTTAGCTTTTAGCGATCGAATACTTGTTATCGGACTTGATAGTGATGATGATTCAATTGCTGATTACTTAGAAATAAATAAATACGGAACAAATCCTTTTGACGAGGACTCCGATGGCGACTTGATGGTTGATTGGTATGAAATATCTTTTGATCTAGACCCTCTGAATGGGACAGATGCAGATCTTGACTATGATGGGGATAATTTGACGAATTATAATGAATCCGTAGTTTTAACTAATCCTTGGTTGAACGACACGGACTCAGATTCCCTCACTGACGATTTAGAATTGTTTTATGGCACGAATCCATTAGATTCAGACACTGACAATGATATTCTTACTGATTTTGAGGAGCTATTTGACTACTTCACTGATCCCATAGACAATGACTCTGATAATGACTCTCTTATTGACGGGTATGAAATTTTGTTTTATCATACAGACCCCCTTAACAACGACACGGATGATGATTTAATGGATGATTATTTTGAGGTCCATACAGGTCTTGATCCGCTCTTTGATGATGCTTCTTTTGACCTTGATTTAGATGGATTATCTAACTATGAAGAATATCTTTTGGGGACCTATCCTAATAGAAGTGATTCGGATTACGATGGGTATTCCGATTTTGAGGAGATTGAAGCTGGAACTGATCCTAGGGATAGTGCAAGTTATCCTGATTATCCTCCCCATCCTCTTCCTACTGAACCATTATCTTTGTTTGAGGGTTCTCTCACAATCTTTCTTGTTTTGTCTGCTTCTCTGTATTCACTCAGTAAATACCGCAAAAAAAGGAGGAGGAATCCATAATGAAGTTAACTCTTCCTCTTACCACCAAAAAAGCACTCTCTGCTTTAGTTGTTCTCTTGCTTATTGGTAATTTTGTTAGTATAATGAGTTCACTAAGTTACACATCAGAGGAAAATTTGAATCCAATAAAAAATTCTCAGAAGGATTTCAATCCCTACATTGGTGAAAATTGTACCAAATTAGGTGAGTATGATTCCATTTATGGTCAGCCGCTTGAAATGATTATTTCTGATCTCGGATCAAAAACATATGCTTTTATCAGGGAAATGTATGGAATTCTAGTTGTAGATATTTCGTTTCCTGAAGAACCAATCTTCGTAACCCACTTATTTGAGCGAGAATCGCTTATTAGTTTCTGTGTCTCCGGGGAGTATCTCTATATTGTCGATTATGCTCTTGCTTTGTTCATTTACAGCATTCAAGACATATATAATCCATTACTAGTCTTTTATGATGAATTTATGGAACATTATTACTTTACCAAATTATTTGTTTTTGATGACATATTATATGTTTGCGATGGTGCTTATGGTCTTGTTACTTTGAACGTGAGTAATCCTTTGAATCCTCAGTTCATCAGCCGGTATCAGCATCCTTTGTTTTACGATTATTTTTATTCTGTTGTTGTTCGTGATAATTTTGTTTTCATTACTGGTGACAATACTTTACAAATATTGGATATGACTGACATTTATAATCCCAATTTAACAGGTATTTTCGTGGAAGTCAAGGCTTCCTATTCGGAGTTAAGAGATCTTGTCCTTCAGGATGATTTGGCCTATATTGTTGGTGGTGATGGGAGCTTCTTTATCCTGAATATTTCTGATGTTTCAAATCCAACTCTAGTCAACCATATTTGGGATCAATCCCTGGATTACGAAGGTTTTCACCTCATTGGTTCCACCGGATATCTGCTTACGTCTAATGAAGGTCTTGTTCTCCTAAATTTGACAAACATGCATCAAATCACGTATTTTCAGAAGGTGTATAATCCCGGTTCTTACCGCTCGCTTGGTTATCACAATGGTTATATCATTCTTCTTGATAGTTTTGAAGGATTAGAGATTTACAATATTAAAGAAGATTATTCTGTTGAATTTGTGGCAAGATTCTGGGATGGCGGTTGGGGGACTGCTATAAAAGTTTGGAAAAACCATGCATTTGTTGCTAATAGTTATAATGGTCTGGAAATATACAAGATTAGCAATTCATTTACACCCGAACTTCGAAGTAGGCTGTATTTAGGTACTCAGTGTGGTAAATTCTTCTTCAACAAAGATCTCGTATACATTATCACAATTAACAAAGATCTATTTACGATTGATGTTTCGAATAAAAGGAATCCAAAAGTCCTTGGGTCTCAGAGTCTTTTAATGACTGTCGATAATCTCACTCATTGGCCAAATTTGATTGAGATGTACGGTAATCAAGCTTTTATCTATTATTTTGGTCCTTCCCAGAGATTCTTGGCCATCCTTGACATAACCAATTCGACTGGGTATCAAATAACAGATATACTACCACTTAGCACCTCTTTACGATGCATAGTCTATGACTCTCCTTACTTATACCTTGTAGAAGGCAGTCGAAATTTCACCATTTATCATTATGACGAAAATCAGTGGGAGCTAATAGCTAGTGTTGAGTTGGATTCAAGTATTCGGGATTTATTTGTTCATCAAAACTATGCTTACTTTGCTATGTATGATGATCTGAGAATCTATAATGTAACTAACCCACAGAATCCTGTTGAAACAGTTATTTTTCATGGATTTGAGAATCCCTATGAGGGGTATGACAAAGTTGTAGTGAACTCAGATACTGCCTATTTAATAGGTGAAAGCAATAATGAATTACAATTCTTGAACGTTCAAGATAAGAATGATCCTTTCATTGAAGGAAGTTTTCAATGCAATGATTCACTTGAAGATGTTTTTGTAAAAGACAATGTGGTTTATCTTACAGGGAGGTATATCAACATTGAAATCATTCAGCATGATAAATTCGTTTCTCTTCTCAATTATATTATTTATACTCCCATTGCTGTTATTGGTTTTGCTTTTGCCATTCCAATCATCGTTCTGGTATTTATTAGGATAAGGCGTAGAAGAACTCCTCGTAAAACCACCCCAACAACCATTTCACTCCCCCGAGAAGAAATCAGCATTCCAACACAAGATCATGACAATACTTCTGGTATAAGTGTTTCACCAGAAGAGTATGATGATCCAAAATTGTTGGCTTTAGCTAAGAAGATAGTCGAAGCAGCTGAGAAGGACTCAATATAATTTGTTATTGAATGGCTCTTTTACTTAAAGTACTCTTGGACTAATTGTTCCTTGTCTTCTTGGTCGAAGGTTTCTTTTTCAGAGACTTTTTTGGAAATTTCATCAAGTTTAACCAAATTTTCCTCGTAATGTTTTATACGACTCTCTAGTTGAGTTTTTCTTCGATTAATGTGATTCTTATATTCATCGAGAAATTCAAGCATTTCCTCTTTTGTCTCAACTTTATTCAAATAATCATGAATTCGAGATCTTCTTCTAAAGATTGGGGGAGGATGTTTGCCAAAAGGAGTTATCTCTGTTAGGAAAGCAATCCTAGTAGTCCATTTTTCTCGCAACTCTACTAAGTGCTCATTTCCCTTGTCAGTAATTTTGTACAATCTTTGAGCTCTACCTTTTACTATGGTTTCTTCTGAGGTTAGGAGTTCCTTATCTTCCATGCCTTTTAGAACTCGGTACACAGTTGTTTGTTTCGCTTGGTAGTTTTTCTGTAATTCGTAACCAGTAATACCTTCGGATTCCTCTGAAATCGTCCAAAGAAACACTAAGCGACTCAATTCTTTCACTAGCTTGGGACCGAATGGCATATGTGGTCTGAAGGGGGACATTGGTCTGTGAGGATGCTTTCTTTCCATTTTCATTACCAGCTAGCTATTCTGTTACTATAAATAAAAAAATATCTCCAGTTTGGAGATATATTCTCTTGGAAGAGGTTGGAACCCATGTGTGTTCATGAGTTCCTTATTCTTGGATGTTGAAAAAAAGTATCTTAAAAGTCGTCTTCATCAATCATCTTTTTGGCGAATTCTTTGTATCCTGTCTTTACGATCTTCTTGAATTCTTCTGTAGTGAATTCTTTCATTTTGCCAATTTCTTTGATGACATCTTCTATCTGATCTTCTAGTATATCCATCTTTTTCATTTTCTTCTCAAGATGTTTCTTGCGTTTTTCAACGCCTTTAATCATTATTTCCATGTGTTCAA
>JAGXNT010000045.1 GCA_019894765.1 Candidatus Heimdallarchaeota archaeon
ACAAGATACCCTGAAAATCCATGAACCTTTATTTCAGCACCATATGTCTCAGTGCCCTTCATAAACTGCTTTAACAAACGAACTTCTTCATTAGAACCAACTGGAAGATTTTGTTTTATGAATTGTTTATGATTTGGAGAACGATCAACTGCACTTCTAATTTTTCTCCCGAGTTCAAATTCATAACAAGGAAGAATTTCTATCTCAATGTCATCAGTGATTGCATACAAGTATGGATGCTTTGCATGTTTTCTTATCCAATCTAGTTTAATTCCTTTCTTAATTTCATTTAACAAATCTTTGGGAGAAAATTTGCTTTCATATGGTAAAATGATAAAGATATCAATATCCCTGTTTCCAGATATCCAAGTGTCTCGAGAAAATGAACCAAGAAGCTCTATTCTTGCTTGGATCTTTGCATCTTGAAGTGCTTTCTCAAGCTTTGATGATATCTCAGCATATTTACTCTCGAGTAATTCTCTTTCTTTTTTAGCTGGACGAATTTTCTTTAATACATCCAACTGAATTTGCTGGTATCTTTCTTCAAGATTCATTTCCTTAACCTACTACTAGCTAAAATATTTAATCAGTACTTTTTACTTCAAACAAATTAGTATAAACGGGACCATCTGGTGTTCTTACACTCTTCTTCAGTTTAAAAGAGTTAACTATGATCTTCCCGAATTCTGTTTTCTCATTTTCTTTTAATTTATTTATTAACGGATCCTTATCTTGAATCCTCTTTACACGTCCAATTGTTAAATGGGCTCTAAACGGTCTATTCTCTTTTTTAAAATTGAATTGTCCACTCAAATCTTCTATTTTGCTGGCCAACTTTGATAATTCAGTAAATCCTTTGGTTACACCCACATAAATCGCATTGATGTAGCTTAAATTTGGCAAGCAACCCAAACCGTTCAAGTCCATTTCAAAACTATTGAATTTGATTTTCTCAGCTGCGGTTTGTATTTCCGGAATTAATTTTTCCTCAAGATCACCTATGAATTTCATTGTGAAATGAAGATTCTCAGGAATAACAAAGGCTATTCGTGTATCTGGTAAAGTCAGTTGAGACTGAATATCGGTTATTTTTTTCTTAATAGCTTCATCTTCAAGATCAACAGCAAAGAAAGCTCTAACTTGCATCTGTAATTACTCCTATTAATCTAAAGCATAACTTACAATTAATTAATTTTTAGTGAAATTAACGAATAACATAGAACAGTTTTTATTCTAGGTGAAAAAAGAAAAAGTCAGAGCTACTATAAAAAAGTGATGAATGTGTTCAGATTCAAAGTAATTACTAAGAAACACCCCACCGAAAGTTTCCGAAAGATTGCAACTGCTCTAAACGCAATAGTTGAAGGAGAAGTTTTAGAAGAAAAAGTGGGTGAGGAAACTTATCTTTACATTGAAAAGAATAACTATTCTGCATTAGAGAAGCTTTACGAATTAGTAAGAAAACAAAGAATCCTTGATGTTTCTCGAAAAACTCTAAGAAATAATATTGTTGGACAATCAACCATTTTTTATGTAAATAAGCAAGTTGCTTTTATTGGGAAAATTAATTTCTGTGATGAAATAGGTGAATCACCTTTGGGTCCCATTCGAGTAGAATTAGAACACGAAAAGATTGAACAATTAGTTGATTGGCTTACTCCTTATACAAAAAATGGTGTGGAAGTAACTTTAGTTAAGAAATTCCCCTAAAACGATTTTTCTTGACTTCATTCATTCTCTAAATCACGACGTGTTAAATTAATTTCCAAACCATCAAAAGCAATTATAGCTTCAGGAAATTCTTCTCGGGCTTCTTTTTCTAGAGTGTCATCCTCTTTGGATCTCGGTGAGATATGAGTTAGATATAAACGCTTTGCATTTGCTTTTTTGGCTATTCGAGCAGACCATCGAGCAGTAGAGTGCAATCTTTCTTTTGCATTTTCCTCGTGATTATCCTCATAAGTCGATTCCATGACTAAAACATCAGCATCTATTGCAAATGGAACAAATTCATCATCTACGTATAGTCCATCAAACGCAATAACAATCTTGAATCCTCTTCTTTTCTCACCTAGAACCATCTCTGGTAGAATGACCTTGTTTTCTTCTGATAAAACGGATTTTCCTTGCTGTAGCTCCTGCCATTTCTTCCCTTTCTTCACTTTGAGTTTCTTCGCTTCTTCTTTATTGAACCTTCCAAGTCGATCCTTTTCAATATAAGCATAAGCCATTGTGTAAACAGAGTGCATAACTCTCTTGGAGATTATCCGATAATTTTCTTCATCACACACAACACCCTCTTCAATTTCTTGAATTTCTATGGGAAATGACAAGCCATAATTTTCTTTTTTACCCATCATAGAATCAAAGAAATATTTTGTACCTAAAGGACCATAGATTGTGATAGGTTTTGTTCGTTCCATAAGTCTCATGGTATTTAGAAGACCAAAGATTCCATAGAGATGGTCAGCATGTAAATGACTGAATAGAACTTTTGTGATCTTCTGAAAGTTCACATTAAATTTCATCATTTGATATTGAGTTCCTTCTCCACAATCAAACAAAAAAATCTCACCGTTTTCTCTCCGCATGGCTATACTCGAGAGAAAACGATCTTTTTGGGGAACAGAACCAGCAGTTCCTAGGAATGTTAATTTCAAGGCACTCATTTCTTAACAAATACTCCTACTCTTCTTGTAAGGGATTTATGAATGTAAATTTTTTCGAAGATGCTTAAATGAAAGTCGTAATCCTTAGCAATTTCCTCTAAAGGTATTTCATCCAACATCCCAATTGCTAGTGTTCCTCCTTTCACTAAAGCATTGGATGCTTCTGAAAAGAATTGATCCAACAAATCCTCAACTTCCTTTCCATAGGTTGAAGTTGCGCGACCGTATGGTGGATCGGTTGCAATTGATTTTACATTATTATGGAAAGGTAGTTTTCTTGCATCGCTAACAAAGACATGGTATTGTGAATTCGGTTTATAATGAGCAAGATTTCTTATTGAGCCTTTAACCATTCTTTTATCAATATCTAATCCAACAACACTGCAATTCATGAGTACTCCCTCAAGTATTATTCCTCCAGGACCACAAAATGGATCTAAAAGAAAACTCTGTGTGCTAGCTTTGGATAAATTCACCATCATTCTAGCAAATCTAGGTTCTAAGGTTCCGGGTTTAAAATATGGTCTTCTATCAGCTCTTCTTGACTCAAAAGAACCTTTTTTCCTGGCATAAACTTCTTCACCAAATAATAATTCATCTTGAGTGAATAGTAGCACGAAAGTTATATCCGGATTTTTTGTGTCAACTTCACAAGCACCATTCATTTTATCCCAGATTTTTTTACCAATTGCTACTTCTAAATCCATGGAATCGTATTCACTATAAGCTTTTCCGACTCTGTAGACTCTTACTAGAAAGCTCTTATGATTATTCATAATATCCTCAAAATCAATCTCTTGAGTAATCTTCTTGGCTAATTTCAAAACAGTATCTTCGATCTCTTCAGTTTTATAATGAATCCGAACAGCACGTTTACAATACGCTGCTCGATCTGCAGCTAAATAAGCTCCTTCTTTGGAGCACTTTAAAACAAGGCATTGCGTACTTTTCTTTAAAATTTCATGTGAATAATATTCACTCTCTAAAACAGATAAAACCTCGAATACAGGAAGTTCTGGATGAATTCCAGACAAATGGAAAAAGTATGGATTGAGAGTTTTACTTGATTTATTACTGAAGTCCAAGAATACACTTTCCGTTTTGATTAAATCTTAAGCTCATTATGTATTATCGGAGCACAGGGTATTTTCGAGTAAACCGAAGGTAAACTATCTGTACTAATAATCTCCTCTGCACCAGCTTCTAAAATTCGTTTTTCACCATCATTAATAGCCATCATATGTGTACTAGCAACAAATATCCGTCCAGCATTCATTCTTCTTAAAGCGGCTACAGATTTGGCAATTGTTCCGCCGGTTCTTATTACTTCATCAGCAATTATCACATCTCTATCTTTGACATTAATTTTGTGAGAAAATAATTTAATCTCTCCATTCACTGGATCTCTTTTCTTCTCAAAATAATCTGTTTCTGCGTTCATAACTTTTCCAATAATTGAAACCCGTTCTTTTGCTCCTAAATCAGGAGCAAGAACTAATGGATTGTTAAGATTCTTCTCTAAGTAATAATTCCCAAACGCTGGCATAGCAGAAACATTATGAAAGAAATCTTCTCTTCCTTTGAGAACTTCCAGATTATGTAAATCAATCATATAGAGTCGTTTTGCGGGAGTTGCTCTTATAAGTTTGAACACATGAAAGACACTCACTATTTCCCCTTCTAGAATTCGTCTATCTTTTGCGCCATATGCAAGATAAGGAGCTACAAGCGTAATGTCTTCAGCTCCAAATTCTTCAGCTGTATAAGCAAGTTGTAGCAAACTAAAGAAATTGGAATCTTGAGGTCTTGTAATTGATTGAACAATGATTGTTTTCTTGTCCAAATTCTCACTTGAGAGAATCATATCCCTTTCACCATCTGGAAAGAATTTGTCTTTTACACTCACATGAGTTGCATTGAGCAAATCTGCAAGCTGTTTCCCAATTGATGGTTGTCCTGGTCCTGAAATTACAGTAGTCATAACTTTCAACCATTTACTTCTCTGCATGTAATGATTTTCAAGATTACATTTAAAATAATCGGATAATAATTGAATGCTGTTTTCTTATTCCTTAGGAATGCTTCTATACAAGATTATTGTTTTTCCACGTTTATCAACAAGATTAGACCTTGTTTTATCTGTGAGAACCTTTATGTCTAAGTCGAGATTGTCTGAAAAATAGTTGCTAAGAAATTTCACCTTGATCAATTCTTTCATTTTAAGCTGTTGATCTATGTGTTTAATTTGTGCGGGAGTTATTCCATTTTTGCCTATATTGGCAGTTGCTTTCTCATTGCGAACGATAGCTATTTTATTTTTTAATTTCCTCTTTAGACTCAAACAAATCGTCTCCTACCTTCTTATCAACTGAACTAAGATATAGTTGTCTGTTTGTACTGCAACGAAATGACATGAATAATAAAGTTGATTCTTATTTTGAGATATTATCATGAAAAAAAGGGGTAGAGAATAGGTGGCACCGACAGTTATTACTGATAGTGCTACAATAATAACTGCTGAGAGGGAGGTCTAGCACCACCTATTACTAAGAGGGTCTTTCGATTTTGTGTTTCGGATCAAGGGTCTTTGATTCGTGTAAACTTATTCTCTGTTCGGTATATACCGGAGAACTAGTTTCAACTTTGACATAAAATCCTGCAAGCATGAGTAAAGGTCCTGTTAACCAAGTAATAATGGCTAATGAGGGGAACAAGTAGGGAGAAATATTTACGAATGAATCTACTAAGAACATAAATAATCCTAGAATAATAGTTGAGAATCCAATTGTGAAATAACCAATGCGTTTCTTTGCTGTTTTGTTTTCAAGTTTAAAGAATGTAACAATGAGTAAAATTAAACCAGAAACGACAAAAACTGCTGGAATAATTTGAACAAACGATTTTCCAAGCAAATTATCGGTAGTTTTGAAACCTCCAAAACTATCTGCAACAACCCAGTCATTAAGCACACCAATTGTCACCGAAGCAACTGAGATTAATCCTAATACTACATATAAAGACCAGTGTAGGGATTCTGCGCCAAAGTAGATACCAATTGCTGAGAGAAGCAAAATTGCTGCACTTAGAATGCCAGTAGCTACACAAAGATCACGGAAAATATTTGCTGCTACAAGTGATCTATATGCTACTGCGAAATTAATTCCGTTAAATAATAACGAAAGGGACCAAAATATAAAACCCGATGAAAATAATTGATTCAGTCTTTTCTTTGGATTTTTGACTAGGAACAAGATACTAATGACTGCTGATATTATTCCTGCAACAATCCATGCGATAGATGTAAACAAATTAAATGTTGTAACCAAGTTAACCCACTCAAAAATTGGTCTAGAGTTTAGTATATAAAACACCCCTTCCAAAATATTTGCAGAAAAAAACCAAGTATGTTGTCATTATTGCAAAGATACTTGTCATGTGTAATGTATTTCTGTTGTTTTTGTGGACTTTAAAAGGGTAAATCGAAATTTCTTCTTAATCAACAGTATAGAGAATCCCGAAAAATGAGCGGTATTATTTGGACGGAAAATGGTGACAGGTATGTTTAAAGATGTATTATCCACGGAAATTAAAAGTAAAGATCTAGAAAAACCTAGTTCAATAAAAAACGAATTAAAAAACAATCACAGTCTAAAGTATCGAGAAATTTTATGTCCAAAAAGTTGTCAGGCAATTTCCTCTGAAGAATGTAAAACTTGTACTTCTCGACAAGAGCTTCATAGAAGACATGAACTTGGTTTATCACTTGTGACAATAATTTGCATGTGGGATATAGCTAAATCCTCTACAGATTAAAGAAATGTTTGAAGTTTATTAGGTGCTTCTGTCACAAATCTTACCTTTTATTTATGTTTAAAAAGGTCTTTTGCAACATATCTGTGATTAATGTTTCAGGGTCAGGTTAATCATGAAATTCAGTCTGAGTATTCGTACTCTAAAAAAAATCCTAATTGGAACTACTGTAATTAATTACATCATACTAGTGGCATATATATTCCTGATTGTTTCTATTACCTTCTTTGATAGTTATGCTGTCTTCTTGCTCTCTTTACCTGCTTATGTCTTATCAAAAAGTTGGATGTTAATCTTAGGATTTTTCGGATTTGAGGGACTCCTACTTGTTTACTATTGGTACAAAAACAAAAATAGCATACAAACTGAAAATCTAGTGGAAACAACAGAAATTATTCTTGATGAGGATATTTTCAAAGAAAATAATGAAATATTCTCTGAGAGTGGAAATTCGATTGAGGATCACTCAATTGAGAAAATAGGACATCATGAGATTGATCTTTTAGATGAAATTGATGAAATGATTCCTGTTGAAACTCCGCTTGAACAAGATAATCTGGAATTAATCGAAGCTGAAAAAGAGTTCGATAAACTCTGGGAAGAAGCAATAGATCATGTGAAATCTGCTTATAAAAAAAAAGCTGGGGAGTCACTTAGCGTAATTTCAAGTACAGAAGAAGAAAATGAGTTAAATCTTCAGTTGACAAATAATACTAATAGAAAAAAATCTATAGGCAATATGCCTGAAAAAAGTCCACGATCAAGTAAAACATCTCGAGCAATTAGTGTTAAATCCAAGTTAAAAAGAAAAAAGAATTTGGCTGATGTCTCCTTAATTAAGGATCATCATCGAGAATTTTACAATGAAGTAGCCATGAATAACTGGATTTATCAAAGAAATTCTGATCGTGATAGAGTTGGTTTATACAAGTTATCTTTGGATGAAACTAGATTCAGAGAAAAAGAAATCAGTTATTTAATCGATGTTGGAATTCTTCATAAATTATTAATTCCTTTTCCTTCCGGATCATTCGTAGTGTTCTCCTTATATGAGGGAGAAGATAAGAAAATCATCAATAATTATTTAGCTAAGTTATGTAAACGAAATGGTTTAAAGTTCACACAGAAATCAATAGCTTTTGTAAATTATACTGATCTTGGTTTGGATCGAAAGAACTGGCGATTTGATTTTCACGTTAATAATTCCATTGTTGGTTTAATCTGGCTTAGTAATTTTCTCATTGAGGATGATCAAACTAGAACAGTATCAATTGCTTATCAGCAGAAAAAGGAATTAAAAGCTCTACTTGCTACAGCCCAAATAAACCATTCAAATAAGAATATGACAGCTCTAGTTATCACCGATTATAATTCTAATAAGGAAATAATTGAAAACCATATAGAAACTATTGGATTTGGCCAAGCAACTATTTTTGCAGTGGGTGAACAAAACTTCGAATCACAGATAATGAAAGAGTTAAAGAGCAAAATCTCAGCATAAATTGTGAAGTTAAAAAATATTTCCGATTTATAAGAAACAAACGGTTTAATAAAAGGAAGAATAAATCTATTCTTCAGTATCTCTAATTGTCTCAAGTATTGATATAATCTTCCAAATCAAGGTTCTTGCATGAACAGGACAATTTGGGTCGAGACTAGTTTCTTCTAAAATGCTGGTAGCAACATTTGCTCTTATTGCGCGAGACGGTTCTTGTTCAACATTTCCTAACATAGATAAGGCATCACTTGCACTCCTACGAATATTTCGTGGAACACTTGTATCTTCACTGATATCTTTCAAGATTCTAAGAGCTAATTCTTCATCTTCGGACATAAAATCCAACCACCATTCAAACAAATTTGAGAAAACTTTTTAAATTCCTTTAGAACGTTCAATTCACGCAATTATTACCGCTTATTTGAATATTACTATCAATTGAAGAAAATGTTCTGCTTACTTTTTAATGTTGGGGTTTAGTTTATTTCCAGTTTTTCCAGCTCAAATAGGACAAAAACTATACAGGTTGAAGCTAAATAAGATCTTTTTCCAAGACTTACTTGAGCAGATGTTATTTTTAACACAGCTTTTTCCATTTCTTCTGAGATATCATGTCTACCTCCAAAAATAAAACAAAGAGAATTAGCGATTTGTATATCTTGTACAATATCATTGAATGGTTGTCCATTTTCATGGAGAAAGAAAACATGTTCATTTGTATTTTTTATTTGGGTGAAAAATGACCGGACTTCTTTCAAATGCCGCCAATTAAAGAATTGTAGTGATAGATCTTCACTTGAATTAGTCTTTGCATTTTGATTGTATGAATCTTGAAGTGATGTCTTAATTAAAGATGCAATCTCGATCTCATCATATGATTTTTCTCTTTTAGCCAAGTCTGTAACAATCAATGCAGCAGGATTATTTTTTGTGAATAAAACGATATAATTAACTTCAAAGTTGCCGAATGAAGGAAAAGAAGCAAGAATATTACGTGCAACAACATCTATCTTTGAAGACCCTCGCAAATTCTTCAAAGAAAAATTAACGTCTGGTAGTTCCTCTTCTAGAACTAATAAAAATGTCACTACTTTCTTCTTGGAAGAACTCATAATCAAAACCTAATAAAATTATACTTACTAGTATAAGTGATGTAGTATATATTCCCCTAAGAAAGAAGGAATAATACTCATCCTTCAAACTAATATTCTTTCTAAGTTTTTCGTGTATCTTTGGATCGAATTTTCACACTTCCTCTGTGAATTGCACAAGAGACACAGTAATACTTTGTTCTTCTTTCTTGAGGAATAAAAGTACCTTCTTTGCGCAATTCTCTTGCGAGTGTGGGATCCATAAGTGTTACATATTTTGTTTCTTTCTTAATTTTGTCAGAAGGAACTAATCTACCGCAAGAGGAACATTGAGTCTTTCCACCTTTGCCTTTACTTCCTTTTGACCTTCCACCGGATTTTCTTTTTTTAGTCATTATTTCACGACCGAATCAAATAGTCAAATTCGATTATTAACATTATAAGTATGGTTGAAAACGTTTTATTACCATATTAAAGATTTGCGTTTAACTTGAAAAGAGAAAAATTGACAAAATATGCCTAATGGAAAAACTTTTTTCTACTAATAGATATCTAGAAGAATAGAACTTCATCCGTAATAGAGTTAACAGGTTGGAATAAACATGAGCTCAAGTTATTTAGATAAAGATGATCAGAAAGAAACCTCGAAAGCATTCAAACGATTAATGAAAAAAACATCTATAGACAATTTATGGATTTACATTCTAAGATTATTGCAAGAGAAAGAGATGTATGGATATGAATTAAAAGAATCAATTAAAACGAAGTTCGGATTTGAGCCTGCCACAGTTACATCTTATACTATACTTTACAAACTTGAGAAAGACAACCTGGTAATATCTCATGTTCAAGACAATCCTGAAGGAAGACCTGATAGGAAATATTATGCAATAACCTCCCAAGGTAAAAAAGCGATGAAGGAAGCAAAAGGTCTTTTTGAAGAAATATTAACAAAAGTTTTTGATAAAACAAAATAAAAATGAAGAAAAGCAAATGACAAACATTTGCTTACAATTTCTTATAATTCAATGGGTTCTGACTTAGTGTAAACTTCGACTCTTCCATTTCGAATCATTACATCATTTTCAAGTCGTTGTCCGCCTAAACCTTTGACATAGACCCCTGGTTCGATTGTAAAGACCATTCCATCTTCTACAAGAGTCTCATTCCAAACTTCTAATCTTTCAGGTTCGGTGGGTTTCTGTCTAATGCCCGGAGCATCGTGGACTGTTAACCCTAATCCATGACCAAGGCCATGTGGCATGTGATAACCAGCAGCTTCGATAACATCCACAGCTGCTTCAGAGATTTTCCAAAGAGGAACGCCTACATCAATCGCAGCTATTGCTTCTTCATACGCTTTGAAACAAGTTTTCTTGATTTTCTTTTGCTCTTCTGTTAACTTCCCAAAAGAGAGTGGAATTGTGATATCACAAACATAACCATCATGTCTGGCACCATAATCAATTAAGGCTAAGCCATTCTCAGAATATTTATTGTTACCAGCAGCAGGATGACAATGAATCATGTGAGATCTTGCAACGTTTGCAACAAGAGATGGAAATGAATTTTCTTCTGCCCCGTATTCTTGCATTTTCTTCATTACTAAGAATGAAAGATCATTTTCAGTACCTTCATTTTCTTCAGCAAACTTTCTGATATCATTTATTGTTTTATTTCCAATTTTTCCAGCTTTCTGTAATTTCTCCATTTCTTGTGGACTTTTAGTCGATCGTAGTTCAGTAAACATATCAGCAAGCGTATGTGGATTCTCGAAGAGTTTAACATTAGGTATTGCTCTTTGTATTTCCAAAATGTATCGATAAGGAATACCAAGATTAAAACCTACTACCGGAGAGTCTTTTTTAGCTGCTTCCTTTACATAAGTTGCAGGATTATGTCTAGAGTCTTGGTCTGTTACTAAAGTATCTACTTGCGCATGGTCTTCTGCCAAATCAACATCCCACGGGAGCAAAATTGTTTCTCCTCCTGATGTGACAATAAGATTTGCATCCATGATATGCCCTGTAAGATATCTCATATTGACATCTCTAGCATTTCCCCAATCAGTTATAAAGATTAGATCGATACTATTTTTCTCCATAAAATTCGTGAGCTTATCCATTTTTTCTTGTGTAATCGGTCGCATTTTTCAACACCCAAATATTTTCTATTATGTTTCCGTGAAATGATAACTTTAATCCTTTAAAAAAGATTTTTCAAAATCTAATTCTTAGATATTAATTGAGGAAATGATTCGTAGAATTTTAATATCTTAGAAGCAATAAGAGAATAGGTTGTAGAAAAATGCATCTCCCCGATTTTCTAAAAGAGGACTGGATGAAAAAAACAGAAATTAGATTCTCTACAGAAGAAGAAATTCCTGTTTTGAAAAAAATCATTGTTGAAGCGTACACACCTATTGAACCAATCTTGGGAAGAAAACCTCGAGGTATGTTGGAAACAGAAGAAAAAATACTCGAGAGAGTAGAGAATCAAACAGTGTATTCAGTGTTGTATGAAGAGGAGTTAATTGGAACTTTTACTATAAAAGAGAATACAAACTTTGGTTTAATGGAAGTTCAAAAAATAGCTATCAGAGGAGATATGCAGAACAGAGGATTCGGTTCTTTTATTATGGAAACTGCAGAGCATCTAATTCGTCTAATGGAAAAAAAGAAAATTATTGTTGAAACATATGAAGATCATAAACAACTTGTTGATTTTTATCTTCATCGAGGATACAAAGTATTTCATAAGAGATTGAGAAAAGGTAATATTGTACTAGTTATGGAGAAGAATCTTTGGAGAGAAGACTAAATGAAAATTGATGTTGTTCGTGGCGGAGGAATGTCTTCTAATAGCTTTATATTAAGTGATGAAAACGAAGGGAAACTATTCATTATTGATCTTGGTCTTACTGGACAATTAACAAGATTTGCATTAAAGAAGAGTTTGAAAAAAATCGTAGAGGAAAAGTATGAAGATTATGAGCTTGAAGTTTTTCTTTCACATAGTCATCTCGATCACATTTGGGGGGATAATAATCTCAAGGATTTTCAAAAAATAACCTTCAGTGCAAGTGAACTAGCTGCTAATCATATCAATGCTCGAGATGAAATTACTTTGCTTTCAAAATACCGTGCGAAAATTTCCTTTACAATTAACAAAATCTACGCAGATGAAGATGTAATTAAATTTGCAGATACCGAATTGAAAGTTATTTATTCTCCAGGCCATACTGATGGTTCTGCTGTTCTCTATGAAACTAAAACTAAGAGTTTATTCGCAGGCGATGTTGTTTTTGCAGGAGGAGCTTGTGGACGAGTTGATTTCCCAACTGGCGATCGATGGGAGATGATAGCTACTTTAGATAAACTATCAAAACTTAACATCGATCATTTATACAGCGGTCATGGCCCTGATGTTCATCAAAATGTGAAAGAAAATATACTCACAGCTAAAAACATGATGGAATATTGGTAAAAGGATTGAAGAAAAAGAAATTACGAGAAGCATTTTCATGCTTCAATTATTATTTTTTAATTTTAGCTAATGATGTGATAATTGCCCATTGATGATCAATGTAATCCTTGTAGGATTGTAGGAGCTCGCCACCTATTCCTCTATACCTGCCTTGAGGTTTCAAATATTCATCTAGTGGTTTACGTTTTGCTGGGTCTTCGTATTTTTTACTGAGGTTTGACAGTTCTATGTCACCATTAATAGCTTCCCAGAGTATGTGTGCGCCTGTTTCCACAGCTAACTTACCTACTTCAATTGTTTTTTCAGATGGAAAACGCCAACCAATAGCACAAGGTGCTAAGAGGTAAATAAATTTGAAGCCATCCATAGTTTGTGCTTTTCTGAGTTTCTCAATGAAGTCTCGAGGATAAGAAGTGCAAGCTGTTGCCACGTAAGGTAAGTTGTGTGTCCACATGATGAGAGAAATATCTTTTGGATAACCAACACGACCTTTGGGAGTTGTTTTGGTTCTCGCGCCTGGAGGTGTTGCTCCGGATTTTTGAACACCGGTGTTACTATAGCTTTCATTTGAATAAGTAACATAGATCATATTATCGTTTCTTTCTGCAGCACCCGATATTGCTGCTAGACCTATATCAACGCTTCCACCATCACCAGCCCAAGCAAGAACAGTAGTGTCTTTTTTACCTTTAATATCTAAAGCAGCAGCAATACCAGAAGCAGCAGATGCAGCCGCTGCAAATGCTATGTTTAAAACTGGAACAGTAATTGATGACTTTGGATAAGGACCTTGCCAAACTGAAGTACAGCATGCTGGTATTGACATGATAACATCTTCACCAAGTGCTTTCAAAGCGTATCGCAATCCTAGTGATGATGAACAACCAGCACATGCAGCATGACCTGGAAGGATCGGTTCTGGGAGTCTTAAAATTTCTTTAGTTGTAACCATTTTTTTCACCTCATTTTAAGGTTTCAAGGTCTTCTTCGACCAAACCTGCAGCATATTCTGCTGTAACATCCATTCCACTCAGCCCTTCTATATGATGGAAAGCTTTCGGATGATTCTTGCCTTCATATAATGCAGCCATAGTGTCAATAGCAATAACTCCTTTGAATCCATAAGATGGAGCTCGTTCTATAAAGTGAATCGTTTCAGCATTCTTACAGACTTCCCTCATTTCTTCATCCGGGTATGGTCTAAGAACACGCAATCGTATTAAACCAACATCATAACCTTTCTTCTTTAACATATCAACAGAAAGCTCAATTTCTTCAGCGATTGAAGAGTGAGAAACAATGATGTGTTTGGTTTTCTTGTCAATACCATAGGTATCAATAAGATCCCCATGGAATCGTCCAAATTTCTCCTTGAATTCTGCACAAACATCCTTAATGATTTGTTTTGCTCGATGAGTAGATTCCATAATATTGAATCGTTTTTGCCGATAGTGTTCAGGATAAGATAAACTGCTATGTGTTACTGGATTCTTAGGATCTAAAACAAAATGCTCAGGATTATAAGTTCCAACAAAATCATCTACCTCTTTTTGTGAAGGAATTTCAACAGGAGCATTTGTATGTGAGAGAATATATGCATCTTGGCAAACAAGAGAAGGCATATAGACATGTGCATGTTCACTTACTCGAAAAGCCATCAAAATTGTATCATAGACTTCTTGTGCATTTTTGCAGTAATACTGAATAATTCCTGAATCACGAAGACTCATAGAATCTTGGGTTTGAGCCCAAATTGACCAAGCAGGTGCTAATTCTCTGTTGACAATGCTTAATACCACAGGAAGCCTTGCAAGTGCAGCCCACCAGACCATTTCTGCCATATACAGAAGACCATGGGCAGAAGTCGATGAGAAGGTTCGAGCACCGGTAGCAGAAGCACCAATTAATGCTGCACCAACGCTGTGCTCACTTTCAACGTTAATGTAATTGGCGCCCATTTTTCCTTCTTCTACAAATTCAGCTAATTTTTCTACACAATCGGTAGAAGGAGTAATTGGATAAGCTGCAACAACTTCAACACGGGCCATTTTCGCAGCATAAGCAGCGGCATAGTTTCCACTGATTATGAGTGTTTTCGGCTCATCATGCCCAATGGATATTGGAAGTTTTTTACTTACAGTCATGTGTCATTTCTCCTCCTGTTCATCATCAGTAAATTCAGTCTCCTTAATCATTTCAATGCAATGTTGAGGACATTCATTAGCGCAAATACCACAACCCTTACAATAATCATAGTCAATAATTATAATCCCTTTTTCGTGAGAAGGATCGTCAGGATTAAGCTCTATGACGGGTTCTGGACAATAGAGAACACACATTTCACATCTTGTGCATTCTTCATGGTTGATTACAGGACGAAAAGTTCTCCATAAGCCTGTTTTTCCTGCGGAGCCTTTTTCAGGTTTGGAATTCCAGGTGTCAACTTTAAAATCATCTTTACTTTTGGTCAATGTTATTTTCCTCCTTTTCCATAAGGATGAGTTTCCTTGAATCCTCTTTCTGCAGCCTTCAAATTTTGATCCCAAAGTCGTTCATCTAATTGGTCTTTGATTGCATCTAATACAGAGTCAAGTTTCACCAAACCAGATGCTTTCGCAACAGCACCAGTCATAATAGTATTTGTGATATAACTCTCAGCAACTCTTAACCCTAAATCTATTGCAATTTGTGTTGCATCGATCCAGAATTTTTTGCATTTCAGTTCTGGAGGAAACTCCATTTCATGATTTGAATTAACGATTAGAATTGTGTTCTCTGTAATGCCTTTCATAAAAAGAATCTTAGGTAAGGCAGGATCTAGCACAGAGACTACAGTTGGATTATAAATTTTCGAATGTCGTTTTATATGCGTATCTGAAATACGAGTGTAGGTTTCTGTTGGAGCACCTCTTCGTTCAGCACCGTAGAAAGCAAACGCTTGGACAAATTTTCCTTCACTATGAGCAGCTTCTGCCAGAATCTTCGCAGACGTTACTGCCCCTTGTCCACCTCTACCGTGCCAACGGATCTCTTCAAACATGTTATTTGTCACCTTATTATTCAAAGGATATCATAATTTACATTGTTTTTAATTCTTTGCTTGAACTTTGCTCTTCAGATTACGTTGTTGAAAATTAATAATTAAACACTAATAGCTTGGAATGGCAATGGATACTTCAAGCAGAGCATTAATTCTAGCAATGAATTCGAATATTTTTTAATGTTTTGCATCTAAAAATGAATGATTAGAATTTCCTGTTTTGTTTACTCAAAAATGAGTAATGGTAGCCCGGGGCGGATTCGAACCGCCGTCCCAGGATTCAGAGTCCTGGATGCTTGGCCCCTACACTACCGGGCTTGGGGTATTCGGATAATTCACAACCATTTGAAACTACTTATAACCATTTTGATTGATAAATGAAAAATAGAAAAGACGAAGAGATATTCGTCTTAGATTTTTTCTGTTCCTTCTCTGGCCTCTAATTCTTGTGGAGTTGATTCCATATCTCGAATTAGAATATTCATTTCTGGAGGAGTAATTCCAACGTCCTCTAAATACTCAATAAACCATCTTGCTAGTCGTCTTACTTCAAGTTCCATGCCTGTTTTCTCTAGATAAAAATCATGGATTTTAGAAGCAACTTCTGAAATACTTTCACAATCTAACTCTACGTCTTCATTTCTTCCTTCAAAAATTTCGATTCTTACTTTCATTGCTGATGAATAGTTCTTCCTATTTGGAGCGAATGTTAATCTTGCCAAATAGTTTCCTGTTCCGAGGAATTTCTTTAGGGGGTTTTCATTTGACATTTCTATCACTCTATTTGTTTCAGTAAACTTATACTAATTTTTTTATTTAATCTTTTTTCTAGGGGAAATTAGTGTAATTAACCTATTAAGAAGATATTTTTTCGGATTTTTAATAGTTACTAATTAGGTATGTTTGTGAAAAACAAGAAATGAATAAATCAAGCTAATCAAGTGCCAATCGGGAAGTGGTAGCAGTTTTGGCTTTCTCTTCTTTTTCTTCTTCGAATTGCTCTTCACTAGAAAGTGCTACTTGTAGTTTCTTCTGGGTTCTACTAATGCGGAAAAAAGGCA
>JAGXNT010000046.1 GCA_019894765.1 Candidatus Heimdallarchaeota archaeon
ACATAGTCCAAACCAATGCGATAACAAAAATCAATGGATTTAGGATCACCGCCTTGCTCACCGCAAATACCAATTTCAATGTCTGGATTACCAGCTCTACCATCTCGAACAGTCATTACCATGAGCTGACCAACACCATTCTGTTCAATAGAGACAAAAGGATCTTCGTCAAGAATACCAAGGTCTATATACAAACCAATGAATTTACCAGCATCATCACGGGAGAAGCCCATCGCCATTTGATGGAGATCATTTGTTCCAAAACTAAAGTAGTCACAACCTGCTTCTGCTATTTGTTTAGCAACAAGTGCTGCACGTGGAACTTCGATCATGGTTCCTATTTTGAATTTATCTAGTTTAACACCCGATTCTTTCTCAACTTCATCTTTCACTCTCAAGATAATGTCCTTAGCTAATTCGAATTCTTTAACGAACCCAACTACTGGTACCATAATTTCAGGAAAAACAACTTTTCCCTCTTTTTTGACATTAGATGCTGCTTCAAGAATAGCCCTTGATTGCATTTCAATTAATTCAGGAATTCCCAAGCAAAGTCTCACTCCTCTGAATCCCATCATTGGATTTGATTCTTTAGTAGCACGGACTTCTCGAAGGAGTTTCGCTTCATCAGAATCTACAGGTAATTTTTCTTCCCAAATTTTCTCTAGCAATTCTATTTCATCTGGTAAGAATTCATGGAGTGGTGGATCGATTAATCTAATAATTACAGGAAAACCTTTAGCTTCCCGGAAAATGCCTTCAAAGTCTCCTCTTTGGAAAGGTAGAAGATCAAAAGCATGTTTTCTTCGTTCTTCAGGTTTATCTCTAGCTAAAATCATTTTTTGAACAATAGGCAATCTATCTTTTTCCATGAACATATGTTCAGTTCGAGTTAAACCAATACCAAGAGCTCCAAAATCCATTGCCACTTTGGTCTGATCTGGTTTGTCTGCATTTGTTCTTACATGGAAACCTTTTCCTTCCTTTATAGCAATTTCATCTGCCCATTTTAGGATAGTTTGCATTTGATCTGACAAGTCTGTTTGTTTCAAAGGAAGCTTTCCTATGTAAGCTATAGCATCGAATCCATCAAGGGTCATCCATTCGCCTTCTTTAACTTCAATGTCATTTGTTCCAATGAGACTCAAACCAAAAATATGCATGCCTGAAACATCACCTGCACCAGCAATACAAGTTGTACCGATTTGTCTGGAAACAACTGCTGCATGAGATGTCATTCCACCTCGTGCAGTAATGATACCTTCACTTGCTGCCATACCATGGAAATCTTCAGGAGTTGTTTCTTCGCTAACAAGAATAACTTGATTTCCTTCATCAGCTGCTGCCTTAGCTTTGTCTGCACTAAACATTGCAATACCTGCTGCAGCACCTGGACTTGCAGGTAATCCTTTCGCAAAAGATACTGCTTTAACCTCTTTACCATCAATCATAACTGTTTTTTGTTTTGGATTTTTCCAAACGATTTGTGGAAAAAGAGAGTTTTCAACATCTCTTGGAGTGATTCTACTAACTGCTGTTCTCTTGTCAATTATGCCTTCTTTGACTAAATCAAAAGCAATCTTTGCTGCTGCAAAACCAGTTCTCTTTCCAGTTCTGGTTTGTAACATGAAGAACTTACCTTGTTGAATGGTAAACTCGACGTCTTGCACATCTTTATAGTGTTTTTCTAGTTTTTCGCATAGTTCATCAAACTGCTTGTACATTACAGGCATATCTTTCTTTAGTTGAGCAATTGGTGTGGGAGTTCTAATACCAGCTACGACATCTTCACCTTGAGCTTGTATGAGATATTCTCCGAATCTTTCCTTTTTACCATCTGAAGGATTTCTTGTAAAAGCAACACCAGTAGCACTAGTTTGACCAAGATTACCATAAACCATTACTTGGACATTAACTGCAGTACCATAATCATGTGGAATTCCTTCATGATTTCTATAATTAATTGCTCTTTCATTATTCCAAGAAGAAAAGACAGCGTGAATTGAATCTTCCAATTGTACCATAGGGTCTTGTGGGAATTCTTCGCCCAACAATTCCTTGTACAATTTTTTGTATTGTATAACTAATTCTTTCAAATCAGCAGTAGAGAGTTCAATATCATCTTTTACTTTTCTCTCTTCCTTCATTTTATCTAGAAGTTCATCGAATTTCTTTCTTTCTTGATATTTAACTACATCACTAAACATCATTATGAATCTTCTATAAGAATCATAAGCAAATCTTTCATCCTCGGCAATTTTTGCTAAACCAATAACAGCCATATCATTTAAGCCGAGATTCAAGACAGTATCCATCATACCAGGCATACTGACTCTTGCTCCACTACGAACACTAACAAGTAGTGGATCTGAATGATCACCTAATTTCTTTCCCATTTTTTTCTCTAGATTAATTAAAGCTTTCTTCACTTGATCCATAGTACCTGTTGGGAAAGTATTGTTGTTTGCTAGATAATCAATACAAGTTTCTGTAGTGATTGTAAATCCTGGTGGAACCGGAACACCCAAAGTAGTCATTTCTGCTAAATTGGCTCCCTTCCCTCCAAGAAGATTTTTCATTTCTGTTTTTCCTTCATCAAAGGAATAAACATATTTCTTAGCCATTTTTTCGTTTTCTCCTAATTGTAAAACAATAATGTATTTAATTTTTTTTACTTTTAATTGCAATTCGTTTTCATAAACAATCTACAATCACTTACTCGGCAAACACAAGCGGAATAAAAGAATTGCTATTTTTATGTTAATGATTTCACAAACCAAAACTTCAGTCTATATTCATTCTAGAATTTTCATTTCGGTCTTTATTTAATAATTTATTAGGAAATTTTTAAGAATCTAAAAGAAAGCTTCAATTGGTGTATTAAAATGCCATACAAAAGAATTGTAGTTGAAGTGATTTCTCAAGAAGGAAATTGTGCCGCAGGTCTCAAAGTTGGAGACAAAATCATATTCGAAAATGGTGAAGTCAAAGGCAAGTTCTGTATTTCAGCAATGTACTCTGTCATTCCAAAGGTTTATGCTATGAAATATGAAGCAAACTTTCCTTGGTTGAAAGATAAGAACAAAGCAACTCATGCATGCCCAGATGCAGAGAATCCTCTTGTTCTACTAGTAACTCGAGAAGAATACTACGAGTAATTTCTTTCTTTTTTTCCTATTTTAACCGTAAGAAATCTTAAAATTAACATTTAAATACTCTATAGTTATAGGAAATAAAACTCTTAACAGGAGATACTAAAAGATGGTTTTGAATTTTCCAAGTAAAGCTTGGCTTCTAGCTTACAAAGATGCCTTGAACAGTGATATAAGTAAAGCATGGCAGAAAGCAGCAAAAGATTGGGAAGGCGATTTTTTGTTTGTTATTGAACCAGACGGTGGTTTGAAAGAGAAAGTTATACTCTACATCGATCTACATCATGGAGTATGTAGAAAAGTGGAGTACTTTACTAAAGATGAGGAGTTACCAAAAACTGCCTTTCAATATGTTGGAATCTATTCTAACTGGTTGAAGCTATTAAAAGGTGAAATTGACCCAATTAAGGGAATTATAATGCGTAAATTTAAGCTGGTAGGAAATAAGGCTAAGGTTCTTCGCGCTGTAAAAGCAGCCCAAGAATTGATTGCTACTGCTGGAAAACTTGATACAGTCTTTATTTAACCAAAATAATTTGCCATTCTCTAAGTCCTGCATAGGTGATATGATGTCTGGTTTCAGAGGAAAAATACTTCGAATTGATCTGACAAATAAGAAAATCAAAGAGGAAAAGCTAGATATAAATGCTGCTCATGAATTTCTTGGGGGTAGTGGATTAGCCGTCCATTATTATTGGCATCATATCAAAAATAAGAAAGAAATACCTGAACCATTATCAGCTGAAAATCCATTAATTTTCTTAACTGGGATATTAACCGGTCTTCCATCTTATTGCACAGCTAGAGCTGTTTTTTGCTCGAGATCTCCATTAACTACTATTTGGGGTGAAGCTAATATTGGAGGGAAAATTGGTCCAAGATTGAAATTTGCAGGATATGATGGAATAATCTTTGAAGGGAAATCTGAAAAACCTGTTTATGTATCAATTAATGATTCCAAAATAGAAATAAAAAACGCAGAAGCTTTTTGGGGAAAAGGTACTTATGATACTTTAGAAATAGTTCGTAAGGAAATTGGAAATAAAAAAGCAGAAGTAGTTTGTATCGGACCTGCTGGAGAAAACTTAGTAAAATACTCTTGTATTATGACACATGGAGGGCGTGCAGCAGGAAGAACTGGTATGGGAGCTGTTATGGGTTCCAAGAATTTGAAAGCAATTGCTGTTTATGGAACCAATAACAAATTTGACTTACCAGATGAATTTGCGTTACTTTCAAAGGATGCTTATAATTCAGTAAAAGAGGATTATGCGGTAGAGATTTTTAGTGAATTTGGTACTTCTGGTTATGTTGATGTTGCCTTGGATCATTATGGTGACATGCCTATTAGGAATTGGTCAAAAGGTATTCTTGAAAATGGCGGTGATCTTTCAGGTATAACTATGGCTGAAACTATCTTAACTGGTAAATCAACATGCTATAGATGTCCTATTGCTTGTGGAAGGGAGATTCAAATCAAAAAAGGGAAATTTAAGACAAATAAAACAGATGGACCGGAATTTGAAACACTCGCGAGTATGGGTTCTAATTTAAGCATTACTGACTTAGAAGCAGTTGCTTTTGCTAATATCAAAGCAAATGATTTTGGTATTGATACTATTAGTACTGGGGGAACTATAGGAGTTTTTTTTGATTTAGTAGAGAAAGGACTCATTCCCAAAGATGATCTTCCAAAGAACATTCGAAGTAAATTTGGGGATGTCGATTCCCTTCTGAAATTAATTGAATTAATTAGTTATCGAGAAGGAATTGGCGATACTTTAGCTGAAGGTAGTAGGTTCTTAGCTAAAAAATATGGTCGTCTAGATTTAGCTCCACAAGTAGCTGGCCTAGAAGCACCGTACCATGACCCTCGAGCATTTAGTGGTTTAGCAGTGATGTATGTTACCAGTCCTCGTGGTGCTTGTCACTTAAACGGTGATGCATATTTTGCACAGCAAGGATTTATTTTCCCTGATATCGGTGTGGATAATTTACCAGATGATCCATCTGAAAATGAAGGAGTAGTAAAGCCTCTAATCAATCTGCAGAGTTATAGACAAATATACAATTCCATAGGAATGTGTCAGTTCTTTAATCCAAGTGCATCTAAAATGGCAAGGTTAATTTCTATAGCAATTGGTAAGAATATTTCAGCTAGAGATCTCTTACTAATTGGCGATCGTATATTTGGATTAAAACGAATTCTAAATTTGAAACTTGGGTGGAGTCCTAGTTTGGAATTTTTGCCAAAAGTAATGCTTCAAAAACTCGAAGGTCCAACAAAAGGGTCGGTTCCTGACGTGAAAATTCAACTAGATTTATGGTATAAATATCGTAATTATAATAGAAAAACAGGAATACCTTCCAAATCAGAATTGAAACGTTTGAATCTTGAAGATTATCTTTAGTATCTTTATCTAATACAATTAAAATCAAGAAAATAAGAATAAAGAAAAAGAGAAAAAAAGAGGGGGGTCCTTAACAATCTCTAAAAAAAAGATTATGATTTTTTAGAGGGTTTTGTTTGAGATTATTAAGGATATGATTTGATTATAGATCATTTATTGTTGGCCATACAGAGTAGAGTGTGCCGAGTTCTGCAGTTATTGCTGAATTGTAGAACAAGACTTGTCCTGCGAAGTGTGAATTTGTTTCTGCTGATATTTTAACCATGATTAGGTTAAGACCAGAATCAATTGTAACACCATCAGTTGTATACCATTTGTTTTTCTTTGGACAACCATCTAAAAGGTATTCACCGTTTAACCAAACTTTCATTTCAGATGCTCCGTTAGCACCAACGTTAACTGTGACTGCTGATCCAGGATTGTATATGTAAGACCACATGTATACAATACCTCTTTTACCCCAGTTCAAATTGTCTTGCTTGTCCCAATTGCCATATTTGTCAATTGCTACTAAACCGGGATGTTCGCCAGCGTCTTCATAAGGAACTATAACTTGACCACTTTGTGTGCCAATGGCTCCTTCTGTGAATTCTCGTTGATCTAATAAGTGAGGATTGAAATCTAATTCATTACCATGACCACATAAGTCGATGTAATCTACACTTAGATCTGGGTTTTTGTTGTTGTCTTCAAATTCTCCTAATAAGAACCAGAATGTTGGTGAGAATCCTTCGTCAGCTGGGAAGTTTCCTGCTGCATATTCATCATCATCAGAAGTTCTGGTGACCAAGAAGTCATAACCAGTAAAAGCATCAACACCAAGAGCTCCACCAATTGCTGGGATTATTTCATCAGGTACTACTTCTGCAATAGTTGCGATGTAACCTGGGGAAGTATAAACACTATCTTCAAAATTTATTTCAACATAGAATGAGGTGAAGGGTTGGATTTGTTGAGCAATTCCAAGAGAATAAATTGTAATCTCATCTACTGAACTAATACCTAGTTCATCGGCGAAAGTAAACCATGCGAATTCAGAACCATCTTGAATAACAACAACACTTTCAAAATCAGCATCATTCTTTCCATCATTCAATAATGGTAATGTAATAGTATCAATCAAACCGTCATTATCATAATCTTCAGCAGTAATTACTCCTGCTTCATCCACTCGTGAGTCAAAAGATAAATTCATAGAACCATAAATAATTCCTACTGCAGTTAAAGCAACTCCAATAAGGAATACTGTGGCTATAGCTGAGCTCACGGCTCTCTTCTTTCTAAATAGTTTTTTAATGTTCATTTCTAAAATCGACCTCTAAAATTCAAAATCAAATAGAATTTTACAATATTAACATATGATTTCTTTATTAAAAGCGTTGTAGAGAATGAACACCATTTATGTAACCAAAAGCTCAATATATCTAGTAAATTCATCCGCGTATTTTGTCGGTAGAAAACGCTAAAAAATGAGGTTTTTCTTTAAAATCAACCATTTATCAATAAATTTTTCATTGGTAAGGTACAAAATCACCCGAGGAATAACTATGAAAGATGATTTTAACACAAAAGAAGAGTGTGCAAAGACCTTAGATGAACAGGATCCCATAGCGGAATATCGGTCAAAATTTTTTATTCCGAAAAATAAAATCTATGTAGATGGAAATTCATTAGGTTTAATGCCCAAGCTTTCTGAAAAAACTCTCTTACGTATTATTGATGAATGGAAAACACTAGCAATTGATGGGTGGCTTGATGCAGAAAAGCCTTGGTTTTTCTTCAGTGAAGATCTTGGAGCACAAATAGCCCCAATCGTAGGAGCTAAACCAGAAGAAGTTGTAGCTACTGGAACAACTACTGTGAACTTACATGCATTGATAAGTTCTTTCTATAAACCTAAGGAAGGCTGTTCGAAGATCTTAGCAGATGAGTTAAATTTCCCCACAGATATTTATGCTCTAAAAAGTCAAGTTGCGCTTAAAGGTTATAATCCGGAAACAAACTTAATTCTTACTCCAAGTAAAGATGGTCGTATACTAGCTGAAAATGATATAATTGATTTGATGAGTGATGATGTTGCATTAATTGTTTTGCCTTCAGTTTTGTATAGAAGTAGTCAGCTTTTAGATATTCCTCGTCTTACTAAGGAAGCACATAAACGAGATATCAAGATAGGTTTTGATTGTAGTCATTCCGTAGGTGTGGTTCCTCATAAATTCAATGAATGGAATGTAGACTTTGCTTTTTGGTGTAGCTATAAATATCTTAATGGTGGTCCTGGCGCCCCTGCTTTTCTTTATGTAAACAAGAAGCACTTCAATGAATATCCAGGATTAGCAGGCTGGTTTGGTAATAATAAGGAAACACAATTCAACATGTCTTTAGATTTCGAACCTGCTTCTAGCGCTGGTAGATGGCAAATTTCATCGCCTGGCATAATCGGAGCTGCAGCAATTGAGGGTTCTTTAGCAATAACCTTGGATGCTGGAATTAAAAATATTAGAAATAAGTCACTAAAATTAACTTCGTATCTAATCTACCTTGTTGATGAACTCCTAGCCAAAGAACCATACAATATTATAATTGGCACACCAAGAGATTCGAATAGGAGGGGAGGTCACATAGCACTTGAAAGGGATGAATTCGCTTTTGAAATATCTGAAGCATTAAAAACCCACAATATTATCCCAGACTTCCGACCAAAGAATATAATACGAATCGCCCCTGTTGCACTCTACAATACTTATCACGACGTTTGGACTGTTGTTCAGATTCTGAAGAAAATAATAGATGAGAAGGAATATAAGCAATTCATCAAATGAAAAAGCTTTATTTCAAAAACACCAAAAGTTTAAATTTCCAATAAAAACTCTTCCAACAAATAGAACCTATTTGAAGGAAGATGAATTTTAATGACAAAACCTGAAATAGCTTGGGATTTATCTGTAGTTTTTCCAAGTGTGACTGACCCATCTATTGAAAAAGCAATTGAATTCATTCAGAAAGCTGCAGATGATTTGGTTACAAATTACCAAGGGAAAATTATCAAATTCTCAAGTAAAGAGCTGTTAAAATTACTACAAGATTATGAAATATATCTTGTTGAAATAAGAAATTTGGGCATGTTTGCACGACTAACTTTTGCAGGAAACATGACAATTCCAGAATCACAAAAACTCAATGACAGAGTAAGTAAATTACAAGCGAATTTGAGTAAGAAATTAGCATTCATGAATTTAGAGATTGGAAAATTGGTTCATAGTAAACCAGAATTAATTACTGATGCTACATTGGTGAATTATAAACACTATCTTGAAAGATTGAAAAGAGCTGTACCTCATCAACTTTCTGAGGTTGAAGAGCAACTTATCATTGAGAAAGATCAATTCGGTCTTAGTGGCTGGTCACAACTACAAAGTAAGTGGTTAAACACTAGAATTTTTGAAGTAGAAGTTGAAGGCGAGAAAAAGAAATTGCCTTATGGTAAAGCAAATTCCCTTCTCCCACATCCTGATCGTGCTACAAGAAAATCAGCTAATCAAGCAATTTATCAACTTCTAAAAGAAGATGGTGAACTGTTTACATCTGCTCTCAGAAACATTACTAATGACTGGATTAATGTTACAAAAAGACGAAAATATGATTCAGAAATGCATGCAAGTTTGATAGCCAATGATATTGATCAGAAAACAATAGACAGCTTGCTAAAGACTATCGATGAAAGTTCACATATCTATAGACGATATTTACAATTAAAAGCCAAGCTTCTTGGTTTACCTAAATTAGCTAATTATGATATTGTTGCACCTTTGCCGGATGCACCAGATATTACCTATGATTATGAAAAAGCCAAGGAACTATGTATTTCTGCTTATAGTAAATTTGATGAAGAATATGCTTTTGGTACAAAAGATATGTTCGAGAAAAATCGTGTCGATGCTTCTGCCAGATTCGGTAAAAGAAGTGGTGCTTTTTGCTCTAGTTGGTTTAAAGGACAATCTGCTTTCATTCTCCAAAGTTACAATGATTCATTATCTGGAGTCTATACTTTAGCTCATGAACTAGGACATGCTACTCACGATTACTACTTTACTAGAGAACAAACTATTCTAAATACAAGTATACCAATGATTGTTGCAGAAACCGCTTCAATATTTGGTGAACTACTCATAACTGATCTTCTACTAAGCCAAGCTCAAAGCGATAAAGAAAAGATAGCTATAATATCAAGAGTTCTTGATGGTGCTGGAATGGCTGCATTTCAAGTAACAGCACGCGCTTGGTTCGAACAAGACATGTATGATGCAATCAATCGTGGAGAGTTTCTAGACTATGAAACTATAAGCGAATTCTGGACCAAAAACAGGGACAGAATCTACGGTGATGCCATTGAATGGCTTGATGTTATGGATGCAGAATGGACCATGAAGGGTCATTACTATATGGCGAATTTCAGATTCTATAATTATCCATATGTTTACGGTCAGCTTTTTGTTTATGCATTATACCAGAAATATCTTGAAGATGAGAAGGATTTTATACCAAAATTCAAGAAAGTTCTAGCAGCAGGCAGTAGCGTTTCTCCAAAAGAAATTGGAGATGTTTTTGGTTTAGATATCTCTGATCCTGAATTCTGGAAACTTGGTATAAAACGTTTCAAGTATTTTGTGGATGAATTTGAAAAGCTTCTAAAGTAAATTCATTTTTGGTCATTTTTATGACCATATCTTTTCCTTTTTTTTATTTAGCAAAAATTAGTTCTCTATCATTTGTTATAAAAACTAAATCTAATACATAGCCAACAAAGAATAAACCGCAAGTAAATAGGTACACTAAACCTGATATTGTATATCCTTTCATAAAGCGGTGTACACCTAGGTAACCTAGAAATAATGACAATGAAATATCAATTAATTTTTGATCTTCTGTATCTTCTATCAAAGTTTAAACCTCATATAAATAAAATATCTTTTTTGGGTTAATAAACTAAAATAATTTCATTTAATGATTACACAGAAAATACTAGATTTGTCTATTTCAATTATCGTTCCTTTCAATTTCATTTTTTTGAGCAATTTTTTGAAATCTTCTTTCGTGAAAGTTGATGCAACAAATCCATCTTTGCAGACTATTTTTCCATCACCTGTTTTTTTGAAATCTATTTCCCCCAATAATTTTTCTTCAGATTGTTGAATGAACCACTTTAATCTTTCATCCCAAAATTTATCAGAGTAACTTGAAAGAACTAATTTACCATTTGGTTTTATTACACGCAAACTTTCTTTTAGCAATATCTCAGGTTTTACTTTGAATGCTGAAATTCCGTTTTGTATAGCAATAACGACCTCAAATGTTTCGTTTTCAAAACTCAATGATTTTGCATTCATTTGATGAAGCTCAACGTTTCTAATATTCATTAAATATTCCTTAGCTAATTCTAAACTCTCAATAGAGGTGTCTATGCCAGTAACCTTTGAAGCCATTTTAGCTAGCTCTTTTAGAACTCGTCCATACCCACAACCCAATTCGAGTACTTTATCTGAACAATGAATCTGTTCAATAACAAAATTGATCTCTGCTTTCAAATATTGCTTAATTCTAGGGGAAGCGATATCATAACACCGTTTCAATTTGTTTGCTGAAAGTTTATTTGCGTAATATTCTTTCATAGCTAATTCATGTAAATTTAGTAACAAGATAATTATAAAAATTCTTTATACTCAACAAAAGAATTTACTTCTTTCATACATTTAAACAACAACAAAACAAGTTAGCTAAGTAATTCATCTTAAAGATACAAAATACTAAATAGTATGAAAAACGAATTAGAAAATTACGTTAAAGTGAGAGATGATAATAAATGAATTTTATTGTTTTTTGGGAATATGATCCAGATGAACTGGAGAAAGTAGTAAGACGACTCAAGAAGTTTGAGAAAGAAATCAAAAAGAATCCAAGTAAATATCCAAAAATGACCTTTGGTCCTTATCTTTTTGGTGGAGAGTCAAAAGGTATAACAGTTTGTGATATTGAAGATGATGAACAACCTGTTAATTTTCATCTGTATTTCCAAGCGGAACTGAAAATGAGTTTTGTTCCGATTGTTGAAGTTGACACAGCATTAGAATTAATATCACAAAAATAGTCCATCGTTAAATTACTGAATTTTTATTCAATTCGGCTTGTGGTTTTTGGTTCACCTATGAAAAGAAAACCTAATGAAGAAAGAAATCTTCCTGCTGCTATAATTAGTAATAAAACAAAAATTGTACGCCATTCATTTACAATTGTAATATGGTCCGCTATTAATCCCATACTTAATGAACCTAGAAAGGTTGAAAGACCTATGAATAGATTATGAATTCCAGTATAGGTTCCTTTTTCTTCCTCTGGTGCACTATCAAGAATATAGCTATTTTGTCCTACCCAATACAATGCATTGCAAAGACCACTTGTTGCACCTGCAATAGCTAAATGCCACCAATAAGGGAGCCAATAAATTGTGATAGCTAAATTTATTGGTACATAGAACATCCCAATCCTCCCAATAAAAAGAAGAGTTGTTTTCTTTACCTTATTTATTAAAGGATTGATTGCCAAAAGTATAATTACTTGAAACAAACAGAAGAATGCCCAAACCCAAGTATTTTCCTTATTTGAAGCAAATGTACCTCTAACAATTGGAAAGATTGGCCAGCCAACAGACATGAAGAATGCAACAACACTATTAGCAATCACGAATCTTCTGAAAGTTTTGTTTTCCTTTATTGGTTTCAATGAAAAAATTCGTTGCTCAGTTATTTTCTTCACTTTAGGTTCATAGAGAATTAAACTAACAATAGCACATATTACAAAAAGAGCGGCTGTTACTTCAAATATGATTAGAAATTGTCTTGGATTTGTCTCTCCGAGATCTCCTAGAAAGCCTACTATTATTAAATAGACTAGTGTCGCTCCTCCGCCTATTATTGTTATTAGACTAATTAATCCAGTTCTATTTTTTTTAGTAGTTAAATCTCCTTGTAATGCTGTAAAGGAAGGATAGAAACTTGCAAACCCAATAGAAAAAGCAACTACCGCACCTACCAAGACCCATTCATTTTGGATTAAAGGAAATATTGCAAGTGTTATACCACAACCAAGTAAGCCAATAAACATCATAATTCTGCGACCAATATTATCAGAAATTCGTCCAAATGTTGATTGAAATGCTTGTTGAATGAGATTTCTTAGAGAAGTAATAAGCGAGAGAGCAGTTGTGGATGCTTCAAGAAAAACAGCATACAAACCCAAGAAAGTTCTTGCTACAAATATAGCTGCACTTGAGATGCCTGCTAGAGAAAATAATTTCAGTTTATAATCATTGGTTTGTCTTTTCTCTTCTGTAGCTTTTTGAGTGTCTATCTCTGCTGTTTCTTCCATCATTTCATCCCGGATTTTTAACATCTTTCCAAAGGTGGTGAACTATTTAAACTTCACTTTACAGACGGAATCCAAAAAATAAAGATTGGATAAATTGAGTAAATCAGTAATCCAATTTTCTGAGAGCGTTTCTAGCAGGAATAAGAATTTCGAAAAGTGTTTTCATTCCTTTTATTGTAATTCTATATCGTTTGACAACTATTTCTTGATCTTCTAGTTGCTGCTTATTTTCCTCAATGACTTGAATGAAATCCCTCTCTTCCATGTCACTAAGAATCTCTGTGAGTTTATGATAATCGCTAACCGCAGAACTCCGTATAGCATAAAAAGAAAGTCCCAGTTTTTGATCATCAGATGAACCATCCTCACATTGCGCTAGCTTGGAGAGAATGGCTATCCATTTATCTAAATCGTCGCTTCTACGCTTCAATTTATTTATCAACTCACATAATTTAATATTGGATTTTTAGATGGTAAGATTTCTTCATTAACCGTTTACTTTTTTTCTTCCTTCATCAATTGATCAAAATTATCAAGTACTTTTTCCATTGCGTTTTCATAGCTAGTCGAAATTATTCGTAATCGCATGTATTTTTGAAGAGAAGTTAGTACAATGTAACTTATCATATAGCCTAATGCTAAGTAGAGTGTAATACTGATAACTACAGAAGGAACATTGGTCAAGTAGTATTCAATGAATAAATCGCTTGAAGAACGATATTTACTGAGTATCCAAGCAAATCTCAAGAAACTAAATAATCCAGAGATTAATACTACAACTATCAAGTAAACAAATAAATCTCTTAGAACTTTCATAGATCTTGATATTTCAGTTTGAAATGTTCGGAAATTTAAACTGCTATCTTTATCAAGAATCTGTTCTTCTTCTAATTGTAATCTGATTTTCTCTGTTCTAGTTGTATACCAAACTATTAACACATAAGCAACTAATCCTAAAGCTATCGTTAAAGAGCAAGATAAAATGACTTTTTGAGCGAGCTCTAAGTTTGGTGTATATGAGGTAATTATGTTTGCTATGTATTTTTCTTGGATTCCTGCATAAAGAAAGTCAAATGCTGTTATGACTCCTGCTAGTAGAATAGTACCTAGTGCTAAGGCAATAATGAAAATAATCTTATCTTTCTTCTCGGGTTTCATGACAATAGCTTTGATTCTCTTATATAAAAAATATTAGAAGAATTTGTCTCCTAATCTTCTTGATTTTGTTCGGAAAGGTCATCTAAAATTGCTATTTCCCTTAATGATGTCTTCGCAACTACTGTTCTGTTGTAAGTTGGGTATTCATACGTTATACTAATATCCTTGATTTCGAATCTCTCAAATAGAACATCTCTTAGAACATCTGCAATATACCAACTTGTTTCTATCTGTTTATCCTTTCTGAGGAAAATCATATCTTGTTCTATTTCGTATTCCTCCATCATTATTTCCATGAACTCTTCAGGAATGAAATAATCGGGTAGTGCAAATACAGATTTGACTATCATGCCGTCTCGAATTTCTTCATAGGGTTTTCGAACAATTTCTGCAGTTCTAATTAATCTGTTTCTAAATTGAACTGCATCTTTTGTAATAGCACTACAATAATGCAAAGTAAAATCAACCTCAGATCCTTCAAGAATATCGAGTGCTAATTCTTCACTACCTTTTATTGCAGATGAATTTTCAGATTTAACCTCAAAACCTTTTTCTTTGAGTTTCTTAAAATTAGCTTCTGTAGCTTCTAGTTCGTTCATATTGCAGAATTTGATAGTTTCAAGTGAATCAAGATATTTTAGGAATTTGAGAATATTTTTCTTTGTTCCAGGAATGATCGGTAATTCAGCACCAACTAACCAATCATACATTAATGCTTTTTCTATCGCTTTTTCCTGATCCTTGTTTTGTGGGTGAAAACGTATTTCATCAAGGCCTGCATGATAGAGTTTCGATAAATTCTCTTCAGTAGCATACCTTCCGGATGTATAAAGATGAATGTGGAATTTCTTTCCAAATTCCTTTTTCATTTTCTGGATATAATCAACAGTTAAATCCACACAATGGAGCGGATCTCCTCCTGTCACAGCAGCTCCAAGAGCGTTCATATTTGAAACTTCAAGCATTATCCCAGAAAAACTTGAAATTGGGCGTTCATTCGCTAAGATCAAATCTTCCCCTCTTTTGTTTCTAGCAAGTGAACAGTAATAACAACTTTCATGACATTTTCCAGTAACAAAGAAGAATAATTCTGCTCCTTTTCGGCAGTTCTTGCAGCCAGGAGGTAATTGTCCTTTAATGTATGATCCTCCTTTTAATGCTCTAATCTTCTTCTCCATTGTTTGGCACCAGTTTTTGATTCATATTATTGTTAATTACAGTTTAGCTCTTCTTCTTATTATAGGGTCCTTATCCTTTAAACCTTTAAAAATTTCATCAATATTCTCTTCCAAGGCTAACTCGACGTCTAGATAAACTCCTGTTCTTCCTACTTTATCTCGAGTAGTTAAAACTCGAACTCTTTCCTTAACTAGTCCTACATTTACACCTATCTTCTTAGCAACTATTGATTCAAAACCAACAACAGGTGATTCTTGGTGTCCTTCCTTCATTGGAGAAATAAGAATCAATCTTTTATCAACCCCTGGAACTCTAATTCCCTCATTTATTTGTTTTAAATCTAGGCTTCCACCAAATTGTATGAAATCAAATTCACGTTCTCTCATTGAGGTTAAAGGAAAAGTAATGCATGTCTCTTCATTTAGGTAGATGTGAGCTTTTACTAAATGCTTGGGTGTCGCTTGAATTATTTTCTTTGCTAAAACTTGCAATCCTTCTTGCTGGAGTGCTGTTTCGATTTTAAATGAAGAAATTTGATATGGAACAAATAAATCAATATCACTTGTTTTAGAAACATCTCCTCGAGTAATAGAACCATAAACAATAGTTTGTATGCCATTTTCTGCTAATTTTTCCATTACTGTAATTGCTTTCTTTCTAATTTCATCTAGTAATAACCAATGCTCAGGAGTATATTGCACTTGAATAGTGTCAGTAATACCTTTCGTTTTTGTTCCAGAGGCTTTACGTTTCATTGTTCCACCATTTATTATAAATAAATATTATATAATAATACTAATTTCTTTTTCCAAGAAAATAGAAGAAAGTAACCATAGCTTTTTTAAAATTCATTGTTTTCATCCTTTATATTAATAATTGAAATGATAATTAAACTGAGGAACAAATTATGCACTGGGGTTATACACTACTTATTATTGCAGTCATTTGGTTCTTAGTTTATTTATTAGGTCGTTATTTCAAAGTTGATGAGAGATTTGATTGGACTCTTGGCCCATTATTCTTGTTAATGCGTACAAGACGTTTCAATAAGGTAATAAAAAGAATAGCAAAGAAATATGCTCGATTCTGGAGGATCTTTGGTAATGTCTCAATTTTCTTCGGCTTGCTTATGACTCTAGCATCAATTGGATTATTGATTTTTAGTTTGACGAATTTTTTCAAACCAATTATTCCAATGACAGGACCAACTGTAGGAATCCTCATCCCAGGTGTAACAATCTCTTTTAGAACGTTCCTTTATTTGATTATTCCAATAATCCTGATGATGATACCACATGAATTAGCTCATGGTGTAGTTAGTCATGCTGATGGTGTTGAATTACGATCAACTGGTTTGGCTTTCTTTGCAATTTTCTTTGGTGCTTTTGTTGAACCTGAAGAAGAGGACTTGATGAAATCCTCATATAAAACAAGAATGAGAACATTCGCTTCCGGAATGTTTCCCAACTTGTTACTTGGATTACTTACAATACCTGTTTTCATTTTTTCATCAAATATTATTGCTCCATTTTATCTTGCACCAGATGGCGTTTTGATTCATGAAGTAGTAAAGGATACAGCTGCTGATACTGGTGGATTAAAACGTGGAATTGCTATCTTTGATATAAACACTACTCATATTGACACATATGAGACCTTTTCAACCTACATGAATAATACGAAACCTAACGATTTATTGGTTCTAAACACTACTGAAGGAACAATAAATATTCGACTTAACCAGCATCCTGATTTTAATCAGTCTGGCTATCTTGGTGTTCGTACAATCACATATCTGCCGCCGAAATTTCCTTGGGTATGGAAGTTTTTCCCATACTTTTTCGAACAAGAACTCATGTGGACGCTTGTTGTTTCATTTGGTTCAGTTTTATTTAATGCATTACCAATTCCATTTATTCTAGATGGTGATAAATTGCTTTCATCTTTCTTGTTTCAATATATGAAAAATAAGAAATTAGCACTAATTATACTGGACGTCTTCAGATTTTTGGCTTTAGCATTATTCTTAGCAGTATTAATCATCCCATTATTTAAGTATGGATTTGTTCCCTTTGGTTAATTAAGAAAAAACAAAAAGATATTTTGGAGTGAGAGCCCTTTGACTAAAAATCTACCAGCATGTTATTCTTGTAGCAAAAAACCTGCAGTAACTTATAGAAGAATCGATGGTAGATATCTTTGTAAAGAGTGTTTTTCCAAATGGGTAACAACAATCGTAAGAAAAACAATTAGTCAAAAGATACTGTTTGAACGAAATGATCGAATTATTGTAGGCTTGTCTGGAGGAAAGGATAGCACTGTTTTGTTAGATATTTTACATAAAGTAGAACGTAATTATCCATCAAAACTCGTTGCTGTTTGTATTGATGAAGGAATTTCTAATTACAGAGAAGATGGACTTCCGATAGCAGAACAGACTGCTAAGAGATTAGATGTAGAATTTCATTTATTTACTTTTAAAGAGCTAATCGGTTACTCATTAGATGAAATCGTTAAAAGATCTCGTGAGCTTCAAGAAGAACTCCCCTCAACAAGTAAAACAAAAATAGTTAAACATGGGCCATGTTCATTTTGCGGAGTATTTCGAAGAAAAGCCCTGAACATTGCTGCAAGAAAACTTAATGGCGATAAGGTTGCTACTGGTCATAATTTGAATGATGTATCACAAACTATTCTTTTAAATCTCCTTCGTGGTGATTCCAATAAATTACTCAGAGGGGATTTAAAACCTGAGAAAACACATGAACTCTTTGTACCTCGAGTAAAACCTTTGCAAGCTGTAGCAGAACGTGATGTGGTCTTGTATGCTTTCTACAATAATCTTACTTATCACACCACAGAATGTCCATATGCAGTAGAAGCCATGCGTTTAGATGTTCGTAATTTCACTATTGAAATTGAGGAAAAATATCCTGGAACTTTGAAATGCATAAAGAATAGCATGGATACTATTAGTCAGAAATGGGCAGATACAATAACTGATACAGCAAAAGATGAGGATGCAAATTCCTATTACCTTTGTAAAGTGTGTTCTGAACCAGCTAGTAGCAAAATATGCAAAGGTTGCCAGATGCTTGAAACGCTTTTCAAGGAAAAATAGTGGAATAAATGATATTTATTTTGATACCATGTTTCTCAAAACTGTGTGAAGTATACCACCATTTCTATAATATTTCACTTCAACTTCAGAATCTAGCCTTGTCAAAACTTTGAATTCTCTTTTGTTACCACTCAAATCAGTTACTTTTACTACAAGTTCCTTTCGTGGGGCTATCTCATCAATTCCAATGATTTCATATCGCTCTTTCCCATTTAGCTTCAATGAATTCATGTTTTCTCCTTTAAGAAATTCAAGTGGCAAAACACCCATACCAACTAGATTGCTTCGATGTATTCTTTCATAAGATTCTGCTACTACTGCTTTAACACCCAATAATAAAGTACCTTTTGCAGCCCAATCTCTTGAGCTCCCAGTTCCATATTCTTTCCCTGCAATAACTATGAGGGGTATATTGGAGTCAAGGTATTTCTTTGCGGCATCAAAAATAGGCATAACTTCATTTGATGGTAAGTGGATTGTCCAGCCACCCTCTTTTTCGGGTGTTAATTTATTCCGCAAACGAATATTGCCGAATGTTCCTCTTATCATAACTTCATGATTCCCTCGTCTTGAACCAAAAGAGTTGAAATCTACTGGTTGAATTCCTTTCTTAATTAAGTAAGAACCAGCGGGATCCTTTACTGGTATTGCACCTGCTGGAGAAATATGATCCGTAGTTATTGAATCGCCCAATAAAGCTAGAACTCTCGCTTCATGGATATCACTAATTTTCGGAGGTTGTAGTGGAAAGTCAAGAAAGAAAGGTGGTTCTTGAATATATGTGGATTCGTCATCCCAGTGGTAGCTTTTTTCTAAAGGAACAGATAGATTCTCCCAGATATCAGCCCCATCAAAAATCTCTGAATATTGTTCCCTATATAATTTGCTACTAACAAATTCAGTTGTTATTTTCTTGATTTCTTCTTTACTCGGCCAAATATCTTTAAGAAAAACAGGTTTTCCTTGTTCATCCTTTCCCAAAGGATCTTTTGTTAAGTCAATATCAATAGTTCCTGCTAAAGCGTATGCCACAACTAATATTGGGGAAGCAAGGTAATTTGCTTTTGTATGCGGATTTATTCTTCCTTCAAAATTCCTGTTTCCACTTAGAACAGCTGCAACCACTAAATCTTGTTCCTGTATACTCTCTACAATTTTCTTGTCCAAAGGACCACTATTCCCAATACAAGTTGTACAACCATAACCAACAATATGGAATCCTAATTTTTCTAAATAAGGCAGTAAATTAGCATTTTCTAGATAACTTGAAACCACTCGAGATCCTGGAGCTAAACTTGTTTTTACAAAATGTTTTACGGATAATCCTTTTTCTACAGCTTTTTTCGCAAGTAAACCTGCACCGATTAATACTGATGGATTTGAGGTGTTTGTGCAAGAAGTTATTGCTGCAATTACAACAGAACCATTTCTTATCTTTTTTGAATCCTTCTCTCTTTTACTAATATCTGTTTTTCTTTCTACCCATTGTTTATAATTCGAATCGGTTTCTAAGAAGCTATCTTGTTCTGAACTACCACCTTCATCTTGCCATCTTTCATGTTCATCTTCATGAGAGATTCCATGTGTCTTTGCTTCTTTATTGAACATCTCAGTAAGTGCTTTATCAAAAGCCTCTTCCATTTGTTTCAAGGGAATTCTATCTTGTGGTCTTTTTGGTCCCGCTAAACTAGGTACGATGGTATTTAGGTTTAATTCCAAAACATCAGTATACATTGGTTCTTTACTATCTTGATCATAGAAAATCCCTTGCAATTTTGAGTACTTCTTTATGAATTCCACGTGTTCTATTTTCCGTCCTGTTAAGAGTAAATATTCAATGGTTAGATCATCGATTGGGAAAAATCCCATAGTTGCTCCATATTCTGGTGACATATTAGATATTGTTGCTCTGTCTGGTAGACTTAGATTGCATAATCCAGAACCAAAAAATTCCACGAATTTTCCTACCACACCATATTCTCTTAACATTTGAGTAACTCTTAATACCAGATCAGTTGCAGTAACTCCTCCATTTAGTTTCCCAACCAATCTTACTCCAATTACATCAGGAATAGGCATATAGTACGGTTGCCCAAGCATGACAGCTTCAGCTTCTATCCCACCTACACCCCATCCTAAAACACCCAAGCCATTAATCATTGTTGTGTGTGAATCAGTTCCAACAAGAGTGTCAGGAAATGCAACAAATTCACCATTAATTTTCTTTAGTTGAATAACCGAGGCAAGATATTCCAGATTAATTTGATGAACAATTCCTCTTCCTGGTGGTACAACTCTGAAATTATCGAAAGCTTTCTGTGCCCATCGTAAAAGCATATATCGTTCTTTGTTTCGATCAAATTCTTTTTCTTCATTTTTCTCTCTAGCATCTTTCGATCCAAAAAAATCAACTTGAATTGAATGATCAATTATGAGATCCACTGGTACTAAAGGATTGATATCTGCTGGATTTCCACCCAATCTTTCATATGCCGATCTCATTGCTGCTAAATCAACAACTGCTGGAACTCCTGTAAAATCCTGCAAGACTACTCTAGCTGGTATAAAAGGAATATCATCCTTCGTTTTCTTTTTAGGATTCCACTTTGCTAAATTCTTGATATGTTCCATCCTAATTATTTTATCATCAAAGTTCCGTAGGATGGATTCAAGAAGAATCTTTATTGAGAAAGGTAAATGTGGAATATCTACAAAACCATGCTTTCTAAGTTTGTTTATGTTGTAGATTTTGATAGTTTTATTGTTACAATGTAGTTCATCAGTATATTCCAATATTTTTTTACTCATTCTTCATGCACTTTTGAAATTAAATCTATGTGATCGTGATGTTCTCCAACATATTTAGCTCTTGGTCTGATTAATCGATTGTCACCGTATTGTTCTAAAGCGTGAGCTATCCATCCTGTAACTCGTCCTAATGCAAATATTGCTGTAGCAAGTTTAGGAGGAATGTTAAGATATTTGTACATAACTCCTGAGTAAAAATCTACATTCACAAAAATTGTTTTTCCTTGTTTTTCCACCAGTTCTTTTGTAACAGTTTCCTCGATCTTTGTTGCCATTTCATACCATTTCATATCCTTTTTCTCTTCAGCGAGTCTTTTCGCTAAATCCCTGAAGATGTTTGCTCGAGGATCTACCACTTTGTAAACTCTATGACCAAAACCCATTATTCTTTTCTTATTTTTAATCAGATCCATAATATATTTTTCAGTATTTTCTACTGAACCAATCTCATCAAGCATACCCATAACAGCTAATCTAGCACCACCATGAAGTACACCCTTCAGAGTACCAATTCCTGAAATAATAGCTGAATGGATATCTGATAGAGTCGAAGCTGTTACCCTAACAGCAAAAGTCGAAGCATTTAATTCGTGTTCTGCGCTAAGAATGAAATCAACATCCAGTATTTTGGATTCAAGAACAGATGGAACTTCTCCTCTTAACATATAAAGAAAGTTCGAACAATGAGGTAATAGTTCATTCGGCTCAACAATTTCTTTACCATCATGTATTCTCTGGAAATAAGCAACTATTGTAGGTAACTTTGCAATCAATCTAATTGCTTTCCGAACATTTGCTTCATGAGAATTATCATTTAGATCCGGATCACTATGCGACATATGAGAAATGGCGGTCATTAATGCGTCCATTGCTTCAATATTGAAATTATAAAAGTGTATAACTTCTTTTGTCCGAACATCTAAATCTCTATTTTCTTTAATCATGTTTGAAAACTGGTCAAGTGTTTCTATACCTGGAATATTTCCATAGAGTAATAAATGAACCACTGTATCGTAGGATAATTTTGCTAATTCTTCAATTTTATATCCACGATACTCTAGAATTCCTTTTTCTCCATCAATGTACGAGATTTCCGATTCAAGAGCAATTATTCCCTCTAAACCTTTCTTGAAATTTGACATTTTTACACCTGTGATATTAATGCATCATTTTAAAGATAAATAAAATATTGATTATTAAATGTTCTTTTCAGAAAAATTATATCATTTGGCATTAGTTTTTCCTTAAATTCAGTATAAAATATCACTACAAATATCTATTGTAGTTTCACATCCAGTAATTTTCATTGCTTTTTTAAGTGTTGAATGGACGTGATTCATCAAACGAGTTACCCCTGCAGCTCCTCCACCTACAGCTGCTCTAATTACATCCCTACCTAAAAGAACTCCATCAGCACCTATAGCTAAGACCTTTAAAACATCGTAACCAGTTCTAATTCCACCATCTATCAGTATAGTTGTTTTTTCTTTGACAACTTGAACAATATCAGACAATACATCTGCGGTTCCAGGAGTATGATCTAATACTCTTCCTCCATGATTCGAAACAACAATTGCCTTCGCACCAGCTCTTACTGCAGATTCCGCATCTTCAATATTCATTATCCCTTTAACAATAAATGGCAGCTTTGTTGATGAGATTAGTTCTTTCAAGTCAGCTTCTGTTTTACGAAAAACCGGTTTTTTATGTCTAGCCATTATCACGGATCCACAACCATCAACATCTACCCCGACAGCAATTGCATTAATCTTTTCTGATTTCTTAATAAACTCCTTAATGATTTCCTGCTCTCTTGGTTTGATAATTTTAATTCCCCAACCATCAACTTCTTTGATAGCGTCCAAACCATATGTATTCTCTAATGAATAAGTGTAAGTATCTCCCCTGAAACCTATAGTTCCTGCATCTTTGCACCCAAGAACAATTGCTCTACACAATTCCTTTTCAGTAATTACTTCGTCTCCACCAAAGCTATTGACACCTGTAACACTTGCCCCCATAATTGGAAATTGTATCTTTTTCCCAAGAAAAGTTGTCTCAGTGTTTGGTTCAAGATTCGAACCAATTGTTTTCATCTTCAAATTAATTTTTCTTAGTGCCTTCACATTATTAGTAAAGCCCGCTCCAGAACCAACTCCTCCTAATCCTAATTTTCTTCCGTAACTTTGTCCTTGACAAAGACGTGATGGATCTCCATCACAAATTCTGTATACTCCACAAATCCCTTTTAACTTCACTTTTGCTTTGTTACGATCTTCTTCGACTGACAAATTATTTCACCTATTTACTGTAAAAATTTCATATGCTTGTAGTGCTCTAAATTAAGATACTCAAATTGTTAATTAAATTGTTTGCTTAAAATTCTTTGATTTCAAAAATATAGCTAATTCAAAATTATTTAGCAAACGGAATACTTTTTAAAGGTGAAAATCACCAAAAATCTTGGCAAGTCTAAGTGGAGGGTTAGGGCTCCTCTATAACGGTAAATGCTCTTAACCGGCTGAAGACCTAAGTTGAGGTGCTGAGATTAATTCAAGCGCCCAATGGAAGCTGTCGAAACGACGTCCTAGAAGATGTTTAATCGTCGAGACCTTCACCGGAGGGTAAGGTTAGAAAGCGTAGGGACCAATTCGGTTAGGCACGGAAGTGAGCGGCCGTCCGTCCTGTTAGGCATGCCTCTGGGGTTGCGGCGTGGAGGTAACTGTTGGTAGCGGGGTTTTAGTTGAATCATCGATCTTGGGGACTTGCTACTTTTTCGTTCGAAATAACATTAGAGAAAATATTATTTTGTATTCAGATTAATAACTTCCAAGGGATCTTCATTAAAAGTAACAGCAATGAGAACCAATATTTTCTGTCCATCTGTTGTTTCCCCGCCAACAATAGTTATCCCTGTTTTTGTTGAGAGGATGAAATTTATCATTTCTCTTGGATTTGGGTATTTCTGATCAACCAAATCAAATTTCTCTTTATACTCACCATAAGTTGTTTGTTCCCATATTTTCTTTACAGTAATTTCTTTATCAATTTTCATAACTTTTCTATTTTGGGGGATTTCAAGTAGTGTTTTGTTTTTATCATCCATATTAGCTGGTATTTTACTTACTATGAAACCTCTTATGATATTTGTTTTAGAAGAAATTGCTGATTCAATTTGTATAGAAAGAAATGGGTCTTCGTCTTTCATGAATAAAACTTGAAAAGCGAGATCTTGTGCTTTTGTTATATTTCCTGCTAACAAATACCTAGCAATACTTTTACCCATAATTTTCGGAGCAGCTTTTCTTTCTACCCCTTCCTCTCGTAAACTTTTAGTACCAACATCTTCATAGATTTTAGCAGCTTCCACATTTTTTCCTTCTGCTTCAAGCTTCTCTGCTTTATCCAATTGCTCTTTGTACTTCATTCTTTGGCGACTCCTAAATTTGGTTTAATAATAATCTAGTAATCTTGTTCAACTAATTCTCTATTAAACTTACAATATTAAGAATTTGTTGTTTTGAACAAAGAATCAAAAATAAAGAAAAAAAATGAAAAATTAAGCAGGAAAAAGTATTACCTGCCTTTTCTTCGTCTACGGGATCTGCCACCAGTGAGAATCTTTTGCTCGTATCTTTCTGTCCATTTGAGTTTTCTTGGGTTTCGTTTGAAATCAACCATTGAAACTCGACATTTTCGAGAACAGAACCATAAAATCGAACCATCATTCTTAACGTACATAGTACCTGTTCCTGGTTCAATTCCGGAAGCACAGAATGCACATGTTTGTTCTTTCATTTGTACATATCTCCTTGATAATTACTTATCTTCTTCCTCTCATTCTTCGAGCTTCACGTTCTGTTTCTCTCAAGATGAGAATGTCGCCCACTCTTATTGGACCTTTAACATTACGTGTGATAATTCTCATTCTATCTGGTCCTTCAAGTACACGTACTTTACATTGAAGAACTTCACCAGTGACACCTGTGCGAGCTACTACTTGCACTATTTCTGCAGGATAGGAATAATCTTTGGTGTCCCCATCTGCTTCTCGTTCTCTTCTTCGACCGCTCATGGTGTATCACATTCTAATTATTAAGTTCCTTTATTTCTTCAATGCAGCAAGTTTCTTGATAAGGGAATCTAAAGCATCTTTTGCATTTCCTGGATGAGTGATTCCTGCACTTGCTGAAGGACGATCTAATCCTATTGCCTTTCCAATGTCTTTCATTGAACCACAAACAACATATGGGATATTTTTCTCTTCACAGAGAAGTGGTAAGTGCATCACAATTTCTTGTGGCTGGACATCATTGGCAATTAAAACTAGCTTAGCTTGATTTCTCTCAATAGCTTTGGTAGTTTCATTGGTACCTTTCTTGGTTTTCCCAGTATCTCGAGCTTTCTCAAGAACTTTCAAGGCTTCTTGTTTCAATTCTTCGGGCACATCTACATTTACATAGAATGGTTTACTCATTGATAATATTCCTCCTCGAGCTTCCTCATCGCAAATCAACATTGATAAATTGATTTACTAGTCATCGCTTGAGGTAAATTTCTTAATCTGGGACTAAAAGAACATCATTTTAAATCTTTCCTTAAGAAAGATTATTTCTGCTTCTGTTTTTTCCGAACAGCTAGAATTTCGTCCATTAATTTATTGAAACTAATATTGATATTTAGGGCGAGTTGTTTTAGAGAATCAGCTACTAATTTAGTTAATTCAGTATCTTTATCCTCTTTCTTACTCTCTTCTGTTTCCATAATCTGGAGTAATGCATCACCAAATCGTAGTACGATTGTTTTGTTTTTTAGAGGGGTTCTACATAAAGCTCGTGCAACAACTTTCTGAAAATTCTTATTTGTAGTTGCTTCAAGTAAATCTAAAACTAATTGTAATCCCGCTAAATGCCCAGTATAAATTAGTACTTCGATAGCCTTTCCACGAATTTTTCCTTCTGTATCTGGATTGTTAATTACTTGAATTAAGCATTCCACACTCTTTGTATCAGCGATCTCCCCCAAAATGTTGAGAGCCATTACCCTCATTTCAAAGAATTCTTCTTTATCACCAACGGTACTTGTCAAAATTGATGGTAAATCATTGCTTTTGATATTAACTAATGCTACTCTAGTGTGATAAGCCATAGTTTTTTCTTTTTCACTGAGAGCTTGTCGTAAAGCTGCTATTAGTGCCCAAGTTGCTCGAGGGTCACCGAGTCTGCCAAGAAGATCAGCTGAAAAGCGTCTTATTTCAGAATGGTCGTCAAATTGGAGTGCATTAATTAATGGATCAACTGCTTTTTCCTTACCAATTCTAAACAATTTACTAGCTGCACCAAATCGTTTATTCCAATCAGGATCACTTTCAAGTGTTTTAATAAGAGGTCCTAATGCTTCTTTAAATGGGGATTCATCTTCTAGTGAGTGATTCATGTATTTTAACCTCGTAAATTAATCATTTCAAGCTCTTCATCTAGTCCTCTGACTGTCAACCACTCGGCTGTTTTTCCAGTAACTGCCATAGGAGCATAGTGTAGACCCTCTAATTCTTCAGCACCAACTAAAAACATAGCTGTTTTTAATTCGTAAATAAACTGTTCCAACCAATCGATTAATTGTTTTACTGTTCCGGTAGCAGCTAAACAAGCCAAAGGTAAAGCAATTCCAACCAGCTTTGCGCCAATAGCTAATGCTTTTGCTGCCTGTAAACCATTTCTAATTCCACCAGATGATATGATTTCAATTCTATCTTGGAATTTACTTACCTCGATAGTACTGACCGCAGTAGGAAGTCCCCAATTTTTGAATAATTCACCAACCTTTTGTTGTTTGGTAAGACCCTGTTGTTTTGCACGGATTGCTTCTATTTGAGACCAACTTGTTCCTCCAGCACCTGCAACTTCAATAGCCGGAATATCGCCATCAACTAAATCCAGAGCAATATCTCTGGATATCCCAGAACCTACTTCTTTAACAATCAGTGGTTGTCTGAGTTCCTTACCTATTTCCTTTATCTTTGCTGTTAGGTTGCTGAAATTTGTATTTCCTTCTGGTTGAATAACTTCCTGCAGTGGGTTTAGATGTAAGATTAGTGCATCAGCATTTATCATTTCAATAGCTTTTTCAGCGTGTTTGATAGTGAAATCATTATTGAATTGAACAGCCCCTAAATTGGCTGCAACAAAAGCATTTGGTGCTTCTTGCCGAACAATTGTGAAAGAATCAGTATTAGCTTTATCTTCTAAAGCAGCTCTCTGACTACCAACACCTATTCCAATTTTGAATTTCTCAGCGAGTTTTGCAAGCCGGGTGTTTATCTTACTAGCGAGTTTTGTCCCACCAGTAATAGATGAGATAAAAATCGGATAATTGAAATTATGATTTAAAAATTTAGTATTCAAATTAACATCAGCAAAATTGATATCTGGTAAAGCATTTGGAACGAAATGAATATCCTCGAAACCAGTTGTAACTGTCATTTCTATTTCATGTAATTTATTACAGCAGATTTCAATGTGATCTTGTTTTCTATTTGCTGTTTCATCATTAGCTATCCGTTTAGACATATCGAGAATATCCTCACTATAAGATTTAGTCATTGATGTTTAATCCATTAATGATTATTAATTCCATATGAAAAATAGTCGAACTAGTTTAAATGTTTTAGTCTGAATTTTTACAGAGAATCCAACATCTCATTTTCGTCTTTATAACCTAGTTTTCGTGCAATGTTATGTAAAGCTTCTGCTACTGCTGCTTGTGTAAGTTTTAGATCTTCATTCTCTAAAGCAGTTGTCAATATATCCACAGATTTAATATCACCCAAATTAGCAATTATACCAGCAATGTGACTTTTTACTTCATCTGATTCTTCTTTTTGAAAAACATCTAAAACGTCATCAAGAATTGTTTCATCAGAGCATTTCATTAAAGCAGCAGCTGCTTGGACTCTGACTTCTTCAGAAGGGTCTTCTTTAAGGTGTTTGAGAATAAGTGAGGTAAATTCTTTTGAGCCAATCCTGCCAAAAGCATCGATTATTGCTTCTCTTACCCAAATGGAGTCATCTCTTTCCAAAACCGGGATCATTAATTTAGCAGCAGAAATATTTTCGAGATTACCAATAGAATTAGCAATAGCTATTCGAACAATTGGCGATATTTCTTCTTCAATTATCAAACCTAGTTCCTTGGGGATTCTATTGTTTCCATAAAATTTCCCTAAAGCTCGAGCTGCTGATGCTCGGACATCTTCGGAATCATCTTCCATTAAAGCCTTCAATAAAGGGTCAATGGCTTCTTCATCTTCAGTCTCTCCGAGAGCTTTTGCAGCTTCTCCTCGAGTAGCCTCATCCCAATCTACAAGTTCATCAATAAACTCTTCAAGGCTTTTCTTATTCGACCCCAAGGCAAGCACCTAAATTAAATTTCTACACACTTTATTCAAATAACTTTCTCTTGAAGCATTTAATGAAGAAAATCCCTGAATTTTCATCATAATTTAAAGCATTATCTCTTTTAGAAAAACTCGTGTTATTATTGTAATTAGAAGAAATGATGTTTAATGTCTAAAGAAAAATTCGTAAGAAATAAACCCCACGTAAATATTGGCACCTTGCTTGTAGTTTTTAGTATGATTACTGCACTTTCCTTTTCAATGGTAATATATGAGTCTGTTATATTATTTTCAGACAGAGATGGTGATACGGTTCCTGATAATGTGGAAGCAAGATCAAAACATTCCTTATTCTTTGAAGTGAAAGAAGACAGATTATCATATCAAACTTATGAAACTGTTAATGGTTCTTCTGCTAGTCATGAATTGGGTCACAACGTAGATATGTTTCATGAAAGTGCTGATGATCTGTTAGAAATACGTTCAAGCTTCTATGATGACGTGTCAACGGGAATTCCCAACTTAGAATTTAGCTGGAAATACGAATCACTCATCGAATTCGTGGATTCGGATAGTAATGGATTATTTGAACCAGCAACTGATACAGTTCTTGGTCAAACATTATTAACTAATATGATACGGGTTAACTTTGGATTTGGTATTGATGGACAACCAGTTTATTATTCGCAGTTTTCAACTAGTGATGGTAAATTGATTATAGATTTTTACACAGCAAGAGAGCACGTTTTGCTTGGTCGTCAAGTGGGTCTCGTTCTTGCACCTGGTGAGATAAAGTCATTTCTTACATTTACTGATTTCACTCCAATCACTGGAGGAACAAAACTTGCACTTAATTTATCACTAAGTTCAAGTCATAATCTGATATTTTCAAATTCGAAAGTTGAAGCTAGTAAAGGAGAATATAAAGCGGAATATGAATGGGCAGATTGGATAATAAGAGATGGTTCTGAAGGAATTGTTAATACTACAATACCCACTTCTACTATTCCAGAGAAAAATGCCCTAATTTACATAAATTTTGGTTCTTTTACTAATGCTTCTTATGATCCACATTACAGATGGTTTACACCACCAATTAAAAGTAATACAGCTTATCTTATCGATTTTCCATGGCCATATTTAGCGATTGGGTCAGTTGCTACTGTGATGCTTGTATCTTTAATATACGTTGTACGCAAAAGACCTGGCAGAGTTAAATATTCGGATATTACCTTGAAAAAGGGTTGAATTCCTTAGGGGAGGAGAGTTAAAACCAAAACTACACCAACAAGAATTAGACTTAATATTGTAGTGAATAATAAAACAAAATTCATTCTCTTTTGTCTTTCATAAGCAGTCAATTGCTTCTCTTGTAAGTCATTAAATTCTTCTTTTGTCACCATTAACTTCTGCATTTCCTCAACATCAGCTCTAACATTAGCTAATCCCTTCTTCCAGGATTTATCAGCAGTTTCGAAATCGCTTTTACTGACAAGTTTTTCCTCTGCAAGTAGCTCCATAGAGTCCTTGACATGCACAGATAGTTTTTGTACAGAATTTGTAACAATGTTTTCTACATTTTCTTCATCTTGAACAAAATCAGTTAATAATTCTAGTAACTCATTAGGATTAGTTAAAACGCCAAAATTAATTTCTTGAGATTTATCATTATTATCAATTCGGTAAAAATGAGCTTTGAAGTCTTTTTGCTCTCTCGTTTTCGAGAAAGCATTTCCATCACAAACCATTGCAACGGCTTCTGGAAGTAATGCTTGGTAGATTTTTTGGGTAGCAATATCTGTCCCAGACATGAAGCACCCAAGCCCAGGATGAGTATGCCAAAAACCAACAATAGTTTCTTTTCCATCTCTTTTTTCAATTTCCTTTATTATTTGAAATTGTGCCATTTCATCTATTGAGACATGAGTTGGAGATGAGTTTTTAACTGCATATGTTGTTTCAATTATCTTTACTTTCTCATTATCAATTTTTCCGATTAAATATCCACCAACTTCTCTTTCTGTGTTGGATGATGTCCAATCAATTACTTTCGAAAAGGCAAGTGGTGAAATCTCAATCTCAAGCTTTGGCATGTTTAAAACCAAATTATCTTGTTTTAAATTGAAGTAAAAACCTTTTGGCATTGAGCATTGTTAATATTTATTATATCTATTTTTTGAAATGTATTTTATTTTTCTTTCAAATATTAGAGGTGGATATTGGATGAAAAAAATGAAGGCAAGGCTTTAGTAAGTTATTACCCTAATGAAATATGACATCTATTATGTGGGAGTAATATGGAGATAAGAAAAACAGCACTATCACTCATCGTGCTAAGTATAATTGGAGTTGTTATTTTTACAACAACACCATTAATATCTGCAAGAGAGAGAGTTCAAGGATCGGATGCAGGTGGTAGTTGGGACATTTTAATCACTTTCAAAATTACTTTCTGGGGCAAGGGTAAATTGGTCGAAAAAGGGGAACAATATGGTAGTGATTATTATTATGAAGAAAATTGGGTACCATCCTATTGGGGCTATAGCGGAAAAAGATTTCCGTTTATAACCACAATTTTAACACTAATAGGCTTAGTTTTTTCAATTATCGCTGGACTCTTTTCATTATTCGGTTATAATACAAAAGAAAGATTGATCGGTGGTATCTTAGGTATAATAAGTGGTGGTTTAATTGTTACGGGAGAATTGTTGTTCATAGAATGGGGTAGGTGGTTTTGTGGTTTGTTCTCATTTACGTTTACTCATAGATACTTTAATTTCGGCTTCATTGTTCCTGTAATCATAGGTAGTTTAATTGTTATTATATCAATCATGTTTCTGATAGTAGAACCAAAAACGAATGAAAAAAGTAAGGAAAACAGTCTTCTTAAAAGTGAAGAAAACAGTTTCAATTAAGTCTCATGTAATTCTCCTTTTTTATTTGAGATAGCAAAATATCTCAGAATTCTAATCTTCTAGACAAAATTGAAACAAATTATTTCTTTAAATACTCTTTTTGTAATTGATAAATATCCGATTGAAGAATGGAGACATAAGGTACTCTCTTCCCCACAAAAAATGTCATTTGATCCCTAATCTTTTCCTGAGCGGGGCTATCCGACTCTTTTCTCTCCCGCTCAGCTAATTCCTAATGGTCAATATTGACCAAAGACAGAAATACTCCTTTCTAACTTAACAGAACTGAACGAAATGGATTACTCAAGATTGATTTCCAGAATTGCTGCGGATAAAGACAGTAAAATGCTGGGCAAAATTGTAAGAGTTGAAAGTTTGATAGGGAAAACAATCAAGAAATACAAATCATTTGTTTTAATTCGAGTGAGAAAATCCTTCAGAAGAGATGTTTTAGTTCCTATCGAAGCTGAAAAACTGATTAAAGTAGAAGGAACTTACGCTTGGTTTAATATCACTAAGGAAGAATTCGATGAGGAAGTAAAACGACTCAAGGATATAAAAACAGAAAGAGATATTTATCATGGAGATGTTGGAGTTACTCGTACTCGTTCAGGTCCCGTTGTGGATTATCTAAATTTAGGGCATTCAAGAAAGGAAAGGAAAAGATAGTTTTTTTTTTAAAAAAGTAGAAACATTTTTCTAATTATCATTTGTTCAAAACATCAAGAGATGGTAGTATGAAGGAGAAATCACTTCAGGTTAGTTGGGATTGGTCAAAAGTTGAAGATTTCACTTATTGGAAAATTCCAGATGGCTATGTCATGAGTTTACCTTATTATATTGGGAAACCACCTGCTAGAATCTTTGATTTAGGTTGTGGTGTTGGTCGTCATACTGTTTATTTCGCTTCTCTAGGGTATGAAGTTGATGCTTTAGACCTCTCTAGTGATGCTGTTAAAAGCACACAGGAATGGCTCAAAAAAGATAGACTCAAGGCAAACGTCTACAAAGGAAAAATGACTGATATTACTCAACCTGATAATCACTACGATTTAGTACTTGCGTTTAACGTGATTTATCATGCTTTCAAAGATGATATGATTCATGTTATCAATGAAATTTACCGAATTATCAAACCTGGGGGTTTCTTCTTTGGGACAATATTAACTAAAGATCCGAACCAACCATTTTATGATTCAAAGGGTGTTATTGATGAACAAACCCTCATCAAACTAGAAGAACCTGAAAAAGGCATACCACACTTCTTCTCTTACACAGAAGATGTTTTAGAATTCTTCAAGGAATTTGAATTGAAGGATCTTTACTATAAAGAATGGTATCGTCCACCTTATACTATTGACGGTATTAAAGATAAAAAGGGCTATGGGCACTATATTCTCTTTGCTCAGAAACCTGAGAAAAAATAAAGACTTACAATAACAGGACTAGAGCGATAATTGCACCAATAATCGTTAGAATTATTGGAATACCAATGGCTAGGACTTTTTTCACATTCCTAAATTGATGAGTATAACATGCTTCTGGACAAATTTCAATACATGTAAAGCAGGAAATGCAGCCTTTGAAATCAATTACAGGTTCATCATTATCTTTCTTATCTTTTACAATCTTAATCACTTGTTCCGGACAAGCTCGTTCACAATCTTGACATCCAATACAACCTGAAGTATATTTGGGATGTCTTATTGACACATTCGAGAATCTTTGGAATGGAATGACAGCAATTTTTGCTGTTACAGGTAATTTGAATTTCTTTTGATGATCCTCAATTTTTTCTCCAAGAATTTCTATTTTAGCAAGATCCATTTCTCCTAATCCTTGTTCTGCAGCGAATCTTGTTGCAGGGACTTTCTTTGGATCATGACCCATTAATTTGAAGGCAACAGCATCTAAAGCTACTGCATCTTCACTAGCCAAAATAAGATTCATTTCAACTGCTTGTCCGCTGGCTCCTGGTCCCATGCCTTCTAATGCGATGATTGCATCCATAACATTGAGTTTTATTTTTGGTTTCTCAAAAGCATACAAGTCGACTAAGCATTGTGAGAATCCTTGAATACTCGCTCCTAGTGAATGAATTCTTGTTTTATCTGCTCCTGTTATAGTGCCAAAAAGATTCTTAATCGCTCCTGTATAAAGCGTCATTGAATGTGTTTTCATTTTTGGAACATTAATTATCGCTTTTGCATTAATGACATCTTTTGCAATGTTTACGTTTCGAAGTTTCTTCCCTTTAACATCAATATTTATTGGACCATTTTTTTCCAAACTTCTGATTTCAACATCATCAAATTTCTCACTAATTTCGAGATAATCACTTTGCTTTATTGCTTCTCGTGTACCACCATCATGTCCCGCAGCACTACAATCACCAATGATAACTTTTTTCTGTTGTTCAAGTAGAATCTTACTTAATGCTTCCAGCACTCTGGGATCTGTTCTAATTTTATCTCGAACTTCCCTTTTTATTGGAGCAATTAACAAATTTGGTTTCAGTAATATTTCATCTTCATCAGAGATGAATTGTTTTATACCACCTAAAAGCTTTAATGCTTTTCGAACAGCGGTTTCCACGTCAGCATTTTCTACCTGGACAATTGCTACCTTGCTCATTGGTAATTCACTTCTTCTTATTAAAGGATAAAAGATATTGTTTCTGATAAAAAATCATAGATTAGAAGCTGAATTATACGTATATCTTACAACGATAACAATACCATCGATCATATTGCTTGATATAAGATAATTTGCTTCCACATTTTGGGCATCGAGCTTTCGATGTTTTCGTTTTCACATCTTCTTCTTTCTTTGGTTTCTCTTCAGTCTCTTTCTTTGCTGGAGGTTCTAATTCTGTTGAAACAACATCCTCGGTGATTTCATCCTTTTCCGTTTCTTTCAGAATATCAGTAATTCTTTCTTCGTCATTGTTTTCTTCTAAAATTTCCATCGATTCGAGCGAGGTTCTATCTAGAACTGCAAAACTTGTATCATCTTCTTTCTCAGTTTTTGGACTTAAATTATTTAAAGAAGGAACATGTATTGTATCTCCATCATCAAAGACCGTTTCATCAATTGGCCTATCCGTATCAATTGAGAATACCTCAAGCTGATTTTCCAAAAATGATATCTTTTCTTTCAGCTCTGTAATATCTGCTGCCGTTGTTTCAGCTGATACTTTTTTTGTCTCAACATTCAGTAAACGTTCTTCTAAGGCAATAGTAATTTCAGTTAATTGACTTATCTTATTCATAACTGTTTGAATGACAAACTGGACTTCTTCGCTTTCTAATTCCGACAAGTCTACTTTTTCGACTTTAATCGCATCATCCTTTTGATCTGGGGCATCGGGCACAGTAATTAAATTTTGTACTTCTTGATGATGTTTCTCTAATATTGCATCATCTATTTCTGCACCTTGCCCCTCACGAGGGAAACCTTCTTTCTCCAGAAATATTTTACCCATCATTTCAAAAGCTTCACCGATATTTTCACCAGTTTTCGCTGAAGTTACTAAGTAAGCTGCCTCTATGTTCTTCTTTTTCTTTAGCTTATCAATTAACTTCTGAACTTCTTCATCTTTGATTTTTATCTGGTCTTTCAAATCGTGCTTGTTCCCCAATACAATGAAGATTTTTAGAAAACCGCCAGAATGTGCTATTGCTTCTTCAGCCCATTCTTCGAGTTTTTCAAGCGTAACTGGTTGTGTAAGATCGAAAACTAAGAATCCGCATTTGCACCCACTGTAAAAAGATGATCTAACATGACGATACATCAATTGTCCAGCAAGATCCCAAATTTGGAAGTGAACTTTGTTTTCACCAAGTTCTATAGCTTTAGAAGCAAAATCAGCACCAATTGTTTTGATGTATTCGCTTTTAAAACTTACACCCATAAACTTTGAGCGTATACTTGTTTTCCCTACCGATCCTTCACCCATCAGTACAACTTTAAAGACAAATTCCCGTTTTATGCCTGACATTTCTTAGGGCTCCTTTTGGTAGATTATAGTTTTAATTCATTTTTTTTAGTAAATGAATTTCATTTACCGCAATTAAGTATTTGCTATTATGTAAAAATTATGCTAAATATTCCTTGTGTTTTATAAATAAATACTTGTTTGTTTTTTGTTCCCTTTGTAAGATTTATTAAACGGTTCTCCACACATATATAGTACTATAGAATTAGCGAGTATTTTGGAGTTCTTGAAAGTGCCTCGACGTCAATCGAAAAAGATTAAATCTTTGTGGAATGAATATCCTGATTATACCCCAATTAATAATGTTGATGAAAAACCGTTGTTTGATGAGACAATAGTAGGTGATGAACACAGAGTTCTTGGGCAAATTATTCGAGAGAATTGGTATCTTATTCACCCACTCGCTCGAGATTACATGCTTTCTTCAGCTTCTGAATGGAGAAAACTACTCACAGAAACTGGGCTTATTCAATCGAATTTAGAGACGAAGCAAAAGAGCCTTGCCGGGTTTCAAGATGATTTTGATAAAAAAACACAGAGATTGCTTATAGAAAAAAATGCTGAATTTGAAAGAATCAAAGAAGAAACTGCAGAAAGCTTCAAAGAAACTATAGAGCAAAAAGACCACGAGATTGCAAACTTAAAATTACTTGTTGATTCTGTTGATGAAACTTCTATATCAAGAAGTAATTTGGAAACCGATTTAAGTGAAAAGGATCGCAAAATATCCGAATTAGAATCAGTTATCGGTGAATTAAAAGATAAATGTCGTCAACAAGAAGTTGAGGCAATGAATATTCAAACTGGAATTAGCAAGAATTTTCAACAACAAATCAATAACATAACGAAAGAACTGTATGAGAAACAAGAACAAATTGACAAACTTCGTGAGATTTTAAATAAGGCAAAAGAGCAATTAATCATCTTAAAAGGAAGAAGCGAGAGCTCTTCTGGTTCAAAAGATGAATTGGAATCAAAAGTTATTGCTCTTGAGCGTTTGCTAGAAGAACGTGATGAAAAACTCAGAAAAATTGTAAATACAATAGAAAGCCTAGAATGAAAATTCAGAGAAATTTTGTCTATAGTGAACAACATGTTTCCATTTGTTTTATTGATAATCCGAGTTTATTTACTGCAAAATCTAATGATTTCTTTTTAGGTACTGCTACTCGATTGATACCAGCTAATATTGCAGTTCGTTCATAATCGATTTGTCTTACCCTCATACAACCAAGTGCTTGTTCAAGATTTGGTTTCTTCAGTCGTGTATAAAGTATTAATTTTGACAAGTAATCATTATCAATAATCTTTGATTTCTCCATCACAGTTCCTTTTGTTGGAATTAAGCTCAAAAAGACAATTAATGGTATGTCAAATTTCAAAGCAGTCTCAATTGCATCTAGATTCCCTTTTTCATCACCAAAATGGAGTCCAAGACATATGTGAGGAACAACATGCAGTCCTGCTTTAATCATTGATGCGAAGGATTCTATGTAATCCTTTCCTTTTTTATTATTTTTAATTACCTTAGAAATTACCTCATCATTAGTTATTAAATCAAAAGAGACAGCATCTACACCTGCCTCTGCTAATGCTTTTGCTTGGTTAAAATTCACTAAACCCGGATGAACATTGATTTTCAGATTGGTTGTAGATTTTATCTTGGAAATAGCTTCAAGGTAAGGATCCAATGGAATTATAGAATCCTCATTATATCCACCACTTAGTAGAAATCCACTTCCTTGTTTTTTTTCAAGATTTATAGCAAATTGTTCTAAATCTTCTGGTGAAGTTATGTGATGCATATTTTTTAGGTAGTGTTTATTGCAATGCAAGCAATTTAATACACAAGAAGATCCTGTTATACTAATTGATGGAAATCGATTGCTAGGATAATAACATTTTAGCGTTTGTCCAAAGTGCTTCTGACTTAAAGTCCTTCCTTTCTCTAATAATTGGGCTAACTCTTTATGTGAAGCATTCACGATTTCTGCAAACTTTATGCTGTCCTTCATCAAAACCTACCAAGAATTACCTCTATTTTTACATACTGTATATTTACCAAGGTTTTTATTACATTTTGTTGAATTACTTTTGTAGTTGATTATTTGACTAAAAAACTAGGAGCAAATAACTCATGGGTTACTTAAAAGGATTCTTCACATCTCTTGGTATTACTTATCCAAGTTTTCTTTTCATACATATTTATTTGAATAGCATGACAGTTACTCAGTTCTTTCAAGAAATGATAAATCTTCCCGCTTGGGAATATCTGTTAGAGGTTTGTGAAACTGCTATAATGGAGCCCATTAATGTGTTCTTCACATCTCCTAATGCGATTCGTATTGTCTTAACCTTTCTTCCATGGGTAGTTACAGCTTTTGTAGTTAGCTTTTTCTTTAGGAAGAAGCATGCAGCTCGTGGTGGTTTCGCCACAATAATTATACTACTCCTAACCGCTGAGATAGTCTATGATATTGTATTCCAAGGTGGAACAATTGGTTTAGGCCTCTTCACTACTGGAGATAGTTGGCTTTATGGGTTCTTAGTGATCATTGGAATAACCACTCTTATTGGAATCTTATCTGGATTGATTAGTCCCTTCAAAAAGGATGGAATGCCTGCAAGACGCATAAGAGTACCACAGATAGTCATTGAAGAAGAAGATACAGTACCCGAGCCTTACTATATGCCAACCGAGAGTCCTAGCAGAGATCAATACAGGGAAACACACCAATCACAACCAACAAGAACTCAACAAACAACTTGTGAATTTTGTGGATCATATTTAGATTATGATACAGAATTCTGTAGTGTTTGTGGAAATAGAGTACGCAACGGTTGAATAAAAAACTAATAGCTACATTCAATCTTCTCTAATTACCATAGTCATTGTACTAGAGATATTAGGAAATGACCTAATTTCTTCTGTTACCAGTTTCTCAAGAGCACTATTAGTATCAGCTTCAATTTTAAGGATAAGATCAAATAAACCCCAAACTAGTGAGATTTCTTCTAACCCTGGAATCTTAGTTAGCTCTTCAAATAAATCAAATTCTGTTCCGCCTTTTACATTGATTAATACATAGGCTTTAACCATTTTTTCACCAACTGGTTTACAGTTTTAAACATAATTTTCCAAAGACGTGGAGTAATTATTTAATTCCTAATAAAAATAGTTTAATCCAGATAATAAATTTTTATATTAAGACTAACATGTTTTGTTCTCAAAACCATCTTTGGTGATGAAAGAATGAATCCAGATGCTCTAAAACCCTACAAAACAGAAAGCGGTATAAAATTACTAGTTTATTATGTTCGACAAGATGATCCTAAGAAATGCACAGCCGTGCATTTACAGAAAATGGGCAAGGTAGAACTGGTTCAAAAAGTAGGACATCTCCCTAGAAATGCTGTTTTATTGAATCCTTTTGCATTGAAAGCTTTATCGATTGAGGATCTTCCGTTGATACAAACCAAGGGATTAGTTGGTCTTGATTGCTCCTGGATTTTTGCGAAAAAGGTTTTTGGAATCGAAGATGGTATTGAGGTACAATTAAAAAACAAAGGAAGTTGGCGATTTACTGATAGGATTCTTCCTTATTTACTTGCAGCAAACCCTGTTAACTATGGCAAGCCTTGTCAGTTGAGTACCGCAGAAGCATTAGCTGCTGGACTCTATATTGTTGGATACAAAAGAGATGCTCGGTATTTATTGAATGGTTTTAAATGGGGCGAAGGCTTCTTTACTTTGAACTTTGAGTTGCTAGAGGCTTATGCTGATGCAAAAAGTAGTATCGAGGTAGTTGAAATACAAAATGACTATTTAGATACAATATACAAAAATGAATAGTTAGCAATTAAATTAAATAGTGTGTGTATTTGAGTATTTATTAGAGAAAGAACCATTTCATAATTATAGGAGTTAATTGAATTTGTTGATAGGAATTGTTGGTAAACCTTCGAGTGGAAAAAGCACTTTTTTGAATGCTGCATGTTTAACTTCTTCAAAAGTAGGAGATTATCCTTTCACTACAATTGAACCTGTACCTGGAACAGGTTATGTTAGAATACCTTGTTCATGTAAGGAACTTGAAGTGGAATGTAATCCTCAAAATTCGATTTGTATAGAAGGAACAAGATTAGTACCAATTAACTTACTTGATGTTGCAGGTTTAGTACCTGATGCTTGGAAAGGTCGAGGTCTTGGTAATAAGTTGTTAGATGATTTAAGACGTGCAGATGTATTAATACATGTAGTGGATTTTTCAGGTTCTTTAGATGCCGATGGAAATAATATTGAACGAGGATCCTACGATCCTGAGAAAGACATTGAATTTCTAGAGCAAGAAGTTGTGAAGTGGCTAGAACAATTACTACATAAAGATTGGACTCGTATTAGTCGAACTTCTGAAACTGAGAAAATTCCTATCGATAAACTGCTCGCTGAAAAGCTGGCGGGATTACAAATCAAACGATTACACATAAGACAAGCTCTTACAAAAACCGGTTTAAATATCGGAATACCGACTAGATGGTCTAAAGAAGAAGTCTATCAATTTTTAACAATACTTCGTTCAATTGCTAAACCAATGATTTTTGCAGCAAATAAGATCGACCTTGAAGGATCTGAGGATAATTTCATTCGTTTGAAGGATAAATATGAAAAGGATTTAGTTCCTTGTTCAGCACTTGCTGAATTCTTTTTAAGGAAATTCGCTGAAAAAGAAATCATCTCGTATACTCCTGGTGATTCCGATTTTTCAATTACTAAACCTGACAAGCTGTCTGAGAAGGATAGAGAAACACTTGAAAAATTGCGTCTTAATATTCTTCAGAAACATGGTTCAACAGGTGTTCAATCTCTCATCAATCGTGCTGTCTTTGAGATAATGGATGTTATTGCAATTTATCCTGTTGAAGATCAGCATAAGTATACTGATCATAATGGCAATGTTTTACCAGATGTATATCTTGTTCCTAGAGGTACAACAACTAAGGAATTTGCAGGTTTGATTCATCAAGATTTAGCTAAATCATTTATCAATGCAATACTTGTGAAAACACAAAGAAGAGTTGGGGAAAACTACGAACTTGAAGATGGTGATATCGTTAAAATAAATGCTGCTGAAGGATTAAAGTAATCAAATGAGGAAAACTATAATGAATAAAGACATCGATGACTATCCTTCCTTAAAAAAAGAAGTCGAAAAAAAGGAAAAAGTACTTCATCTAAAATATGTTGATGAAGTGAAAGCAAGGCAAATTGAAGAGGGTTTAGAGAAAGAAACAGAATTCTCGGAAAAAATTGACTCTATGCTTGATCCCTTTAAATTCGCTGGTTATGAACCAAATGTAGTTGATTTTATTAGACGCTGTGATACTATTGATCAAGCGCTGGAAATTCTTGATTATCTTGAGAACATAGGTGACATAAGTACAAAGGATGGGGAAAAACTAAGAAAACAATTAGAAACTGAAGGTTTGAGGAGCTTTGGTCCTAAAAAAGAGAAAGGGTTCTACTTTACTCATGAAGAATGATATTTCTAAAAACAATTGTTCATTTTAATTTAATAAATTCCCAAGGATATTTCTCATCAATAACTCGATTTTCCACAATTCCTTCAATACTCATACCATGTTCCTTGAGTGCTCTTCTCCAATCTCCTAATCCACCACCCAATTTTGCAGCTTGTTTTAATGGATCAGATATTTCCTTGCCACTAATCGATAGAATTGTTTGAATTCTTGACATTTTTGGATTCGATATTTCACAATCTACTTTTGGTATGTTTTTTATTTTACTTTTCAATAATTTACTTTTTGCTTGTAATTCTTTCAAAGAAAACAGAGATTTATCTTGATATCCTGTCCAAGGTTTTGGGACAAAAAATCCACAAGATATTCTCATTTTTCTTATTTCTCTTCCTGCTTTGGACATTTTTTCTGCTAAGGTAGCTATTGCTTCTATATCTTCAGCAGATTCATCAGGTAATCCAAGTATGAAGTATGCTTTAACTCGAGAGAGTCCGCCATCAGAAGCTGTCTTAACAGCCTGGATAATTTCATCATCATTTACTCCTTTGCATATTTGTTTGCGGAGTTTATCAGTTCCAGCCTCTGGTGCAGTTGTAATTGTTCTTTGCTTGGCTTTTACTAGTAATTTGACTAGATTCTCCGTAATTTTATCTGCTCTAATTGAAGGTAAAGAAAATGTGAGTTTATCATTCAAGATATTTTGGCATAAGTCTTCTAAATCTTTGTAATCTGAAATCCCAGAACCAATGGGTGTTATTTTATTTACATCACACTCTTTGGTTCCCGCACGATACAAATTTGTAAGCTTCTCAAGTGATCGATCCCTCTTTGGTCGATTAATTCTACCTGTCAAGCAAAATGAGCATCCACGATTGCATCCTCTAACTACTTCTAGCATAAAGGATTTACCAAAAACTCCATACCATGGGTCTTCTTCTTCAACTTGTGGTATTATTTGTTTTATTGGATAAAAGTAATCATCAATATTATCTTTTGGTGCATAAACTACCGTTTTATCCTCTTCAATTTCCGGAACCCACATCCAATCGAACTCATTCAATGTTTCCATGCGTTCTATGCGATTATTATTCCCAAGTAATCCTTCCACCATAAATTCTTCATTTACAGGTTCTAAATCACCAACCATGAATGCGTCAATAAATGGTGACATTGGAACAGGGTTCGATTGTACGCATGGACCACCAGCAATAACAAGAGGGTGATTTTTGTCTCGCATATTGGATTCAAGTGGAATATTTGATCTCTCTAAAATATCAAGGACATTTGTATAATCATCTTCATATTGTAATGTAAAAGCAATAATGTCCATTTCTCTTAAAGGTCGATCAGATTCAAGCGTATACGGTTCCACTGTTTTTTTAATAGGTAGAAATGTTCGCTCACATGCTACTTCGTCATATGAATTCCAAAGACGATAAATTAACTGTAAACCAAGAGAAGCCATACCTGCTCTATAATTATTAGGATAACAAAAAGCGATTTTTAATTTCATTTGTGAAAGGTCTTTTTTGACTGCATTAATTTCTTCTATATGAGCTTCAACAAGTTTACTCACAGTTTTCCCTAACCTTACTTCTTCTTTTTGGGTTCTACAATCCATTTTTGTGAGCTTGTTTCTTGAGTTATATGCACGAAAAGATTCGATTCTATATTCCTATTAACAATTACTCCTGTACCAATAGCTGAATTATTGCCAACAGTTACTCCAGGCATGAAAAAGACGTCAATAGCTGTTTTTACATAATCACCCATAATAACTCCTATTTTTCTTCTTCCAGTTGAAGTTACTTTCCCATCTACTTCAGCTTTGACTGCTTTGTCATCTAATCTTAGATTGCCGGTTATTGTACCTGCTCCAAAATTACAGTCTATACCTATGATGGAATCTCCGACATATGAAAGATGAGCAATATGTGTTCCATCAAAAACAATAGTGTTTTTTAACTCACAACCATTCCCAATTCTTACTTTATCGCCCAAAGAGACTCCTTTTCTGAGGAAACAATTAGGACCAATATCACAATTTTTACCTATTGCTAATGGTCCTTCCAAATAACTTCCAGCTCTGATTCTTGTTCCTTTACCAATGGAAACTTTTCCGATGATTGTAGCTCCACTCTCAATGGTTCCATCTTTTCTCTCATCAATATAATTAATTAGAACTTGATTTGCATCTAGAAGATTCCACAAATAGTTTATTCGCCAATATTCCATTTTTTCTTCTTCAAAAACCACTGTTTGTGTTAAACTTCTGGTTTGATTCCTTACTTCAGTAAAGATATCATTAACACACTTCGCTTTAAGAGCACATGAATCTAAGAACTGCTTATCAAAATAACCTATACCAAGACAATTTTTCTTTTCTTCATCATTTTCAACTAAAGCAATTTTTCCTGTTCCTTCAGCTTTTCCCAGAAACTGATCCAAGAATGTCGTACTAAAAATAATGTTTCCATCTAACCAGATGGAATTCTTAGTTAGTAATCCTTTGTGTAAAATGTCTAGCAATTCTTTGGTTATACCATTGATAGGATCAAAATCAACGATTGTGAAAGGACCGATCTCATTAATTGGTGCACTAACCTCTTGATAATCTCCGAGGGCCTTATACAATAATTTACGGTCGTTTTTATCAGCAAGTAATATTACTTTTTCAACTCCGTAGTTTTTGCCAATTTCATAAAACCATTCCACAATGGTTTTTCCTGCTACTTGAAATAATGCAGCAGGACGATTTTCAATCAAAGGAAACAATTGACTGTTCTTTTCTTGAGAAACAAAAACTATCATTGAATGTTTATTTTTAGCCAAAGTAATCAAGCCAACCTTTATTTCTGAGCTTTATTGATCTCATGTTCTACAAGTTTGGAATAATTTTCTAATCTTTCTACTGATTCTTTCTTAGTCATTGCTTGTGAAGTAACTCGGAAGTAGGGTTCTGTTCCGCTTGGACGAATAAGCACCCAGCTATCATCTTCAAAGTTAAGTCGTAATCCATCCATTTTAAGGATGTCCTTGAAATCATCTTCTGCAGATAATTTCTTATCAAGTGCTTTTAGAACCACTTGTTTCAGTTCATTTTCACAACTTATTTTCTTTCTATTAACTGGGAAATCTACAACTGAATCTACTAACTCGTAGAGAGGTCCTCTTTCCACTACCCATTCTAGAATTTTTAAACCAGTAAGAGGCCCATCAGGACATAAATGGTATTTAGGATGTATCCATGCACCACAAGGTTCGCCACCAAAGATTGCTTTTTCTTCAGCGACCATGTTTCCTATTGCTACGTCTCCTACTTTAGTTCGCTTCACTCTCCCACCCGCTTCAACAACTAATTTATCTATTAGCATAGATGCATCAACGTGAGTAATAACAAGTCCTTTGCTAGAATTTTGCTCAACAATATATTTTGCATAAAGTGCAATCAATACATCTTGAGGTACATATCTACCTTTTTCATCAACAGCAACGCATCTATCTGCATCTCCATCATATGCTAAACCTATTGTTTTATTCTCATTTTTTTCTGCTTGTTTTTTCACTGTAGCAATGAGTTGTGTAAGATTCTTTGCTTCTGGTTCTGAAGGTCTTGCCGAGAAAATTGGATCAAACATTCCATTTATTGAAACTAAATTGATTCCTAATTCTTTGTAGCTATTGTATACAACCTCACATCCTGCTCCTCCACCAGGATCAGCAATAACCGATTTGAAAACACTAAAGTCTATATTAGAAACTGCATCGAGTAACATATTGTTATATAATTCTGAACCTAAGACTTCGTTGTCGGTACCAAATTTTTCCCAGGATAGAATAGGCAAATCATTTTTAGCAAATGCTTCTTCAATTTTAGACTCATCATTTGGCGATAAACCCATGCTTGTTTTATCAAAAACTTTTATTCCATTGTATTCTGCTGGATTATGTGAAGCTGTTAACATAACTCCTGCACAAGCATTTGTTTTATGAGTGTGATATGCTAATGCTGGTGTCGGCATGATTCCTTTTCGTTCTATATTGCTACCACCAGATATAAGACCTGAACATATGGCATGCTCTAACATTGGACCACTAGATCGGGGATCTCGAGCAACAATCACATCAGATCCTGCATTGTTACAAATAGCTTTACTGATTGCTAATCCTACTTTAACGACAAAATTCGGTGGAAGATCAGAGACTTTTCGTCGAATACCTGATGTGCTGAAGAGCTTCATAATGTATCAATCCTAAATTATTGAATGAATAGTTCTATAGATGAAATCACAAGAAACAAGCAATTCAAAAATTTATCTAAGAAGATAATATTAGGCTAAAAAGAAGATAAAAAAAGAGGGGGTTTCCTCGCATTTTCATGCGAGGCAAATTATTAACCATCTTGAATCGTGAACAAAGTTATCAAGGTTGATCGAAATTTTAACCTGTTTCGACGAAGTATTTTGATGAACGCATATCAAGAAGGTAAGGTGCCTTTTTAACGAGGCCCTCTTTCGTTAAACGTTTTAATGCATATCTAACAGTTCTAGGTGCGAGATCGCACTTTTGAATTAAATCCTTTGAAGTCAAAGGTCCTTGCTCAGATAAGAGTGTGTAAATCGCTCTTGCTGAAGGGGGTAATTGTTCTGCGACAGTCAGCATATTAATAGTCATCTCCAAGAAGAAAGAGCATTGATTGTTATATATAAGACCTCTGAGTAATTCTTACCTAGCATCTAGTAAAGTACTTCCGTGTTCTAGTAAATTCGTCCGCGTGATTTTTTTCGGGTTTTTGCCGCAATTCCGTTTTTTCTCGGAATTATTGCTTTTCTTGCTCTTCCTCTGTGTTTTCATCAGTTAAATAGCGAAAACCGATTGTTTAGCTATTTATTCTCGATTAAATATTCTCTATCTAACCAGATGATAATCGCTCTTGTTTTTGTGTTGGTATGTTTCGTATTTAAATACCAATAATATGTGGAAGAGTTCTTTATAATAGGAGTGAAAATACGGAGTAATGTTAGGATATTTATATAGCGCCTCCGATATCTAATCTGAATATTCAAATATTTTATCATTATCACAAAATAAACAGGTAGTCAAAATTGACAGAGGAAAGTAGTTTACGAGATAGTATGGCGTTCAAAGAATATTCAACAGGTGAGCGATCCAAGATCAAACATCCTTGGGTCACAATAACGATATCAGGTATTCTTGTTGCTGGAGCAATGGTTCTAACAAATTGGCTAGGAACCGCTTTACACGGCAATCCATATTCGTTCAACTTTATTTTGGCTTTATATGGGATTCCTGCGGGTTTTGCTTGTGCTTGGAGAAATAAAACACTAAGTGCTATCACTTCTTTAAGATATTCAACTTTTAGTGCGTTGATTGCTACAGCGAGTTATTTCTTAATTACTTTAATAGCATTATTTGCATCACCATTAAGTGCTATAGGAATGATAAGTAGTATTGGCCAATTAGCAATTGCTAGCGCTGTTATAGCTGTATTTTTTATCTGTGTTACATTTGCTAGTGGAGCAATGATAGGAACTATTGTTCTAGGTGTTCGAGATAGTAAAAGCTGAGTCACTTTTACAAAAAGACTTTCCAGTAAATATGAGCGATAAAATTAAGTACTATGTAATTTATTTGATTTTAGAATTATTAATTTCTTACATTATTATTTGGATGTGAACAAATGACTCCAAAGAAGAGAAAGACATCTCAAACTCGTAGAAGACATGGTACTTGGTTCGTTGTCGGACAAGTTCTGATTATTCTAGGTGCTGCTTTAATTATCGCGGCAGGAATTATAGATGCAGTTTATGGATTTCAAGATAATGATTATTGGTCATCATACACCTTTGGTCTCCTACATCCTATCGTAGGTCTAGTAATCGCAATTATTGTTGCTATAGTAATCTTGTGGCTTGCTATTGATAAACGGGCATATTATGGATTAAATCTCTATCTTTATGCTGTAATTATTATTATCCTCGCTTGTCTTGCTGGTAACGTCGGAGCATTGGTTTGTATAATCGGTGCGCTAGTGATAATTTTCTATCGAATATCTCGTAGCCCATAAAGAAAGGATGAGTTAGATGCCTTCAAAGAAATCTAAGAAGAAACGAAAGCTAAGTACTGGTTTAAAAGAAAATATTGATACTATTGTAGATGATTTGTCAATTATAATTGGTCGAAAAGGTTGGCCGAAGGAAGAAGCTGGTAATGCACTTAGTGATGCTTTCAAAAATGTGGATGCATACATTGCTGCAATTTCTTTATCCGTTCCTGAAGTTGACTCCTTATGGTGTGATACAGGAGCAAGAGATGGCTTTCTAAAAATCAAACGTAATAGAAAAAGAGTAATTCGTTTTCTTATTGTTATAGCAGTAATTGTATCTTTGATTGTCCTTGCAAGTGCAGTTGCAGCTATTGTTTTGATCTCCGAATGGTATAGATGGCTTATTCTTGGAGGTGCTGCCTTAGTTTTGTTTGTTGGTTCATCAAGTTTGCCAAAATATGTAATGGGTCCTTATATTATGAAAAGAGATGCACAAATTCCAGAGAAATTCAAAAAGGAATGTGATTTGATAAATAAATTTCTCAAAGATCTTATACATCTCAGGAGAAAATCATAAGTATCTCCTAATACTCTTTTTTTTTCTAATTTCTTGCTCATATAGAAAGTTTTTTTCGATTGTATGACAAAGTTATCATAGAACAAACAATTATAGTGAAATGAGCTGTCACGTGAGGTATAAATTTAGATGGTTTCTGTAGGCGTAATTAGAGTCAAATGTGATGCATGCAAAGAAATCATTAAAGGAAAATATATTCACTTTTCAGACGGATCAATATTTTGCAATGAATGTTTTCATTATCTCCCAAAATGCATTAGCTGTAAGAAACCCATCATAGGTGGTGAGGATAGCTCTATTGATGGTTTTTGTTCCATCTGCTACAATCGAGCACCTAAATGTGATATTTGTGAAAAAGCAATCATTGGTAGTTACACTAGATTTGCTGATAAATCAATTTCATGTGACGACTGTATGAAAAAATATGTAAAATGTGATCGTTGTGGAAAACCTGTTGTAAGATATACAAAAATTCGTGGAAATATTCTTTGTAGACATTGTTTAACACATGCAACTCGATGCAATGTTTGTAGTAATCCAATAATTGGGACATACTGGATTTTTGACAAGAATTATGTTTGTGATTATTGCTACAAAATTTATGAACGATGTAATATGTGCGGTATGCCTAGTCAGTTTCTATTTACTGTTCATGATAAGAAACTATGTTATACTTGTCAAGAAAAGGCTAAACGGTGTTCAGCGTGTGGATTACCTATTGTGGGTCGGTATTACTCCTATAAAACTAAGGAAGGAATATTTTGTGAACACTGTGAGCATTTAGCACCACATTGTGATTCTTGTGGTCGACCTTTAGGAATTCAATATGTAGATATTTCTGATGGAAGAAAAATCTGTTTTGAATGCCAACGTAGTGCGGTAATTACAGAAGAACAGTTGAGAGAACTAATAAAAACCGCTAATGAAGGAATAAGCAGTCTTGGATTGAAGATAGTCAATAATATAAACTATAGACTCATATCCAGAAATCTTCTAGATAAACGAATAAAAGAATCAGGTGCAGATATTGCTGCCGGTAAGAATCTTGGATTATTTCAAAGAAAAGATGAGAAAATGAATATCTATTTACAAACACATTTACCAATTCAATTAGCCTTAGGAACAATTTGTCACGAAATAGCCCATGCATGGTTATCTGAGAATGTCATAAATAAAACTCAACCGCTTCATCTTAGAGAAGGATTTTGTGAATGGGTTTCGTACAAGATATTACAGAAATTTGGTTATCATGGTCAAGCTGAATTAATACTTTCAAGAGATGATATATACGGACTAGGATTTCAGAAATTCTTAGATTATGAAAAGAAAAATGGTATTAAAGCCCTTTTAGATTGGGCGAAAATTGCTCGTTAATCTTGTGAATTAGAGAATCTATTTATTCGTAACGCCCATCTTCTATGACTTCACCAAAGGGTTCTTTGTCTTTAATTACATAAAGAAATACTTTATAGCCTAATTCCTCGATAAAAATTGTCTCTCGAGTATAAAGATCTGGAACTCCTTCTAATCTGTCAATTTTTTCTAAAATTTTGTGCTGGACTTCAAAAACTTCAATATGAATTTTATTTGATTTGTCAGTGGGAAAAAGAAGAGGAAACCCACCATCTGAATGCATTTGATAAGGTAGTTCCACTAATCCTCGAAAAATCGGTTTCTTTGGATTTAGGTAGTAAAAATAATTGGGAAAATTCTCTTTTAGTGTGCCATATACTGCGAGAAGAAAAATCTCCTCTTCATTCTCTAAATCTTTCATCGAAATATCTCCATTGATTTTAACAAGACACTGTAAGGAGCTTTCATGTAATTTATGCCCCGATTTTTCTATCGAAAAACCGCTGTACTTTCACTTGTGAAAATCTATTATTCAGTTGTTCTCGAATATATGCACGAATCATTCCTATAAAACCTATAGTGATTGCTACCATAAAGAGATAAAAAGGAACCGTCCAACGAGACATTACTAATAACCAAATATTAAATCCGAAAAATAATACACTTGCTGTTAGCATGCCGATTGGTAAGTACTTCTTATTTGAAGTGAAATTTGTTAATGCTCCAAGTAAAGCAATCAATATCATAGGGACGTAATAAGCAGTATAGAATTTGTAAACACCTCGAGGCATGAATATATGCGTGAAAATTGTATAAGCTGCAATCCACTCGAAAAATTCTACTCCATCAAGTTTAGAATTATATGATCTCCAAAACATAAAAACAGCAATAACACTTGCGCTGAGAATCATCCAAAGCATGGAATAATTGCCAAATGATGCAAAAGCTAACAAAGGACCTCCTAATCCCATCTGTTCCAGTGATTTTGCGAATGAAACACAATCATTCGAAGCTGGAGAAACAGGGTCAAATCTTAACTCAATTGGTCTCCCAGGGAAAAGCATATGTCTGCCATATTGGTAAGGAGAAATGAATATCCAAGGAACGGACAATAGTAAAATTACCCCCACAAATAAAGCAGCATTCATTATACTCTCAACGATAGCTTCCCTCACAGATTTATTCCTGACCTTCTCACCAAGCATTACCATAAATAAAGGGTAAGTAAAGAACAGCGCATTCTGTTTCGTCATTGTAGCAATTGCTAACCAGAAAAACGCTTGCCACCATTTCTTTTTCACAGCAAAATAAAAAGCAATAATCGTTATAAATGTCACTGGACCGGGATTTAGCCAATACACCCCATCATAAATGATATTTATTGGTGCTAATGCCATGAGTAATCCACCAAAAATGGCAATACCACGTGCATGTTTGTTTTTAATGATATTTTTGAGGATTAAATATACAACACCTGCACACGCAGCATCAGTGAAAACCATGGGAAAAGCCATCCAGAAATTGCTCATACCAGGTCTCCAAGTTAAAACTAGAAAATACAGAAAAACAGGTGGATAGGAGTAGAAATCTAAAACATTTGCTGGTTCTATCCATCTATAGGGATACCAACTATCAGTATACCATGCAGTTATCCAAGAGTGGTAATAATAGCCAAAGTCTGCAAACCCTCTGAAATCTATGTTATTTATCCCAAAAGGGAGACTATAATTCCAAACATTAAAACCTGATCCGTATCCAAAATTGTCTCGTAATTCGTATGCTAGTAAAACTCTGACAAACAATGCAATAGAGACTAACATGAAAATAATTATAACATCTAAACCAATTTCGCCCCAATTCTCTTCCTTGATACGATTGCTTATTCCATCAATAAATTTTTGACTGAAAGTTCTAAAGTGATGTGTTAAACGTGATGTGGACTCTTTTTCTGTGACAGTTTCATAATTTTCCGTTTTTCTAACTGACATATTAAGTAATCCTTAATTTTATAACTCCTTTACAACTACTTTAACTATTAACTTTTTTACATTGCACAGAAAATATTCTGTAATACTTTATTAATCGTGGAAATATTTTTGAACAAAAGTTTAAAGTAGGATTAATGAGTTCTCCAAATGATAAGGGAGTTCCCCCGGAGCATAGACCAATGGCTAAGGATGATAATAAAGAAGACTTGATTTTCGATGGTATGCTTTTTGCTGTAAACGATGAAACAGGACCTGTTCTCCGTTTAAATATCAGTTCTTTATCTGAACGCGAAGCAATCACAACTGCTATTCATGGAATAACTGCTATTGGATTAGGGGAAGATCGAAACAGAGGTTTATTTGGACCAATTCCCGTTCCATATAATACAGATTATAGAGCATTAATCTATGTCTTTTATGTGGAATCTGAAACAAGCAAAGATCCCCTTATCCAAGGAAAAGGACAATTTTGTGGATTATTCTTTATTTTCAAGAAAGACATGATTAGATATATTGCTAATGTTTATTCGATGCTTGAATCCTTGTTAAATATGTATCAAGAAAATTATCTCTTAAAAGAGGATCAATTACAAAATGATACTATTCAGTACATCTATGATGACCTAATTACTAATCTAAAATTAAAACCAAAGACTCGAGTTTTCAGAGTAAATGATGGAATTACCGTGGAATTCGAGGATGGAACAGTCAAATTAGGCAATGAAATTACTTTCCTAATAAGCGAAAAAAATAAAATCTTTCATTACTATTTTCCAAAAAATCTGGAGAACGATAAGAAAGACCATGCTATGAAAATCCTAGAACACATATTGAAATCTGAATACCAGAATTCCTATGAATCTAAGAAAATCTCATCTAAGAAAGCCTTTGAAAACCTTCTGAAGAAGAACGATATAACAATAATAAACTAGAAGTAATTTTTCGATTTCATGAATTAGCTATTTTTAAAGTAAACAAGTTGAGTGTGAATCCAAAGAACCCTTTGGTAAACAAAATGTATTATGAAAAATATTCGAGTAACACTCAGAAGATATTTTGTAAAAGCTTGATGCTTAAAGCACATTATTTCAATGACCAAACCGAAAAAACTGATTTCCATCAATCTCGCGAAAATAGAGCTGAAGATCTCTCTAAAAGAACACTCATAATTGTTCCTGGTTATTCTGTTTCGAATCCTCCAAGAATCGGAGATCATCGATATTATATACAAGCATTGCAATACCATCCAACCAATAATCCCAAAGGATATAAGAAAATATTTGTTTTTGATTTGTATTCCAAAAAAGATGGACGTTGTAATTTTCAGCATGATATAACCATGTTAGCAGCTGAGCTTCTGAAAAGTATAGAAACATCTCGAGATAATTGGGTATTCAGTGAAAATGGTGAAATAGATTTTATCGGAGGATCGATGGGTGGGCTAATTGTTCGAAAGTTTATACAAGATTATATGATTGGCGAAAATCAGATAGCTACAAAATCATGGGGAACATTACGAATAAAAAACATAATTCTAATTGCAACTCCAAATTATGGTTGCAAGATTATTGATTTCTTACAAAATCCAATAATCCAATTGCTATTACGAATCAAGTTTGGCAAGAATAATTTTTCACAAAGCCTACAAATTCAACAAATTAGCGTTGGACGAATAAACATTTGGGAACCAATATTTCGAAACCTTATAAAAAAACATACTCCTGTTAATATCTTTCTTGAGAGATTAAATTCAACTATACAAACTCCTGGAAACATTAGATGGATTACAATTCATGGATCGAAAAGAAGTTGGGTCTCTCGTTTACTATATAACAAGAATAATGTAAATGATGGAGTTGTTGAAGCGAATAGCGTATCACTCACAGGTGCAGAAAACATTTCTGATAAGGACTTCGGAATTGGTTTATCATGGAATCACAGAGATTTATACGAAAATGAAGGATTCTGCAATTTACTCGCAGGTCTTCTTATTTTTAATATGCGAGTAATCGATTATCAAGAAAATAATCACTTAATTTTCAATCATAAAATTTCTTCGAACAAAAAAAACCGAGAAAGGCATTCTCAAGAAATTATGAGTCGTCTTGTTCCTATACATTAAGAAATTTCCAAGAAAATTCTTCCAAGTATTGAGGACTTTAAAAACTAAATTTTGTATATACCATTAGTTAAGAAATGAATTACATGAAATTAAAAGGTCTAATTATCTGCTGATCTAATAGTTATTTGAAAAGGATTTGTTAATCTCTTGGCAACAGAATCGGAAAAAGAAGCCCTAAGAAAAGAATCTCCATTTTCACTCGAGAGTATGCATGAAGATTTCTGCGATTTATGTCTTTACTCATGGTGCCTTTTTAAGAAAAAAATTGTCTATTGCTCATTACGATACAAAGGGGAAATTGGGTTTATCTGCACAACAAATTCATGTAAAATCAAGTAGAATTTATTGAATTTTCCATCTAGAAAGCTGGTAATTTTGTTTTTTAGGTAATACTGTCATATTCTCGGCATATTAGCAACTTAATAAGTGTTGATTGAAGGATTTGTTTAATTGGATGATCATTTAAAGGACCGAGGTAAAATTGGCAGTTACAGAGACACACAAAAAACAACTGGTAAGAGAAAAATCGCTTGGAAGTAAACAATCTACTATTTTTTGTTTAGATTGTGTAATTGACTGGTGTAAAATAAGGAACCAGGTTAGTTATTGCTCCCAAAAGTATAGAGGTACAGGATGCTACAGTTGCTCTGATACAAAATGCACGGTTAAGAAAATAGCTGGATCCTAAAACCATCTCTTGTTTTTTCTTATTCTCCCTTTTCACATTGCATTTAGCAATTTATTGAACATGTCATTATCAATTGACTCTAGTTCATCTTGTATTGTATATTGTTTTTCCACTAGTTTCTTAAATTTCAAAAGTTTTTCTTTTGAGCAATCTCCTTCCTTAATCATGGCGTATGAATCATTAACTAGAAGTTCTAGACCATTTAAATCAGTGAATTTTATTCGAACTATGTCACTAGCTTCTACCTCTATACCTACGATTTCGAACCCAGCGTGTGTCAATTTCTCTGTTAGTGTTATTATTTTCTCTTTCATTTTTTCACCTCGTAGTCATTGAATTATTTTGTTATACTCTTGAGTCCAGTTTTCGGAATTTTGTTTTCCTTTAAAAAAACAAATTAACTGCAAATAACGGTCAACTTAATTTAAGTTATCGTTCTTTAAAAACCTCAAACAATTGTAAATTATCTTTAGATTTTTAATCTTTTGTGGAGAAATTCTCCGCAAGTAATTGTAAATCAATTTTAAGTGAAAGTTATTCCTTATTAAGCGTTTAGATTAAGAAATTAATTCTCAAAAATTAGCGTCTTAATGACTACAGGTACTACTTGTTTACTTGCCATTGGTTCACCTATATCTATATAATCTCCTTCTCTTAATCCGAGTTCGTCGATGGATATGATATTGGATTTCAATTCAGTTTCTCTTTTCATTACATTCCCAACACTATTACCTATATCATCATTAAAAACTAAAATCAAAGGCATCTCTTTCTTTACAATGGTAGGAACAGCTGAGACAATTCCTTTCGCAAAAGATTTTAATCTCTCATAAGAAAGGCCAATTGTCTTATGAAAAGATAAAGCAACAGGAGATTCACCTTCCTTCAAATCGATTCTTTTGTATGCCATATCAATTGCATGTTTGATTTCCTCTTCAGTTGGGCTATCTTGAGGAAGATAGGGTACTACAACTGGGATATTTCTTATTGGAAATTCATTATCATCTGTTACTAAAGTGGTTGCACCAGAAACCTGTAAGGAATATTGTCCTGCACCAATTACTGTGGCTCGAATTAATTCTAAAGGTTCATGTAATTTGATTTTAGCTTTCTGACTTTGTTTTTTGATTTCTTTAGCAACTTCCTTTCCAATATCATGATAGTAATCGTTAGTTTTTCCATACAGATATTCTGCTACTCCTCCGGAAAAGCTAAAGAGATCAACTTTCCCATCAAAAGTCAATAAAGGAGTCATCATAATTTTCATAGTAACTTGAGAAATATTGTCCTGTTTAGTTATAACCTCAATAAGAGCCTTTACCAATCCCTTTGCTATTAATTCCTTATCTTCTTTAGAAATAGGTTTTCCAATTTCTACCTTTATACCAAGATCATCTGCAACAATTTGTGCTGCATCTTCTATTTTCTCAACGATATTTCCAGAGCCATTGGTTACTAATAATCTTCCACCAACATTTATGCATGCGGTATCAATAATATATCCATCAGGTGAAATGACTGCAATATTGGAAGTGCCCCCACCTGTATCAATATTCATAATTGTTTTTTTCAATTTCTTAGCTTGAGTAACAGCTCCGCTACCCATAGCTGCAATAACTGATTCAAAATTAGGTCCTGCTGTTGCGGCTACAAATTTGCCTGCTTCAGCAGCTAATAAGCTGACTATTTTTTCCGCGTTTTTCTTTTTCGCAGTTTCTCCAGTAACTATTACTGCACCAGTATCAATATCTGTCTTTGTAATTCCAGCACTAGAAAATTCTTTCTGGAAAATTTTAGATAATTCATCAAAATCAATGGTTTCCTTGTCTATGAGAGGTGTCAAGTAAATCTTTCCACGATAGAGAATTTTGCGATTAACAATCTCAAATTTCTTTGAAGAACGACTCATTTGCTTAACAAGATGTAATTTCGAAAAAACCATGTGAGAAGTAGAAGTTCCGACATCTATGCCTACAGAAGTAATAAATAGCTCTTGAACAGTCATAATCCGTTAAATAATTAATTCAATTTTTATCCTTTTCTAACAATATTGAATTAAAAAAAAGATTGAATTTTAAAAACAAGGGTCCTTTTAAAGGGAGGAATGATTAATTTCCTAATCCCATTTCTTTCATCATTTCTTCCTTGCTTTTATGTCCTTGATTTTTAGCGATTCTCTCAAGAGTGCTTTCAATTTTTTCTCGCACTTCTTGATTGGTTTCATTTTCCAATGATTCAAGGAGTACTTGTATACATTTCTTGGTTTTTGGAACGAGCTGTCCAATTGAAATTGCTGCTGTTTTCCTCACACGAATACTTTCATCAACTTTCAAAACATCAAGCAAAGTATTTGATGCTTTTTTATATTGCATAAATCCAAGAGATAAACAGGCCCAATAGCGCACTGTTTCATCTTCATCTTCAAGTAATTCAATGAATACTTCTGCTGCTCTTTTATCTCCTATTTCTCCTAAAGCATATGCTACTGCTCTGCGTTCAGCAACATTCTGACTTTTTTGCAAGAGATTAATTAATGGTTCAACTGCTGCTGGATCCTTTAATCTGCCTAAAGCAGTTGCTATTTTCACTGAAACACCGATTCCATTGTCATTTGCTAATGTATTAATTAGATCTGAAACTATTCGTTTATCTCCTATTTTACCTAATGCTTCAGCTGCTCGACCTCTAACCCAAGCTTCTTGATCATCCCTTAAAAGCTTTAACAATGGATCAACAGCTTTGGCATCCCCTATCATACCTAAAGCTTGAGCTACATTTTCTCGGATTTCTCCATCTTTATTTTTTAACATCTTTAATAAATCGTCAATTGCTTGTGTTGCTTTCAGTACCCCTAGAGAGCTTGCTACTTCAATTACAATTGAAGGATCTTTTGATGTTTTCAAAGCCTCTATTAGTGAAGGTATGGCAATTGGGTCTTCAATATTTCCCAGGGATTTTGCTGCTGTCTTCCTAAGCACAGTTAAATGGTCCTTCTGTAAGATTTCATTTAATAACTCAATACTCTGAGTTATTTTTCCTTTCCCAAGAATTTTAATAGCATTTCTTCGAATTTTCCAATCGGAATCACTTTTGGCAATATCTATCAAAAAACCTTGAGCTGCTTTTTCTTTTCCTAATAAATCCAATAATTCATCTTCTTTCTTATTTAAAACTAGAAGTCTAGTATCATCCATTGTAGTCAAATTTTCATCCCCATAAATTAGTAAGGAAATCATTCACTTTTAGTACACTGTATCTCAATTGTAAATAATCAATTAATTCAACAAATTTTGTTAAATTCAACAACTTAGCTCATTTTCATGTTATTTTGAATAAACAATTAACTAACCCTTTTTCATTTTTTCTATTTCTGGGAGAATAACAATGAAATGTTATATTGGAGCAATTCCTTAAAAGCAGAAAATATGTGAAAAATTCTAAGTGAAACAAATGGAAGTTTTAATTCAAGGAAATTATGAAGGATCAAAGCTATCTGCAGACTCGAAGGGAATAGCAATTGTTGTTGATGTACTACGAGCAAGCACAACCATTCCTGTGGCAATGTCAAAAGGCATTGAAGTTTTTTTTGTTGCAAAAGAAGTTGAAGATGCACGATTAGCTCAAACTGAATTAAATACAATTCTTGTAGGTGAAAGAGGTTGTATAAAACTTCCAGGTTTTGACTTTGGTAATAGTCCAGTAGAAATGTCTAAACAAACAAAGTTTGAAAATAACATTGCTACTTTTACGTCTTCTACTGGTTCTAGAAGAGTTGTAGAAGCTATTGGATCAAAGATTACAATAATAGGTTCAATCATAAATGCCAAAGCAGTTGCGGAAAAAGTGATAGAGCTTTCAAAACAATTTTCTGAAGAACTAAAAGTTGTAATAATCCCGACGTTCTCACATGGTTCTATTATAGAGTATGAAAACACTGAAGATCAAATTGGATCTCTTTTAATTGCTCGAGAGTTTCTAAAAATGGGTGTTGAATTATCTGTGGAGCTAAAAGAAGAAATTGCTTTTCTAGAACAAAAAATGAATAAGCAATCTTTAACTAAAATTCTCGAAGAGACAGAACATGGTAAGAAACTAATAAACTTAAAGTTTACACATGATATCAGCTATTGTAGTCGACTCAATGAGTTAACACAAATTCCAATATCAAGAAACGAAGTATATACATTATCAAGTGGAAACAAAGTAGTAAAAATGATTTTGGAAAAATAATTAATAAATAAAGAGAAAGGGGAAGTGGATATTTCCCTATTTTAATTTTGGATCTAAAGCATCCCTAAGTGCATCACCCATCAGGTTGAAACCTAGCATCGTTACAAAGATCATTAATGCTGGAAACGTCGGCATCCACCAATAAGTTAACAAAACATCTCTGTAAGCTGCAAGATCGTCACCCCAAGAAACAGCAGTAGGGTCACCAAAACCAAAGAATGCAAGCCCAGTTATGCTCATTATTGTTCCAGCAATTCCAAGGGTTGTAATGATAATTATTGGAGACAAAGCATTCGGTAAGATATGTCTAAAGACAATACGAACATCTTTAGCCCCTAAAGCTCGTTCTGCTTCTACAAATTCTCGTGCTTTAAGACTTAAAACCGTACTCCTAACGATTAAACTTATTCCGCCCCACTGAATCAAACCTAAAATAGTTAGAACAACAATGTAATAGGCGCCCTCAAAATTGAAAATTCCAATGTCTCTGAAAAGTGACACTGCAAAAATGAAGAGAATAAAATCAGGTAATCCAATGATGATTTCATTTATTCTTTGAACAAAAGTATCAAAAGCTCCTCCATAGAAACCTGATACTGCTCCTACAACTGTTCCAATCAAAGTAGTGAAGATTTGTCCGACTAATCCCAAAGTCAATGATAGTGGAGTTCCAAAGATCATTCTAGAAAAGATGTCATGACCAAGAGCATCAGTTCCAAAAGGATATTGAAGATTGGGGGGAGTAATTTCATCACCTGCAAGAATGTGTTTCGGATGAGCTATCAAACGGATGTACTTACTTGTTCCTGGGATCCAAATTTCAATGAAGTAATTATGCAAATCCCAAGGATCACCAGATGGATTACTCAAACCAAATAAAGCATCATATTGCTGTATGAGGAATGCGAAAATAGCAACCAATACAAGAAGAACAACAATGCTGAAACCAATCATTCCAAGAGTATCTTTTCTTATTCTCCTATAAGTGATTGACCAAAGATTAGAACCCTCAACAAGTCTCAAAGTCTCTAGAATTTCCTCTTCGCGATCAGAATGTTTCGTTATTGATTCTGTTTGTGATGTTGATTCCATCTGAAAATGCCTGCCTAATCACCAATTTTTGCGTTCACTGATGTCCTAAATATTTTAGCTCCACCTAAAAAGAATATCGCTTCGTATGAATATTACTCTTTGAACTTTTCAAGGGAGATTTTTTTAAGCAAATAAGAGATAGAATAACTAGGGAAAGGAAAAATGTCGGAATACTTCAAATTTTTCTTTGTAAAAGCAGTCGGAAACGGATCCTTATTTGTAGGCCCAAAATATTCTGTGCTAGAGGAATCAAAGGAAAAAGAAGAATTAATGAGCCTTGCACACAAGACATTAACCGAGGCAGCAATTGATGTCTCTAGGGTAATGCATGACGAGGACTATGGAGAACTGCGATTTTACATCAACAATAAACTCGAAAAAGCATTAGAAATACTGCACGAAATAGATGATGAATTCTGAAAAGAAGAATTGGCGCCGGCAACAGGATTTGAACCTGTGACCACTCGGTTTCTGTAGGTCGACTGTTAGTTAACCTCTAACAGCCGAGAGCTCTACCGCTGAGCTATGCCGGCATTTTCTGCGTTTTATTTGCCTTCAAACTTATTTTATATTCTTTTTGGTTGATATGTGATTGGTGAGATTTTCAATGATTATCGATTTTTTTCGGTTCAAAATTTGTTTTACCGTTAAAATAACATATACTTATTATTTTTCTTAATTACTATCATATAATTCACACTGATGTGAATTATTCCTATCTATTACTATCAATATGGAGCTATAGAAAAACAATGGTTAAATTAGATAAGATAGGGTTCTTCTCAGCTTTACTTGGAGGACTCTTTGGTGTAGTAGCTGGTATTTTGAGCTTTGTAAACATCACCATTTTTGAAAAATGGTATCTTAGTGGTAACGGTTTACTTGGCTGGATTATTGATCCAACTGGTCAAAGCATTATTTGGCCAATAATTTTCATTGCCTTAAGTGCAATTGCCCTTATCATAGGTGCTACAAAATCGTTCTTAGGTATTCTAGAATTCGACTTAATTATTTGGGGAATTATTCTAGTAATAATTGGCGCACTTGTTTGGGGTATAGCCGGTTGGCTAATTCTATTAGGTGGCATCCTAGTTATTATAGCCAAATTTCTGGATTAATAAAAATTTGAAATCAATTCTTTTGATTTCACTCTTTCTTTTTTCTTTATTCATTTTCTAGTTACAAATCAAACAGAAAGTTTTTAGTAAAAATTAATTTACTTAATTAGAAATCAATTTGATTATCCCTTTGGTGTTTAATGAATGCCTGATAATGAACCTCTAAGTGAAGATAAACAAAGTATCTCATCTGTCTCAGAAATAATTGATATATCACATGAAGAGCAAGAAGAGGATTTATCTGATAGTGCATTAGAGGAAATTCCTGAGCGAGAAAAGCTCTATGGTCGTTCTGTCTTATCAAATTTCAGCTTTGGGATGGTTGATCCATTTTTAACTACTATTGCTGTTGACATGGGAATTTCTGGAAGTCAAATGGGTTGGTTGAGAGCATTAACAAATCTGCTTGGGAATTTTGTACAACCAGTTTTCGGTTATTTATCTGATACAATACAGAGGCGGACAATTTTCGTTGCTCTTTCAAACATACTTTACTCCAGTGCATGGATAATATTGTTGTTTGTTAACCAAATATGGATGATTATTCTCATGGCGGGGATAATTTCATTAGTCGTATCTATGGGCACTCCTGCTTGGGCAGCTTTACTTGGAGAAGTAGTACCATCGAAAATAAGAGGGAAAATTATTGCGAAAGTGAATTGGTTTTCCCAATTTTCATATATCGCATCAACGATTCTAGGTGGAATTATCTTAAACTATGTTTTTGGAAATCTGACTATAGGTTCACGAACCATTGAGCTAAATATACTACTAACCATCTCGATAGGATTGATAGCAGGTGTAATCTCTGCAATACTAATCATGACTTTCAAAGAAAAGAAAGCTCGAGATAGGGGTCAAAGACTTAATGCTTTACTTGATGTAGAAAACCGAAAATTAATGTTAAGTTCAGAAATCATAATTGATGAAGGTCCATGCGTAATTCATGAAGATATAATTATTGATAAAGATCTACAAAGTATAATCGCAGGCAGTCAAGATGTACTTTGTGTTTCCTCAGAAGACCAATCTAAGAAAAAAATAACTTTGGATTCAACAAAAGAAAAACTTCTCACCAAAAAACCATTGAGTCAAAGAGTAACCATGATGTTAAGAAATAAAGGTTTCATGAAATTTACAGTGATTTTTGCCATTCAATCATTTTTCATGTCTTATTGTTGGCCACTATTCCCATTAAGACAACGAAGTGATATTGGTGCAAATTTCGTTGAAATTGCTATTTTCTCTGTCGTTATGAGTTTGGCTTCACTTTTAACAATTCGAAATGCTGGAAGGATCTCTGATTTAATTGGAAGAAAACCTCAAATTTTCTTAAATCGATTAATCCTAGTTGCCATGCCTTTAGGTTATATGTTCGCAAGTCAAGTCTGGCATGTAATTCTTATTCATGCAGTAATTTGTATACCACTTGGATTAAACTCAGCGGTTTTGGAGGCATATCTCATTGATGTTACACCTGAAGAAGAACGGAGTACATACGTGGGTTTTTACAATATGTTTTGCGGACTTATACTTTTCTTGGGTTCACTTGCTGGTGGATATATGGCTGATTTCTTGATGGGAGAAATAACAATATTTGGTTATTCACCATTCTTTGCTCAATTCCAAGCGATAACTATTGCGTTCTCAGTTGGATTTGTTGGTCGAGTATTAACAACAATACCGTTTCTCTTAATTAAAGATGTAAAATCCTTTCCCTATAAATTGAAGGATCTGCCAAGATTAATTTTCAAAAGTAAAAAATTAATCGCATTGATAGCATTGGTTTCATTTTTCTTTGGAATCATTTTCATCTATGTAGGTGTCTCAAGTTTCTTATAGTACATTTCTAAACCGCACAATTAATATTTGCAGTGAAAAAAAGCTATTTTAATACTCAAACGAAGTATTATTTGGATATTAGATAAGGTTTCTAATATCTTGTTATTAACAAAAAGTGAGCAAAAATTTCCTAGAATATACGGAAAATTTTGTCATAAGACTTTAAAACAATAGCACTAAGTAATATTATACCTATAACAAATATTGTTATATTAATTTAGTCGGAGTTGTAAAATTATTGTCTGCCAGGGTACCATTAAAAGATATAGTTCTTAATTGCAAAGGCTGTAATAAAGATATCAATATACCCATCTATGTAGACGATCTTAAAACCCAGGTGGGTGGGTTATGGCAAGTATCATTCTTGCATGATGATCATGTAATTACTTTACTTTTAGATAAAAATCTAGCTTTAAGACAACATCGTTCATCTACAATCGCACGAACAAGCAGAGAAGAAGTATCTGCAAGGACTTCCGCTAGCGCAACCGCTCAAGCCGCATCAACAGCAGCAGCTGCAACAGCAACTCCCAGTCCTAGAGCAGAAGCAAGAGCAAGTATAACTCTTATGCTTAAAACCTTCGGAAATAATCTCGAGTATGTCATGAAGCCATGTATGACAGGCGAAACTGTTGTTGTGGTTGGTGATTTAGCTCTCATGGAAATCGCAATTGCTACTTTGAAGATGTTTGTTCACAAGAAAGAATTACGAATTTGTTGGTATACAGAAACTTTTGTTGATCCTAGAGATTATGATATTATTGGAATCGCTCCAGGATTACAAGATTACTACGAATCTGAAGTTACTCTAGATATCGATCAAAAGAAAGTCGTCAATGGTGAAGAATGCGATTATTGCCGAAAGGTCCTCAAAGGTTTAGATAAAATGAACGAAACCAAAGCAGCAAATGAGCTAAAAGACCGAATTAAAAATGTTTATCGAAGTTTATTATGGATGCATCAAATTTAGCTGAAGAAGAAAGCTTGTTTGGTGTTCTTCCATGTTACTTTTATTTTTTTGTTTATATATGCAGACCTAGTTGTAAATAGCAATAATTTATCAATCTAAAAAACAACCAATTAGCTAATATATAATAAAAACTTAAATGCATTTTGAAGAGTTTAATTATTGTGAGGAAGATGAAAGAAGAAGTAAAGGAACTGAAAACATCAGTTGTAGCCACAAAGTCGAAGGGTAAACACCTTAATTTATTCCTAATGTATGCTACTTATATTGTTGTTTTTGTTATAATTGCATTTTTCTTGATGCTTTCATTTTTCTCAATTGAGGGCAAAGTTGTCCTGGGTGATATGTGGCCGTTCATTTTCATCGTTGTTGTTTTAATCCTTTGTAGTCTTGTAATTATTGAACGAGTAAGAACAGAAAGTAAGAGAACAGTACAGAGAGATATGCGTAGATTGTAAAGAAGGTGAATTTGTAAATGCCGGAAGATGAGCAACCTCAGAAAAGAATAAACCAGTGGTTTATCAGAGGTATTGGGGTAGTTGTTGCAAGCATTTTCCTTACTGTCATGACTTTTACACTTCTAGATTTACAACAGGGATTATTTTTTACAGATGGACCAGTATCAGAAGGTCTAGATTCTATTCCCTTACTTAAGCAAATTGGTCAATATTTATGGACTTTTCGAGTGTTAGATTTACTTCTAGTTGTAATTATTTTAGTTTTAATTATCATTTCAACTTACTATCTAATGAATTTCAAAGCACAAGTACTTAGAAAAAATCAAGAAAGAGGGAGGTACAGATAGTGATTGATTGGACTGCTACATTTCCCTATATTCTTATTGCTTCTCTAGTGCTTTTTGCAATTGGTATTTATGGAATAATTACTTGTAAGAATTTTTTACGTGCAGTTTTTGGTATAGAAATTTTGTTGGTCACTGCAAACTTACTACTATTGTCTTTTGGATTAGGAACTGAAGACTCATCTATACTATCCGACCCTTTTGCACAAACTCTCTCACTAATGATAATTGCAGTTAACGCTGTTTTTCTAATATTAGGTTCCTCAATCAACAAGCTCTTACAAGAAACTAATGATGATATTTTAGATTTTAATTTTGAAATTGAAGATATTACTCGGGAAAATACTGATGAGGAGAAAGAGCAAATTAATTCATCTGATACACCTCAGGAGGAAGAGAAAGAATGAGTGGATTACTGTTAGCTGCTCTTTTAATCATTATTCCTGCGGTTGGAGCCTTAGTCGGTTTGCTTCTATCCCAACTCGAAGATTCCGTAGCAGCTGAGGGTAAAACAAGGGATTGGATGTTGTTTATTTTAATCTTTTTACCAACAGCAATTATTTCCATTATCTTGCTTACATATCTCAGAAGTAGCAGTTCTTTCTCAATAGCTTGGTTACCAGGTATTGAGATAGGATTACACTTGAGCAGATCATCTATCATATTTGCTTGTATAATCGCAAATTTCAGTGCTTTAATTGCCCTTTACTCAATTTCATTCATGAAATTCGATCGGTATAGAACTCAATACTGGTTCTTCTATCAATTAACAATAGCTGCAATGATGATGGGAGTCTTCTCCAATAATCTCTTCTGGTTGTTTGGTGGATTCGAGGTCGCATCGATTGGCGCTTTCTTTTTAATTTCTCATTGGCATCGAAAAACCGGAGAAGAAGGTCAAAAAGCAGGGAAAGCAGCAATACGTTACTTAATTATAAGTATCTGTGGAGATATTTTTCTTCTTATTGGATTCGGATTAATTTTAGTTGCTTTCAACACCTCATTATTAGGAGAACTTTTCAATAAATGGGTTGCAGAACCAATTAATATTTTAGGGAAATCAAGCACTTCAACAAGAACTATTATCACATTTTTCTTAGTCTTAGGAGCTTTGATTAAATCGGCTCAAATTCCTATTTTATTGTGGCCATTAAGTGGCAAAAGTAAGGATTATGACCTAGCAAAATCACCAATAACCGTTGCTGCTTTTCTAGTAGCTGTAACAGCTGGTAATATTGGTTTGTTTATTTTGAGTGTTTTTCAACCAATCTTTTCGACAACGATGAATGAAATTGGAACAGGCATCCCTCTCTTTAATTCTATGCCGTTTATCCTAATAGGATGGTTTGCCATTTTAACACTGATAGTTGCTATCGCATTAATGTTAACTACTGATAATATCAATCGAATTGCTATCTCTGCTGCAATAGCTCAGTTGAGTTTTTCATTCATTGGATATAGTGCTGGAAATTCTTTAGGATACGCTTCATCAATATTTCATTTAGTAACAAGCATTCCCGCCAGTCTCGCAGTTTTTGTTCTCATGGGTATAATAATTGAATCAATACGAATAGGAGATATCTCACGTCTGGGGGGATTAAAAAACCGATACCCATCGTTATTCATAGTAGGCATAATATCAATACTAAGCTATTCAGGTTTCTTTCCATTTGGTACTCACTTCAGTTTAGATATGATATTTCAAGCACTACTCATAAGTAGCATTCCATCAAGTAAGGTTATCTTAGTGATTACCTTCATATGTTCAGTTTTACTTGTTTTAGCAATAACAAAACCAGTTATGAAATTGTTTAATGGGAAATTAGAAGGTGATTTATCAACTCGACAATTAAACAGAACTTCAATTTCTGTGGAATTTTTGGCTATAGGATGGGCTGCGGTATCAGGCCTCTTACTAATACTCACAGGGTATCCAAATCCAAGATTCGTTTCACTCTTACTCGATCAAAATGTTTCCTTGGGTTATGATTCCCCATTGTTTAGCAATTGGATTGTGTCAATATTATACTTAGTTCTTGGAATTTGTGTATTTATTACAACAATGATATTATATCGTGATGGAAAAGCATCGATGCTAGATAAAATAAGAAACACGAAATTTGTAGGTTCAACCAGGAAATTCTTTGCAAATGGAATGTATCTTGATAATGTATATGAAGTATCTGTTTTCCAACCAATTAATTTCTTAAGTAGATTCTTTACTTGGGTTCGAATCAAAGCTCCATTCGCAAGTATAATTTGGGCTGTCTTAGCCTTAGCATTACTAGTATCAATTTTTGCTATATTAGGAGGAGGAATATAATCGTGGCCGCAATTTCACTTAACTTCATGATGATTTTCCTTGTTATTCTTCCATTCATTATTGCAATTATTATATTTGGCTTCAGAAAGTGGTTGAAGAATTTCGCAGGAGAAATAGGAGCGGCTACAATAATTGCTGTTGTAGCATTAATTGCAGCATTAAATTATGCCTTAAAATCAAATCCCTCTACAAATATCATATATGGAATTTATGATACTTCAAAAGGAACAGATTATGGTCCACCTTTAGGCGTGCAATTAAGATTTGATGGTTTCACAAGTTGGTTCCTTTTAATCATAAATATTGTAATAGTATTCATTTTTATTTACGAAGCAACAAAACAAAGAGAAAAACCAGAAGGCCCTATCCATATAAGTCTGCTTCTGTTCATAACTGCAGGGATAAATGGAGTAATGATTGCTAACGACTTCTTTACTTTATTTTTGAGTTGGGTTATAATTGGGATTGCCATCATTTCACTAATTACTTTTAGACGACGTGCTATTGATCTAAAAGAAGGTGGTATTAGATCATACATTTCAATTGGTCTAAGTATTTCTTTCATCCTGCTCGCAGTCGTTTTATGTTATGGTGTATTTGGTACTTTGAATTTTGATGTAATTAAAAACAATGGTTCAATATTAGCTTCTACTCGAATACAAAACCTAACTCTAGTTCTCTATACAATAATAGCTCTTGTTATAGTGGGCTTTGGATTGTTTGCTAATATTTTCTTACTTAATCTGTGGATGCCTAAAGCGATTGAATATTCTCCTGCTAGTACTCAAGTAATCACAACTGGTATTACTAGTAGTATTGCTTTGCTTTCTATTTTCAAGGTGTTGTTTTCCTTCTTTAATCCTGAAAGTTTTGTAGGAATGGCTTATCCTCAAGTATTAGCTGTCATAGGTATACTTACTGCATTAGAAGGAGCAGTTCTTATAATTTATCAAGTAACTAGAAAGGATCAAGATAAAGCTAGTTTAACAAAAATCATAATCTATTCAGCTGTTGTAAACATCGGAATTGCGCTTACTGGAATGTCATTAGGTGGTTTTACAATTGAACTTGGAAGTGAAGGCATCTTTCACTTAAGTGATATTATCGGTTATAGTGCTTTGCAATTGATTAATCTAGCAATAACTATGTTTCTTACTCTTACTGCAAAAGAACGATTAGTTTCTAAGAGCGGGAGTGAAAAATTATTTGCTTTAAGGGGTTCTGCGAAAGATTATCCATTAACCGTTTTCATGTTAATTATTGGATTATCTTCCACTATTGGTTTACTCCCAACATTTGGAGGAGTAAACATCTATATGCTTGTTTTCTCCTTGATACAATTGAATTTTATTGGCTATGCAATCTTTATTGTTCTCATACTCGTATTGATGTTAATTGGTTATCTTATGGTTTTCAAATTCTTAATATTTGATAAACCAACAACAGAATCAAGTTTTGGTGGTAATTTAAGTCAGGATCTCTCGTTACATACATTTTTAGGAATACTAATTGCTCTTGGATTAATTTTATTCGGCTTAATACCTTCCATTATTAGTAATAATATTCTGGAAAATATCAGCTTAATGCTACCTTAGGAAAAAATGATCGCACAAAAAGATGATAAGGGAATAATACTAGACTTCTTAAAGCAAAATTAGAATATTTACTATGCTATTTGTTTGCTGAAAATCGTAAGTAATTATAGAGACTATTGTTGTGATAAAAAATTGGAAATAATTGCCTCCGATGAAATGAAAGCATATTTTCAAAGATTGGAAGACGAAGTTATAGTTCTTTACAATGTGGCAGAGCAAGCAAGAGAAAAAGGATTAGATCCAGAATTAGGACCAGAAATCCATTTAGCTAAAGATGTTGCGGGAAAAGTAGAAGGATTAATGGAAATAAAAGGGATAGCTGATAGGATTCGATCTTTAGGATTACAAATGGATCGGGAAAATGTTGCTTTTAAAATAGCTCAAGAAATAGCAGAAGGGAAACTTATAGGTAATGCCTCAGAAGAACAAAAAGCTGACTCAGCCATTCGAGCAGCACTTGCAATTCTAACAGAAGGTGTCACAGCTGCTCCATTAGAAGGCATTGCCAAAGTAAAGATCAAGCGGAATGATGATAATACTAGATATTTAGCTATTTACTTTGCAGGACCAATTAGAGCAGCAGGCGGAACAGAGGCAGCTCTTACTGTTTTAATTTCAGATCATGTAAGGAAAACATTAGGTTTATCTCGATATAAGGCTACAAGACAAGAAATGAAACGATTTGTTGAGGAAATCGATCTATATAATCGAGTCATGCATTTACAAAGCCCTACAACAGCAGATCAAATTGAAAAAGCTGTTAAAAATCTCCCGGTAGAAGTAACCGGAGAAAGCACCAATCCTGAAGAAGTATCTGCATTTAGGGATATTCCTCGAATAGAAACGAATAGTCTCAGAGGAGGAGCTTGTTTAGTTTTAAATGATGGAATAATCGGTCGTGCAATGAAGATATTAAGAACTGTTAATGCAGTCGGGTTGACTGACTGGGATTGGTTAAATGATCTAAAAGCTACCGTAGCAAAAGCACAAGATGATCAAGAAAAGGAAGAACAAAAAGCAAAAACACAACCATCTTATGGTTATATTAAGGATGTAATTTCAGGCAGACCAATATTTTCACATCCATCACAACCCGGTGGATTCAGGATAAGATATGGTCACTCAAGAAATACCGGATTAGCAGGTATTGGAATCCATCCTGCAACTATGAAAGTGGTAATGGAATTCTTAGCACCTGGTACACACATTCGAACTGAAAGACCTGGGAAGGGAAGTGTTGTTATGCCTGTGGATACCATAGATGGTCCTATTGTGTTACTGAAAGATGGGACCGTTTTACGTTTAGAGACTTACGAACAAGCAGAGCACTACTTCAAAAAGATTAAAGAAATCTTATTTTTGGGCGATTTGTTAGTAGGATTTGGTGAGTTCTTAGAGAACAATCATCCTTTAATCCCATCAGGTTTTGTTGAAGAATGGTGGGTTTTGTATTTAGAATCCAGAATAAAAATACGTTGTGATAATGACCTTGACATTACTGCAAAAACTGTTGGGTTAACTATCGAGCGCCTACGTGAATTCTTGAATCATCCAATTACCACAAAGCCAACACAAGAGGAAGCTTTGAATTTCTGTTTTGAATTATTACTTCCATTGCATCCCTACTATACTTATGCTTGGCATGATATTTCATTTGATGAATTTTTCGAGCTAAGAGATCAGATACTGAAGAACAAAATCACTGATAAACAAAAAATATCTCAAATCTCTGATAATCCAGCTGCAATTATACTTAAGCGAGAATTCTCTGCTAAGAGATTTTTAGAGCAAATTGGTCTTCCACATAGAGTGAAGGATGGCTGTGTTGTTATTGAAGAAAACAATCTAATAATTGAACACTGCATGCAATTGGAAAATAATGACATAGATCCCACAAAAATAGAGAGAACAGCAGGACCCCCATTCGAATATATTGTTCCCTTTGAGATTAAAATGAAAAATCCCATATACTCTGGTGCAAGAATGGGCAGACCGGAAAAAGCAAAAGAACGAAAAATGAATCCTCCTGTACACACACTCTATCCTCTCGAGATGGAAGGCGGGGGAAATAATAGATTAATCTTGGAAGCAGGGAAGAAGAAAGAAATTGAGGTAACTGTAATTCAACGTGAATGCAAAACTTGTAGTATAATTACTCATCTTGCTAGTTGCCCGAATTGCCATAGAGGAACAGAAGTGATAAGAAGTTGCCCAATCTGTGGGTATGAAACTAAAGACACTTTTTGTAAGGAATGCAAACGTCCAACAGTTACCTATACTACTAGAATGGTAAATATCGAAGAAGAAATTACTCGAGTGAAAAGAGTATTAGGAGGTTCCATTCCACCAAAAACAAAAGGTGTAAAGAAATTAATGAATCGAACCCGCGTTCCAGAAATATTAGAAAAGGGGTTTCTTAGAGCAAGACATGGTTTGAATGTATACAAAGATGGAACAATACGATTTGATTCTACTGATATACCCTTAATGCACTTTAAACCAAGAGAAGTTAATGCAACTCTAGAACAATTAAGTAAATTAGGCTATAATGAGGATGTTAATGGTGAACCATTAACAGATGAAGAACAAATCTGTGAATTGAAAATTCAAGATGTAGTTTTAAACATAGATAATGGTGAATTTCTCGTCAGAGTTTCGAAGTATGTTGATGATTTACTAGAATCTGTGTACGGTTTACCTCGATTCTATAATATTACCCGAATAACTGATATGATTGGACATTTAATTATCGGTCTAGCTCCTCACACTTCCTCTGGGATAACAGGCAGAGTAATTGGATTCACTAGTGTCAAAGGAAATTTAGCTCATCCCTATTGGCATGCTGCGAAACGAAGAAATTGTGATGGAGATGAAGACGCAGTTATTTTAATGCTTGAGGGCTTTCTAGATTTTTCAAAACAATTTTTGCCTATAACTAGAGGGGGTTCAATGGATGCTCCTCTAACTTTGGGATTATTACTTAATCCTTTAGAAGTTGATGATGAATCTCATGCTGTGGATTGTACTCGAAGATATCCTTTGGAATTTTATGAACAATCCTTTAAATTTATTGAATCGAAAAAAATAGCTCAAATCATAGATTTAATTGGTAATAGACTCGATACTCCAGAACAATTCGAGAATTTCTATTATACTCATGAGACTTCTGATATTGGAAAAGGTCCAATTTCAACAGCTTACTCTCGATTAGGAAAAATGAGTGAAAAACTAGAAGCTCAATTAGCAGTAGCAAAACTTATACGTGCGGTAAATTTGGAAGATGTAGCAGAGCGTGTAATAAACAAACACTTCTTCCCTGATATGATTGGATGTCTTCGTGCATTTGGAACACAAACCTTCAGATGTGTGCGTTGTAATACTAAATATCGAAGACTACCACTAACAGGAAAATGTACATCTTGTGAAGATGGAGGAAAATTACTTCTAACAGTACACAAGAAAACAGTAACAAAGTATTTTGAGACTGCTAAAGGTCTCATCAAAACATATAATCTATCAGAATATCTCAAACAAAGACTTGAACTTTTTAATAATTCAATTGATGAATACTTTATCAAAGAAGTTGAAAACCAAAGCAGCTTGACGGATTTCTTTGGTGAGAGCAACTAATATTCTAGTAGCCATATTTTCCAATTAAAGGAACAAAAGCTACCCCACATTGCGTTTTTGTTTCTATACTCCCATCCTCTAATTTGAATACAATTTTTAATTCTTGGTAATAACTTCGACCACCAACAGGTATTACTAATCTTCCACCTGGTTTAAGCTGTTCAATAAGTGGAGGAGGTATTTCTGGCGCTGCAGCTGCAACTGTAATTTTATCGAAAGGAGCTTTATCAGGAAGACCTAATGAACCATCTGCATGAATAACAGTTACTCTATCAGAATACTTTGTTTTATCCAAGTTTTCTTTCGCAAAGTCAACCAATTTTTCAATGCGCTCAATTGTGTAAATGTGCCCCCATTTTGATTTATCTGAGCCTGTCGGTGCAATAATTTCAGCGATAACAGCTGCGTGATAACCAGATCCACCGCCAACCTCTAAGCAAATATCCCCAATTTTGAGATCTAGAATTTCTTTACTAACCATCATAGCAACCATATGTGGTGCAGAAATGGTTTGATTAGAATAAATTGGTAGTGGTCGATCCAAGTACGCTAAACGTTTTGGATTTGGTCCGATAAATTCCTCTCTTGGAACAACTCGAAATGCTCGAATAATCTCTTCTGATTTAAGATAACCGTTTCGTTTGTAATGGACAATCAATTCTTCCTTGCGTTCTTTTAGGCTCTGGTCTTTCGTCAAAGTAAAACCTCAATTAGTGTATGTTTTAATGAAAAATTAATATTTCGAATAAATAAAAAGAAAATCAAAGGAAATTCTGTAATTTTTACTTCCCAGATATTTTTTTAGCAATTTTTTTGTCTAAGGAATAATCAACTTTCCAATCAGGATTTCTTACTTTTTTGTACCATTCAACGGTTTCCGTTTGACCTTTCTCAAATGGTGTTGGTTGATAACCCAAATCAATTCGAGCATTTTCTCTGCTAAGAACTAAGTGTGCATCAAACATAAATGGATACATCTGATTCCAATTTTCAGGCTTAAATTCTTCATTCTTTAGAATTTCAGGATTATAATGGATTATTTCAGCTTCTTTTCCAATTATTTCACTTAGGATTTTCACATAACCATTATGTGTGGTTGCTACACCTTCTGAAGCATTATATGTTTGTCCGACTGCTTTCTTATTTTCTATTGACTCAGCAAGCAACCATGCAACATCTTTACAGTAGACAAAATCAGTGAGGGTTTCGCCATGACCGGGCATATAGATTGGCTTTTGATCCATAATTCGATCATAGAAATAAAATTCTCTGTACATGGGGTTAAAAGGACCATAAATATAGGTTGGTCGAATAATTGTTACAGGAAAATTGTCTTCTTGGTAACTTTTTCTGAGTAGTGATTCAGCTCTTCGTTTATCACGACTATAAGGTATTGGACCTTCTTCTGCTTCTGAACCCATTGGAGTATCTTCAGTTACAGGAAAGTATGCAAGCTTCTCCTCATCGTAGACACTCGCTGTACTAACCATGACATAATTTGTTAATTCTTTCGGTGCGAAATCAAGTATTCCTTGAATATTTTTTTCATTTGATGCACAAGTATCTATTATCGCAGAGAAATTCTTGCTCTTTAGAGCTTTAGAAAGTTGTTCATTATTAGTTCGATCTGCTTGAATAACCTCAACACTTTCCGGATAACTATATTTTTCAGTCTTGTAGAATGACGTAATTGCTTGTTCAGATTTGCCTCTATTAAGAACAGTTACACTATGTTCTCTTTTTACAAGTAATTCAACCAGATTCTTTCCACTAAATCGACTACCACCAATTATCAGAACTTCCATTTTAATAACCCACAGAATTAATAGCAAAAGCAAAGTATTGCTGTATAAATAAAATACTTACTACGTATTCTATACTTAGTTTCGTTAAAATTAAAATAATATTCCTCGCAGTTTCGAAATAGTAATTCTAAGAAATTCATTTTCGATATCAATATCAGTAATATCTTCTGTTTTGAATAGCTTCCCTAGTACTTCTTTGAACGAGGTAGTTATTACCTCACGAACAAAACTTCTTAGCGGATGATTATCGGGAATAAATTTCTGAAATGTTTCATTGAGTTCTTCAATTACTTTCTCTATGTTAGGTTTATAGGACACTGCAAAAGCTATAGCTTTTTCCCAAGAATATCTCAAGTTAGACGTAAAGTCATTTTCGATTCTTTTCCTTTCCTCCACTGATAATCCAGTGATGTTTCGATTTAACACATTCTTATTCATCATTCGATCCTCTTATCAGAAGAACTCTGCAAAGAAGTAACAAAATTGAATATTTAAATCCTAGAAAATTAGTTGAAAAAAGAAAAATTGCTAAAATTTCACTTCTTACGATTCACAAGATAATTTGCTAATTCGATAAGATGTTTTTTTGGTTTCTCTTTAAGTGGTGGTTCTGCTGTTTCTAATGAATTAATGGCATCATGTGTTACTTGTTTAATCATTTTATGAGCTTCATCAAAAGCACCTGTCTCTTTGAAAATTCCTTGTATTTCAGTTAATTCATCTTCAGTAAGATCTTCTTTTCCATGTAAATCTGATATTCTCTTAATTTGATTATCAGTGCCGTTTTTTATAGCCAAGATTCTAAGTATAGTCTGTTTGTCTTCTCTTATATCTCCGCCAACAGGTTTCCCAATTTCCTTGAGATTACCAAATATACCTAAAATATCATCTTGGATTTGAAATGCTGTTCCGATTCCTTTGCAATAATCAACTAAAGCTTCAATTTGAGAATCAGTTCCCCTGCCAAGTATTGCTCCAATTTCAACAGATTTTCTAATTAATGCGCCAGTCTTGAGGTCAACCATTTTCTTGTAAGTTTCTTCGCTTCCCTCATGCAGTGTTGTATCCCCAGTCTCTATGATCACGCCATCAATGACTTCTCGGAAAGCTTGTGTGAATGCCTGAAGAGCCTTATTACTAATAACAGCTGGAAATCCGCTTTGAATTATGCTTTCAATAGCGAAAGGAAAACATAAGTCTCCAGCGAAGATTGACATGGCCTCTCCGAAATCATTTGCTTTTTCAAAGGTTTCCTTTTTCTTCTCAGAATGAAGTTTTCTGAATTTAACATGAAAAGCTGGTTTCCCTCTCCTCGTTTCATCCTTATCAATTACATCATCATGCAATAAAGAACCATTATGTAATAATTCAATAGAAAGTGATGCTCTAGTTATATTGCCTTCCTTATGATTTCCTCCAACAGCATCAAAAGCAGTTTTCACTAAAAAGGGTCTTATCCTTTTTCCACCATCTGTGAGATAATCTTTGAATTCGTCATAGAAGAGATCACCAAATTTACCAAGATCTATAAGTTTCATACCGTTTTCATTGAATAATGCTTCAAGTTCTCTATGAACTGCATCCATGTTTGATTTAAGTACTAATCTTATATCCATAACGAATCACTTTGAAATGCGAGGAAATATATTTGTATCTTTCCATTATGTGAAATATAATGAACTAAGTAATACGAGTTCAGTAACTGTATTAATCAATTTCGTAAAGTGGTTGACTATGAAATTACCGATAATCTTTGGTCATAGAGGAGCATCTGCAATAGAACCTGAAAATACTATGAAGGCATTTATTCAAGCTTTTCAAGATGGAGCTGATGGAATTGAGTTTGATGTTAGATTAACAGCTGATAATCAAATGGTGATCATTCATGATTCGTTAATAAACAGAACCTCAAACGGATCTGGTTTGGTTAGAAAAAAAACCTTCCAAGAATTACTAGAATTTGATTTTGGAAAAGGAGAAAAGATTCCTCTTCTCGAGGATGTTTTGAAAAAATACGGAAATCAAAAATGGCTTAACATAGAAATCAAGGAACAAGGATTTGAAAAGCAATTACTCGAGATGTTAGAGAATCTAAAAATAACTCAGAAATATGTGATATCCTCCTTTGAAATTTCCGTTTTAGAAAAAATAAAAGAATTAAATAACGAAATCCCGACAGCCTTTCTTTTTGAAGCAGGACGAATAAATCTGTCTGAACTCATCAAAAAAATTGACTGTAAAGGGATTCACCCGAAACATACAATTGTAAATAAAAGCTTCATGGGAGAAGCTCTTTACTATAGGTTGGCTGTTAGGGCTTGGACAGTTGATAATCCGAGAAAAGCTTGGAAGCTAACTAAAATGAGAATTAATGGATTAATAACAAATAATCCTAAGAAAATAATTAACTATTTAAAAGGAAAAATAGCAAAAAGTTTGTAAAAAGCGAAAGATAAAAATCACTAGAAAATGCTTTAAAACAGTAAACAGTAAAATAAATAACCATAAAGAGCTACCTTTAAGTTGTGTGTAAAATGGAAGACATAGAAACTATCCTTTCAGATTTTTCACAATCAACCGGTGTGAATACCATAGTAGTTGCGTCTCGTTCTGGAATACCAATCCAAACATTCGCTCCAGATGATTCTGAAGATCTTAAGGAAGCATTAAGTGCAGCCGCATCTGGCATAATTCATATTTCTGAATATGTTTCCGATCTATTACAATTCAAAGGAGTAAGAGATATTCAAATTAATGTTCCAGGTGACAAACACATAGTAGCAGTAAGTGCAGGTCAAAATGCTCTAGTGATGGCTGTACTAGAAGGAGAAGCTTACGTTTCACAAGCAATAACATTAGTTTTTATTGCGCAAAAAATTGAAAGAATTTTAGCTAAAAAGCCGGAATTACTCCCACCTGGAGATAAATACATTCCAGACTATGATGAAGATTTCGATGAGAATCTTATCATCCCTGACTTCCCAGAAGATTAAAACAACAATAAAAAAAGAAGAAAAAATAATCCCAATTCTTTTCTTTATTTACTCTACACAGTATCTTTCTCTTCTAATCCCTTTCTCAGGGGTAAGCCTGATCTTGGAAATAGTTCTACAAATTCCTCGTAATCACATTCTTCGCAATAGATCAAAGCTTCGCATTGGACATTACATTGCTCAGCGCATATTTCTGGATTAACTATATTGCCTTCTCCAAATGGACAATCCAAATAAAAACTCAGCGAACCTTCACATCCCGGACAAGGAGACAAGTCGAGTCTAACTTTTGCTTGAACTGTTTCGATTTTTATCTTTTGAATGATTTTTTTCTTCATATGCATTTTTTGCGCTCCTTGATTATTATAGTATCAAAAGGTTATATAAAAGGTTGAGAGTGATTGGTGAAAGTATTTCCATACCCCTCTATTTCTGTTTGTTTAAAAGAAATTTCTTTTCTCGGAGATTACTGAAAGTATTATGCTTTTTGCAGTTTCTCACGGAAGCTTTCTTTTTAATACAAAAATTTGAGATGAATTTATAATGAGTGAAATAACTTAACATTATAGAGCTGGTCTATATTGAAAACAAAAAAGTTTGAGCAATCCATGCAAAAAATCAAAGTAAAGCTTGAAGAAGAGGATAAAATAAGAGATTCTGTAATTCACCAACAAAGAAGAATCATTAGGATTTGCAGTGAAGCAATTAAATCAATTCATCGCAAGGAATTTGATGTTGCCGATAAGAAAATTGCTGAAGCGCAAGAAATGCTCAAAGAAGTTCTCACAATGGTTAAGGGATTAAATTCACTCGAATGTTGGCGGGGTTTAGATGATGCAGCACAAGAGCTTGGAGAAGCGATTTTTATTAGTTCTATGGTTCGCTACGATGAAATTCCTTCAATTGAGGATTGCCAAATAACTTTCACAAGCTACATGCTGGCAGCGAGCGATGCAATTGGCGAATTAAGACGTTTTATGATGGATTCCTTGAGAACAAATGATTTTGATAATGCACAAAGAGCATTTGATTATATGGATTATTTGTATTCGGAATTAATGACTGTTGATTATACAAAAATGTTGGTTGGCCCTTTAAGATCTAAACTAGATGTTGCAAGAAACTTAGTTAATAGGACCAGATCTGATTTGATAAATGCTAAACAAGCGTTCGAATTAAAAGAATCCATGCAAAATCTCTCAGATAAGCTTGATAAAGTCAAGAAAGAAAAGTAATCTGTTGTATTTTGTTTCAGATTTCTTTCTCAATTTTTTTTTAGTTATACTATATGCACTCAAAGACTATTTTTGCTAAAAAGATATGCGTTTAAGAGAATAACTAATAAGTATAGGTGCGATAGTACAAGTCTGTAATTCTACAGAGTAATTACCCAATTACAGGAGAGGGAAGCCAAAAAATGAGTGAAAATATCGACTGTAATCTCAGTTTGGGAGTTACTGAGACCGGTAATATCGGAGAAGACATTATAATTGGAATTTTATCAGTTGAAAAAGAAAATGAGATTATATTACTCGTTAACAATTTATTATATTCGAACCACATTGTCAATTTATTAGGTGTTCCAATAAATAAGAAAACTCGTTCTGATATGTTAGACACAGAAATTACAAAACGGTATATTGCAAATTTAATGAGAAATAACAAAGTGGGCTTATCCTTATTTCGATTACAACCTCATGAGCAGTTTAAACTTCTGCAAAAAATTTCTATCTTAGAAGGACAAAAATTATACGAAATAGGAAAATCGCTTGACTCATCGAATTATCAATACATAGGAAAAGCCTTACAGTTACGGTATCAATATCCAAAATTGTTCGTTGAGACATTTATAAAATCGCTCATCCAATATACGGCATTGAATTGGATGATTAGAGAAACAGATTGTGGTCATGCTGAACTATTCAAGCAAAACATCCTTGATGAAAGGAGAATGGCGTTACATATTATAATAAATGGTGGAGCTCAATATAGTTCATATCAAGACATCCTAAATGATAATCTGAAAAACTTTTGGAATAACATAAAGACAACAGAAGCATCGAAATTTTATTGGAACTTAATGGTAGCGACACACGGCATAGAAAATGCAAAAAGCTATTATCCTGTAGTGTCTACGGTGGATTTTGTAACATCAAACTTAGCTACAAATATCAATAATTTTCTCTACACAGGAAATACTTTACATGAAATTGCTGCTGAAAATTTAATAACACAAACTGATCATGTAGGAAAAACAATTCTTGAAGAACTTCATGATCATTATTTAGAAAGAACTGGTTCTACTTTTCGACCACCAAAATTGTGGCGAATAGGTGATTTCACTGACTTAGGAGAATATGAATTAACACTACCATACTTAATGTTACAAAAATCAATAAAAGAGAAAAAAATAACCGCAAGAGAAGTGGATGATGATATCAATAATATTGAACGCTTCTATCAATACAATAATCCACTCGAGAGAGACGCTTTCATTATAGGGAAAATAAAAGAGAAAGATAAACTCAAAATTGACGCTCTAAAAGATCTCGGCATAGAAGGAACAACAGTTGTTGATGAGAGTCTCATAGAGGAATATCGAGCATTACTCAACGACATAGGAAACTATGTACAACAAGATGATTGTATCATTACAAGTGAAGATCAAAAAGCAATTCTCGGGAAAATTGCATCTTTTGAGAAAACAGATTTCAAGAAAATTGAGAAAGTAAAAATTCCTACAAATGTCCTATAATGTATTAACAAGCTACTAGAGGACTGCTGGAGAAAAAGAATTTACTCCTCAGTAGCTTCATTATTTTTCTCATTATTATAAATCTCAAGAACCTTCTTTCGGACTTCTGAAGAACTACTCAAATCGCCACTTTCAAAGTGTGGTAAACGGAAAACCTTGATTTTCAATTGATATTCCTTGATAAACTCTAAGAGCGGGGTGTCATTAAGTAGCTGGTCATAACCAAGTATAATGAAATCTGGTTGAATGTCCAAAATGATTTGGAAATAATCCTCTCCTTCATTCCCGAGTTGAACATAATCAACAACACGGAGACCACTAACAAGTCTCATTCTTTCCTCTTCAGTAAAAATCGGTTTGTGACCTTTAATTCGTTCAATAGAACTGTCCCTAGCAAGGACAACTATAAGTACACAATCATAACAATCAGCAGTTTGTCTGGCTTCAACTAGGAATTTGATATGTGCAGGATGAATGATATCATATGTTCCAAACACCATTACTCTAGACCGTTCTTTCTTTGCTGGGGGCTTTGGAACAAAGTATTGTTCATCATAACTATTCGTCGAAGCTTTCTTAGTCATAGATTAATCCTCTACTAGTACTACATTGTTTTAAATCACATCCTTTTATAATTTTTTAGACACATCGAGAACTACTTTCTGTCTGGAAAATTTCAGAAAGAATTCTCAAAGCAATGAGAATATATTTATATCCTTTTGAGAATGAGAAATCAGACACTCTTTAATGAAAGAAAGAGTGGAGGAAAGCAAAATGAATAAAGAATCAAAAAAAGAAAAAAGAAAGAAAAAAAGTAGATCCAAAATGAGGATGGGTTACTACAAATGGGATGTCATTACCTACATGGGACGAGATTGGTGAATAGTATAATGCCTTGTCCCGGATTTTCTTATATCAGTTACTAAAATTATTTCTTAGAATATTTTGAGCTTAGTAAAATCACTATTTTTAATGAAACAAGAAGAATTGGCAGGCGCGAGGGGATTCGAACCCCCGACTGAAGCGGATTAAGTTCTCGATTTGATGTTAAATTGAATTCTGTTAAACTTTTCTTCTTCATTCATAATATACAAAACCATCCTGACGGAGCATCTCTCCTAGGCAAAATATAGTAATATATAGTTAACTAATTTTTATTCGTGACTAAAATTATTCTATCTCTGCATAAAAAAGGGGGGAAAAAGAAAAAAAGCGGAAGAGGAAAACTAGTTCCTTCTTCTTACCAACCCCATCCTCCACCGGGATAATCAGTAGGGTCATTGGGATCAGTACCATTGATGATCTCATAAAGATCGTCATAACCATCATTATCCGAATCAGAGTCTTCGGGATCAGTTTGGTAACTATTCACTTCTAAACCATCCAGTAAGCCATCGTTGTCACAATCATTATCTAA
>JAGXNT010000047.1 GCA_019894765.1 Candidatus Heimdallarchaeota archaeon
AAGAAACCATTCGTCCAGAAGATTATTCAGAAATTCTAGATTATGAACGAGCAACGAAAGTAATTGAAACGGCTGAATGTATAACTGTTGGTACTTGTTATTGTAGACACAAAATGGAACACAAAGGGAAAGCATGTGATCAACCACAAGATGTCTGTCTGACTTTCAATGGAGCAGCAAAGAGTCTTTCTAAGCACGGGATTGCTAAAGAAATAAGTAAAGAAGAGGCAATGAAGATCCTGAATCGAGTCGTAGAGCTAGGTTTAGTTCAAATCGGTGATAATGTCCGAAATGAGGTTGCTTGGATATGTAATTGCTGTGGTTGTTGTTGTGAAGCTATCCTTGCATACAAAAGGTTAGGATACAATCCAGGCATTTATAGTAATTTCAAACCGGAAATGATAACCGAGAATTGCAATGGTTGCGGCGTTTGTGTTAAGAAGTGTCCAATAGATGCCATAGAAGTTCTTATTGAAGAGAGTGGCAAGAAATATTCTGTAGTTGATTATTCACGTTGTTTTGGTTGTGGAGTTTGTACTCGGAGTTGTAAGAGAGAGGCAATACAGATGATTCGAAGGGAAGACCTCATGCATACTCCTGAGGATGCGTTTGAACGGGTTGTTCGTATGGCCATAGATACTGGTAGACTCCAAAACCTTCTCTTTGATAATCAGCACTTATGGACTCATAAAATGCTTCAACGATTTGTTGGCATTTTACTTAATCTTGGTCCTATTAGAAGAAAAATGGCAGATCATCAATTACAATCGAAATTTGTAGCTTACACTAGAAGGCTTTTTTTGAAGCGAACTAAAAAATTAGGTCTAGATAACAGGTTGAAGTTATAATGGAATGTCCACGTTGTCGAACACAACAACAGAAAGTTCATATGAAACCTGTTAAACGAAGAGGGGGATTTCATAAACAAACGAAATATAAATGCCCAGAATGTGGATTAAACCGAATGAAAAAAAACAAATAAATCAAACTAAGGATTAGACTAACCATTTCATTGGTTGAACGATTTCTTCATCAATATAGTTTGATTTTTCGTTGTACTTGTTTATCAGTTCTTTATCTAAGGTAAGGAATTTAATAAGATAGTTTTTCTTTTTCTGATGTTGATGTAAAATATCGAGTGTCTGAGGAATTACAGCTAGTAGTGCAACCTCAGGATTTTCTGTTTGTTTCTTCGTATCTAGCAAAAAGAGAATTTTTGCTTTCTTTAATTTTCTATTTTTTGCCATAACAGAGAAGTAATCTTTTAGAGTTTGATCTGGATTTGGTGAATCTTTAGAATTAATCAAAATTATATAACCATCAGTAATTTTCTTTAAATCTGATAAGATATTCACTTCTGGTTCCATTAGTGTTCGTGAATTTAAATTTAGAAATTTAATATTTCTTTTGAAAATTGAATTCTTTCCATCTGGATTCAATGTATAAGTTTGTGAGATTTTTGGATTAAAGTCTGACAATTCCGAAGTGTCAATTTTTGAATATTCTCTGAAATAGGTATCAAGAATCTTTCCATATCCTGCTTCTTGCAAGTGTAAAGCATTCAAGGTAAAAAACAGCATTTTATTTGAGTCATCTGTTCCTAATATTGTAAGATTTTTGAAATTACGTTTCTTTGCTAACCAAATAATAGACAACAACACAACAATAACAGCATACAGTGCAGGTATAAGCTTCAAGAAAGCAACTAGTTCTAGATTTAGCAATTCTGCTAATTGCCAATAATTCAAGAATACTATTAACATAACTACGAGATTAAAGAAAAACAATGTTAGTAGAAGAATTTTCCAAGGACTCAGTGGTAAATCGAATCCGGAATTCTTTGCATTTCTTAGTGTTCCAAAAGACCAAAATGATGCTTCTTTCTTTTTCTTTATTGGATATTCTATATCTACTTTGGAAATCGGGATTATTTTGAAAGTATCTCTCTTAAACAAGACTTCCCCACCAGCAGATTGTAATTCATCGAAGAGATGATCTCTCGCAACTAAACTCTCAGTAATTTTGTCTTGCATTTGCTGGTTTAAGAATCCAAAGGAATCCTTCACATTATCCTTTGTAAGGATATTGAAATCTAGATCATATTCATCTCTTTTCCTGAGTGTTCTATAGAGGTTGTGTACTTCATCTGGAAAAGGGTCAACTACATCTTCCTCAATAAATTGATGGACATATGTATACACATCACTATCAAAGAAGAGAAGATTTCCTTCACCAATGCATTTTGGACAAGTAATAAGGCCTGTACCATAACATTCAGGACATCTTACTTTTCCATCACCACTACAATTAGAACAATTTCCCCCACTGCAAGATGAACAATCTACTGTACCAGAACCCCCACACCACGTACAGTCATCATCCATAATACAACTGCAACTTTCTTCCCCACTTCCTCCACAAGATGTGCAATCACCATCTCCACCACACTTTGGACAAGTTACTGTTGTTTCCCCTTCGCATTCTGTACAAGTAACATTTAGTGCTCCATCACATCTATCACATATTCTATCACCAATAGTACTTCTCAAAGGAAAACTCTGAACTGTATTCGTAAATTTAGTTGGCCGTTTTGGTTCTGCTTCATCATAGAATTTTATTCTTGACCTATAAGACAATGGCCTCTCTACAAATTGTCTTTCATAAAATTCACTTTCAGCATCAACACGAATTATTAACCCAATTAGCTCATCCATGTTCTTAATCGCGATATCTTTCACTAAGTTATGCCTGTGAAACAATCGAGTTTTCAGGGAATTGCTAAGCTTGGTTTCTGCCACATAAAATTGAAGAATACTATCATTAGTTAACTCTTCAGTCATTTTATTTCCTTCTCACCTTTATTGATTAAATCTTTAAACAGAAATACAATACAAGATATGATTTAATAATTGATTGTTGGAAAAATTGGTTTTTTCTCAATTTTTAAATTCCAAATCCTTTCAGTGAGTTGATAATCCTCAAATGGTAATTTTATGTTCTGCTTTTTAAACCTATAGAAATCAAAATCCTCTTACCAAGATAATTAGTTTTTTAATCTACAACTGAATTAGATACTTGTAGTTCTGTAGAGGGAATACATTGGCTGATCAGAAAAGCAAATCAAAGGAATTTCAGAAATTTGAGTTTTATTTGTTCCGAGCTGTTGATTTAACTAAAGATTTGTTTGTAATACTTGATCCATCCACAATTGATGATTTAAGTGAAGAAGAGAAAATCTTAGCAGAAGATATGCTTATTGAAGCTCTGGAATCCAAAATTGATAAGCGCTAGTTAT
>JAGXNT010000048.1 GCA_019894765.1 Candidatus Heimdallarchaeota archaeon
TTTGCTTCTTTGAGTTTTCCTTGAACAATCAACTGATCTACTTTTTTGAGCTGTTTTTCATAGCTGGAAGACAAAAGAATTCTCCGAAGAAACACTAAAACAACTCACTTACAAAATTTAAACCTTCTCAAGAAAAGAACTGGTGCGGGGGGCACGATTTGAACGCACGAGGAGCATTCAGGAATCAAATTTTTAGAGCGAATAGTTTTCGATACTCGATTACTTTCCCTGTTTCTTCATCTTTTACTTCAAGAACTGTTTCTTTGGAAATGCGTTTGATTCCGTTTTCCAACTTTACATGTTTCAATGTTTCGCTAATAGGAGCTTTCTTCTCTTGAAAGCCTTCCCATTTAGCTATTTGATCAATCAGTTTTTGTTTTTCTACAGTAATTTCTTCTGTGTGTTTTTCCAACCCTTTATCTTTAGAAATAATGAGTGCTTGTGATAATAATTGTAATGCCTTTTGTAGATTAAGTTCAACTAAGGCAATTTGAGATTGCAGTCTTAGTGTATTAATGAGTAAACCATAAAAATGCCCTTTTTCAGCTTTGTTATACAACTTCGTAATATTTTTTTCAATTTCTAATAATATTTCTTTATTTTCTGAATGTTGTAATTCTCTTAGTAAAAGCTCTGCCAAATTTAGTAAAGCAATAATGGTTAAATCAGGTGTTAATTCTTCCTCTTCAAGCAATTGCTCAAGTAATTGTTCAGCTTCAATCCATTTTCGAATACGGGTATCTGTTTTAAGCATTAATGCAGATGCTAATTTATAGAAATAGTTAACATGTGCATCATTAACCTCGATAGATATCTGGTGGAAATAATCGACGTACTTTTGTGCTTGTTGTAATTCATTATTTTCAATTGAAGCAGTTATAAGATTAAAAAGTAGTAATGGAAGCATTCGTCTTTTGTCACCAATCTCCTTACATATTTTTAGAGATTTTTTATAATATTTAATTGCTTGATCAAATTCATTTTTTAAGTGGTAAATATAGCCTATAGCATTCAATAATACTTGGCTGAATGCATCTTCTTTCCTACTATTTTCAGCTTTCAGATAGAATTCCAATGCTTTATCTAACTCAAAGATGTTTTGATAGAAAAGACCAAAATCTCCATAAATCCATTTAAGATCTCGTTGTGAACCACTGGCTTCAACAAATGAAATGCTTTTCTCGAAAAATTCCAGTGATTGTGTATAATCATATTTTGATGATCTATATAACACCCCAAACCAGTGATAAATTCGTGCAATTTCTTGTTTATTGCTTATTTCTTCAGCTAAGACAAGAGCTTGGTTATAATGTTCTTCTGCTTCTTCAAAATTATTCCCAAATTGGTAAATAATACCAATGGTTGTTAAGATATAGCATAATAATTGATTATTTTCACTTTTTTGAGCTGATAAATAAGCTTGTTGAAAATATTCAATTGCTTCATCATATTCGCCCCTTATGTAAGGGATTATCCCCAAATTCATTAAATGTATAGTATTTCGCTTAGCTAAAGCTTTTGCAGGTAATTTATGAAAAGATGGAAGTAAATGTCCGCACTTTTCGTTAAGAACGATAGATTCTTCGAGCTGTCCAATTCGCCAGAAAGTAATTGCTTGTTGGAGAAGCGTATCTAAATTGATTAATTGTAACTCTTTTTTCTTTATAATTTTTAGAATTGATTCAATTCGATCTAAGGCTTTTTTGTAATCTCCCATGTGATTATAGATTTCAGCTTGGTACAACCAACAAGTGAGCTTATCTTCTTTACAAATTTCTTTAATTTTCTCTAATTTAACAAGTGAATCTTGTGCTTCTTTGAAATCTCCTTGAATGATTAGTTGCTCGATATCTTTAAACTTGCTTTTTGGAATAGAAGGCAAAAAACTTCCCCCGAAAGATATGCTAAAACAAACTAATTTCCAAAATAAAAACCTTTTCGACAAAAGAAAGAACTGGTGCGGGGGGCACGATTGGAGCACATATTGAGAGGTAAAACAGTTATTTTCTCATATAAGAGAGAAGATATTCTTAATAAATAGTAATAAGGCTTATGATATTATGTAAACCAATTGAGAATATATCTAAAAAATGATTAGAAAAAAGTGAGGGAACAGAATGAAAATAGAAACATGCAGATTTTTTAATGCAGAAGCAAAGAGTAAAATTAATCTTATTGAATTTCTGAAAAGTAATTTTGAGCAAACTGATTCAGTAATTAAATACTTCAACAAACTAAAACCAAACAAATTAGGAAAATACTTACAAGGTTTTCAAAAAAGATTAAAGGATGAAATAAGAGATTTTCAATGCGATATTGATCTGATTAATTTCCAAACGATAGAACAAAATCTAACAATATTGAATAAATATCCTGAACTTGAAAAAACAATTAGTGCTTTTATATGGAAGTTACTTGAACTCCCAGAAGGTCTGAATACTACCGAGAAAGAAATTGAAATTCGATATTTTAATGTCAGGAAAGCATCAAGTCATCTCTCCTATTATAGAGTCAAAGCAATTGAAGATATATTTGGAAAAGAAGAAGCTAACCAATTATACAAAAAAATTGTTGGGTATTTGATCGAAGAACAGAAAGAACAAAATCCTCCGGAAATACATGATAACCCAAGAAAGGTAACAAGAATTAATTCAAGAGAGCGTATTATGAAACAATATCGTGAATTAGGGGTAGGAGACTTTACAATTGTTATTTACGATGATTTTAAAGAACTTTACAAATTTGATAGGTGTATTGTTCATGAAGTTCTCAAAGAGTTTAACGACCCAGATATCGCTTATCTTAGCTCTTGTTATAATAGAGATCACCCAAGTAGTAATGAAGGACATACCATTATCATGAGAAAAACACAAACACTCCATCATAGTAATTTTTGCGACGAACTTTATTGGAATAACGTAGTGCATCCTAATGCAGAGCAACCAACAATAGAATTTATAGAAAAATTGAGTAAAGAAGATCCAAATAAATTAATTCAGGAATTTGAAAGTAAATAAGGAACTGGTGCGGGGGGCACGATTTGAACGCGCGGCATTCTTTTTTATAAGCTTAGCACTTAAATGATTCTTTGTTTCCATAAAATTAGCAAAATCCTTAATTTCTTCAACATAAGGTTAAATTCCAATGTAGACAATTTATAAATTGTAAATGTACTCATGAGCGTTTTTTGAAAACAAATATTTCTTTCAACAATATCTTATAGCTTTTTTAGAATCCCATAATCCAACAAGTATCTTTTCTTAAAGTATTGTTTTACTTTAACATCGTGACTTACAGCAATGACAGTTATGTTCTTTTTTCGTAAAGCCTTTATTTGTTCCCAAACAATGGTTTTGTTTTCTTCATCTAAAGAACCAGTAGGTTCATCTAGTAAGAGCAGATCAATATTTTTTACTAATAGCGAAACTAAAGCCACTCTTTGGCGCTCACCAGCACTTAAGCTTTTAGGTAAAAGATTAGAGAACTGCATGATTTCAAATTCTTCGAGTAGACTTTCTGCGTTTTCTTTAGCTGTTTGTAAACCAACGCCTGTCAATCCTGCTTGAAATTCGATGAACTCTTTTACTGAAACTTGAGGATGAAGAAATGGTGTTTGAAATAGAAAACCAATTCTTTTTCTAACAGCATAGATTTTTTCTCTAGAACTATCTGGTGATAGGTTTTTATCAAAAATTATTCGTTGTCCTTTTGTTTGGTGAATAATTGCAGAAATTATTTGTAAGAGTGTTGTTTTTCCAGAACCAGATGGACCATTGATTAAACAATACTCCCCTTTCTTTACTTCGAGATTAACATCTTTTAAAATTGGTAGTGAAACATCATTTTGCTTTTTCGAATTAGAATTTTCAAAACTAAATTTTATATTTTGCAATGAAACAATTACCATTTGTGTATCCTCCTATCTTTAATCTCGTAAGTGGGATGTGATTGAAGAATCGATTGATCATGAGTAGAAACGATGATGAGACTATTCACTTCCTGTTGGATTTTCCCAAGGAGAGAGAGAATCATGGTTTTATTTTTACCATCTAATTGTGCAGTAGGTTCATCGCAAATCAAAATTGTAGGCTCAAAAATTATGCTACAAGCAAGAGCAAGACGACGCATCTCACCACCTGACAAAGTTATAGTTTGTTGATTAAGCAATTTAGTTAATCCTAAAGTTGAAGCATGAGATTTAATCCGTTTTTTCCGTTCTTCGCGTTGAAGAGATGTGTAAAGTAGCAATGAATAATCAAGATTTTTCTCAACACTCAATAATAGTGAAAGATATCTTGCTGGAAATTGATCCATATAACCAATTGTTTGTAAAAACTGGTTCTTCTCCTTTCCCTTTAATAATGGAATTGCTTTATCATTCAAAAGGAGCTCCCCAGCACTTAATGGTTCAATGCCCATAATCATTTTTAATAGAGTTGTTTTACCTGAACCTGAAGGACCAACAATAAAATTTAGATCCTTAGAATTCATTTCAAAATAAGCACCTGCAAATAAAGCAATATTTACTTCCTCTTTTGAAGGATGTGGAAAGATTTTTGTCAACTCAATTGCAGATAATTTAAATTTTGTAATTTTCTTCTTTATTTCTGTTTTCGTCATTGTAATCCCTCTTTATTCACTCCGGATGCCTGTAGATTCTACTAAGATTAATTGAATGATAGCGTATATACTGAAGCATATTTTGTATAATTATAAGTACAATATAAAGAATAAAGAGAATTGAAACATACAAAACAGTACTGCCTTGTATGGCTGAAATTGACAATGAAATTAAACCACCATAAATTTTTGTGGAGATAAGGAATGCCGCTATAAAATTTATTATAAAAACAATCATCAAAGAACTAAAAAGAATAGCTGATTCAACTAACTGATAATTAATGAGTGTTTTTCGATAATCAGAAACCATACCAATAAAACCTAATGTTTTTGTTTTTGGATCAGTTGATAATTCATCCAGATGCTGGTAAAAGTATTGAGCAAGAAATAGGATAACCAGTAACTCAAATAGAATCACTAATGGCATTAGCAAAACAAGTCTAATGCCTTCAAAGACTAAAGAATCAATAGTTCTAATACTTTCAAAGGATGACTCTAAATTCTTCAAATGTGGGATAAGATAATTTACTGTTGAATTAATCTTTGTTCGATGTACATTTGTATAAAAATAGAAATTGTATTTACTTTTATTGTTAAGTAGTAAGAGTGATTCTAGTTTTGTTTGTGGTAAAATTATTACTAGATCCCTATTTGTTTTAAAACGATTACAAATACCTGGCCAATCATAAATAAAACCATTAATATCCAAAGTGCTGTTATCAATGAATTCTAAAGTGTCGTTGATTGTAAAACCCAAGCTTTTGAATTTTTCACTAACATATATAACACTTGAATTATGAAAATCGATGCTTCCTTCACTCAACCAATGCCATTTTTTCCAAGATTCGTAGAATGCGAAATAATCATCATTACTAATTCCATTTATTAAATAACTGGCATTATTAATTTCTGTTTTAATTATTGTCCGGTTGTTGAAAGGTGAATATTTGTCATAATGGCTATATAAAACAGATGTGTAATCTCTAATCTCTGAATAATTACCTAAAAAGTAATCAAGTGATGTATTGTTAGCTAAATCGTGTGTATTAATGACTATTTCCGCTCCATTAGAAGCAATAAAATTTGCATTATATGACTCTGCAGTAAAAGAGGAATAAAATAATATAGAACTGATGAAGGCTATAATGATTGTATAGAGAAAGAGTTTCTTTAACATATCTTTCTGATTTAGTTTAAATAAAATAAATATCTTAGATATTGGTTTATTTTTTCTTAATTTTCTTTTATTGATTATTTTTAAAATCCCCTTAATAATAAATCGCATTGAAAAATAAATAATTATACTAACAATTGTTGCTACAACTATAATGAGTAGTTCAAGAAGTGTTGCAAAAAAATCAAATCGATTTAAAAACCATATGAATAGAAGAATGGGTAAAACTATGTATGATATTTTTTTTAATTTTGTAATCTTAAAGAAGGGTTGATAATCTTCAGAAACAATTCCGTTTTTAATTAACCTTTGAAGGTAAAAGTGGAAATCAATATTAACAGCAAGAGTAATTAAAAACAAAATTACAGGACAAATAATCAAACCAGCTGTAATACTGCTATCAAAAACAAAGCTAGTACTAAAGAGTGTTTGTAATCTAATAAATGGATAGATAAATATAGAAACTAATAAACAAGAACCAAATGTGACAATAAAACTTTCAATGACATACAGTAAAACATATTTCTTCCAAGAAAACCCACTGAGAAAGATTCTCAATTCCTTATTAGTATCTCGTTTCTTGATTTTCGCAATAGTTTGAATTATAATAAAAATTGATAATGACCAAACAGTGAATTGTATTATTCTTAAAAAGGAGTAAACATAATAAACAAAATTAAACATTAGTGTACTTTCAGGATCTTCAACATATTGCAAGTAGCTATTATATAAATTATTAATTTGAATTTCCGGGTCAAGTGAGCTCAGCTCTTCATAAATATCATTTGCAAAAGATTTGATTTTCCTAGGAGAATCAATTGACCAGTACATAATGTCTTCTTGAAATTGTGTGAATTTTACATAAGATCTAAATGTCCATGATTCTATATATGATGAGTAAATAGAAGATAGTTTAGTTAAAGGTAAAAAGATAATATTATAGACATTATATAAGTAGTGATACTCAATAAAATCTTGATAAAAGTGAGGGAATAAATTGTTCAAGGAGCTTTGATTTACACAATCTGTTATTTTGAGAGTAAACGTGTGATTAACTATGGTATCAGTGAACAAGTAATCCCCTGAAAAAAAACTGGAATCATTTGATAATATATATGCCTCCGCATCCAGATTTTTAACTGAAATATCAGCAAGCTTCGCAAAGAGATTTGCATCAATTCCATAGAGGGTTGTGCTATTATCTGTTAATGTAAAATTGTTGCCAAAAACATCCTGATCTATTATTGAACCAATTTCTTCAACTTCAAATAATTTATAATTTTTCATCGAAGATTTTTCAATGGCTGAATTAAAACTATTAAGAAAATCAATTGAGTCGGATACTCCTCCCAAATAAATATCTGGAAATCCTTCTATATCATATTCACCAAGAAAATAGCTGATAGAGCCGTTTTTGAAATTTTGAAAATACTTACTTAAATTATGCGGATTAGCAATTTGTGGGACAAATAATACTGTAATAGAAGAGATTAGTAGTAAACTGAAGATAACTATTGCTTTAAAAATGTCTTTTCGTTTTTCTAGAAGTTGGTAAATTATTAAAACCATATTTATCACTCCTTTACTCTTTCCATATTATTTCTTCTTTTATTGAATTTAGAAAAAAAAGTAGAGTATGAAAACTCTACATTAAAACTATTTTCAATTTTACTTTAATTTGACCACCGCCAAAAACTAAATAATTCAAATAATCTGTCAAATAATATGTTCCATAATTCTCATTATCGCCAAAATACCGTCCTATTGTATAAGATGAAGATTCTTGCCCGATGTGCTTAATGAGTTTAAAACCAATGTAAAGCTCATTTGCTGTAGAATCACTAAACTCTAAGCAATAAGAGTACTCAATCTGCAGGTTATTAGTGTAGGTCTTTGGATAATAAACAATACCAGGCGGATAAACGTATTCGCGTCCATACCAGTCTTCATAATCCGAATCTGAATTTTGTAATCTGTCACCATAATAGCCAAATAATCTCTTATACTCAGGGATAAATCGCATTTCATACCATTCACTATCAGTGTAGTCAAGATAATCGTTTACTTCAAGTTCTGTTACATAGATGTATATTTTGTCCATTTGTTTATGTGTGGAATTCATTATTTGTAGATTAGTTATTAATAGTGGTAAAAATAAGAGTAAAGATACAAATAGGAATTTAATAATCCCATTCCTTTTTCTCAATATATCCTCTCCGATTTTATTTGCGGATTTTTCCGCATATAAACATAAGCTGTTTCATATTTTAAATTTTTTCGATTTTTGTCAGAAGTTAAGAATGTTAGAGCAGATAGTATACAAAAACGGATTCGACAGTAAATAACCTAAAGAAGCGATTTGTTCAAAATACACTGATTTCTTGTCTGAGATATTAGCAATAAACAAGCTCATTATAGCCATACTCATACACCTTACCATGAAGTAACTAACGGAGTGTTTGCTATAGGAGGGTGAAAGTAAATGAAGTTTGTTTTAAGGAGAACATTCGATGAAATGTTGGAGTGTACATTCTCATTGATGATGAGGAGAGAAATAATCCAGTAAAATTGAAAAGATGGTTAATGAAGAAATAAAGGGAACTGGTGCGGGGGGCACGATTTGAACGTACGAGAAACTTTGAGAGGTCAGATTTTCAATGCGAATAACTTCCGGTATTCGATGATTTCCCCGGAAGGAATACTCACATAACCATAGAAATTGCAGTTATATTTCTTGAGAGTAATTTTATCTTCATGAGCAATACCTATTGTTGGGTAATAATTGTAATTTAAAGTAAAAATTAGCTGTTCTAAACACAAATTTTTTTACTTTTGTTGCATGATATATATTATAAAGAAAATCAAGTCAATAAAAAGGGGGATTATAATGTCACAAAACTCATTTTTGCAAATTGTAAGAATGAGAGGAATTATTTTTTTAATTTTATTATGGACTTTACCATTAATAGGATATGTTTCATCACAAGGGCAAATCGCAAAAATAAATAATGGAGTAGAATCGAATGCCCTATATCCTACTTTAGATTTTACCATGATACTTGGGGGAAATGAGTCTGATATGGGATTTGCTATTGCAGTAGCAAGTGATGGAAACTACTATGTGACAGGTATAACAGAGTCATCTGACTTTCCCACAAAGAATGCTTATGATGATACCTATAATGATCATGAAAGCATTCATCCATATGGCGATGTTTTTGTTGCTAAAATAAGTGTTAATGGGGAGCTGTTGTGGAGTACCTTCTTAGGAGGAAGTATAAAGGAGGAGGGAAGTGGTATTGCACTTGATACTGATGGTAGCTGTTACATAACAGGTTGGACTGATTCAGAGGATTTTCCCACAAAAAATGCATTTGATAGTTCTTATGGTGGGGGTCAATATGGGGATGCTTTTGTTGCAAAGTTCGCTTCAAATGGGGAGCTTCTTTGGTGTACTTTTCTCGGGGGAAGTGAAACAGACGAAGCTAACGGAATTGTTGTTAGTGATGAGGTTTGTTATGTAACAGGTAGCACTGCTTCCTCTAACTTTCCATTGAAAAATGCGTATAATAGCACTTTTGGTGGTGGTGAGAGATATGGAGACGCTTTTGTTTCAAAGCTCTCTGCTACAGGCGAGCTACTTTGGAGCACCTTTATAGGAGGTAGTGAAGATGACTATGGAGATGATATAGCTATTGCTAGCGATGGTAGCTGCAATATAGTGGGAACAACAGAATCAAATAATTTTCCAATGAAAGATTCATTCGAAGATAGTTTAAGCGGAGGAATTGATACCTTTGTATTACAATTTTCCAAAAGGGGTTCTCTTCGTTGGAGTACCTATTTAGGAGGAGACGGAGCTGACTTTGCAAGTGGGATTGTTGTTGATAGCAAAAATTGTTATATTGTAGGATCAACAAGCTCATACAATTTTCCTACTAAGGATGCTTCTAATAGTAGTTTTAGTGGATGGTATGATGCCTATATTACAGCTTTCTCATTAAAAGGTCTAATGCAATGGAGTACTTATCTTGGGGGAAATTATTGGGATAAGGGAATTGGTATTGCTAAAGCTCTTGATGGTGGTTGCTATATTACAGGCACTGTTGAGTCAGAGGATTTTCCAACCTTAAACACACTTAATAATACTTTTGCTGGTGTTTCAGATGCTTTTGTAGCAAAATTCTCTTCTGAAGGTTTTCTTTTGTGGAGTACTTATTTAGGAGGAAAAAGTTTTGATATTGGAAGGGGGATTGCAACATCCAACAGCGATAGCTGTTATGTAATAGGAGAAACATCCTCAAGTGATTTTCCCATAACATACACCAGTAATAGCTCATATATAGGCAATGGAGATGTTTTTATAACAAGCTTTGGCGGATTAGCTATAATCACACCAACAGTAACTATTTCCGGGTATGGCTATATTGGATTTGTATTTCTCATCCCTCTGTGTGCGTTTGTTTTCAGAAAGAGGAGAAAATAGCTTCTCCACATTCCATACAAAAGAAAGAACTGGTGCGGGGGGCACGATTGGAACACACGAACTCCTATGATTATCTTTGTATCGATAAGAGACGGAAAGTGATAAGTAATTCCCCACCGAGTTTATCAAACCAGAAACTTTCACTCCATTTACCAGCACCTATAATTGCTACTGCTGTATAGGTAAGTTTTTGTAATTTCCTATTTTGCTTAACCTTTATATCTAAACTAAATGTGAAAGTAGAAACTGAATCTTCACTTCCTCTACTTCCAAAACAGCTATAATTTGTGGTATTATCATAGTAAGTGATATTTTCTAAGGGATTTATCACTTCTGGAAATAATTCATATCGAACGCTAAGTGATGGTTTAACCATAAGTGTAATTGAATCTCCAAATTTATTTGTACATTTTACTGATTCAATAGTATAATCCCCCAAATCAAGAGAATTCCTTTTAAAAATACGATGTGCTTGAGAGACAAGAATTGGTATACATATAACGAGAACTAATACAGAAACAAGAATGACTATTTTTTTCCTTTTCAATAGAATAAACCCCTTCTTTGAATTCTAATATGTTATTCTTATAATAAATTTTATCTAAATTTCAATTATTATATTCTATAAGAAAGAACTGGTGCGGAAGCGCAATTTGAACGCGTAAACTCCTACGGAACCATAAACTCAATTGTGTTTAGGAGCTATAACAAGCCCATCACTTTTTATCTTTCCATCTTCAAGAACTATTGCTCTATAACCATCTCTAATCAAGTTAATATCATGAGTAGCAATTAAGAATGTAATCTTTGTCTTAGAGTGTAAATCATATATTTCGTGGATTACTTCTTCTGCAAGCTCTGAATCTAAATTTGCAGTAGGTTCATCTATTATCATAATTTGGGGTAAATGACTTGAAGATATTGCAAGGGAAGCCCTCTGCAGTTCACCTCCTGAAATTTCTAGAGGATATGAATCCTTCTTATGAATAATATTGAATCTCCCAAGATATTCATTCACATTTGGACAATCAATATCTTTTATTACTTTTCCTGAGAAGAAATCCTTAAGAAAGAAACTTTCAGTTATTGTTAGATACGGATGTAGAATACCTTGTTGGGGAACCAATCCTATTTTTTGTTTACGGAACAATGATTTTTGAGTATTTGAAAAGTTACTAAAAATATTATTTAATATTCGAATCGTGCCTGAAGTTTCATCATCTAGTCCCGATAATAATTTAACTAGAGTAGTTTTGCCAGATCCACTTGGACCTAAAATGAATACTAATTCACCTTTCTTAATTTGAAGATTGATATTGGACAAAGCATTTACAACATTTTTATTGTCATAATATATTTTTGATAAATTATCTAATTTAATGATGATTTCAGATTTATCAAAATAAGTAGAAGGCAAATTATCGATTGTAATTCCATTTCTAATAACCTTAAATCTATCTAATTTAGGTATTTTTGGAGATAAACCATTAGGATGAGTAATTACTACTTCACCTTTTTTTGTTACAGATACTTCTGCGTTTCTTGATAGATTTAGAATATTCATAATGTAATCTGGCAAACGAATACTATTTGTCGAATCAATTTGTAATTTAAACCTTAATGGAAACTGCTTTTTGTGACCATAAGCTAATTGATCAGTTACATCTAATATCGAAGAAACACGACCGTTCTTTATTTCACATGTTTTATCTACACCATCTTGGAATCGAGGGTCATGTGTAACTACTATAATTGTTGTGCCAAATTCAGTAGCAATTTCCTTTAATAGAGTTTTTACTTTTAAAGTATTGATACTATCTAATTGACCAGTTGGTTCATCACATAATAATAATGGAGCTTCTTTTATTAGTGCACAAGCTATAGCAGCACGAATCAATTCTCCACCAGAAAAACCTCTTACTACACGATTTTTCAAATGAGTTATTCCCAATCTTTCTAATAGATATTGATCATTTACTTTTGATTCAGTACGGGAATTTCTTTTAACATTTGATGCAAATTTTAAATTATCATTAAGATTTCCATCGAGAAATAGAGTTCGTTCTGGAAATTGATCTATTATTCCAATCATTTCCAGTCTATAAGAATTTAATTCTTTTAAAGACATATTTGATAAATTATAATCTCCAACTTTTACTTCTCCACTAGAGCATACATCCAATCCAGCAAGAATGTTAATAAGTGTAGTTTTTCCAGACCCAGAAGGGCCAAATATAGACAAAATTTCTCCTTCATTCACACTTAAGTCACATCCTCGCAAAGCAGGAACTCGTAAATTTATTTCTTCATCGAGGTATATTTTAATAATATCTTTACATTCAATCAAAATTTCTCACTCCTGACGTGCTGGTTTGTATTTATGAAATTGAATCCATAATTCAGATAGCCATCCACCTAAAATAGCAACTAAACAAAAGAGAATTGTTAATGCTATAAACCAAACAGGTAACCACGGAACGAAATTCTTGTATGTTTGTTGAACACCTAAGAAAATATCATATATATAATACAATAATATAGATGAGATAATTACAGAAATGAATATTGGAATTATTATTACAAAAATTAATTCAACGGAAAAATTTAGCCAGATTTGATGCTTTTTTGCACCAATATTATATTCAGACTCAATGATTCTCATTTTTTGTTTGTATATATTCCTTGCAGTTAAAATACCATAAAAGGAAATTAAACCAAATGAAATTATGGTTATTATTATAAGATATACTAATGCAAATTTGTTCTGCTCTAGTTTTAAGGCATTTAATTCATTGTCAAAAGTTGTAACACGAATAGGATAAGGTAGACTTTCAATCATATTTACAAGCAAAGTCTTGTTAGCAGTGGGATTAATTCTCACTAAAATGTACGACTCATATAAAACTCGTGTGGTTTCATCAAATTTATACTTTAATTGTGAGTAGGTTAAATTACTCATAACTAAATTATAATTATCTTCTAAAAGACGAGTAAGGAAGTTAGATGATTTATAAGGTACTAGTGGGAAATAATCAAACTTATTTATAAAAATCATATTGTAGGTAGCATAAGTGAGAGAGGTGATTTCGGAACTCGAATAGGTTTCATTTTTATCATAATTATTTTTCTGGGCAAATTTCGAACTCATCATGTATGTCATGTTTGTTTCAAGCTCTGAAATATCAGCTAAAGGATACTTACAGGACTCAGGAAAATTAGGTGAAATTATCTCAATAAATTCTGAAACATTATAGATATTTAATATATTTACATCAAATATTCTATTATCAGGATTTGCTACCTTTATAATGCCCAATTCACGAATTTCTACAAGTTCAACTTTTGTAAGCAAATCCACTCCAATAATTGTAGAAATACTTTCCATTAACATAGAATCATTATCAGCCCAACTCATGACACATATATCAGAAAATCCGACTTTGAGATTAGCTTCTATTGCAAGATGGTCATTAGACGATTTCATTAAAACTAGACCGGGAGAAATACAGAGACTAACTAGAAGCATTGCAAAAATCGCTCTATTATAATCTTTACTATAAGTTGCTAACTGTTTTAAAGCTAAGGTAAAGTAGCTTTTTCTCTTTTGCCAAATCTTTACACCGATGTAACGCCATAGATATACAATTAATCTGGATAAGATAAGAAAAAGAGAGGCTAGTGTTAGAAGAATTCCTATAATCATTAGAAACACAAAAGTAGTAAGTAAAGGTAACACTGCGAAGACAATGTACAAAGAATCAGGAATATACCTCCAACCTAGAAAGCCAATAATAAAGGTAATAATTCCCGAAATCAGTAGTAATGATTCAACAGAGGTAAATATTCTTCGAATGAATTTCTTACGCTTAGATTTAAAAACTTCAGATGTGAGTTGTACTGTTCTTCTCGCAAAAGCCAATTCAGTAATAAAACCTCCAATAATTAAAAAGGAAAACAAAGCGAGAATAATTACATACACAACAGGTTCTAGGTAGGCATTAAAATATGATGCCTTGTTTGCTAGATCAAGACCGAATGAAGATATCGCAAATCCGATGAGTGTACCTAGCGGAATCCCTAGGATTAATCCAATTGAGGTAGAAAGAAGATTTTCAGTAAATAATATTTTCCGCAGAGTACCAAACTCCAAACCGTATGTCTTGAAAAGCTTAAATTGGATAGTCTTTTCAAAATTTCCAATATTGAACAATTCAATAATTAACAAACTCAGCAATAGAAAGATTGGTACTCCCAGCATAAAAATACTGATTGTTTGAAAAATCCAATTTACTTGAAAGGAAATTACAAAAGATTCAAAATCATAACAAAA
>JAGXNT010000049.1 GCA_019894765.1 Candidatus Heimdallarchaeota archaeon
GTAGAATCATACCAATCTAGACCACCCGGCCATTATTTGTTTGTTTTGTGCTTTTCTTGTTTATTAAAAATGTTTTCTTCTTTTTGTCTTGCAAATTATTGTTTTTTCCTCCTTTTAAATGTAGGTTTCAAGTAATACTTGGATATTCTTCGGTCTTTTTTAGATACTTGTCACATCTTATGCTTATTTGTCTCTTATTTGGTAGTTTAAAAGCACTCATTTGTAGTGTAATATCAAAGGAGAAGAATCTCTTGACCCTCTCAAAAAATTGTCCCACTGAATCCCCCACCAAAAACAAAAGCTCGAAATCTGTTGACGATGACGATTGTCTTATTTGTCGCATTTCGAGAATTAGGCACGAGCGACCAGATATTGTTAAATGGTATATTTCATCTGACAAACCACAGCAAGAAAAAATAAAACTCGCAACCCTTCTAACCGGTATCAAGTTCGATAAGGAAATCGTTGAGTATCTTGACGATCCACATGTTCAGCAGTTTGTTTTTTCAGAATAATTTGTTTTCTTTTATTCCTCTTCAGTTATTACTTCTGTTGGCTCTGGTACTGGTTCTGGTTCTGTTCTTCTTTGTCTTGAACTTGTAAAAATCAATATCCAAGGGAGGGCCATTGCAATTATTAACCCTAATGTTAGAAGGATGATGCTCCAAGGTGGTAGATTAACTCCCCCTGTGAAATAAACCATAATAATGAAATTTCCCAAAGGATAAATTCCATCTAAGAACAGCAAGGTATTATTATTTGGTTGATTTGGATACAGCCAACTTTTTCTGCTTTCCATTGTGGGGGAAGAAATATTGAAAGATGACATATTGAGTTCTAAACTATACAACGGTATTAAGTCGTACAACAGCACATCTAATCTAATATTATCTAAATCCAGCTTTAATTCATCAACTTCGAATTGGAACTCGTCTAGTGGGATAGCATAGAAATCTTCCACTTCTTCTGGTATCTGTATTGGTATTATTATTTCTTCGCCGTCTGTTGTCCAATCGAGATCATAATGAGTGATATTATCAAAGATGCCTGCATTTATGGTTGCTGTTCCCGTCACATTGAAAAATGGTGTCAACAAAACTGAAACAGTATAATTAAGAAATGTAATGTTAAACAATCTCACTGGATTCAAATTCGTGATTTCTGTGAGATTTTCGCCAATGAACGTCTTGAACGCTGCAAAATCAACTTGTTCAGGAATTCCTAATTCTGTTAAAGTAAAGATTTCTGTTTCACCTAACGGTGTAATGAGTTTAACTGTCCCCTCAAAGCGTCCCCAAAATCGACTGTTTTCTCCTGAAATACCTAGTTTTAGATTTACATTATCTCCTGCATTTACTTTTGTTGGAGCATCAACTGTTACTGTTATTGGTGACATAAGACCGATATCCAAGAAGAGACTCATATTTATAGCAAGAGTTTCATCTCCCAGATATGCATCTGCACCAAATGGTCCAACTGAATGATTAAAGTTGAATGATCTCGAGTCAATTCTTACATAGTCATACTCCATCGGTAATGGAGCTGTTGTTTTCCAGCTGTAAATTTTAAGCCCCTCATCAAATTCAGCTGAAAATATAAGATCATCTTTAGCTATGACGTTGAACGCTTTTCCCTCGCCTTCATCTTGGAATTTTCCAACACTCTTTATGTTATCAAAATTCGTGATATCCACAATTTCTATACCATCGATTTCATTTGCTAAATATGCAAAACTATCATTTATCCAAATATTCCATGTTTTGCCATTTTCTAAATTACTATAGTTTGCTACAATTTTTGGTCGTCTTAATCCTTTTATATTTACGACTTTAATACCATTTTCTTTATTTGCAATGTATGCGAGATCATTTCTTACTGCCACACTTACAGTATCTTCGAATTCAGCTTTAACTTCTGAGATTTTTCTCGGAGAAGTTGGATCAGAAATATCCACTATTTCCAATCCTTTATTTGCTCCTGCAGCTACAAAAGCAATGTCTTCTCTTACGTAGATATCAAAAGGTTGACCATCATATGTACCAATTTTTTGGGGATTTCCAATATCTGTTATATCAATAATTTCTATTCCATTGATTCTATCTACAAGATATACTAAATCACTAACTATGAGAACTTTCCAAGCAATTCCGCTATCACTTAACGACCCCAATTCAATAATACTAAGTGGATTTGTTATATCTAATATTTTCAAGCCGGCTCTCCCATGAGCAATAAATGCCATATCAGCTATTATTTTTACATCATACACACTTTCGCCATCAGCTTGATACTCATTTACATATGTTGGATTTGATGGATTGGTAATATCTAGTATAACTAATCCTTTGACTTGATCAGCGAGAAAAACATAATTATTGTAAAACGCTACCCCTACTACTTCTCCTCCAGTATCGTATTGCCCTACTTTCTTTATATTGTTATTATTTGTTGTTAACTGGTTAGTGATTTCTCCGTTACTTACTCCTTGTATATTTGCAACTAAGAAAGTTTGTGAAAACACACTTATTATCATAATTAGAGAGAGTAGAGTAAAATAGCTTGTCTTTCTTAATCGCATTTTTTCCGCCTTCACTCTTTTCAGAACTTTATATTATATCTTTACACTTTCTGTGATTTTAAGCTATATGTTCACTATTACTGGTATTTTGTCTGCTATTTTATCAATTTCTAAGGTTCTTATATAGTCTTTTCAGAATTTATCTTCGAGTGGATTGAAATGGTAACATCTTACAATCTCTTTACATCCGTTTCATGGATAATAACTGGGTTAATTTCTGCTATACTTAGTTCCTTGTTTCTTGCTAAAAATCCTAAGAAAAGGTTGAATCAGCTTTTCTCTGCAGGATTTATTGCTTGGTCTTTATCAATGGTCTTAAATGGAATTCTTTTTGCAGTAGCTTATCGATCACTAACTGCAGCGAATATCTTACGCGATTTTGCTGTCGTCTTTGGCGTTCTTAGCGCGTTCATTCTCTTTGCAGCAGCTTATGGTATTTACTTTGGTGCGGAATCACTTAATTGGATTCTCTACATTAGCTCAATCATCATTGCGGGAGTTTTATCTGGCTTTGGTGCGGTTAATGATTGGGTAACTCTCGATGGTTTAGGGGGATTCAAAACCACAGACAATCTTATTGGCAAAATTTGCACTCAAATCATTACTGCTGTTTTCGTAGTTGCTGCGAATGTATTACTTATCTTAACATATCGTTCCTCTAAGAATCCTCAGGCAAAGAAACGTGTTGGTTTTTTCGTCATTGGTTATTCTACAATTATTATTGGATTACTTATGTTCGTCATTGATTCCTTTATCCTAATCTCTCCCTATGTGTTTCCAACCTTTGCTCTAATTGCATGGGTCATGGGGCCCATTTTAATGCTTATAGGTTTCTATGTGAAGGCAGAATCCGACTCGCCCACTCTAGCCAAGGAAGCGGCTCTGAGTGAATCCCAACTTCTTAAGACAAAACAAGAGCAGAAAATCGAAAAACCCTCGTGAATAGGTGGTTCGGCAGCCCGAAGTCATTTCCCTTGTAACTTTTTGCTATGCCACCTATTCCCCTCTTCTCATTTTTTTTCAATAAAATAAAAAAGGAAATGAGTTATTAACTCATTAAAATACGATTTGTAATTTCAACTGCTCTGTGAGCGTCAGCTCTTGTTGGACGGTAGTTCTCATGTTCAATTCTGTTTAGTATGATATTTACGAATTTGAATTCCTTAAGAACTTCCATTCCTTTTGTTACTCCTTTATCAATTAGCATTCCCAAGGTTAACTGTTCATCAAACAAACCTTGTCTAACTCTTAATTCCGCTTCGACACTTTTTGTGCATTCAGTTATACAATCACGATATTTTTCTTCATCGAATAATAGTTCAAATGTTGTTTTTGTTGGTAGAGCTATTTCCTTTGGTTCGGGTTTCGCGGCAGGAGGTGGAGGTGTTGGTCGTTTTTCAGTTTCAGGTTCATCTTTAGGAGGGTGTGGTGGAGGTGGAGTATCTTCTCCTCTCATCATTTTCTTTGTAATATCCTCAGAGGGATGGGGAAGATCATCTTTAGGAGGTGGGGGTAAGGGAGGTCTCTTCTCTTCCTTAGGAGCTGGAGGAGGGGGAGGAACATCTTTTCGTTCAGGTTCATCCGTTTTTGGTGGGGATGGCAAGGATGTAGAAGGTTCGTCATCTGTTGGTCCATCCATTAAAAACTTCAGTTCTTTTGCACGCACAATGTACTCCTTCGCTTTTACATAATAACTATCACGTATTCTTTTCGTTCTTTCAATAGCGATTAATTGATTCAAAAGCTCAGCTGCATGTAGAAATTGATCAAAAGCAATTTTCAAATCGCCATTTCTTTCCGCATCTATTGCTTTTTTCGCAGCCTTTTTTACTCTTTCAAACAAATACTTTGATTCTGACATTTTTCTCACAACTAATTTAGCTAAAACACTATCTTAAATATTCATAATCAATGTATACCTTCTGAGATTTGAAGGTTTTTAAATTAAAATCAAATAAGCCTGATTTTCTGTGATAAAAACGCCATAGTTATGCTAGGAATAAAAGAATTTAAATAAGAGATAGTTCTCCAACGATTTCAGTGGTGTAGTTATATGACTCTCAGACAAAGCGTAAACAAACGCAAAGGCAAATGGGGTCGAGTTAAAGAATTCGAATCTATTGAGCGTGCACTCATTGTCGATAAAGACCTCAAAGAAAAAATGATAAAGGAAATCCCAAAACAAAAAGTGATCACTCCTACATCAATTTGCCAAAGATATCAAGTTCGTATGCATGCTGCAAAAGAAATTCTCAAAGAGCTAGAAACTAGTGGACAGATTGTTTTTCATAAGAAAACTGCTTACACCAAAATATACAAAGCAGTTCAAGAATGAACAAGCAAGTTTCTTGCCTAAATTTCTTCTTTTAATTAGATCAGATTTACCAAGATTCCCATTTAATTGAGACTTCTATTTCTTTCAATTCTCCATCACTTTTCAAAATAAAACCTGAAGGTTTCTCTATATTTTTTGTAGAACTTATCAGCCAAACATATGGATTGATTTCCATATAGTTTAGGTCAGTATTTGATGGACTTGGTGGGGCAGGATGTGTATGAAAAATACCGATTATTCTTTTTCCTTTTTCTTCTGCTGATTTATAGATATCCAGAAGCACTAAAGGATCAACTGTAAAAGACACAGGGGATTTGTCAATATTTTCTGGAGAGAATACCAGTTCTGCAAAAGCAATATTGTCTTTAATTTTTCCAGCAATAATTGATACAGATTCATGAGGAAGACAGTTTTTTGCATGTTTTATTAATTGTAAAAACAATTCTTGTGTAATTACTATTTTATCCACTTCTTCCATGTATGTATTCTTGTTTTCTTGTAATAATAATTATTTGTAATTTGAATTTATGATAAAAATTGCTTATGCGTACTTTTTCATAAAATTAAGAAAAGTTATTAAAGAGTTATCGAACAAAAAAGATTAACACCTCTTTTTTGCGGGGGTAGCCCAGTTAGGTCAAAGGCGTGGGGTTTAGGACCCCATCTCGTAGGAGTTCGTGTGTTCAAATCGCATCCCCCGCACCACTTTCCTTCTTTTGGGAAATGGATAATAAACTTATAATAATGATTGAATCCATCAATTACTAGTCAATACGTGATAATTGTATTAAGGTGATTTATTGTCTAAACCTATCCTTGTAACTGAAGAGTTAGTCAAAATATTTTCCCAGGGTACTCCTTTAGAAGTTCATGCCTTACGAGGAGTAAATCTCGAGATTGAAAAGGGTGAGATTGTTGCCGTAATGGGTCCTTCAGGTTGCGGGAAAACCACTCTATTAAATATGATAGGTGGACTTGATAAACCAACATCAGGTAAAGTTTGGATAGGAAATGAAGAAATTACTGATTATCCTGATCATGAAATCACGACTTTTAGGAAACAGAATCTTAGTTTTATTTTCCAATTTTTCAATTTATTCGATGTTCTTACTGCAGTTGAAAACGTAGCATTACCATTGCTATTAATGGGCGAACCTACTAAAGCCGCAGAAGAGAAATCCAAGTCTATTTTACGAGAAGTTGGTATGGGGAGTAGACTGTATAATAGACCAAATGAAATGTCTGGTGGTCAAAGACAGCGAGTAGCTATAGCCAGATCGCTAATTACTAATCCGAAGATAATTCTTGCAGATGAACCAACGGGTGATTTATCAAGTGTTATCTCGAGAGATATTATGAAGTTATTTAGAAGATTAAATGAAGATCTTGGTCAGACATTTGTTCTAGTAACTCATTCTGAGTTGATAGGCTCTCTTTGTGATAGAATTATTAAGATGAATGATGGATTAATAATTTCCTAAAAAAAATTAAAAAAAACTAGGAAATAGTTTTAAGTTTCTGATATATCAATAAAGGTATGTCTGTCGAAGAAAAAATTCCAGAAGATAGTCAAATCTTGGAATTAGCCAGTAAAGACGATGAGATTGAGATAGAAACAAAAACCTCTTTTTGGAATGTCTTCAAATGGTCTATGTACGATTTAGCTAACACAATTTATTCTATGGTCATTGTATCATTGATTATTAACCAATACGTGCTTATAATTGGACAAGTAGAACTTGGATATACCTATACCCAAGCAGATGCAGTTTACAACATCATGTTTGCTATTATGCAAATTGTTGTTGCAATTGGCATGCCAATAATGGGTGCTTTGAGTGATAGAGCAGGAAAAAGAAAACCTTTTGTTTTAGTTTTAACAGGAGTAATACTTCTTTTTGCTAGTCTTTTGGGTATTTACAAAAGCTTAGCAATGGTGATCATTTTCTATGTTATAGCAAATATTGCTTACCAATGGAGTCTTGCTTTTTATGATTCCATGCTCGCATTTATCGCTAATCCAAAGGACGTAGGTAAGGTTGGTGGTTTCGGAGTTGCTTTTGGTTACTTTGGTACATTAATTGGAATGGCTGTAATGTTAGTTTTACAAGACGTTCTTGGATGGGGTACCCCAGTCAGTCAAATTACAGCTGATAATCCAGTGCTTTCATATGGTTACTATAGTAATGCTTGGACTTTTGTTATTGCCATGGGGTTATTCGCTGTTTGTGCTATACCTTTCATTTTCGTAAATGAAAAACAAAAGAAAGGTAAAATGCCTAAATTTGGTCTGCTTATGCGGGATTCTCTTAGACAAGTTGGTCAAACTTTCAGAGACATTCGAAAACACAGAGAGATGTTCAAGTTCATCTTGGGTTATTTCTTAGTTGTTGATGTAGCAAATATCATTGTTGCAAAAATGTTTCTCATAGTTAGAGATGGAATGCTGATGCCCTCAAGCTTTAGTATGATTTTCATAATCATTTCCACGGTTTCTGCAGTTATTTTCACATATTTCATTGGTATGATTGCAAGTAAATGGGGCGGCAAAATTGCGTTCTTCGTCGTTGGTGGACTCTGGGCAATAGCCATAATACTTGGAGTGTTACTTATCTTCTTTGCAGCACCTATTCAAGTGCCTGAAATGCTTGGTGGTGCTGAAGGAACAGGATGGTCGTTTGCATTTATTTTAACCTTATTAATGGGCATAATTGCAGGCCCAGCTTTAGGTGGCACTTGGGTAGCTCAAAGAGCTATGGTCACTGAATTAGCTCCTAAGGAAAAGTTTGGTGAATATTTTGGTTTTTCCAAACTCAGTGGCAAGGTTTCTGCTTCTTTAGGTCCGTTAATTTGGTCAGGGGTATTCGCTTTATACAATGTAATTGCGTTTAGATTCTTCTTGAATCCATCACTTCACAACGCATATGGTTATTCGATGCTTGTCGTAGGTATCATTATGGTTATTGGCCTTGTTATAATAGGCTTTGTGAAACCTGAAAGAAAGCTGATCGAAGAAGGCGAAGCAGCGATAGAGAAAGTCTCAGATACTTGAACGAATAATGTAGATTTCCTTTTGGGAATCTCACATTTTCCTTTTTTTTCTTATAAATTCTTATGCAAAAGTTTTTTCTTTACTTGGTTTGATTATATTATAGTTTGAGGATGTGAAAAGGAATTTCCGAAGAAAAATTAGTGGCAAAAGGACCAATATTCAAAACTTTTAAACAAATAACTGATGGGATAAATATCTCTAATGAAATTAAGGATCAAATGATAGATTATTTGGAAGAAGAATTACTAAAAGAAATCAAATCGATTTGTTCTCTATCTATAGATCTTATGGATTTACAGGGAAAACGTACTATCCAACAAAAAGATTGGGATTTTATATTAAAAATATTAAAGAAATAAATCGATTTTATTAATCAATGGCTCTTGATTCTACTTTATCCGATTTTCCTTTGTAATCAATTCGACTGTCTTTATACAATGAAATTTGTTCTATAAGTCCCCCGAGTACTTTTCCTAATCGTTCATCTGTTACGATTTCATTTAGTTTTAACAAAGAGTCTAGAATTGGGAGGATGTCATCATAACATTTTGCTTCAAGCATTTTGCAGCGTATTTTTATTATCTCCCTTAATAACTCGTTTTGATTGAACCTAGCTACAACTATGGCATTGTCTAAATATTCCACCAGTGAATATTTATCGGTTATGAATAACCATTGAGCTTCTGCTGCCATGTTGTCCACCTTGTTATGGTTCTAATTTACTACTAGTCTTTTTCTTAATTAAATCTAGTCATTTAACATAAAATTCTTTCTCTGTTGAAAGAATTCGAGAAAAAAAGAAAGTGAAGCTTTTCAGCGTTTTTTCTTTTTCAGTTTAACAACATCACCTAAAGTTGTTTCTTTTGCAGCTGTTGTTCCTGTAAATATTGGTGCGGCAGCTTCTTCTTTTAATGAAATATCTAGCTTTCTTTCGATTTTCACGATTAAGCTTTCTGGTGGGTTGAATTCACTTTTTTCTAATTTTTGTATTAGTGAAGCTTTTTCATTTATCATTTGCGCAAATTGCTCTAGTGACAATCCTTGTTCTTTCCTTGCTTGTTTAATTACTTCCCCGTAATCGTCAACGAGTACTTGATCACTGCGCAAAACATCTCTTCTACCTCTTTGTTTAGGTTGTACTTGTATATGTGTTGTGCCTGTTTTTACCTTGACATGAGAAACACTTGGACCTTTTCCGCCTGGTTTACTACGGACAAAAGTCACTTCCGACTCTTCTGAGTCATCTTCAAAAACATCTTGTTTGTTTGAAACTTTTGTTCCAAATCGTCTACATTTGGGACAAACAAACATATTTACACCATCTACTTCGCATTCTGTTAAGTCAGGTCCTGCGAAATCGCCACACATCTCACAGCTCATTTAGTGTGATCCCTTCAGTTTTCTAGTAAGATTACTAGATGTCTTACTATATTATACTCACTTGAGTTATTAAAAATTAACTAAAAGAATTATTTTCGTGTGAAAAGCCTAATCCGCACTCCTTAGAGCTTTCATATCAATTTCTTCGATTAATTCTCCATCCTCAATTGTTAGAATTCTATCTGTTTGAGTTGCCACAGCTTTATTGTGGGTAACTAGTAGGACGGTTACCCCTCTTTCAGCGTTGATTTTTCTTAGATACCCTATGATTTGCATGCCTGTTACTGAATCAAGATCACCTGTTAATTGATCTGCTACAACAATACTTGGATCATTTACAAGTGCTCTAGCAATAGCCACTCGTTGTTGTTGCCCTCCTGACAGCTTGTCTGGATATTGATTTGCGAAATTTCCTAGATCTACAATTTCTAGTATCTGCTGTGCTTTTTCCCTTGCTTCTTTCACATTCATCCCAGCCATTTCTGCTGGCATTGAAACATTTTCTATTGCTGTTAGTTCTGCGAATAATTGGTAGAATTGGAAGATTAACCCTATTTGATCTCTTCTGAATTCTGTTAATTCAGTATCATCCATTAAGGCCATATTTTGACCCTTTAGATATACTGCACCCTTATCCGGTGTATCCAATCCAGTCAAGATGTTTACCATCGTTGTTTTTCCAGCACCGGAAGGACCCATAATTGCGATAAATTCCCCTTGATTAATTTCAAAACTCACTCCTCTTAGAGCATAAACTCGAGATTTTGGTAATTTATATGTCTTGAAAACATCATTAACTAGGAGAATTGCCTCTGTTTCAATTGAATCTTGGTATTCAATTTTCTCTGCATCAAATACTCGTCCTTCTTTCACAGTATAATATGAGATATCATAAAAGAAGTCACTCCAAATTCTTAGTAGTTCCATTTGGATGAACAGATTTCTAATATCTATATTAAATTCTTCTGAAATTTCAACTTGAGGTTCTACTTGTTTTATGAGTTCTATTTTTCTTATATTTTCAAACCACTTTTCTAAGCTTTTAGTCGCTTCATCAGTTAATTTTACTATTTTTGATATTGATTTTTTAGGAGATATTTTTGTTATTAGATCGCTAAGTTCTTTGCTTTCCATTCCTTTTACTTCGGTTTGGATCTCGAGATCAGCTCGATTTTGTCTTGCGATTTGCCTTCTAATATCAAATATGTTATCCAAAGCCTCGAAAGATTTTCCTTTCAATAAATTGAATAGTTCCTCTATATCATTTGATTTCTTCTTTTGTTTTCTCAAATGAGTGTTTACTTTCTTTATGAATTTCACAAATTGATCTAAAATTAGATTTGTTTTCTCAGTGTACTTGATAGCAAAATTGTACAAAATCATTTCATCAAGCAGATTAATTATAGGTTCTTCTGTATAAACTCCGATTTTCTTTTCTCCTATTTCAATTAAAGAGTGTTTCACTTCTGGAATGGTACTAATACAAATCTTTGAATTCAAGATTACATCGTAATAATATTGAGCTTTTGTTTCGATTAATTGATAGATATCACTGATGAACACTTCTTTTTGCTCACTTGTAAGAGCCAATCTTCTAGTAAGAATATTAGTTGCTTCTTTTAATTCTCTATTTTTCTTCATTTCATTTAGAAAACGATTGGTTAACACTTCGAGATATTTTTTGTATGCTTTCTCTAAGCCTTCATGTACTATTGCTAGGAAATTTGATGCCAACTCCTCTTTTGTCTCGGGTTTTTCTATATCGATTTTTTCCATGCTTTCTTCAGTATTATAACTTGATCGCAGAATAAGGAAGGCAGTTAATTCTTCAAATTCATAACTTATTGGTTTTAATTTTTTCAAGTATCTAATAACTTCTCTTTTGAATTGATCAGTTTCTCTCATTGCGGTAGGATAGAAATAAAAAGCATTCCAGATTGTCAGGTCTGATTTTTTTTGTTCTTTCTGTTTCATTTTGAACAATTCATTCACCAATTATTTTGAAGCTTAGAAGCGATTGTTAATTATAGATTAAATTATTTACTCTTACCTTTATGTCTTTTCTCGATTTAAATGAATGAAAAAAAAACCTATGTTAATGTCATTTTAGTTACGAATTTGTTTTAAATCAATATGTAAAATGTAAAGATAGAAAATTTTAGAATGTAACTGGTTGTGCTTCAAAATGAATAGTTCAGATGCTGACATTTTAGTTTTCAATGCTCATATTCTTACAATTAATAATGAAATGGAGGCTTTTAGACGGGGATATATCATCATAAAAAACTCTAAGATAGTTGATATTGGTTCCATGGATAAATTTCAGTCAAATTATAAGAATAAAATTGATGTAAAAGAAAAAATTGATGCAAAAGGAGATTTAGTTTTCCCTGGTTTTGTGAATGCCCATGGACACTTTGCTATGACTCTCTTTCGAGGAATTGCTGATGACCTTCCTTTAATGAAATGGTTAAAAGAGTATATCTGGCCTATTGAAGCAAAACTTCAACCTGGAGATTGTTATGTTGGAACTCAGCTTGCAGCTATTGAGATGATTCAAGGAGGAACAACCACTGCTTGTGACATGTATTTTAATGAAGATCAATCATTGAAAGCCCTTGAAGAAATTGGTTTTCGTGGTGTTCTAGGGCATGGGATGATTGATTTTGGTGATGAAAAGAAAGGCAGACAAGAGGTTTCAGAAACTAAGAAATTCATTGAATTAGTTAAGAATGCAAAACTTTGTTCAGTTATTGTTTCCCCTCACGCTACAAATACTTGTTCTGATGAACTATTAATTGATGCTAAGAATCTAGCTGAAGAATACAAATTACCTTTACAGATTCATTTAGCTGAAACAAAAGATGAAGTTGAAGAAATTAAGAAGAGAACAAATTGTTCTCCAACTAAGCATCTTAGTAATATTGGTTTCCTTTGTGAAAATCTTGTTGCCGGACACTGTGTTTGGTTAACTCCTGAAGATATCAAACTCTTAAAGGAAAGCAATGTCAAAATTGCTCATAATCCTTCAAGTAATTTGAAGTTAGGCTCCGGAGTTTTCAACTATAAAGACACTGCAAAAAGTGATATAACAATTGCTTTAGGAACAGATGGAGCTTCTAGTAATAACAATCTTAGCATGATAGAGGAATTGCGCTTAGCTTCCTTCCTTCACAAAGGAGTTAATACTAACCCAGAAATCCTACCTGCAAGTGAAGCTATTAAAATGGCAACGATTAATGGTGCGAAAGCTCTAGGACTTGACAATGAAATTGGTTCTTTGGAAGTTGGAAAGAAAGCTGATTTAGTTATTCTTAATACTAGAATGTCTAACGTTTGGCCCCCTCATAATCCTTATTCTCTCATTGCTTACTGCGCTAATGATTCAAATGTTAATACCACAATTATTAATGGCCAAATTGTAATGAAGGATCGTCAATTTTTGACTGTTGATTCTGGAGAAGTTCTAGCTAATGCCAAAGAATCCTTAATACAAGTTATGGATCGAGCTGATCTGAAGCAATACAAAGAAAAGAGGAAGTATCTTCAATAATTGCATAAAAACACATGTTAAAATAGAACCTTTTCAATTCTTTTAGTGAAGTTCAAGGAGAATTGCATTAAATTATATCGTAATGCCAAACTTAAAATAAGATTACCGATTTAATTTGCAGAACTTTACAAATTAACTCGAGCGATTTCATCAGAATTAACTTTGGAGTAAAGAAAAATTGAGCGCTGAAGAACGATTATACAAACAACTCGAAGGGATAGTTGCTTCAATTATAAAAGCACTTGAAGGCTTGGAAAAAGAATTATCTGAATACATTGAAGTGACTGATAGACGAATCCACAAATTAGAAGACAAAGTACACAAATTTGAATCATTAGCTGATGTGAGTAGTAAAGGTTTAGTTAAGTCTATTGAGACTTCTGAAAGTCCAGAACAAGTTAGAGGATTAGCACACATTGCTACTCAAAGCAAACCCGCTGTTACTCCTGAACCAGAAATACAAGCTCCAATTATGCAACCAAAAACAGAGACACCACCTGCAGTTCCCCAACCTCCAAGTGCAGTTACGGCTGAAACCTCAAGGGTACCACCTGTTCCTCTTCCTCCATCATTTAAACCTGTAATGAGTGATGAACCACTTGAAGCAGTTTCTACAGCTCCTGCAACACCAATTGTTCCTAGACCACCAACAGCTCGAAAAGATTCTGAAGAAGCAGAAGAAAAAGAAGATAAAGATAAGAACGAATTAATGTCTGCTTTAAAGAAAATTGATGAGTTATGAGAGTTTAAATCCAGCCTCTAACGGACTGATATCATCTTCCTCTTCTCCATCTATTGGTTTTACAGTTGTTTCCCCAGCTTCTTTTGTTATGAAGTAAGTTTTATCAGATATTCTTTCAAAATCAGGATCATGTGTAACAACGAACATTTGTCTTACAAGTCTGTTTCTCTCGAGAACAGTAACAAGTTCTCCCCTTCTTCGTTCATCTAGAAAAATGGTAGGTTCATCAAGAATTAGAGAATCTAATGCTGAGAATTCTTTTGCGAATGCTAAACGTAAAGCTAATGCTATAATTATGGTTTCCCCGCCACTTAAAACAGTGACGTCTTCAATATTTCCTAATCGTATTATGTTCAAAGAGTAATCAGCGTTCAAAATAATGTTTTGTATATCACTGCCAGGTATAATGTTTTGTAAAATATCTGTTGCTGCGAGATTAATTCTTTCAATAAAGTTAGGTAATAATCTATTAGGTAATTCTCTCATTAAGGCTCTAAGAATTATCGTAATTTCACGTTTTTTATTTTCAAGCTTAAGACAGGCATCTTTTTCTTTTAAATCAGACTTTTTAACTAAGAGATTATTTTTTTGCTTAATTAATGGTGGAATAACTTCCTCATTAAGGCTTGTAATCAAAGACTCTTTAGCTGAAATATCATTCCCTAAATTCTCTCTCTGAGACTTTATATCCTCCCAATCGTTGAAACCCTCTGTAGATTCGATTTCGGAAATCTTAACTGCATTAGCTTCGATTTTCTTTTTATTCTCCTCTATGTCTTGGAGATTCTCTACTAATTGTCTAATTAGATCTTGTATTCCTGTTTGTTGAGTGTGTTCTTCGGTGTATTTGCTCATTTTTTCTTGTACTTTTTCTAGGGATTTCATATCAAATAGAGCTTTTAGTTCTTTTATCTCTGTTTCTGTTGTTTCAGCTTCCTTAACATCTTCCAAGATTTTTTGTTTGTTTCTTAGTAATTTTGAAATTTGTTTCTTAATTAAAGAAACCTCATGAATTAATATTTCACATCCCTCAATTTTTACTTCTAATTCATCATATTCTTCTTGAGAATATTTCGTCTTCAATTCTTCTATTTTTGATTTTAATTTATGATAATCCTCATCAACTGATTCTTTCTCTTTTTCTAAATCTAATAAGTCAATATAAGTTGGTTCGATCTTAACATATAATTGATGGTTTTTGCTTAAATTCTTCTCTTTTTTCTTTAGTTCTTCAATGGTTGATGCAATTTCCTTTATCTCTTGTACGAGTTTTTTCTTTTCTTCTTGGAATTTCCCTTTTTCCTCATTCAATGATTCACATAATTTCTCCAGTGTTTTATCTGATAATTTCTGTTTACATGTTGGGCAAGTTTCTTCACCATCTAAGTCTTTCAAGTGTTGTAGATCACTTTGTGTTCTTCTAATTCCCTCGTCTAGAACAGATTTTTGAGTTAGAGATTCTGAATGATTATGCTCAATTTCACTTATTTCAGATGCAAGATTTGCTAAATCCTTTTCAAAATTAACTTTAGAATATTCATCTATTATCTCATTCCAATTATCGCCTGCTTCATTCGATAGAATCAATCTTTTCTTAACAATTCTATTATTGTATTTACTACTTGCTTCCTCTAGTGAGTTCAGCTCAACTTCCTGTGTTGTCACATCAGTCTTAATTTTGTCTAATTTTATATGTTGTTTTTTGAAATTGTTTAGATTACCTTCTTTCTTAACTAATATTTCAGGTAATAATTCAGTCCATAATTCAATGTCAGCTTGAAGCTCAGGTAGCTTGGTTCTATATTCCCCAACCTCTGTATCCAGTTCCTCTTTCTTATCCGAAATTGTGCTTCTTTGATAATTCAAGGTTTGTTCCATATTCCGGATCTTCTCAATTACCACTTTTATATTGCTTTCATTTTCTCGAAGTTGTTCTAATAGTTCATTGAGTTTTTCTATTCTCTTTTCTACTTTTTTCTGTTGTTTTTTTATTTCTGATATTGAGCATTCTTGTATTTCTTCAGTAATCTTTGATTTTACGATTTTATATAATTTTGAAGCCTCTTCTACGGATTCTTCTAATGATTCTTCGAGTTCTCTTCTTCCACCAATTAGTCCTGTGTGTTGCCCTACAAGTTTCTCTAATTGCATATATTGTTGATTAACATCTTTGTATAATTTCTTTGATCCAACAAGTTGTTTCTTTTCAATTTCTAATTGTTCTTTTTTCTCGTCAATTCTTTCTTCGATTTTATGGAGTTCCTCCAAATCCTTCTTCAAAATAACAATATGACTATTGAGACTCTTTATTTCTTGGTCAACTAACTTCTGAACCTTTGCTAAGTTACTCCAAGCTTTCTCATAGCGATCGATTTGAAATAATTTGTCAAACAGCTTTTTGCGTTCCATATCTTTTGCTGTTACGATTTTTCCTATTTCTCCTTGAGATGCATATACTGCACTAATAAAAGTCGTTGAATCTATATCCAATATTTCTTCCATTTTAGCTTTTACTGCATTCTTTCCTTCAGCAATTGTTTCCTCTTGGGTTTCATTTACTAATACTTGTGACTGCGTTGCTCGAGTTTCATCTTTCCTCACTAATTCATCTACAATTCTATAATTCGTACCATCCACATCGAATCTTATAGTGATTTTACCCTGTTGCTCTCCGTATCTTATCATATCTACAAGATTTCGCCCAGGAACAGTGTCACCGAAGAGTGAAAGATAGATACTCTCGAGTATTGTACTCTTTCCAGCACCATTCTCGCCTATTAGAACATTATTTCCTTGTGAAAAAACGACTTTTTCATACTTGTAAGTCTTTATATTTTCAAGTTCTATGTCAGAAATCTCAAAAGTTTTCAAATTACTTCCCCTCCTCTAAAAATGTTGCTAGATTAGATTGCGTTGTATTTTTCGATTCTTGTTTCTCATTTTTTTCAATATTCTCTTTTTTCTTAGCTTTCTTCTTTGGTTGTCCACCAGGGTTTTTATTATAACTCTTTAATTCAGCATCCGTTAAATTACTAGAGACTTCTGTGATTAACCCATATATTGATTTTATTTCCTCATTTTCTTCTGATGAAATTGTTTTTTGTCCGAGAATTTTTACTGTTTCATTTGCTAAGTCTAGCCATTTGTTTATAGCAGCACTTTTGTATCCTTGAGATTTTAACAGATCTACAATTGCCTCATCAGATGTTAAACCAGCTTTTGCTTCCCCAAGCATAACATTCGATATTTCTTGATTTGTAATAATGTGTAAGGCTTTTGATTCTAATATTGCAGGCAGTTTTGTGAAATTAACTAAACTTTGTTTTCCAAATGGTAGTTCTCCAATAAAATCAAATTTTACTATTGCTCCTTCTTGCTCATGTTTTTTAACAAAAGAATTAGCTTTTTCAATCAGTTCTTTTAATGGAAGATCTTCTTGAATTTTAAATTTGAACCGACCTTTAGGTCTTACCTCAAACTCTTTTCTTTTTACGTTCGAAATCCATGTATTATCTTCTTGATTTAGGGTTGCTTTTACACTATAACAACCTGATTTCCTAAAGAACCCATCTTCATCTGGTTTTCCCCAATCATTTAGGCTCGTATGTTCTGTTGAACCAGGACAATAAATGTTGTTTTCCTTTTCTTCCCAAACCTTATGGTAATGCCCTAATGCTATGTAATCGAAGCCCAAACTTGCGAGTTGATATCCTGATATATCGAAAATTGAATCACTCACTTGTCCTTGCAAGTATCCATGAAGAGCTAGAATGTTAAATTTGGATGTATCCAACGGATTATTTCTCATTACCTCTTCAATTACGTCCCCTGTTGTCTTTCCATACTCTCCGATTCCAGTAAAATTGATGCGGTCATTAATTGCTATGGTTTCATCTTGTACGTATTGTAAATATCCTAAATCCTCGAGTAATTTGAGGATTGTCCCACCAAATCTTTGTGCTTGTGCTTTTGAAGCATCATGATTTCCTCTAATAACGTAAAACGGAATGTTTGCTTGCTTGAATTTCTCGAAAATCTGTATTGCTATTCGAACCGCTCCTGGTGTTGGTTTGAATTGATGAAAGAGATCCCCGCAATGAATTACGAAATCTGGTTTTTCTTTTATCATTAATTTTGTGCATTCATTTGCAGCTTCGAAGAAATCATACCATCTTTCCTTTTTCTGGTATTGAAAATAATCTAGATGCCAATCTGCTGTATGGCAAAATTTGTATTCAATACTCTTTTTTTCACTAATTTTTATCACCTGCACTATTATTAGTGGTTTTTCTTGCATTGCAAGATTATATTTTAATGTTAATCTAAATTGTAATCGTCTTCATATTTCTGTGGTTTTCGGGAGGAACTCTTTTGTTTCTCTAATGCATTTTTCCAAGATTCTGTTATTGGAACGCCTTTTCCTCCAAGTTTTCCATCGAACAATGCGATTTTCACTAAAGCAGGTATTGGTAAACTTGGACCGACAATAACTGCTTCACCAACATTTAATGATGGTAAATCGTTTAATAAGTCCTCACTTAGGCTTTCACTCGAACGTAAAATTTGCTGTTGATCGTAAGGATTCACTATTTTTAATATGATTTGAGTGTTACATTGTGATAAAACATCACTATCTAATCTCCCTGGACGTTGCGATACTAGACCTAATCCTACTCCAAATTTCCTTCCTTCTGCAGCAATTTGCTTGAGAACACTTGAAGATCTTCCAGAACCAGGAATGAAGTTATGAGCCTCTTCTACAACCATTAAGACTGCACAAGGCAATTTATGTGGTGTCGGTTCATTTCTTACTTGAGCTTTGCCAGCATTGAAAATTTTTCTAGCTATTAAATCAACGATAGTTTGTTGGGTTTTTGTTCCTAATCCGGTAAGAGTTATTATACTAATTTGATTTGGTTTTGTAAGGGAGGGACCACTTGGATTATAGACAGGTAATTCAGAGCTTTTAGTTAATACATCTCTTGCCGGAGCAAGATCTATGCGTGAAAATAACCCAAACTTGGAATTCTCGAGACGATTTCCTTCTTTCTTAGTAGTATCTTCCGCTTTTAAGGCAATAATAATTTCATCTATTTTATTTTTCAAATCATTTAAATCCCAATCCATATTGGATTGCTGTAACTCCCAATATGCTCTACTGAATAATTCGCGTTGAATTATAGCATTATCCGGTATTTCAAGAAGAGCCATTAATTCTGCATGATGAAAGGTCCTTAACTTGAATGCAATTCTTTGCCTTCCAGTAGTTTGCTTGACGGAAAAGATTACCACATTTCCATGTATATTCTTGTTTTTTGCGAATGGAACATAATCCTCGTGAGGATCAACAATAACAACTGATCCTTGTAGTTTGTTGATTATTCTCGAGACAATTACAGCAACACTATAGGATTTCCCTGCACCTGTAATTGCTAAAACTGCAAAATGCTTTGAAACAAGTTCATCTATATTGAGTTTCACTTTTACTCCTTCATGTGATCGCAAATCTCCCACTGTAATGTGTCCTTTGCTGAAGATCTTTGATAAAATGTCTGAAGGTGCTCTGTAAACTTTAGCTCCTGGATAAGGGGGGAATCTCGGAGAGATTATCCTATTTTTTTCTTCATCTAAATAGCCCAAAATTCTTGCTTCAGCTCCTAATCGCTCACCATCTTCAATATGACCCAGCAATTTCAATCGTTCAATGGATTCTGGGGATTTGATTAAACTCTCAATGAGATTTTCGTTAGATAATGCAATTTTGGAAATCATTGCAATAACTGGTTTCGGAATCAAATTACTTGGATAATCTACAACAACTAATTCACCCAATTCCAAAGGATGAGTTCGAGCCATTTTAGGATCAACTATAAGTGCAACTTCTGAGGGAGTTGAAATGCCAATGATTGTGGCTATAGCTTTATCGTTTTTTCGAGAACTTGTGATTTGGGACACAGTAATGAACACTCTCTACATTTCTAGTTTCTGGGAGTAAAATGTTGACTAATAATCTTTCGTATTACCTTTCCATCTTCACTATTTAAATGAAAGTCAAAGATACATATAACCTGCCAGAATACCTCCACCAGATAATAACGAAATCCCTATTAAGACAATTCCTTTGACAACTGTTTTCTTTCCACCACGATCATCCCACCCAGTTGCCCACTGTATTGCTCCAACTATTGCCAAGATAACCCCCATAGCAAAACAGATCGCAATTAAGAATGCGATTGCATTAGTAAGAATTGCTTGTATATTATCGGGAATTCCTTTAATATTTTCAATTATATCTAAATTCACATGAAGATATGGTTGAAGACGCCCTGAATTCATTATAAATCAAGAAAATGTAATTATTTAGGAATAAAAACCCCTAAAGTTAGACTATGTTGATTACAACCCTACTTTTACAAATGCTCCAATTAATGCTAACATAACCGTTGAAAAAACAATAATGAAGCTCGTAAGCGATCCGAGAGCCCAATGTTTGAGTTTTGATTTTGATGTAACAACTACGTAGAAAATGTAAATCCATCCTGTGTATTGCACTAGAAATACCCAATATAGTGAATTGAATGCAATGAAAGTGAATAGAACGCTTTTGTAAATATCTGTCTTCCTAAAGTAGGAAAGAATGATAATTGTAATCCATGAAACAACAATTGCTCCAGTCAAACAATATCTAATGATTGAGTCAGCTCTAGGCGAAGAGAAGGGTAGGGAGAGGAGGGCAAAGATTGGACCCATGTCATGACTTCGAGTAACATGAACACCAAGTACTCCTTGAATATATGTTAACGGATCATGAAGGAAGGGGGCACTAAAAAGCAAGAGGAGACCAATAATAATGCCAATTCTAGAGAAAATTTTTGTGAAATTCCTCTCCCGAAGGTTCTTACGGAAAAAGAAAGGTACGAGGATTAGGGCTATTGGTTTAGTTAAAACTGCTAGAGAAATGAAAACCGATTCTGGAATAAATGCATCGCGCTCATAAAACATACATGCTAGAAGTATGAAGACAAACATCAGGGAATCAAATTTACCGTGCATTGAACTAGTCATTAGAACAATAGGTGTTACAAACCAAATCGCAATAGGTATTTTTAATCGCCAAATATCTTTTACTTTTGGTTTCAAGATAGTGTAAAGAAGAATAACAACTTGTATATCGAAAAGAAGGATTAATCCCTTAATTAAGGGGAAAAATGCACCTTCAGGAAAAATCAGTAAGACTAAAGAGCAAACGTACATCCAAAGAGGAAAGTAAGCGTAAAAATGCTTGACACCTTCTAATTGGAAACTCTCGAGAGTAGTTTCGTATGGATTCTGACCATTCAAAAGCATCTCTGCAGCTTGTTTCCAAACATCCATATCAGTGGAAGAGAAGTCCCAGAGAAATATACGGACAATAATACCTGCGAGAATGATTCCTCCAAAAACAACCCAGGAAGTGTTTCTCGGTGTAAAGAAAGCTTTCAATTTGGGAAATTTTGAATCAGTAATTATTCTATCTTCGTACAATTTTCCTAACCCAATCTAAAGTTCAGTTGTCAATATATATACGCCTACAAAAAGACGAAAATGTTGAGGAAAATTAGAGTTTAAATAATTTGAACCGTAATTGTATTTTGATTCGAAAAATGTCGTTTTATGAAGAAAAAACACACAAAAACGATTTTTCATGCATTTCTTTCTTTTATGTGTTTTAAAATAAGCAATTATCAAATCATCTTTTGAATTATTAAACGGAGACTCAAAAAAACATGAAAAAGGTAAATACTCGAATTGTCGCAGTAGCTTTTCTATTATTGGCACTTTTAGCAGGTGGTTTAACAGCTAAAGATGCAATTGCCCCTGGTGGTTTTAAACCAGATCCAAATGGTAGTGGTGGATAAATAGAACCTCTACCAATTATCTTTTATTTTTAAAGTATCCATTTTTGGCTTGAAAAATCATATAATGAGCTATAATCAATATAGCGAAATATTTTTTGTTTTACAGAGAAACATACAAAATCAAATCCGTCTTTTTTGATTTCATTCATAATTAGTTTTGCTAGATAAGAGTTATAAGTTGGTCCGAGAATCAAAAAGAAGAGTTTTTGACTAGTTTCTATAAGTAACATCCAACCAAAATAAGCAATTTTCTCAACCAATTCGCTAATTTTTTCATCATTGCCATTTTTTGTAATTTGAAAAATACACAAATTACTGGAAACAATACCTGTTAATGATATATTAAATCTATAATCGATTAAATCTAATTCATATGCTCTATTTTGTAGTTTGTTAATAAATGTTTGACATTCAGGTAATTTATTTATATCAAAATTATTTTCCTCAAGAAATAATTGTAACTCATTATAATGTACACCAAAAAGTCCTAGTTGTGTCAAACTTTTTGATATAATTATTGATATAAATTTTAAAATATCTTCATCTTTTCTATCAAAGAATTCTTTTTCTTTGTTTAAATGATGATTACTATCCCAAAGAACTATTTTTTGTGTAATTATTTTCCCTGTTAGCAAATCTTCGAAATTTGATTTTGAAGGTTTGAATGACGAGGAAACTATACAAGTTCTGAAAATTCTATCTTTAATAAGTGAAATTTCAAATGAATCAATTATATTATTTCTTTCATAATTTGAAAGCTTTCTAGCAATTTTTTCTGAAATTATATGAGGACAATGAATTACAGAATATAAATAACAAAAATTATCATTTTCACCTTCATAGATTTGCTCAATATATTTATTCATTAATAACTCATCATAAATACCGACAAGTTGAGAATTGTTACTTTTAGAAAATTGAATTGTAATAATGTAGGAATGCAAACCTAATCTACTGTAATTCTTTTCTAAACGCCAAACTGTAAGGAATTTTGAAGATATTTTTGTTATTTGTCTAGTTATTGTAGATTGATTTGTATCAAGTTCTTTAGCAATACTACTTGCAGAAGCATTTGCTCCAAATTTTAACAGATTTATTAATACATTTGACGTATTTTTCTTAAGATAAATTGGTGCTGCTATTTCTTCTGGATCATTTGATAAATATCTTCTTAAATCATTAATTACCATTTCTTGCTCAATTTCTTCAACATTAAGATCCTCAATAAAACTCATGAAGGTATTATATAACATAGAATAAGTAGTTCCTTGATTAATAATTTCTATTAAAGAGAAAATTCCTCTGTATAAATCCTTTTCATTCTCCTGAACCTCCTCAATTGGTACAAGAAGTCTACCTTCAATTGGATAAAACCTTGTATCTCTTGAAACTTTTGGATCTTTATTTTGTAAATAGCTTAAAGCCAGCAAGTTAAGAAAATAATTTACTAGAGATATATTGCCATATAATAATTCTGAGTTGACAAAAAAACTAAAACTCTCTCTAATAATCACGAATTCCCAAAAATAATTGCTAACGGTTTTTGGTTCCGCTTTATTAAGCCAACTACCAAAAATTATTTCATTCTCTTTTCGGATAACACCAAAATTTTCATAATGCTCAGGAGCTTCTCCAATCTCAATTTTGATTTCTTTAGGATATCTTTTTGGTTCCCATCCAGTATTTTTCTTTATATCTTCAAAAACCTCTTGTATTTCTTTGAAAATATCTTTAGGTTTTCTGTTATTACGCAAATTAATCTATATAATCAATTAAACAATGAAATTTTAAGCTTTCTTAAGAAAAGAAAAAATATTTTGAAAAACAAAAAAATAGATGAAAAGGACTTATTCCTTATCCACCATCTGGATTTGGATCTGGGGCCCAACCGCCACCAGCTCCTGGAGCAATTGCTTGTTTAGCTGCTAATCCACCAGCTAAGAGTGTCAATAGAAACAATGCTATTGATACAAATTTTATGTTAATTTTTTTCATTTTTGTTCACCTTATATTCATATAATGATTAGAAAGAAAGTATATTAGATTCTAAAAAATGAAAAAATGCATGGAAAAATGAAAATTAGGTGAATTTCGTCGGTACAAGATTACTCAGATTCTTTTTCTATTCTTTCCGATTTGTCACCAAATTTCCGTTCTTCTTTTGCTAGTAATCGCTTAATATTTTCTCGATGCCTGAAAAGTATGAAAATGCCTGCTAATAATCCACCAACCATCAGAGGGAGACTCATTATCATATCAAGTCCCATAATGTAATGTGTCTCTAAAAGTATGAAGATTGGTAATGTAGGAGTTGTGACTATATTTGCTAAGGATGTGTATCTTGTTGTAAACACAACTGTAAACCACACGATGACTAATGCTGCAGCAGTTACTGGGACAAAACATATGAATACTCCAGCAGTTGTAGCCATTCCTTTTCCACCTTTGAATCCTAACCACACAGGATAATTGTGTCCTAGCACAGACATTATTCCTGCTAAAACGACCATTGCTTGAGGTAGTGGTTCAGTAAATCCTAAAGTATAGACAAATCCTGGACCAACAGAGTCTTTTATCACAACTAATCCAACTATTAATCGAGCAGCCCAAGCTACGACTCCTCCTTTAAGCACAATATCACCAATAATAGTTAAAATTGCTGCTCCCTTCCCTAACAACCGATAAGCATTAGAAAATCCTGTGTTTCCACTTCCAAAATCTCTAATATCAATCCCTTTCGTTATCTTTCCTAAAACATATCCCGTTGGAAAGCTTCCAACTAAATAACTACCTACGACTAGCAATACATATGTTGCCCATTCTGGAAACGCCATTTTATTACTACAACCTGTTTTCATCTACTTTTGTTTGGTTTCTTAAAAGAGTTCTTATTATACTCGCTACTTTTTCATGTATGTGAAGAAAAGTGATCCTGGACCTAAATGCGCTCCTACTACTGGCCCCACTAATCCGGTATATTGTGGCTTACATCCGAATGTTTCTTCTAATCGAATTTTAAACTGATTTGTGACATCTAGCATATCTCCATGTGTGAGAGCAACTAGTGATGTCGCATCTAATCCTTCTTCTACCATTTTTTCAATGATCCAATCCATTGCACCCTCTCGTCCTGGTACAGTTGCCAAACTATCTGTTTCTCCTTCGGTCACAGTTAGTATGGGCACTCTTCCTAGTAATTGTCCAACTAATCCTCGTGCTCTCCCAATTCTTCCTCCCCTTACTAAGTATCTTAATGTGCTTGGGAATCCTAGTACTACCACTTTTTCAATTGCTTCATCTATAATAGCACATACTTCATCAATGTTCTTTCCTTCATTTACTGCCCAAGCAGCTTTTAGAATTATAAGTCCAAGGGATGCTCCTGTTGTTAGGGAATCATATACTCGAATATCCATATGTGGTAACATACTTCTTGCTTGTTTTGCTGATTCTATTGTTAAACTCATTAAACGTGAAATATGTATAGAGATAATTGTTTCAGCTTCGTCTGCAGCGTCCTCATACGCTTCAAAAAACAATGCAGGCGAAGGTGGATTTGTTGAAGGTGTATCCTTCAATTTTGGCATTTTTTCATAGAATTCTTCTGGAGTGAGATCTATTCCAGCAGTAAAAGTCTCATCATCCATATAAACTTTCAATGGAACTACAATAATACCTAGTGCTTCTATTACCTCATCTGGTAAATCGCAAGTACTATCTGATACTATTTTTACTTTTTTTAGAGACATTTATCATCTTGTTCCATTAAAGTCTGCAGCTTTAGCACTTATCCTCGAATAAAAGTTTTTAGTTAAAAAAAGGTATTATTTCCACCCAATTTCTTGGGGGAAATTAGTTTGAATTTAGCTTGCTTCTTCTACGAACAAGAATTCTCTGTGTTGTTTTGTCATGTCGTCGATTTTTAGTCGTGATATAGCACCATGCTCTTTGCATTGTTTTATGACTGCTTTTGGATCATTTGTGTGGATGTGGACTCTGATCATGTCATCATTCTTTGCTACGACTAGTGATCCGCCCATTTTTCCTAGAAATTCTCTTGCATACTCAGCTGTCATATCTACTGATTCAATAATAAATTCTGTACAGAATTGGAATTCATCATCTTCCTCAGTGTCTTGTGCTATTGCTTCAACTTCGATTGCTTCGCCGACATCATTTATGTCTTCATTCTTGTAGGCTTTTATCCATCCTTCCATTATGTAGACAAATCCTTGACCGCCAGCATCTACTACACCTGCTTTTTTAAGTACAGGTAATAGTTCTGGTGTTTTTTCAAGGGTTCCTTGTGCAGCATCATAAGAAGTATCAAGCATTTCGATAAAGCTTGAGCCATTTTTTGCAGCCATACTAGCTGCTTCTGCAGATTTTCTAATAACAGTTAAGATGGTACCTTCTTGCGGATTAAGTACCGCTTCATACGCTTTTGCTGCGCCATCAACAAAAGCTTGTGAGAATTCGCTAGGTCCAATGTCCTCAAAGTTGTTCAAAGAACTACTAAATCCACCAAAAAATTGTGATAATATAACACCTGAATTACCGGTTGCTCCCATGAAAGATCCCCGAGCAATTAATTGAGCTGTTTCTTTTGCAGAAGAAGCATTATTGTTTTCTAATTCTTCTATAATTGCTTCAACTGTTAGATACATATTTGCTCCAGTATCACCATCTGCAACTGGAAAAACGTTTATTGCATTTAAGTATCTACGGTATTTTTTAAGTAAATTTGCAGCAGCTTGCATCATGTTATTTAATAGTTTGCCACTGAATAATTGAATTGTTGCCATTTTTTATTTCTCCTGTTTTTTTATATAAAATACTATTTTTACCATTTACTAAGGTTTATTTAACTATGTCGAATTTAAACATTTCTTTTACGACTAAAAAATACTGCGAAACAGTACTAAATCATACGAAAATCGCAGATATATTATCGAATTGTAGTAACATTATTACGAATTACTGAAATTAATTGCGAAAACCATCAATTTTTAAACGAATAAATTGATTTTACATCTTCTTTTTTATTAATGAAAAATCATAATCTATTATTTCTTTGCTGAATTTTTAAATCATATTGTGAATAAGTTAAGCGGTTGGTGTTTTAATTAAAGAGACATTTCTAGCATTCTCACAAGGAATTGCGGAAACAAGGCATTTTTTGAAAATCTTAACAAATCTTTTGAATTAAACTTATTGTAAATACTACATTATGAAAATTGGCGCTCATATTTCTATTGCTGGTTCTATTGAATTATCAATAAAAAGAGCATTAGTTGTGGGGTGTGATACCTTTCAAATTTTCACCCGTAACCCAAGAAGTTGGACTACTAAAGAGCTATCAGAAGATGCGATTTCTAATTTCCAAAATAGTGTTTTAGAGTCTAAACTGTGGCCAATTTACGCACATATGCCTTATTTACCTAATATTGCTAGTCCTGAAACTGAGATGTGGAACAAATCGATTCTTCATTTAAAGGAAGAACTCGTGAGATGCGATGCCCTAAAAATCCCATATATTATAACTCATCTTGGTAGTCCAAAAGGATCGAAAAAAGAAAAAGGAATTTCAAATGTAGTTAAGGCTTTAAACAAAGTTTTCAAGAAATACAAAGGAAAATGCGTGATTTTACTTGAAAATACTGCTGGAAAAGATGGTAGACTTGGTTCGAGTATTGAAGATATTTGTGATATTATTTCAAGAATAAGAAATCAAGATAATATTGGATTTTGTCTGGATACTTGTCATGCTTTTGCATCAGGTTATGACCTTAGAAGCTCAGAGATTGTAAAAGACATGCTAAATGGCATTGATGAATGTGTTAGCTTAAATAAATTATTGTTAATACATAGTAATGATTCAAAATTTGATCTTGGATCTGGTAAAGATAGACATGAACACATTGGTTTGGGTTGCATTGGAGAAGATGGTTTCAAAACTATACTAAGAGAAAAAAGAATAAGAAAAGTTCCTTTTATATGTGAAACACCTGTAGATGATAGACGAGATGATAAAGGAAATTTAGAGTATCTCAGGCAATTGCTTATGAAGATCTAAGTCTATCAGGTTAGTTTATGCGAAAACGTCATATGTGCTAGCTTCTCTAGCGATGATTGGTGCTAAGGAATCGATTTTCTTGGTAAATATTGGATTCATACTTTTTGCTATTGTAACTATAATGCCCATTTTTTCACTATTAAACATAGGAGCTACAGTACTAATATCGCCTTTTGAGACTTCTTTTCTCATAGCTAATTCCGCTAAAATACTTGCACTGGTAATGATTTCACTAATTTTATCATTCACTTTTTGAATAACAGCACTTTCATCAATACCTTTTACACTTGCTAAGAGGTCTTTGCAGAATTTGCTTGGTTCTCCACCAATGACTTTGCCTTTTATCAGATCAACAATTACTGCATCATCATATGCCTTCGCTATGTTTCTCTTTGTACCAATTAGATCTGCTTCCACAATTTGGTTGGTCCAAAAGACTTTCTTTAAATCCTTATGTGGAGCAAATATCTCGAGACTAGCAATTGCGATTTCTGTCATTACCTCATCACCTGTTACAACGACAGGCTTCCCCATTAAAATTGCTAAAATTGCTTTATCAAGATCCTTCTTGACGACTTTATTTAGAAATTGCATACTACCTTTTGTTTTCGATTTTGTAATTGTAATTTTCCTTGCAGCATAAAATTCTTCAATTTCAACTTTGTACGATTGTACATCTAGTAGTTCATCTATTTTCTCTCTCACGAGATTTGGCAGTGGTTTTCCGAAAACATATCTTTCTCTAACCAAATTACTGACGCGTTTGCATTGTGTTGAGAGAAAAGGTGCTAATCGATACATTTGCAATTGTTCTTTCGCTTCCATTAGTATGATTAGTGAACAAGATCTCTGACCACCTCTTAATTTCGGTGCTGGTATTGTAAAGAAATATGAAAATGCGATTTTTTCTTGTTTACTAAATGGTATTATGGATTCACCACATAGTTCACTTTTGTTATCTGTGTGCAGAGACAAGGAGCCAATCATTGCTTTTACGGCAATTTCACTTGCTGAATTATCGTCTAAATGCTTATGATAAGCACTCATGGGACCTATTGCATCATCAAAGGTTGCAAAACACACTGAAATTGAATTATTTTGTTGCAATTTATCATTACCACTTTTATTCAATTCTAGAAGTTGTGGATTAAATGTCATTGAAATTCACCCTCTTTGTTTGAATTATATAAACATATTAACGAAATTAAAGACCTGCCAGAAAGATGCATGCCTTTCATTTTTTGACAATGTTGACAACTATTGCAATTTGAAACGATGATACTATCTTTTGTTAAAGGGCACAAAATTTCATTGTATTTGACTGTTTTTTTAATTTTTTTTATTTCAGAAAAATTCTCAATATTATGCATCAACTTCTTACTTTCCCTAACATGTTTACGATTGATATTATCGTTCACAAATTATTTGAGATTTGAATTTAAAAACCCAAAGTTTTCAGTTGGAAAAGCACTAATCCAATATTTACTTTTTGTTCTCGATTATTTTTATCAGTTTTTCAGCAAACTTTGAATCGGAAAAATCAAGTATTTCTGCTTTTCCCCAGCCAGTATTTTTTATAGTTTTCTTAATTATTTCAACATGATCTTTCTTATTAGTAATGATTAATGCAGTACCTTCATTCTTCATTTTAAGACTTGAAGCAGCAATTACTGCTTTTAATTCATCTTTTTTCTCTTGTTTTATAGAGTAATTTGAAGGATTATTAGAAATTAAGAAGCAATTATCATCCCAAATGCATCCAACAATAGACGGTAAAGAGATTTCAAAGTCAAATTGCCAAACTTTCTTTGCTAAACCAAATTCAATCCAATTAGCAAATTCTATTTTTCTTATAATAGATTTATACCTTTTTTTCCTACATATACGCCTAATTGTATCATTTATAATTAGCTTTTCAACTATAGGAGATGATGCAAAGACAGTAAAAGGACCTGTTGGATGTTGAATTCTTTTCTTGTATATTTTTCCAGCTTTAATTAATTTCTCTAAATCAACTAATGAAATATTTGATTCATCAATTGCATTTTTATCAAAACCAATTCGTTCTCTGTCTATTGAGTTTTCATAGACCCACCCATTATTAACAATATTCTGAAAAAAGGCAAACTGATACTCACTTAAAGACTCCGGTGAAAGAATAGGTGATTTTTGTTTGTCTTCACCACCTTTAATCTGACTTACTATGGAATTACTTTTATCTGAAGGTTTATTCAATAATTCATCATCACTTGCTAAAAATCCAGGTGAAAAATCTTGATTGTCATCAATTAGTAAAGATGTTTCTTGTTGAATAGACTCGTTTTGGGAATCATTTGATATGAAATCTAAGGCTTCCTTGTCACTCTGTTGTGTCCATGTATCTAATTCGGAAAATAATTCATCGATTTCTTGATCTGATTCATTTGAAAAAAGATTTGATTGTAATTTAGGTTCATCAGCGCTTTCTGTAATTAAGTCTATTGCATAATCCTCTTGATTGTTTTCAAGGATAAATCCACTCTTTTTTTTCTTTTTCCAAGCAAATATAACAAGAAACGTCTCAACAACAAGAATTAGTAATACAATAAGAATATTCTGGGTGATTAGTTCAATTGGTAGAGCGAGAAAAGAAAAGGAATTTGAAATAATATCATACTCAACTAGAATGTGCATTATAAAAGATAATAATAACAGAATATTGATTATAAATAGACCAAAAAGAAGATGTTTACTGGATATTTTCTCAAATTTAAAGAAAGCCATCTTAGTAATCTCACAAATCTTAACAATATGTAATTAAAAAAAAGAAATAAAAACCCCAATTATTGGGGTATATGGCTTTTAATGAAATTCTTAGACTTTAAGGGATTCTTTGACTAATTCGATTTCAGCTTTTGGATCGACATCTGAGAAAGTTGAAGCAATAATATCCATACCGTCATCGAATTTGTTCTTTCTACTTCGACCACGAATTATTAGTTCTCGTCCTTTTAGTCTTTGTTCCAATTTTACAATAAGTGACTGAATTCCAGTGTTTTCTATTTCATCAACTAAATTTTCAGTGGACATATCAATAAGTTGCTCTGCTAACTCTCTGAAGAAAGTTATTCTAACACAACCTGTACCATCATCTAGTGCTAATGATAGAAATATTGTTTTTTGAGGATCAACATCCCCGTGTTCATCACATTGCCACTTATCATCTTGCTCGTTGACTTTCTTACGACATTCAGGACAAGAATTGTAATACATCTTACCTTCGTAAACCTTTAGGATAGTTCCTCTTACTTCTGAGAACTGATCTTCTTCTAAGTCAACCATGTCGACTCTAGTTGCTTTTGCACTTCTAATTTCATCTTTTTCCAATGGTTTAATGTCAGCTAGATCCTTTGCTTCGGATTTTTTCAGTGTTTTTACAGTTGATAAGGAACCGAGATGAATTTCAATCCCTTGATTGCCTTCTTTTGTGTAGCCATGAATAACTTCGATTGGGGTCATTTCTTCCAAGCTTTCTAACTCAACTGCTTTATCATCCCATGCAACAAGTCTGACAGATCCAGTATTGTCACTTAAACCGATGTTAAGTACTTTCCCTTCTGATCCATCATTTTTTGGAAAGGTCCTAATTTCTTGAACTCGCATAACCATAGCTCTAACATTTACGTCTCGATTGTTTGGCTCTAGTGAATTAAGATCTATGAAACCTATTTTTATCTCCGGAATAATATCCTTCAGGTGCTCAGGATTGATTTCAATTATTGCATTTCTTCCTGTGTGGACTTCGGGTTCACCTCGTAATCCTAAGCGAACATAGGCCCCTTCAATTCGGATGATGTCATTGATTTCAACTTTCTTGATATATTCAGTCATGCTGTTCCAGAGTGTTATTCTGCCCGGACCTGAGTTATCCACCACCATTAATGAACCTACAACACTGCTTGTACCGTCTTTGCGTTCGAATTCTCTTATACTACTAGTACCAGTGATTCTAGCAATTACAGAAATATTCGACATTTTTTCGTCTAAATCTGCCAATCTTACTTCCTCACTAGGTCCTGAGCTTTTTTTCGCAGTAGTACTAATGAGACTGTCACTTTTCAAAATATCATCGGGAATATCTAGTTTAGCTTTTGGTTTCTTATTGATTGTACCGTTATTTCCAAGATGGACTTCTATTGTGTTGTTTAGACCTTGTCTGGTATAACCACCAACAATTTCAATAATTTCTTCTACTTTGTAGTTTGTTACTGATTCAGCTACTGTATCCCATAAGGTAATTTTTATTTTACCTGTTTCATCAGCAATTTCTAATGAAGCTACTTGACCTTCTGAACCGTCTTTTCTTGAAAAAGTACTGACTGGTCTAATAGCAGTTATTTTACCAATCAAATCAACATCAACTTCTCCTAAAGATATACCTGAAATCTTTTTAGAATCGAGAAGGGATTTTGGAAAATCATCTTTTTCTATATCTTTTGGATCTGTTTCAATTTGAGATCTCGAGCTCAAGTTTATTTCTTTTACTTGGTCAAATTTACTCTCTTTCACATAAGCACTAATGATTTTGATTACATCACCAGATGATAATCCATAATCATTAAATTGTCTTATTTGATCATCCCACAATACTAGTCTACAAAAACCTGTTTTGTCTAATAAATGGGCATTTTGAACTGCACCTTGAGTTCCATCATTTCTAGTGAATGATTTCGCATCATAGATGTGTTTAATCATTGCTGTTATTGTTACATTGTTCATACCACCAATCAAATCACTAATAGATGTTGGTTGTGGTGTTTGCATTTGTTGCGAGTCATAAAGATTGATCTCTAATTCTCTAGCAATAATATGTGCAGCACCTTCAAGTGTAATTAATCCACCTAATTCCTTAACTTTCTCATTGATGCGTTTTACTATTTCATCTTTAGAAAGTTCTGTTTCTGAAGCTATCCTATCGACAACTTCGTCATATGGCATGTTTAAGGTCATTGATTTCACCATTTTATTTATTTTATATATCTTATTTTACTATTTAAGGCTCAAAATTTTTTGAGCCATTTTTGAACTTTAATTGTAAAATCAATGAAAGAAATGAAATCTATTTTACTCAATCTGATTTCCACATTGAGTAGTTATATCTTGTGTTTGGTTTCGTTTGAGGTTTCAAGTTAAAGTTCTGAGAATAGCTTATTCTTTCAGCCTTTTTAAACCTCCGTAAAGAGGTGACCGAAAGTATTTTTGTGATATTTATCTATGGAGAAGGTTTTATATTTTTATAAACAGTAAACTTATTTGTCAATAGAGCTTAATTTCAAAGATTTATTTGGAGCAATAAATTTAATATTAAATTAAAAATCCAAAATGGAAATACAGGTGACAGGTTTAAGAGGTTATATTGAATGAGAACAATATCATTAGGTATTCCAGATTTATTATTAGATGAAATAGATCAACTAGTTGAAAAAAACAAAATTTATGAAAATAGAAGTGATGTTCTCAGACAAGCCATTGAAGAATTACTTGCCAAAGAATTGGAATATTACAAGTCAAGAACTTCCTAGAAAATAGAATCAAACGCGATATTTAAATCTTTGATACTGACAATTTTGTTTGTTTTTTATTTTGCTCGAAATAGATTTTAATTTTCTTTTATTTTTAACTAGAGTTTGATAGTCTACTCGAGAGAAAACATTGGTTCTGAATCTTTTTCGATAATACCTACCAACCTCCACATCTGAATCTAATGTCTTAGAAGTGTCAGGTTCAGGAAGTATACCTCGTCCATGCAAATTATAAATTATAATTCCTGATATTAAAGACAAAGCAATTAAAGCGGATATTTCTATTGCCGTTTGTACTTTTAGATAGTCAAGAATAAACCAAAGTAAAACACTAGAAATAATTGTAATAATAATAAACACAATAACGTGTTCAAACTTTAGTTTTCTATAAATCATTTTTATATCATATCTCCAGAAATTTCAAGAAAAAATATCTTTTGTGCTTTTTGAATTTTGTTAATTGTTTTATTTGGGACAACGTATTAGTTCATTAATTTAACGTAGTAATCCAAAACATGATTAAACTTCCCACAATTGGAAGAAATAGATTATCTAACCATTTCCAACTGACTGCTTCAACAATAGTACAAATAACTCCACCTAACAATATAATCCAAATATAAACCATTGTAATTTCCATATTGTATCTTAGGAAAGTAATAAAGAAACTCAGTAAACTAAAAATAAAAACTGCTATTGTGCCTGTTACAGTTTTGTGATTAAAAATCTTATACTTTCCATAAGGAAATCTTCTTCCAATAACCTCACCTGAAGTATCCGCCCATGAAATAATTAATGCTCCAGCTGTAAAAACAGGCAGATTATTTCTGAAAATTATTAATAAAATAAGCAAAGTGATTAAAGTTGCAGAAGTATTTAGTAAAAATGTAAAATCTCTTTCATTTTCTCTGTAATCCTTCAAGATAAAATATTCTTTCAATATACTGAATTTTGAAAAGAAAACTAAGATAAGGAATATGAACAAGAAAAACGCTATTGCTAGAATAATTCCTAAAATATTTTGAAAAGAATAGACAATAAAAGCAATATAAGTTCCTCCAATAGAATGTACAATTTTTCTAGTAACCCAAATAGGGAAATTTGATTGCTTTAAAATTAATAATATAATGAGAAAATAGAATCCAGCTATAGCTGAAATAATCGCTAAAAAGAAATCCATTCTAGTCAATGACCATAAATCTAAAGACGATAAAGATATGAAACTACTAAGTGGAAATCTTGAAGTATTAAGGGAGAATATCCCAGTTAAACCGTAATGTACATTTATCATAATTTGCAAATGAAACTCATTATTGATTATTTGTAAATTTTTCTAACAGAGGCAATATCACAAAAAATAGTGGTTTTGAAATGAAATCTATATTTTTTACTAGATAATTTTATTTTTCTTCAATTTTTTGAAAATGACTTGATCCGTAGCGAGCGAAAATTGAGCAAGTGCCTTCATGAGACACCATACACGGACCAATGGGTTTATCTGGGGAACATTTTTTTAGAAATAATTTACATTCGGGGGGGAGCATATTACCAAGCATTACTTCATGACATTTGCAACCAGGATGAATGTCTACAGAGTCTTCTAACTCTATATCGAATTTTACAAATGCGTCAAATTGTACTAAATCTTTTGTAATCGCTAAACCACTTTTTTCAACAAGCCCTATACCACGCCAATTTGCATCCGCAACATCAAAAGCTTCGCTTATAATTTCTTGAGCTTTAACATTACCTTCAGGTTTTACTACTCGAGAGTATTCATTCACAACAGCAGGTTTGTCATTTTTTATCATCTTCATAACTTGAATTAATCCAATAACCATATCAATTGCTTCGAAACCCGTTATTACACACGGCATTTTGTATGTGTCACTAAAAGGTTGATATGATTCCAAACCAATTATAACCGAAACATGACCGGGACAAATAAATCCTTTAGTTTTTCTTTTTTCTGATTTGAGTAAAAGTTCCATTGCAGGCACTGTCAAACGATGTGCTGAGAGGACAGAAAAATTACTTGGAGGTTTATCTAACAGTGCAGCTCCAGTCATTGGTGCACTCGTTTCGAATCCTACAGCAAGGAAAACAACTTCTTTATTTGGATTCTTTTCAGCGATTTTTACTGCATCTTGTGGTGAATAAACTATTCTTATATCGCTTCCATCTCTTTTTGCATCAGAAAGACTTCTTTTTGATGCAGGAACTTTGAGCATATCACCAAACGTAGTAATTATTTTTCCTTGTTCTGCAAGTTTCAACGCGAAATCAATTTCATAAGATGGACAAACACAGACAGGACAACCAGGACCTGGTATTATAGCAATTGTATTAGGAATTATTGATCTAACACCAAAACGCGATGCAGTCATTTCATGTGTACCACACACATGAGTAATTTTTGTTTCTTCTTTTGGTGCTAGTTCTTCCAAACGTTTTATTGCACCAGAAATCAATTCTTTATTTTTCGCTATTACCATAAAATATCAACATCATTTACATAGTTCATTTATTTTGCAAAATGTTGTCAATCAATCTATTCTTTTATAAAATAGCCGTCTTCAATTTTCCCTGAGATTGTTTTCATTTTGACAAAAGCATTGAGAGCTTTTTCGACATTTTCTTCACTTAAAGTTAATTCAGCAGCTATATCAGTTAGTGGGATTTTTTTGTCTGACTTCTCAATGAATTCGACTATCCTTTCTTTTTTAGAGGGACCAGTTGTTCCTTCATCTTTGTATTTACCTTTTAATCCCATTGTGCTTTTTCCGCAACTCGGACAACTCCAAGTCGCCATCATCATTATTGTTACTCTTCCCTCTGAATCCGGCATAGGTGCCATTTTAGTCCACTCTTTGTTTGTTGGAACCTCAGTGGGTAACCAGCTTTCACCACATTTTTTACAATTAATTCTTTTCACTTTTGGTTTTCTAGCCAATTTTCACGCCTCTATTGAAGAAATATTAAACTTCTCACTTGTTAAACTCTTCTATGAAATAATTATTATTTAATGTTTGTTCTGCAAAAACTAAATGATATTTTTATAGAAAAAAATTAAATTTCCAACCACTATATAGATAAGAGATTAGTTGGGATTACACTTATGCCTAAAACAACTATCCTGTTAGCTGATTCATCTATTGAATTAATGCCGTCAAGTTTGATTAATAATGAAATAATAAAAAAGCTTGCAAAAAAAAGAGGGAAACAACCTTCGAATGTTATTTTAGATTCATCATATCATCATAAAGCTATGTTGAGACTTCATGATTCAAAGAAGAGAGGTAGGCCCGACATTCTGCATTTTTGTTTGCTAAATCTACTTGGTTCGCCCTTAGTCAGATCCAATACAGAATCTATGAAGATCTATATTCATACAATTAATAATCAAATTTTAGAAATAAATCCAGAGACAAGACTTCCTAAAAATTTTAACAGGTTTATTGGCCTCATGGAGCAAGTATTTAGTAAGAAAGTAATTAAAACTAATGAAAAAACGCTTATTGAAATACTGGAAAATCGAACCATTGAAGAATTAATTGGAGAAGTCTCCAAGGAGAATAGATTAATCTTTTCATCCAAAGGTTCACTGATAAAGCTACCTGATTATTTCAATGATTATTCTAAGGAGGATTTGGTGTTAATAATTGGTGCTTTTCCTCATGGTAATTTTTCCGAGAAAATATTGAGTTTATCGAAAAATATAGTGTCGATTTACCCACAATCAATTGAATCTTGGGTAGTTCTTAATAGAGTCATCTTCTCGAGAGAAATCTCTATTTCTTAGATGATTTATGATGACGAAAACTGCCGATTTTTTCTTTTTGCCAGTATTGTAGTTATTAAAATAATTTAAGTGGTGTTTAAAGGACATTTTTCGTATTTTATTAAGAGGGGCAAAATGAACGGTGAAGTAAAACAAAAAGGCACTAAAAGAAAAAAATTATACAGTATAATTGCTCTTAGTGTCTTTATCATAATTGCATTTGTTTTCTTATTTCAAATGGATATAATTCGTGATCTAATTGGTTTTGAAGGTTCTATTTCGATTAATTTTACCAAAATTTTAACCTATATGTTTTCTTCGTTAGGAATAATTGGATTGATAATAGGAATATATTTTGCAATTAAATTTGCTTATGGAAAAGCTCCTCTACAAGGTGAATTAATCTCTTCAGACAAATTAAAACAAAAGAAGAAATTCTTCCCTCAATATAGGGTTACACATATATTGAAGGTAAAAGGAATGCCTAGAAAATTCATCAAAAAAATGCAAAATGAAGATTCATCTAACGAACTACTATATTTAAGAAATTGGGATGTTATCTCAAGTTTAGCACAAGTATGTGATGAAATTTCTTTTTGGGTTGTAAAAAATAATAATCAAATTCAAATCTTCTTCACTATTTCAGGTTGGAGTTGGTTTTCTAAAGAAAAGGCATCAACAAAAGCAAATAACAGTGTTTTATCATTTAAAGCAGCATTCAATAATATTTATGCTTCAATTTTATTTGAAAATGCTTCTCTTCAAGATTCAAAAATCTTATTTAATGTTATTAGTAAGTGCGATTTTGGTTTACTAACCAAAGGTATCCCTGCTCTCAAAACCAATCAAACACAAATTGATAGATTAATCAACACTTTTAGTTCTACAGGAGAGGATTGCTTTTTTGTAACTAGTTTTAGTGGTGTAAGAAAAGGGACTGAAAAACGACAAAACTCAAAGACCCTTAGCAAGAGAGAAATCAGTAGTGAATTTGACATTGATTTTACAGATTCAAAAAAAACTGGTCAAAGTAAAATAGGAGCATATGCATTTTCAGAAACTGAAAATGGCATGCATACCATTTTAGCTGCACTACTAAGTGTTTGGTCCGGAACACACACATTTGATGTAGAAAAATTAGGAAAATGTACAAATAAAACTTATTATAAAAGAATGCAAAAACTAAATCCGATTAAAAATACTAGATTAAGTAATAAAGCTTTAAGCAGTTTCATACATTTACCAGAAAAACCTTTCTTAACTGAAGATACAGGGCAACCAGTTTTTGAAATTCCATCACAAAGAGAAGAAGTTCATCAAGAGATTTTAATCGGAAATATTGTACAAAATGATCGAATATTGGATGATTACACACTACCACTTGATAATTTCCTGTTTAATACTGAAATCGTTGGAATGATTGGGAGAGGAAAATCCTATCTTGTAGCTTCAATTATTGAACAATTACTAAACAAAAATATAGGCTGTCTAGTTTTTGATTTAAAAGGAGAGTATGCTGAATTTTTTGTCAATGATCCTGATGTTTTTGTTTACACTATAGGGAATCCAGCTCCATTAGGGATAAATTTGTTCCAAATGGATTCAAATGATGATGTTCAAAACATACTTGCATTAGTTTGCGAAATGCTGACTATAGCTGGTACGCCATTTAGTCCAACAATGCTTAATATTTTCGAGTCAGCATTACAAATGGTTACTAAAAAAGATGTCAAAAATCTAGAAGTCTTTATGCAGTGTTTATATCAAAGTTCAGAAGAATATTCAAGCAGTATGAAAACATCATATTCAAGAGATTCTATTGATGCTATTCTAAATAGATTAAATTATATCTTTGGTGGAGTAAACTATGAAGTTTTTAGTGTTATGAGTAATACTTTGGATTACTCAATGCTTGACCAAGGTCAGAAAATAATTCTAGATTTTAGTGAGTATCTTAGAAGGGGAGCAAATACCGCATCGCTATTTCTTGTTTGTAATTTAATATTGCATTTACTATCAAAACATGCATCTCAAAAAGGAATTACAAACAGCTTGAGGTATCTAGTTATTCTAGAAGAAGCTATGTATTTAATCCCTAAAAGATTTAATCTTGATTCAACTGCAAGTATTGGATATTCCGAACAAAATTTTATAACAGGAAGATCCTTGGGCATTGGAACTATAACAATATATCAATTGTGGAATAGTGTGAGTTCAGTTGTTCACGCTAATTCACTGACTAAGATTCTTTTCAGAGGGGAAGAAACTGAAAAAATACGTAATGCCATTGTTCTAACTGATGAACAATTTAATTATTTACCACATTTACCTGATAGAAATTTCATTCTGAAATCTAAATCATTGTCTGGTCCAGCATTGATGAAAACTAAGACTTTTGAACGGAAGCCTTATTCTAAAAACGATTATCAAAAATTAGCTAAAGAAAAATTCAATAGAAGTGGTTTCAAATATGAAAAGATATCACGAAGTTTATTGGAATTAAGAAAGAACATATTTGAAAAAAGAGGTTTTAAACCACAAAAATCTCATTTTGATGGAGTTTCAGAAGAGTTAACGAAAGCTGAAGAGACTGCTAATACTTCTGAGAAGCCGAGAAAGAGACGTTTTAACAACTATTCCTGGGAATGGTGTATAAACACATGTCCTATTCGATTTGAACACAAAGACAAGAATTCCAATTGGATTAAAGAAAACATATGCCTAAAAATGCAAGATATTGCCCAGGAAATTTCAATGCAATTAATGGTAAGACGTGAATTAGGATCATTAATTGATGTCTTTGAGAAAAACCCTAACTATATAACTGAGAAAATATTGGAGTATTATAATGGACACTTTGAGGATTTAGATCCAAAATTACTGACTTTTTGTACGATAAATCTAATATTAAGTGATCTTAAGAAAGAATTTAATCTAAGTAATGCTTGGAAAAATAACTCATTAGCTAAAATTAAGAGTTCATTGAAGGATAAGTCAATCTCCAAATATCCAATACATTAGCTATCTCAGAAAAATCAAAGAATACTTTAGGTTAACTCCCCCTTTGAGAGGATTTTTTAATAGGTAAATAGTTATGTTGAAAGAGTTAATATTGACCTTTTAGGGCAAGGGCAAACGCAATGGATGAATTGTTAGAAAAAGAACTTAGAAAACCAACTCTAATTAAGAACCCAAGAGTACTAGACTTAAAATATATCCCAAAAAAGCTTTTACATAGAGAAGAAGAGCAAAAGATGCTTATACAGTATTTTAAGCCAGTGATTGAAAAACCTGGTGAGTACTCACAAAGAGTCTCAATTATCGGTGCAATAGGTAGCGGAAAAACTGCAATAGCTTTGAAATTTGGGGAAATGGTCAAAGTCTATTCAACACAGAAGAATTTGAATTTGGAGTATGTTCATGTTAATTGTAGAAGAGCTAGGTCTGCTTTCTTAACACTTCTTGAAATTGTTCGAAAATTCAATCCTCATATACCTGTTAGAGGATTCTCACCTGAAGAAATTCTGAAAATGTTAACTGAAATTCTTAACAGAAAGAGACTTTATCTTATTGTAACATTAGATGAAATTGATTTTGTTATCAGAAAAGATGGCCCTGATTTATTATACGATCTTACTCGCTTGACTGATGATGAAATTGATATGAAAGAACGAGTTTCAATTATAACAATTGTGAGAGATATAGCTTTTAGAACTATGCTTGATGAAAGTACTCTAAGCACTTTAAGACAAAACACAATATTCTTGGAACCATATACAGAAGATCAACTTAGAGATATAGTAGCAGATAGGGTAAAGGAAGCCTTTTATGAAGATGCTGTATCCATAGAGGCTGCTGATCTTATAGCAGATATTGCATCAAAGAATGGCGATGCTCGATATGCAATCGAATTGTTGGAACGCGCTGGAATGCATGCTGATCATAGACGATCACTAAAAGTGTTACCGGAGCACGTGCGTCATGCAAATGCATCTATACACCCAGTTATTAGACAGGAAATCGTGAAAGATTTAACAACACAGCAAAAATTAATCCTTCTAGCAATCTCAATCAAACTAAAGACAACACAAAAAGCATATACAACAATGGGAGAGGTAGAAGAAGTATATAAGAGATTATGTGAAGAATTCACTTTTCCAGTTAGAAGTCATACTCAATTATGGGAATATCTTCAATATCTTCAAAACTGTGATGTAATCACAACAAAGATTAGTAGTAAAGGGCAAAGAGGGCAAACAACACTTATCGGATTACCTGATGTTTCTGCAGAGAAAATTGAGAATGCTATAAGGGAGCAGTTGAAGAAACAAGCAGATAAGTAATAGAATAACCAGTTGTGAAAGAGGTAATAAATTAAATGTATAAAGAATCAACACATAGTTTGAATGAAAACAAAGCAGAATCTATTGAAGATGAGTTTATAGAAGATTATCCTGAAAAAGAAATAAAAGCCAATGATTTTGGAATAGAAGATGTTCTATCATCTAGAGGACGAATACTAATTCTTAAAACACTCGCTGAGATGGAAGAGTTAAATATTTCAGCTATCGCAAGAGTTGCAAATTTGAATCACAGTACGACAACTCAGCATTTAAGTTTCTTAGCTAAAGCCGGATTGGTACAAGAAAAGAAATTCGGACGCATTAAGATCTTTAGATACAAAATAGAAAATGTAAAAGCTCGGTCATTGAAGCGATTATTTGAAATATGGAGAAACGAAAACAAGTTTTAATGGTTTAATAAAGTTTGATTATAATTGTACATCAAGCGAAACAGCTGATTTTTTCTTGAAGAGCAATACTGTTGATACAATCGTAAGTGCTATAGTTCCAACTCCAAGTATGATTGTTGTGGAATCCATTTGAATTATATTGCGTCTAATTCCTTTTAATTGGTACTTAATTGAGCTAGTATTTCCAGATGAAAATATCTTGAATTTGAAATAATCATTAGTTATTTCTAGTTCACTTTCTTCAGTTATTATTATATCATTTTGGTATAATTCCCATTCGGCGTAATTTAACCAATCATTATTTCTTTCAAAATAAATTATTAAGCCATTATAAGGCAAACTATCAATATTTATTGTAAGCTCTATTATGATTTCTGATTTTATGGTTTCTACTTTGTATATTGGTATAGGTTTTGCAATTTCAAGTATTAGAACATCAAAATCAGCGGAGATATTAGAAACATCTCTAGTCCAAGTAATAATATTAATCGGAGAGATGTATGCTGTTATGTTTATAGTTTGTGTCATAATAATTGCAGTGATCGGATCAAATTCAGATGGAATATTAACATACCAATTTGTCCCTGTTGAAGGATAATTAATACTAAAAATAAAATATGCTGATTCATTATCATCTGAATTAAAGTGATTTGGATTTCCTTGATTTGCTTCTCTTGGTATGATACTTAGCTCTACATTTATGCTTTTAGAGGTCTGTAAGAATTCGATCTCATTTATTATTACATAGCTTGTAATGTTCAAAGTGTTGAACTGGTAAATTGGTGAAATATAATATAACATTGTAGCAAAACCAGTTGAATTTGTCCAAGTTTCTAAATATGAATTATTATTTACATTAAATTTAATTTCCATATCTGAAATTGGAGATGATATATTATCTTCGACGTAAGCGTTTATTGATAGAGTTTCACTTGGAATTCCTGTTTCAGGAGTGTACAACATCATACTAAAGTCTGTAAAGACAACTGTAACTTCTATAACAATTAAAGCTGTAGCATAATTATTTTTACTAGCCTGAACAGATAACAAATATAATCCAGGAACAGCTTCATCATTTAGAACATTTGTATCATACTTCATTTGTGGATTCTGTTGTAAACTACCTATTCCATAATCCCAAGAGTATTCAACTGTTGCAAAATCAATCGAATCACTTAATTCCAGGTCAAGATAATCAATTTCTATAACAAAATTTTGCTTATAATTTATTGCAATTTGATTTTGACTCGGAGTAATTATAGTTGGGATTGAGGTTAAATTAAAACTTAATTCGCCAATACCGGCTTCGTCCAAAGTTTTCCACCAAATAATAACTTTGTACGAGCCCCTTGGTAAATCACTATTAAAATTTATGTTTGAAAAGATTGCATCACCATTAATATCTGAAAAATTTGTATTTGAATAGATAGTATTTTCCTCTGCATCAATTACATATATATCAACCAGATCTTGATAAATTCTAGATTCAATTACCACGTTTAAAATTTCATTATGAGTAATATCATAATCGGATAGAATCATATTGTCTACTAAATTATCTGAGATAAATCGAAATTCTACATGATTATAAAGTAAACAAGAAAAGATTATTTGTTGATGTGTGGAGTTTTCTGCCTTACTTAAATAACTTGTACCTATGTCATCTACCAATATTTGGTCTACAATCCAATCATTTGATACTGAAATACTTAGTGTTATGTTATTTATACCAAGTGGAGTTGTATAGGATTCATTTGATGTTTCAATCCATAGAATTTCATTCCAATTATTGAATTCGATGTATCTATTACTAGAGCAGACACCAGTACCAACAATAAAATTATTGCAATTGTAATAAATTAGCTCTGTAGATGCATATTGAATTAAATAATTAATTTGCGAGGATGGTTGATTGTATAAGGAAATTGTGCCGCTTCCTAAATTACCAAAAATTTGTTGCGAATTGACTGCCAAATTTATATTTGAAGGTGAAACAGCATCAGTTAACGAAATGTCATCCATTATAAATTCCATTTCATATGGGATCTCCCCCCACGTTTCTATAGCAAAACTTCTCAATTGATCCGGCTTTTGACTAAACAACTCGAGACCTAATGCAGTAATGTTTAAGGAATACTCATGAACTTCCCCGTCAAAAGATGCCTCATTGACAATTAAATCCGCATATCCTCCTGGACCTGTAACATTTGATAACACCCCTGGATTTCCATCGAACCATATGAAGATATAGAGATCAAATTGGAAAAATAATCGAATACATAAATTTGAATCATAACTAGATCCAAGATTATTACGTAATAATGAATAGGAGAAACTGAAAATTACAGAATCACTATAGACATCAATTGGATCATCAAATCCAACAATAGTAGTGTGATCATTCGAAACTACATCAAAATACCAAGAATAATTATCACTAATAACCTTACCATTTGGCGGAGTACTTTCTCTTGTAACGTTTCCAGTATAATGTGAAGGAATATAATCAGTCCACAAAACATCTTCAGATTCAGCATTTCCGTTGTTTATTTTCTCACTTCTTAAATCAGAAAATTGAAATGAGCTGTTAAGTGCCCAATCATCACAATTGTCTATTGTTAATGAGTTAACAGATTCATTGAAATTATCGTTAAACTGGAACTCTCTATTAAATGTACTTGCTTCGGATTTTTTCAAAGCATCTATTGTAAATTGATTATTCATAATTTCTTGATCTAGTTGTTTTTGGTTTTGAATAGGATTAAATGGAGAAGACTCTTCTAGATAAGGATGATCTTTAGAGTGTAAAATTTCTTGTCCAAATAAAGTACTGAGAAAGACTAAAATAATCACAATAGCAAGTATTTGTTTAATTTTCTTCATTTGATCTCAACTCAATAACCATAATGAGAAAAAGTAACAGGGGTAATTAACTACTGATACTTTTCAATTAATTATTAAAAAAAAGCTATAAAAACACCAGCAGAAAGAAATCTAGACTTGAAATGTGGTTTAAATTATTGAAGAAATTTCCACATGTTATCACGCTTTATATATTACAAAGTAAACCGATATACTGAGTGAGAAAAATGACTATAAAACTTGAAATAGATGGAAATAAAAATTTCAAAGATAATACGTTTATAACTGGATTTCATGGAATTGGAACAACAGGTTTTATTGCTGTGAAATATATTGTAAGTGAGCTTAATGCTGGTAAAATTGGAACAATACTGAGTGATTTCTTACCACCGTTTGTAACAACTAAAGATGGAAAATTGTCTTTACCTTTTGAGTTTTTTGAGTTTGAGGAAAATATAATGTTGGTACCTCAGTTCCAACCATATCGTCATGAACATAAAGAATTCGCGGAAAAACTTGTTGATTGGACAATTCAATCAAAATTCCAACAATCAATTCTTATTGGAGGTTTAGATTCGCGATTAAAGAAAGAAGAAATAGAAAAAATTCGTGTTGTTGCCACATCAGCTTACTTAGAGAATAGTAATATGGAATTACCTTTACTTGAAGAAGGATTATTTGTAACAGGTCCAATAGCATTAATGTTAGCGTTTTATGAAGTCAACAATTTTCCAGCAATCGCATTACTACCTTACGCTGAAAGCTCTCGAGCAGATCCTTTAGCTGCTTCAATCGCAGTTGAATTTGTCAATAAAGTAACAAATTTGGAAATAGACACAAATAAATTAGTACAAGATGCTGAATTAATTGAACGTAATTTACAGGAAGTAATAACTCAAACAAAAAGTCAAGACATTGATGAAAAAGATCAAGGCGCAAAACGATTGTTTATCTAATCAAAGTATTAATAATAAAATACCCTTAGCAATAAAGAAAGAACAAACATATGCTATAGTAGTAAAAATAAATGTCTTAAAATTTATTTTACCGAATCCTATATCCGAAATAAAATAGATAGATGAAATAGCTATAAAGTAAAGGGAAAATGGCATAATATTCAATGTTGTTTGATTAACAGTTATATTTCTAAAAATTGCAACAAATGTTACAAATAATGGTGCTAAACCTGCTAAAATTCCTAAGAAAATCGATGTTACAGAACCAAGAAATAATGTCTTAAATCTTTGAGCTTTTAAAGTTGAATTTCGTTTTTCCATTAATTTCTTGTTTGTTTCTAAATTATCAGCTATCTCAAGTATTTTTTTTCCTGTTTCAAAAGAGCTAATATTCATTAATTTTGATAACAATATCCAAACTCTTGCAAGAGATTTATCTTCAGTATAATCTACTAATTTCAATAAGAGCTCTTTATATCCCAATCCCAGATTCAATAATTTTATCCAATTTTCTTTGCTATGCTGGTTTTCATGGAGGTTTTTTATTGCTAAATAAATACTATTCTCAGTGCTCCTTCCTAGGATTAAGTTATTTGCAATAGCTTTAAGTAAAAATATTACCTCATCGTTTGTTAAAGTCAACTTGATTATCCTCCAAGTAATTCAACTTTACCACTATTGAATATTTCAACAGCAATTAGATCAAATACTAAGAAAACTAGTGGAAGAAAAACTAGCATGCTAACATTAACATAACCCATTATTACCAGAAGCATAGATACTGTTACAGGTATGATTGTAGTAATAGCTAAAAATAAACTCATTTTTCCTTCTAATTGAGACATATATGAATCAAAGTTCTTTCTAATTAGCCATTGGGCTTCAAAATTATTAGTTTTATCAATTGTTAGCTGGCCTTTTGCTATAGGAATAATAATTTCCAGAATAAACTCTTTTATGGTTTCAGAAGGCTGCTTTAAAGCGAATGTTTTCAACAAGCTAATCGGAGAGTCCCCTACATTCATTCTTTGGATTAATTGAGTTATCATAGGTGATATTATTGGATAGGATCCTTGTGCAAGATATTCAATAACCATTGAGAGTGAATTAGTTGTCGACAAAATCAGAAGAATTTCACGACAGATTAAATCTGAATTTTGTTCTACTTCCAGAATTTTCTCAAAATACATTTTCCTAATTTTTCTAATCAAAAATAAAACAATTGCCAAAATTACTATTACAAAAATCAATAAACTAAATACTATATTGTAGAATAATACTCCACAGGAAATAATTGTGGCTAAGATAAATGAAAATAAAATAATTGATCCATTAATAGCAGATCTTTTGATACTAAAATTGTCTAGAAAGTAATCATTAGGAATATCTTCTAAGAATTTATTGTAATTAAATTTTCTACAAAAGTTTGTCTTAGCTAAGGGTATAATGATTTTTTCTATCATAAGTTTTCACATTTTAGTAAAGGTACTCAATAACTAATAGGAAGAAATGAATTTAAGCATCTATAATTAAATGAACTAAGTGGATGATTTTTGAGATATTTTTTCCTTATTTACGTGAATTTTACTCTGATTGTAAAGTAAATAATTCATAACTTTTACTGGATCAAATATCTTGTTTTCTAATAATCTTCTGAGTTTTTTCTTAAGCAAATCTATTTCATTTTCAAATTTCGTTCTACTTATTTTCTCTTTCTGTCTAATCATATTAAGTGTAGGAGTTTCAAACAAATCCTGATTTGTAATTAAGCTGTTGCTTTTGAGATCAAAACGAAATGTTTCGAATAAATCTATATCATTTAATGAGTTGATTATTTGTTTACTAAATAACGGTTTTTTCGAAATTTCAACGATACGAAAGACATTTCTCTTTATTTTCCAATCTTCAAAGGAAGAATTAATTTCTATTAAAATATCAAGTGTTAGAATACTCGATAAAGGAATTTCATGTTGATTTATCCATCTTAAAATCATCATTTCTGTAGATCTACCATGACATGTTTGAATACCAACTAGACCCGCGCTAAGTGCTTCAAATAGAGCTTTACTATGTTCCGCTGTTTGAATTTCTCCTAAAAACACCCAAGTAGGGGATCTGTGTAATAGTTTTATTATTTCTTGACTTTTTGAGTTCTTACTCATTTTTGTCTCAAAAGGAGAGACCGAATATCTAGTCTGAAATTTCCCATAACTTGTTTGTTCAATGCTCTCTATAACATCTTCAACAGTAATTTTCCGCCATTCAGAGGGAGTTAAGAGATCGATTGCATTTGCCAAAGTTGTTTTTCCGGAACCAGGTTCTCCGATAATTGTAATATTATATCTTCTCTTAAGAATAAATAAAAGGTAAGCTGCAGCTTCGATTGAAAGCATATTTTTATGAATTAATTCTGGTAATGTCCAGATTTTATTTCTGAGTTTTCTAATATTCATACTCATACCATCAGAAGCAAGAGGAGGAATGTCAATTGCAGCTCGAATATGAAAGCTATTAGTTTTTAGTTCAACCTTTAAGGATGGATTGAGTATGTTTAGGACAACATCCTTCTCAAGACACAATCTTGTTTTAAATTGTTCAAGCTCTTCTTCGGATAAAATTATATTAGTAGTACAACGACCAAATTCTTGATGATCCAGATAAAGTGGTGTATTTGGTTTGTCAAGATAAATTTCTTGAACGCAATCATCAATTAGTAAAGGCATTAATCTATCTAAACCAATTATCTTGTAAGACATCCAATCTCTTATGAAAATTAGTAATTTTGAATTATCTAAAGAATAGTTCTTTAATTTCTCTTCGATGGAACCTTGTAAATTCTTAAGTAAAAACTGTAAATCTACAACCTCTAAATCCAGAAATCCTTTATCATTAAGTATTTGTTTTTCAATAGTATTTGTTAAAGAATAATATTTGGAGGTATCGAAAACAACCTCTGTAGTATAATATTGTCGTTCTAATATATCCTTACTAATTTGTATTTTATAAGGAGGAACAAGATACTTATCTTGAAGTTTCATAACCTATCCTCCTTACGTTAGAAAGAAATGCTAAAAAAGCATCGGAAAACGAGATTCAGACTCATCGATTTCTGAATTACTCTCAGGTAGGATTTCTTTCATTTTCTCGATTAATTTTTCTTTCAATACAGTCCTATGATGGTCTCGAATCGAATACTCAGCTACATTACATATATCAGCTAAAGCTTTCTGAGTCAAAATCTGTCTATGAGCACCAATTTTTCCAATTATCCTGTCCGCACAATATACAACAGATACCGCAAAGATATATGGATTTCTTCCACCTCTAGCTCTAAGATTTGTTTCACTAAGAATTCCCCTTGATAATTGTATGAGTTTGTTTTCATATTCCTTTATGTTTATCTCAAGTTGTTTTAGACGATTACTCACTTCAAGGTTTTCAATTATTGATGAAGTTATTCGTTGTAGATAATCTTCGCTTTTTCGGATTTTTAATGAGACTCTTAAATCAGTAGGAAGAATTTGTGCTAGCTTTACAATTGATTTTCCACTTACTCGATGACCAAGATCCTTAAAAATATTAACAATTTCGCTTAATCGAACAGGAGCATTTGAAGCGGATTCTCTTATTGAAACCATAAGACACAAAGCTACTAGAACAATATGATTAGAAATTTTTGTGATTTTTTTATTGTACTCTGCAGTTGTAACAATTTTATATAAATATGCAGCTCGTTTCTTTACTCCATCGGATACTCCTAGATAACCTGAAACTCTATTAAGACTCATAAGTGATCGATAATCCGTCTCATGATTTCCAATTTTGATTCTCAGATTGTATTTTCTCTTTAGTTTCCTGAATTTGTATTGTTCCTTAGATGGCAATGTAGAACCCTTACCATCATGAAAATATCCATCATTATGATAGCCAATGTAACTTCCAAGACCATCAACAATGTGAACTCTTTTACCAGGGGACATTTCGTGATCCCAAGGTATGTGGGAATCATTTTTTTCTGAGATTATTATTGAGTGATTAACGACTCCACATTCATAACAGACTAACTCACCTCTCGTTTGTATAAGAGGTCCATTACAATGATTGCATAATCCATCATTCTTTTCCAATGTAAGAACACCAAGATTACCAGCACAAAAATTCATTTTTACCTTCTTAAGTCGAAAAGTTCTATTAAAGCTTGGAAATCTTTTTTTGAAAGGATATTTGCCTAGCTTAAACCTATTCGCACATACCTAAATGTGGGGAAGATTACCGAAAGTATTCCTTAAAGAAAAAATTGTGTTGGGTCAGTCTTCTCTTTTAGGTCATTGCAATAGAGCATGCTCTTCCAAATGCCTTCCCATCATACCCAACAATAATAGAATAGGGTAAGTGAAATAATAACTTTCTTAAAACTAAAGAAAATCATCAGGGATTTAATCCTTGAAGTTTTTCTGAAACATCTTGGAAAATATTTTGTGTAAATCCTAGAATATCTGATACAATAGCTACTAGGAGAACAAAAGCAAATAGTGCAAGACCAATTAGTATACCTTCTTCTATTAAAGGCGAAGCTCGACGATCCTTTTTTAGCTTCCTTAAAACAAATCGTCTTTTTCTCATGATATTTCCTCAAAAGAAATATCATATTTTGTATTAAAAACACCACTTTTTTAAAAAAAAGAAATAATGGTGCCCCGACCGGGATTTGAACCCGAGTCCACGACTCGAGAGGCCGTGATGATTGACCGAACTACACCATCGGGGCATAATATTATTTATGCAAAAGCAATTATTTGCATTAAATGATTTTCTATTATTGTGCAAATTAAAGGAAGAGAGATTAAGCAATTAATCTTTGTTCCCAATCCGTAACTTTCTCTAAAAGATCTTGTTTATCTTTTGCCTGGAAATCATTATCTCCTTTTCTAATTAGACCATTACCTATCCTGCGAATTTCATAAAAAACTCTGCTAAATGAAAAACTCGATTCAATTTGCTCTAAAGCCTCAATTAAGACTTCTCCAACTTCTTTGAATTTTGTTTTATCATTTATTTTCTTAATCAAATCCACAAATATCGGATGTTGTGCATCAGAAGTGTGAGTATATTGTGCAGCATCAGCAATTACCTCCTTTGTTGTTGCTTTTTCTGCTTTTGTTGTTTTGGATTTTTCCTCTACAATTTTTCCAGTTATTGGCTGCGCAAGCATTTTTTCAACTTTTGTTGAAAGAGCTTCCACTTGAGAACCAAGATTGTTTAATTGTGAATTTATATTTGTTAACCCAGTTCCAAGACCATCTATTGAGAGATGGATATTTTCAACGGTTTTCTTTAACGAATCTAAGGTCGAATCAATTTTAGTTAGAACCTCAATCATTTGAGTAAATGTTTTTAGAAATACATCATCTTCACTTGACATTAAATCATCTCTAATTCTTTTGTATATCAGAATTATTTGTTACTATTATTATTTATTCCCATTTAGACATTTATTGTCTAATGATTTAAAATTTATCAAATAAACCTTTATGAAATACCGACACTTTTTTAATAAAAAGAATGTAATCTAATAATTAGTTCTAGAAAACAGAAATACATGTATTACAGATCGGGTGAAATTATTGTCAGGAATCCAAAAGAAAATATCACCTTTTACTAAGCATTTTGAAGCTCGAAAAGATATTTTAAATTCATGGATAAAACATATGGAGTTTAAAAGAAATCCATTTCTAGGATTTACATTACCAAATCCTGAACTATTGGTTGAAATGTCTGAATTCCTTGAATCATTAGTTGATATTGTTGTTTCGAATGAAAGACCAGCAATATTTTTACGTGGTCCTGTTGGAGTTGGTAAATCAACACATTTAATATTAATTCGAAGAGATATACAAAATTTACAAGATCTACATGGCAACGCCTTTAGAACAGCTTATATTGATAGATCAGGATTACACGCCCGACAATTTGCTAGATTATGTGCAATTGGATTTAATGTGAAATTCAATAAGACAGATGATTCTGATGAAATAATGGATTCAGTTGGTAAAGATATCATAGAAAAATTCTCCAAAGAGAAAATAAGATCAATTTTACTTGCTGAGGATATTAGTGAAAATCAGCACGAGATTTTTAGTAAACTACAATATTTAGCAGACTTGAATGCTGAGAAAACTGAAGAACCGATTGCTACAATTATTATGACTGGAACAAGTGAGTATTTTCAAGCATTGGCTGCAGTCTTACCCCAGATAGCAGATAGGAGCGAACCAATTGATGTACCTCGATTTGAGTGGAGACATTCTAGAGAATTCATTGGAAGAAGAATAGCTTATGCAAAAGGAGAGATTTCTAGCTTCGACATTAATGATTTCAATATTGATCCATTTCATGAAGATGCTGTAAAGATTCTTGCTGAGAGCTCCCAAGGAATACCAAGAGATTTAAGGCTATTATGTAGAGCGTCAGTAAGTGTCGCCGCGGATGCCCTCTTACGTAAAGAAGGAAAAGGCGAAGTTACTTACGAAATCGCTAAAGTTGTCTCTGAATATTATCAATCTTTCTTAAGTGATGTGTAAATTTTTTGAGTAATATTTATATTGCATGTATTACACATATTTATTATTGAAAGATGGTGTAAGAAATGAGCCTGTTACAGAAATATAGAAGAGATGAAACAAAAAAAACAACTCCTGAAGAAGAGAGACAAACAGCTATACAGCAACCTAAGAAAGAGGAAAAACCTATTGCTCCTAAAACAAGTGTAAAAAAGATTGAGAGAAGCAAGATCGATAAAACACCAGGTATAAGGAGTAGACCAGTTATTTCAGCTACTGTAAGGCTTGAATTAGTTGAAGCACTTAACACTTTAACTGATGAAAAATATCTGAATAGATCAAAATTCATTGAAGATGCACTAATACGTACAATAAAAACTGAATTTCCGGATATTGCATCAAAATATGGATTTTAATAATTAATTATTACAAATATTTCAAGTATTACATGTAATACTAGTTTTTCATGTAATACTCGAATTCAATCAATTGTTTAATTTTTAATTTTAAAAATCTTAAAAATATAAATTTCAAAGTATTTGAATTATCAATCTATATAATAATATATAGGTACATGTGAAACTAAATGTATTACTTGTATTGCAAGTAATATTCAGCATATTTTACGTAATTAATTCTAAATTGAGTCAGGAATAGTAGTTTTAGAAGCAATACTACTCAGATCACAAACATAGACTATTTGTTAATAATAGATATATCAAGTATTGTAAATATTACAAGTATTATTTGTAATACATGTAATATTTGTATTTTAAGTAATTCATATATTATTTGTATTATTACTATTTCTAGCAATTATTAACTAAAATTAATCAAATTACCTTCTAATGTGATAATTGACAAGAGATGAAACGTTTCAGGATAATTCCTATATTTCTGCATCTATCTTTGATCTTTAATTAGTTAAAACTAACTAAAATATAATCTGAATTATTAAACTACGAATACTCCATGTAATATAAATATTACATGTATTACACAACACTTTTTGTAAGTAAAACCAACATTTAGGTATTAGTAAATGCTTGTATTTTATGATACTAGAGTTACAAATAGTCAGTTTTTATCTAAAAAATGGTATAAATTTACGCCTATACTTGAGCTTTAGATGATATTTCACTGATAGTCAGATATTATTTGGTATTATATGGCATTAAATCAATTATTTCTTGTTGTTTTGATACCGTCATATCCAAGATCAATTAAACTGGGAAAATTAATCAAATATCTTGATTAGGTTAGCTGTTTAAATCAATTTAGTGATTAGAAATATCATGTCTTAGATATAATGTATTACTTGTAATACAAATATTACTCAAAATGTCATTTTATCCAGTAAAACAAGCGATTTTTCTCTAAAAAATGCATGCCAGAAATCAAATGAAATATGGACAGTTTGTTAGTAATTTTAGGCAATTTTAGACTTTTATTGAGTTATTGATGTTAAACAGAAACATTTTATAGTGATGACTATAAGTCGTATTATATTGTATACCGGGTGAGTTTATGAGTAAAAAGGTAATAAAAGACATAAAGTTACGAGTAAAAGAAATTCAAGAGAATCCAATAATTAAGTTATTTTATGAAGATGTTAAATCTACAGGTAAAGGATCAAAAGAATGGACGAATCTTACTAAAATACAGTTAGAAACACTACTTGTGGATATTGTAACAGATGAAATAAATCCAAAATTAGGATATTTAGAAAGAGGAAAATTAAGAGGGGTTACAAAAAGATCATTCTATAGAACCCTGGAACAAGCTAGATTGAATTTAATTAGAGCAATTTTTACAATAATGGTTGCTTCATTTCTCAATATTATAGATTCACCTAGATTATCAGATTTCAATGAGTTATCGCAAAATTTCTTGGATTTAGTTACAATAAATAATCTTGAGAATCAAACTCCGGAAGAGAAAAAGAAATGGATTAAGATTTACACAAAAATGATATTTGATAATGTCCAAAATTTGAAAAAACAGACAGCTTTAGCGAACCAAGAAAAGTAATACTTGTATTACAGATAATGTGATACTCTTTGTTAATCTTTTGCTTTCATTGCGGCAATTATTGCTTGACCGCTGCTTATACCGCCATCACCACATGGCAAGGATTTGTGTTGTAAGAATTCTAATTTAGCGCTTTTTACTTTCTTTGCTATTTGACGAGTGATTATATCATTATAGGCAACACCACCGGTAAAGCCTATTTTCTTAATAGCATTTGATATAGCATAATTAATTGCTAAGTCTGAAAATTGATTTGCTAAATAATGATGAATGGCTAATGCAATATCTGCTGGTTGCTTACCAGAGTTCAATAATTCATATGCTTGATGCAATAAGGATGTAGTATCAATTATTTCCGTATTCTCTTCGAATACTTCAAATTCTATCTTTCCTAGTCTGCCTTTACGCGCTAGTGCTTCGAGAATTATCGCAGGTTCTCCTTCGTATGTTCTTTCATAACAAGCTTTAAGCAAAGCACTTGCTGCAGCCAAAATTCTACCGGTGCTTGTGGAATAAAAGACATTAATTCCTTTGTTTAATTGTGATAGAGCAATTTGTATTTCATTTTCTCCGCCAGGCAAACTATTTGGGTGAGCTTTCAATAGTAGTTCTGATAACTCATTTTCGGAGTATTTCTTTGATAAAATACCTATAACCATTCTAATTGGAAAATATGTAGCCCGATCGCCCCCAATCATAGGTTGTTCTTCGAGATGTCCTATTCTTTTGAAATCGGAATAAGAACTATGAAATATTTCTCCACCCCATATTTTCCCGTCAGAACCATAACCAACGCCATCAGCAATGATAGATACGATATCTTCTTCTTTCGGTACGTGATTATCTAACATTAATGCAACAGCATGAGCGTGATGATGCTGTATTTTATACAAAGATGCATTATGTTCTTCTTTGATTTTCTCTGCTAATTTTGAAGATAGGAAATTTGGATGTAAATCACTACCAATTGAATCATAAGAATTTATATCTAATAATGAACTCATATGATTAATTGATGATTCAAGAAAAGCTAAAGTTTCAAGAGTTTCTACATCTCCAATAAATTGTGTTGGAAAACATCGATTAGTTGTGGCAATTGCTCCTGTAGATGTTAAAAGTGGTCCAACACCTAATGAAGAAAACTTACCTAGATCAAATGGTAGATTAATGGGCTCAGGTACCCAACCTCGAGATCTTCTAATTAAAACAGGATTATCATTTGCAAAACGTAAAACACTATCATCTGCTCGTTGGAAAATTCTTCTATTGTGCAATAAGAAATAATCCGCTAGTTCACCGGCATTTTCCAGAATCTCATCATTTTCAATATACATTGGAATTTCAGATGGATTTGCACTTGTTAATATCAAAGCTGGATCATTGATTTCATCTAAAATTAGTGAATGTATCCCTGAATAAGGAAGCATTACACCTATATTGTAAAGTTTTGGTGCAATCCACTCTGATAATGGAAAAGGTTCTTTTTTATCTAATAATACAATAGGTCTTCGATAACTTGTCAATAATTCTTCTTCAATTGAATTAATTACAGCATATTTTTCTACATCTGCAATTGACCTAGAAATAACAGCGAAAGGTTTATACTTTCTTTTGCCTTTTCGAGTTCTTAATTTTAATATAGTTTCATCATTGTTTACTGAACATGCTAAATGTGTTCCCCCAATCCCTTTAATTGCAATTATGTTTCCTTCAGAGATTAATTTGCTGATTTCTTTGATTACATTTGGTAATTCTAATTTTTTCCCACTTTTGTTATAGAGTGATAATTTTGGACCACATCTTACACAACAAGTAGTTTGGGCATGATGCCTACGATCAAGCGGATCATTGTATTCTTTACTGCAAGATTCACAAAGAGGAAAATCTTTCATGGTTGTATTAGGTCTATCGTATGGTAATTTAGTGATGGTTGTATATCTAGGACCGCAAATAGCACATGAAGTGAAAGCGTATTTATATCGATAATCATTTTGATTTTCCATATCACTTAGACATTTATCACATAAAGAAATATCAGGTGGAAGGTAAGAAACACCTCCAACTTTCTGTTTTGAGCTTTTTTGAATTTCAAAGATTGCGAATTGATCTTGGAAACTGCTCCAAGTAACTTGAAAATCTTCATACTTAGCTAAATATGGTTTATCGTACTTTAGGGAATCAACAAATTTCAACAGAATTTCCTTTAATCCCTCAGCTACAATTAATACTCCAGCATCCCCTTGGTTTCTCACGAATCCTGTTAACCCTAGCTTCATTGCTGTCTGATAAACAAAAGGTCTAAAGCCAATTCCTTGAACTATTCCTCTGCAAATGACTTTTACTCGAGACCTCAATTATTTTTCCTCAGCATATGATTGACTTTACTAATTAAATAGTTAATTAACAACTTGTATAAAATATCAGCTATTTACTTGCTAAGAATACTTTACTTCATATCGTTGAATAAAAAGAAATTATCTGGAAATACCCACTTATCATCTTTATAAAATTTATAAGGAATAGGACGGAAAATCCCACTTGTTTTAGAAGCGAGAGAAAATTGAGTATTCTTGAGAATTGGCAGAGTCTCACACACTAAATCGTTTAACCGGTGTGCACCATTCATTAAATCGACTGTAATTATCGCACCTCCATTTCTAAATGAATATGAAAAAGTTTGAGGCATTCTGAGAATGATTTTTTCAATCGTACTTAGATTTTCCTCTGATATTTTCTCATAAAATAGGATTGCTGATTGATTCAAGCCCATATAATACAGTAAGATCATTGGGAATAATAATTTCTTAACTCTCTCAATGTGAAAATTAGTATCATCCCAAGAAAGCGATAGCCTTTTAGATATTGTACGAACTGAACTATCTAAATCTCGCCTAAACAACGTCATAACCTTGAGGTCATTTTCTGTGAATTTTACTGGATCTCCTTCAAATGAGAAGCGTTGAAATGCCACATTGGAGTCATCAGAGTTTTCATTCATACTTAAGATTCGTTCTTTAAACCAATCAATAAAGAATCCAGGTTTATTTGCTGTTAAGACAGAAGGTCTTTTCGAATATGTGTAATATGAGAAATTAAGATTATTTGAAATTGTTTTTACTTCATCACAATAGAAAGATCTAATCTTATTTGATTCACTCAATCTTACTAGGTATTCGAATAATTTCTTTTCTTGGAATTTTGGAATTGTTAGAGAGACAATATAATCATATCTTTGATTGGGGCAACGACGAATAGTTCTCGTATAAGGGGAAGAGAAATATTTGGAGATAGATTCTTGAAATTCAGGAGTTGATTCAATTAGAATTATATATAGATTCAAACCAATTTTAGGAAAATTAACGGTTCCTGTAACTCGAAAGTATGCATTATTTCGAAGATAGCCGATTCGACGACTGATATAATTTGTACGAACTTGTAATTTTTTTGATAATAATTCATTAGTATAATATTGTTGTGTACCAATTAATTCTCTAATTGTTTCGATAATTCTAACATCCATTTCAGATAAAGGCACAACATAATATCTTTCCAAATCATACAAAATAGCACATGATTCATAAAAAGATAAATCTTGGAATTTCGACATTTGTTCTAGTACTGTCTCAATAAACAAGCCATTCATGATCTTGTTTAGATATATGAAATCGATATATGGTCTATAATGGAATTCTCCCATAGGAAGTTGAACAATTTGGTGAGGAGATTTTTCTCGCCAAAATTCTAGCAACTCATATCTTTCATCATCATCCTCAAGATGTCTATAAATATATAGAAATCCTAAATCTAATGCTATTTGAGAGTTCAATTCTTTGACTTTCGGATACAATTCCAACATCATTTTATCGAAAATATTTGAGAAATTTAAATCGTTACTAATTGATTCCAGATTCTCGAATAATTGTTGTGGCATTAATGATCATAATCCTCTTCTCATTTTTCATTGCACTCATAAATTATGAGAACAATGTATCATGTTATCATTTGAGCTAATCGACCAAGAGTTAGTTAAAAAAGAACTATAAAAACACCAAGAGAAGGACTTTAGATTTGAATAATCTATAAATTATAATTATCTATTAATATCATAAAAGTAAAAGAAGTTTAAAGTTATAACAGTGAAAAGTGAAAATAATTGACTGCTGAAAATAAGGATGATTTGTTACTAAGAATAAAGTCTTTTCCAGATAAACCAGGAATTTATTCTATTAAGGATGAAAAGGGGAAAGTAATCTACATTGGAAAAGCTAAATCATTGAAAAAGAGAATCTCTTCGTATTTTATTGAGGGAGCTCTTGATAGAAAAATAATTTCAATAAAAGAATTAGCAAGAAATGTAGAGTTTATAGTAACAAATACAGAAACCGATGCGTTAATACTTGAAAACAGTCTAATAAAATTGCATAAACCTAAACTAAATGTTAGGTTAAAAGATGATAAAACATATCCATATCTAAAAATCACTATCAGTGAAAAGTACCCAAGAGTAGAAATTATAAGAAACAGGGAAGATAGTAGTGATCTTTTTTTTGGACCATATACAGATGTAAAATCATTACGAATAGCGTTAAAAAAAGCTCTAACAATTTTCCCATTAGCAAGATGCAAAAAACCAATAATTGAAGGTAAAGTAGATCGTTCGTGCCTATTTTTCCAATTAGATAGATGCTTGGCACCATGTGTAGAGAAGATTGATTTAAAAAAATATTTGAAAACTGGTAAGCAATTTATAAAATTGTTTGAGGGAAAACAACGAGAACTAGTAAAAGAGCTAAGGGAGGAGATGGAAAAAGCTTCAAAACAATTGGACTATGAAAAAGCAGCTCAATTGAGAGATAAGGTTCTAGCATTGGAGAAATTAGTGCAAAAACAGACAATTATTTCCAAAGACGTAAATGCTGAATATGACTTAATTGGTTTATATAAAACTCAAAATGTATTCTTGGCTCAAATATTAGCAATGAGACAAGGAAGAATCACTGAGCAAAAACACTTTGTAATGGATTTACCATTTGATCTGAGTGATGATGAAATCTTAACATCGTTTATTAAACAATATTATTCTAAAACGGATTTTATTCCTAGAAAAATTTTAACAAAAATAGAAATAGAGGATGAAATTACAATTAATACTTGGTTAAAAGACAAACTAAAGCAAGAAAAAACTGAGACAATAATTGTAAGACCAAAAACAAGTGAACAGAGGGCATTTATTGAGCTTGCATATTCAAATGCTAAAACTAATTATCACACAATAACTAGGGAGCAGAAAATGAGGGATGACAAAATCACCGCAGGATTACAAGAACTAAAAAATATATTAGACTTAAAAGAAGAGCCAAAAAGAATTGAGGGATATGATATTTCAACCTTACTCGGTTCTGATACCGTTGGTTCTTGTGTTGTTTTTGAGAATGGCTTGCCCAAGAAAAAGGATTATCGAAAATTTATAATAAAAACAGTTGAAGGACAAGATGATTACGCTTCAATGCGAGAAATGGTTAAGAGAAGATTTACAGGTAGTTTAGCTAAAAAAGATCCAAATCCTGATCTCATTCTTATTGATGGAGGTCCTGGACAAATAAGTTCGATTTTATCAGTATTAAATGAAATCAACACAAACATTCCTATCATAGGACTATCAAAAGAATTTGAGGAAATTCATTTTACTGATGATAGAAGTTCGATTATTTTAGATCAAAAATCTGAAGCATTAATGGTTTTACAAAGAGTGAGGGATGAAGCACATAGATTCGCTGTAAGCTTCCATAGGCAAAGAAGGGCAAAAAAAATGGTTAAATCCTCTCTTGAGGAAATTCCTAATGTTGGTGAAAAAAGAATTAAGATATTACTCGAGTATTTCGGTAGCTTTGAAAACATCAAAAATGCCAGTGTTGATGAATTGGAAAAGGTAAAAGGCATTAGTCGGAAACTTGCATTAGAGATTTCAGAATTTTACAGTAAGAAAGAATTTACTTTTAGCTAAATACGAAAATACACTTGTTAAAATCATTTTTTTCTCTATTAAAATATAACTAACACTATCTATCGCAATACCTATATATGAGCAATGAGATATATTAGGAAGCAAATAAAAGTTTAAAAAAGCAAAAAACATGAAATTTGTAGTTATAAATTTGAAAATGAGATGTTGAAAAATGTCTATGAGAAGCTATGCAATAAGGCGTTTTATTTATATCTTCCCTACGTTACTTGGAATCTCAATTGTGAGTTTTGCATTGATAGCTGCATCTCCTGGAGATCCTATTCAGATTAGAATGGGTCTGTTTAAAGGAGAACAAACGGACTACGTTAGAAGATACAATGAAATCGGTGTATCAATTGGTTTTCTGCAAAAAGTTGGATCGGATGAAGTTTCATTTAATATTCATATGGATACAACTACTGGATTTTCATTGAAGGAATTTAATGTTACGGGACCAGAAACAGGAAACATAGATTTTACTACAGTCACGTTATATCTGACGAGTGATATAGAGCGGAATTTTAGTATAACGGGATTTGGATCTCTAGGATATAATATACAAGTTTTAGTTCCTGGAGGTAGTGAGGTTAGATCTTTTGTTTTCGTCGCAAACAAACTTTCAACGGATGAGCACTTCAATACATCCAATAATGAAATTTACTACACATTGGAAAGACCATTTAGCTATACTGCAACAGATATTAGTGAAACTGGGACAATGATTGTCGAAGAAACAAGATACACTAGAGTAAATGCTATGACTCGATATCTACAATGGCTTGGTCTAATGAAGAAATACCTCGTTGAAGACTTAGACGGCGATGGAACTGTAGAAAGAGAATACAGACGTCTTGGAATTCTACAAGGAAATTTCGGTCGATCTTGGCACTGGGTAGAAGGTAGCGCAGATCAAGGAAAGCCGATAATGGATATTATCGTTGGAAGAATGTGGTACACACTATTTCTAACTACTCCAGCATTTGTCATTAGTACTGTATTAGCAACGGTTATTGGAGTAATCCAAGCAACGAGACAATATTCTATTTGGGACAAAGGAGTAACTATAGCCTCGCTTATAGGATATTCAATGCCAACGTTTTGGTTAGCAAAATTGGTTATGCTTGCATCGTTTTATATCTTCAATTTCACAGGAGCAACTACCGGTGAAGCTTTCACGGAACCGTTTATACTAAATGGAACATTTTACGTCTTTCTTATACTACCAACAATTACATTAGTCTTAACAGGATTAGTATTTCTGGCAAGACTGACAAGATCACAATTACTGGATATTCTGCGGCAAGACTATATCACAACAGCAAGAGCGAAAGGGTTATCAGAACGCTCGGTAATTTACAAACACGCATTCAGAAATGCAATGCTACCTATAATAACAGTAGTAGGCATGGCCTTACCTGGTTTGTTAGGTGGAGCAGTCATGACTGAAGGTGTATTTGGTTGGCCTGGTTTAGGAACAGTGTTCTTAACAAGTGCACTCCAAAGAGATCATCCGATGATGATGGCTACGAACTTTATCTTTGGTGCAATGTTTCTTGCATTCAGGTTGTTAGTTGACTTGAGCTATGCTCTAGTTGATCCAAGAATTAGGTATTAGGAGATGATTAGAATATGGCTACAGTAAATGAAACAAGCGTTGACAGAGAAACACGAATCCTAGAAGAAATCAAACTTGTAGAAGGTTCAAATCTTTGGGCTCTTGTTATGAGACGAATGCGAAAAGATCAGATGGGTATGATAGGATTTTATATCGTTGCTTTTCTGGTCGTTCTTGCAATTGTAGCGTTTCTTATTCAGCAATATGATGCATTATTCGGTTTGAAAAATCCTACCCATGACCCTTATGATATTCTCAATTATTACATTGAAATCTGGATTCCTGGAACTCAAAAATATCTACGTTTAATAGCACATCCAAGATACATTATTCCTGGAGATCAAATACTAGCACCAAATGCACAATATCCATTTGGTACCGATACAAGAGGTTTTGACATACTTTCCAGAACATTCTTTGGATCTACTTTATCATTAGTCCTTGGTTTTATAGGTCAAATGACAACAAGTATTTTAGGAATGATTATTGGATCATTTTCAGGCTATTATGGTGGAGCTTTTGATACTATAGTTCAAAGATTCAATGAAATCATAAGCGCAATGCCAGGATTTATCTTATTCATCTTTATCGTTGCAATCTTTAGAGATATAGCTGGTAGTATCCCAGGCGGAATTTATATGGTGGTAATAGTAATATTTGCACTGATCGGCTGGGGTGGAACTAGTCTGATTGTAAGAAGTACGATACTGTCACTGAAAAACACGGAATTCATTGAAGCTGAACGAGCACTTGGTGCGAAAGACTCGAGAATAATATTTAGACATATTATTCCGAATTCACTATCCCCTGTAATTGTCATTACCACTTTAGGAATTGCTAACACATTGATGTTCATTGCAGCACTAGCATTCTTCGGTTTAGGAGATGCGACAGCTGTTTCGTGGGGCGATGATTTAGCATACCACCGAGATAATCTTTTGACTTATTGGTGGATGCCAACGTGGCCTGCGATGATGATATTCATAACAATTCTTGGTTTTAACCTAATGGGAGATGCATTAAGAGACGCATTAGATCCGAAACTAAAATGATAAAAAATAGACGCTTTGGCGTCTTAATTTTTTCTTTTTTTTTATTATAATTAATCCATTTAGGTCTAAAAAATACGTTTTTAGACGAAAAAACGTTTCTCAAATAAATATTTTTTCGAAACTTTTATATATGAAGTTCTAACAAAAACGTTAGAAGTAATATAAAAGTCTTTCCCGAAACGGTAAAATCTCGTGTAAAAATTATGTGGGGCCAATATAAATAGAAGGTCTAAACTTCTATATTAAACTGCTCTTCTTAGTCCAATTATTTGATAGGTTATTGGATTCTATCGTTTACAGGTAAAGTAACTGGTATAAACGTCTGATTCGATTAATGGAGTGGCTTATTAAAGAATGTCTAAAGAAGATTTTCAAGAAGAAAAAGCTCAAGCTGTATGCTCTGAATGTGGATCATCTGATATCATCAGTGATTCAACAAGAGGAGAAAGAATTTGTACAAATTGTGGAGCAGTAATTGATGAACATATTATAGATGAAGGACCTGAATGGAGAGCCTTTACATCAGAAGAGAGAAACAAAAGAAGCAGAGTTGGTTCGCCAACATCTTTTGCAGTTCATGACAAAGGTTTAGCAACTCAAATAGGATGGGAAGACAGAGACGTCTATGGTAAAAAACTGTCACCAAGAAGAAGAGCTCAAATTTACAGATTAAGAAAATGGCAGATAAGAACAAGAGTACACTCATCAATGGATAGAAATTTGGCATATGCAATGAGTGAACTTGATAGATTGAGTTCCCAAATTGGTATACCAAGAACCGTGAAAGAAACCGCTGCAGTAATTTATCGAAAAGCAATTGAAAGACATCTAATTCGTGGAAGAAGTATTGAAGCAATGATAGCAGCAGCAGTTTATGCAGCAGCTAGAATTAGAAGAGTTCCAAGAACCTTAGATGAAATCGCTAAAAACAGCAGAATTTCCAAAAAAGAACTTGGTAGATGTTACAGGTTAATTATTCGGGAATTGCAAATTCGTATTCCATTAGCAAATCCAAATGATTATATTATTCGATTTAGCGCTGAACTAAGATTATCTGGTCATACAGCACAAAGAGCAATAGAAATCATTGATCAAGCTAAGGAAAATGGACTTACTGCAGGAAAAGATCCAACTGGATTAGCGGCTGCATCAATATATATAGCTGGAATTATCGAAGGCGAAAGAAGAACACAAAGAGAAATCGCGGAAACCGCTACTGTTACTGAAGTTACTGTCAGAAATAGATACAAAGAACTTGTACGAAAACTAGGAATTGAAATAACAGTATAAATAATTCTCAGTTTGATTCTGAAATTTCAGAATCACTCTTTATTTTTATTTAATTAAGGATTGTTTATGATGCTAGAAATTTTCTCACTAAAGCATTTTCCAATTATTAAAGAAGATGATAATGTCGCTCAAGAGATTTTAAAAAGTGTAAAAATGAGTAATCTCGAGATAAAAAATGGTGATATATTAGTTATGGCCCAAACAATCATCTCGAGAGCGGAAGGTAAAATCGTTAAACTTGATGAAATTAATCCATCGGAATTTGCAATTGAATTAGCAAAACAAAGTAATAAAGATCCAAAACATGTCGAAATGATTTTGAGAGAAGCTAAAAATATTTGTAAAAATCGAAATGGAGTTTTAATAACAGAAACGAAACACGGATTTGTTTGTGCAAATAGTGGTATAGACAGATCAAACGTTCCAGGAGAGAATGCTTTATCATTACTACCAGATAATTCTGACAATTCAGCTAAAGAAATTCGAAAGTATATTAAAAAGCAAGTTGGAAAAGATGTCGCAGTAATTATTTCTGATACTCATAATAGACCATTTAGACTAGGAGCCATAAATATAGCTATTGGGTGTTCAGGAATTAATCCAATAAAGAGTTACCTAAATGAAACAGATTTATTCGGATATACCTTAAAATCATCAACAATTTCAATTGCAGATCAATTATGCTCAGCTGCAGGTTTGATTATGGGAGAGGCAAAAGAGGGAACCCCCGTTATAGTTATTCGTGGATATAATTTCTCTAAAAAAGAAATTAATGCAAAAACACTGATTCGTCCTGCTGAAAGAGACTATTTTAGATGAAATTTCTTGAAGTAAAGAAGATTACTTGAAAAATTTTTATTATATTTCCTTCTATTTGAGTATCTGAAGTAGTCAATTCAAAAATGTCAATTTCGTAAAGAGGATTGGGAATTCTTATAGTTCCAATGTTTGGATATGGATTACTCGAGGTAATATTCACACTACCTGTGACAATCACGCCAGTATCAACGTAACTTAGAGGTATATATCTCAAATCATAAGTTGGGGTACGAATACCTTGCCACTCAGCAACAATAAGATGTAATCCACTACCCGCATCAACAGGATATGCATAACTAATCGTAGCTTCTCCTGCAATATTAGTTGTAACAGACCCAAGAACTTCACTTGACGTAGTATCTATGAAAGTAATTTGTTCTCCTTGAACAAACTCTAAATCACCAGGACCTAAACCTAAAATATATTGGAAGAAATCTTGATCATTGCCATTAGCCAAAAAGGCTGTTATATCGAATGTTTGTGATCTATTCACATAAGGACCATACCAATTTCCAAGATTGTAAGGATCACTATACCAAGCAGTAGATAGAGGATTGGGAACAAAATATGGATACGAAGGTTGTGGTAACATATGCATGGGATCAAGAAAGAATTCATTTGAACAATAGAAAACAGTTTCAAAACCAATTGTATTTACACCAAATTGGTCACGTAAACCTGGAATTAAGGGAGAAGGATCAAAAGCAATCCATTCGCCACCACCTGCTATAGGAATAAAAATTTCAACCCAAGCATGAATATGTTTTGCTCTTATTATGAATTCACTACCAACTTGATCACCAGAAGAAAAGCCCAAGACAATTCGAGATGGGATATTTTGCAAACGACAAATAATTGACAAAGCAGCAGCAAAATGAGCAGCGGTACCCGTTCGACGACCTAAAAACCATTCAACATAATCCTCGCCCGGTGCTGGAGCTTCAGTAGAAAGACCTAACAGCATATCAATATCATAACTACAGTTACTTGCTAACCAAAACATATCCCGGTAAACTTGACTATAAATTGTATTAGATGTATTAAGTAAACTATTAGCAATTTGAACAGTGTTTGGAGCATAGGTTGGATAATCCGTCGGAAGCTGCAAATATCTGTCGCTTAAAGTGGGATCAGCTGCAACTAAGGTTGCAAGAGAACTAAAATCTTCACTTCCTTGTCTAATATCTGTATTGTTTTGAAGAGTATAATACGTATCATAATAAAGAGTAGTATTTCCAAGTGTAGGCTCAAATTGAGCACTAATTATTTTGCTGCCGTACATATCTTCTTGCATAAAGGTATATTCTTCAACCCACTCACTATGAGGTTCAAAGTATGTATTATTGGCAAAAACTTCATTGTATTGATAGTGATAAGGTGCAGGAAAATTACTGGCAATAATACCTCCACCATATGCAAGATCAGCTTGAACTGTAAATGTTCCATCATCATCAGCTGCTGGATGAGTAGGATTACCAAAAATTTCAGTTGTAGTAATGTTTTTGCTCCATCTGTCCATAGTATATTCATCAAAAACTTCTAACCGCCAATAAAAATACTCATCTGCAGGCGTTACTCGAAACATTATGCGTTCAGGATCAGCCACTCCATTTGTAAATCCATTCATAAAATCATCTGTGCCATTTAGATCATCTGGAGTGATATCAAGCCCTGGAGGTATATTATTAAATATATCATACAAATCATTTGGAAAAGGGGCATCTATTATATCATCAATTCTCTGATGACGGGTATTGAATGCTTCAAAAAGAACAGGGGTTAAAATAACTCCAATTAAGAATAGTAAAGGTAGGAAAATCTTTGTAAAATTAGATTTTGTTAAGATTTTTCTCTTCTTTGGAACAACTTGTTCTTGAGGACTTCTAGAAATTGGTCCTTGTTGAGGCCTTCTGTCTTGTGACAAATAGATCACCCATTAAGCAGAATAAAGTACAAGCATTAAAGTATATCAATATATACTTTAGAACATTTTTTAATCAAAAATTTGAATGCGATCAGTTATCTTTTCTACAATTTCTTCAGGAGATAATTTAGTTGTATCAATTTCGAAAATTTGGGTACTTGATAATTGTTCTTGCAATGCAATAAGACATTCATCCATAATTTCCGCTTGAATATTTTCCTCTATTTTATCAACTGAATAATCTCGAGTTAAAGTTAATCTATCTCGTAAAACACTAGGATTACACCTTAATATGAATGCAAACTTTACAAATTCTTGAGGAACAATTTCAGAGGTATGACCTTCAATGAACAATAAACCATCAAATCGATCTAATTCCGTTTCAATCTTAGATTTCAAAACTTCTTCATCGATAATAACGCTCTCTCGAGAGTAATCATAACCATAGTATAACCCTTGTTGTATAATGAAGTCATTGAAATTTAGAACTGAATATCCTTTTAATTTCAATAGTTCACTAATAGTAGTTTTCCCAACACCTGGTGTTCCGGAAAGCAAAATTACTTGAGATAATTGTTTTCTAAGCATTAATTACATCACAGCATAAGTAAGTATGATTAAGATAAAAAAAATATTGGAAAGAAAGGAAAAATTACTTGGCAGCTTTGGGTTCAAGCTCAATGGAAAGTAAATCTTCGCTATCTTCAATAACTTGTACTGCTGCTGAAGGAGCAACCACAGTGTATTTTGCATCTTTGTTTTGAGGGAGTTTCTTGAAAAACCTTCTAGATTCAGAAGGACCACGATTCCAATTGAAAAACTCAACACCAATGAAGTTATCAAAATCAATAACCATCATGGTTTGTTTGATTAATTCAGCTTGTTCTTCAGATGATAACCCACTTTCAATAATTAAGACTCTATTCTGTCGTACTAAACGAATAATCATCTTAATTTTCTCAAATGGAGTAAGTCTATCTGTGGCGTTTTTAGTAATAAAATCTACGTAATACTTCATGTTTTCACCTCAAGACATCTTCTTAATTGCTTCATATAATGCACTAACATTGTCCCCTGTTTTAGCAGAAACAGCAACGATCATTTGATCATTAAATGTTTGTCGAACTAATTCAGGTCGTGAATCTGGCAGGTCAGTTTTATTGGCAATGATAATAATAGGGATCTTTTGTAACTGTAAATTCCCAATAATTGTTAAATTAACTTGTTCAAAAGGTGTTTTGGTGGAATCCAAGATAACCAATGCAACATCAACTTGATCAATCATTTTTATGGCTTCAAGAATTCCTTTCGTTGCTTCTTTTGCTCTTTGTATCGCTTCGTTTTCTGTTAACCCAAATTTTACGAAATTACGATAATCAACAGTTGTAGCAATTCCAGGCATATCCATTAAAGTAAAATTTAACTCATAGCCATCCTTTTTTAACCGCGCATTCTCCAATTTGACTACTTTTCGCGTTTCATGTGGTATTTCAGAAACTGGACCCAAGTCCTCATGACCCAGATCATTGGCAATACGATTAGCCAAAGTAGTTTTTCCTGCATTTACCTCACCATAAAACGCAAGTCTTATGTCTTTTTTCTTCTTCCTACTAAGGATTTTGTTAATCCAGCTAATAGACAAATAGTTACCTCCAATACATCATTGTAACAAGTTGTTAAAAGCAAGAATAAACACATAAGAAGTGTTATTATCTGCATATTTCCCTCATAAGATTTCAAGGAAAAAGTAGTTTTTTTGTACAGGATATTCACAAAAACTGTGTATACACATGAACACAGTATACACATGAACACAGTATACACATGAACACAGTATACACATGAACACAGTATACACAATGAACACAGTATACACAATGAACACAGGAAATGTGTGAATAATACCTTGTCTTACTCGAGATAAAACCAGAATAAATGGCTAAAAATCAAGATCTTTTTATGAAAAATGAGACGTTCATGCTGATCTTTATTGGATTTTTAATGATAAACCATCTGTAATCGAATAAAAACATAATATTTTATCGATTATTTGAACTGAAAAGAAGATTTTTCCGACTTTCTTTTCACAAAAGAACTGATTTCTCCTTCTCTTTTGTGAATTCACAACTTTTCTGTGAACATGTGAACAAAACAAGAAATATCTGTATTTGGATTGATTTTCCACTGGAAATTAAGGGGTTTTAATAAATGATAATAAGAAAAGAGTATTTTTGTCGGATTATTTTCTATTTCAGGATAAATATCTTCACTGTTCACAATATAACAGATTATAATTCATAAAATAAACGTTTTTACTAATTCCTGGATCAATTTTTAGGTATCCCCCCATTTCTTCTAATGGAATTGCTATTTCTAGCCTATAAACCTAATCTCTTCAAAATATATATTATATATAAATCTCAGTTTGGTACATAAGATACAATCTAATATATTAATCTATTGATTAATTGAATAGATAGTTATTAGATAAAATAATTAACTCCAATAGAAGTATACGGGTCTAAGTACTTAAAAACCAGGATCATATAGTAATTAGTAAGGATAAAAATATCATAAAAAAACATAATATCCTCATAATATATAGATAATAAAACATGATATAAGTTAACTAACCCTTACTTCTATTGGAGACAACCCATTGAGTAAAAGAAAAATAAAAGTTGAAATGAGTGACGAAGAAGATAATAAAGTCACAATAACTTTTGAAGGAACTTTAGACGAGAAAAGTTTAAAGAATTTAGTTGTCTCAGCCAATAACATATTAGGAAAGAATCGTGGTTCTTTAGAAGATTCACCTGATATCCCAATGGAAGAAGCATTAGATATGCCAGTTTTTGATCGAGTTAAACTTCTAATCTCAACAGCATATGGTACAGGAGCCTTATTTACAACAAATGATATTTGTGATTCTTATCAGGACCTATTCAATACCAAGTTAAAAATAACAACTGGAAGCACATATTTAGCAAGATTATATGAAGTTGGATTCCTAACTCGAAGTGGTAATAGAAACGAACGAAAATATCAATTAAAGAGAGAAATTCGAGAGAAACTTCCGAAATTAATAACTCAATAAATTACAGATCATAATTGATATTATTAGCAATTTCAATTTCTTTTTGGAATAAATCACCAAGAGATTCAAACACTTTCTTACCAAAATCAGATAAATAAACAATTCCAGGAGCATTTTCAATTAAACTTGCTTTACCGAATTCCTGCACGTATCTCGAGATAGTAATACTAGAAAACCCGGTCCAGTCAGCTAATTCATTTCGAGTACAAAAATCACTTTTTGAAATAAGAGTAAAGATTAACCTAGAGCTATAAGTACTAAAACAATTCTTCGTAATATTGACAAGTAGTAACTCTTGAATCATAGTCATCTAAAATACATCTAAAATTTAGGAATAAAAACTCAACAATAATAATAGATTAAGCCAAAATAGTAGCAAAAATATCAGTTAAATCACTAATGTTATCCTCGGAAATAGTAAAACCAAAGGTTTTGATCTTAGTTTTTAGTTTTGATAACAAATTGCTTTCTTTCTCCAATCTAATGAATTCTTTAATTTCACCAAGTAATATTATCTCTTGAAATGATCTCGTCTTAACTAAATCAATACTGTCAAAGATGATTTCCTGTAATTTTTCCTTGGAGATACTCTTTACCAACACAGATTGTGTTAACGGATAAATATCACTAACTTCAATTGGTACAAGGCCAAAATATGGCGCCACAAACCAAATTTCAAAATTCTTCAATATATCCGGTTGTTCGGAAATAAAATTCTTAATAACTTTGTAAATTTCATATGTTTCTTTAATCTCATCATTCAATAAAGAAATCAGTAAAAGCTTCTTCCTTTTTGAAGCCGTTAGATTTTTTAGACGATTTTTATGTAGAATAATTTCGGGTCTATTCAAATCGGATTCAGAAGTAAATAAGATACCCTTTTTCTTGGTAGAAGTTGAATTCTTAGCTAAATACCTCGAGTATTCCTGTAATCGATTAAAACCTCTTCTCAAACTTGGGTGAACACGAGATCTACTCTCGAGTAAATTCCAAAAGGTTCCTGAGGAAATTGCACTTCTGATATTTTTTATCTCGGTTTGACAAACATACAAATTATGGGCAGCCAGTAATTTTTTCCTCTCAAGTTTCTTCTGCTTCAAAACGTCTTTTGGATTATTGTTTGAACAAATAGGACAATTACAAGGAAATTCGTTAAGGTCAGCTAATTGGTAAGTATAATTATTAGTCATATACCGATCATCTTGAGCATACAAAGCATAAGCAGCGGAATCAAAAGTATCGCACCCAGCAGCAACGATCAGTGGAAACATAGAGGGGTGGCCAGCACCAAATAAATGGACAGGTTTCGCTGGATTAAGAATTTGTTTAGCTGTAAGAATGATATCAATTAAAGTGTCATATTTGTAATCGTTCATTAATTCAACAACGCTACCAATAGCGAACATACTGAAAGAATCCACTTTGTTAGTTTCAATGGCAGTCTTCTCTACCAAATCAAGATATTTTCCGCCTTGAATAGGACCTACCCAGGAAGTTTTTGGGGACTTAATCAATGAAGGAACATTTTGACTTCGCAAAATAGTTTCATGAATTTTTGCTTTTGCAACATCATATGAGTCTTTTTTAGAAATTGGGAGATCCAAAGGAACAGCAAAATCGGAACCAATTGATTCTTGATATTCAATGACGCTTTCAGGAGTTAAATCAATCTCACCATAAACAAGTGATTGAAATGCTCCGGAATCGGTCATAATTGGACCTTGAAAATTAGTAAGTTCATGGAGATTAATCTTCTTATCTGAGAATCTTCTCCTCAAAATATATGAACTGGTAATAATAAAATCAACAGCGAACTTAGATTGGAAAACCGAAACATCAACAAGATTCTTCGTTACTTCTGGATGAACTACAGGAACAAAAGCAGGAGTTCTAATCTCGCCTTTTTTGGAAAGAATGATTCCATTTCTCCCTAGTAAATCACTATCTAATATTTCAAACAAAATAGTCACCAGAAGTTAAAATAAAATTTGGAAGAAGATGAAGATAAATTATTCTTCTTTTTCTTCTTCTTCAGCTAAGTTTTCCATGAATTGTTCAAAAACAACTCTCACTCTATCAGCTACAGGACCAGTGCCTTCAACACCTTTCTCAGTCACCTTGACTTTATTCAGAACTTGAATCATGCGAGCATCTTCAAATAATTTAACATCTGCCTCAAGTAAATTCAATCGTTCCTGTAATTCGGTGGCAAGACCTTGAAGGTCAAAAGGTTGTTCAGAAATCAAAATTTCAGAAATAATAGGTCCTCTAAGAAAAACTTTGAAGTAAGAATTCTTTCCTTCCTTAACGTTTGATAAGCATAAATCAAAGGTATCGGGATTCCAGGCTTTTAACAAACCATTGAAGCTTTTCTCAGTAGTAGTAACAACTGTGATATATTTTCCTTTTAAATCGGCTAATTCTTTATTGAAAACCCATTTTGGTGTTGTGGTAGTAGACATTACAAATCTCTTTCCTATGTTCTAGTTCGAAGAAATTTTCTTCTAGGTTAAAAAAAATTCGGTCGCTTCCTTTTAAAATTGAAGAAGGAAGCCTAAATATTAGATTATTTGAAAAGATAATCCTCATTACTTGCCTTTTCAACTAAAACTCTTTGCCCACATTTAGGACAAGAATTCCAGGCAGAATTCAGATCATAACCACATCTTTTACAATAGGAGTTAGAGAGTTCCTCGGTTTTGTAATCATCGTAATCATAGACTTGTTTCTCTCGAGAGTATTCTTTCTCTTGTGGGTATTCTTTTCGCTGGAATAGTGAATCCTCAAATTGACTCTCTCGAGGATCATCAAAGAAATCATCATCATCGAATTGAGGACGTTCAACTTTTTCAGGTTCATTATAGAGTTTTGAACTATCTGAAATGTTTCCTTCAAACAAATCATGATTATTTGGTTGTATAAAATCGCGCCTAGTAGGCTCTTTCCTATATTCAGATAAGGGTTCTCGCTCTTGCATGGGACGAGCTAGAGGGGGTTCATAACCGTAACTATCATCTCGAGTATCTTGAGTTTTTTGCAATTTTAGGAATTCAACAAGAGCAACTCGTTTCTCACAAGCAGTTGCTAAAGGACACTTATTCCCATTTAAGTTAGAAATTGAAGAAATTTGTTCACCATCAATAGTTAAACCGTCTCTGTTTAAATGAATTCTAATACCATGGCGACGCATAATGCTAATTAAATCGTTCACAGAGAAAATCTGGCCATTAAGTACAAAAATTCCATCAGGGTTATCCTCGTAGTTAATCATAGGGAAACACCACTACAAACGATAATTCGAGGAAGTTATACATAAAAATGCGGTATTTCCAGATGTTATCTTAATATTCCCACCAACCATACGTTTAGTATTTAAATTAAAGATATTTTGATTTCTTAACAAAAGATTAAAAAGAGTCAGTAATAGCAAACATATTGACCCAAACAAAAAAGGCGGGGGTAGCCAAGCGGTCAAAGGCGTAGGGATGAGGACCCTATCTTGTAGGAGTTCGCGCGTTCAAATCGCGTCCCCCGCACCAGTTCTTTCTATGAATTAACAATTTCGTTTAGATAATTATTTATACATAAATAGCAAGAGATTATTTGATTAATTTGACAGACGATAAAAGTTATAGACGTAGAGGTTCCGGCGGCGGGATGAGTTTAGTCACATTAACCTGGGTAATTCTCCTTATATTGAAATTAGCAGGACCACTCGCCCATATGAAATGGTATTGGGTATTCTCTCCCATTTGGATTAGTGCAGGCTTAGGAATTTTATTCCTAATTATCATCGGTTTTATTTTATTCGCCGCAGTAATTGGAATAATAGGTGCAAGCTCAGGAGCTGTTGTTGGAATTAAAAATTGGTTCAGTAAGCAAGAGCAGAAAGACGTAATCGACGTTCAGAAAGACGATAACGACGATCAGTAAAATAAGCAAACATTTCAACCAATAAAAATTCCATATATTTCTTTTTTTTTTCCAGCTTTTACTGAATCAAAAAAAGTAACATCAAATTGTTCCTCCCACTCCAGTTTTATCTCGAGTAAGAAGACCTAATAACAACTAATTTTGAAAAAACTGAAAAAAATAAATAAAAAAAGAAAAAGAAAAGCTATTTCTTTCTTCCTCTTTTACGACCAGATTGCCTGGCTGCTATTAACCCAACTTTTGCACCGGGAGGAGCATTTCTGGAAACTGTTCGTGTGCCGCTTCCACCACCGTGAGGATGGCTGACAGCGTTCATGGTAGTTCCTCGTACTCTTGGATACTTGTGTCCTTTTGCTTTCAAATGATGATACTTTGCTCCTGCTTTGAGGAATGGCTTTTCAGTTCTTCCTCCTCCAGCAACAACACCAATTGTCGCTCGAGATCTTGGATTAAAGGGTTTCAAAACACCGCTTGGCATCTGACAAATAACTTTCATTCTACTATGTGATACAACAGTAGCAAATGCACCTGATGATCGGACCATAGCTCCACCATCTCCTGGTCTTAATTCAATATTATGAACATAAGTACCATCGGGGACGTTTTTGAGCGGTTTAATGGTTCCTAATTTAATTGGTGCACTTGGGCCATGGAATATTTTTTGACCAACTCTTATACCTTCAGGTGCTAAGAGTAGATGTTTGTTTCCGCCTTGATCTCTTACTTCCATAACGGGGGCTCCTCTACCAGGATCATGCATGAGAGTAAGAACTAGAAGTTCTCTTATATCTTTCTTGTAGTCTTCAGCGGATAATTGTGGATATTTTACTGGTCCTTTGCTTTTGTGGGAGCTTGCTCTAAATTGTGAGCCACCACGACCACGTCTTTGTACTAATATTCGTTTACCCATTTGTCTACCACCTTTACATTAATCCAAGCGCAGTGGCAAGATCGACTGCACTATTTGTTGGGTGTAATTTTACAATTGCTTTTTTCTTGCCGGAAGGTGTGATCATAGTATTTACTTTTACAACCTTCACGTTGTAAAGCTTCTCAATTGCCCTTTTGATTGTAGGTTTGTTTGCTTTCTTGTGAACAATAAAAGCAAGTTTGTTTTGACTTTCAATCATCTCGAAAATTCTTTCACTACTGAAAGGTGAGATAATAATTTCGTAGTAATTTTCTTCACTCATTAGTTTTCATCTCCTACTTAGTTGCGGGTGCCTTAACTTTAGAAGGATAAATAACATTGATTTCTTTCAATGCTTTCTCCATCCAAACAGTTAATCTTCCAGGATGTGTACCAGGGGCAAGCATTTCTGCATTCAAATACTTTACATGCACTACTTCAACACCAGGAAGGTTTCTAACAGCATTGCAAAAGTTAGACTTTCTATCAACAACGAAGAGAGGTCCAACAGGTCTTCGGTATTTCCTACCACGACCTTTTCCTTTGCCAGCTCTAATTTTTCTACCATCCTTTGCTCTGTTGATGTCATTAATCAAACCAATTTTCGTAAGCAATTCAACAGCATCTTTGGTTTTTACTACCTTATCATGTATTTCATCTTCAAAAATGATAGGTAATAATTCAAAGCTATCTGCTTGATGACCTCGTTCAATTACAAGGTCTTTTTGGGAAGTTGCAGCAATAGCACTTCGTATGGCTAATCTGCGTTCTTTTTTGTTAATGTTCTCAACGATCTTTTTCTCAGCTTTCGGTGGATGAGCTACTCGCCCACCAACTGTATAGTTAACAAGAGCACCCCTTTGGGAGTGATGTGTTCTTCGACCGTGACTTCTGGGAGTTCTCGCAGCACCTCTACCGGTACCCCAAGTTGTAGCAACCATCCAACCAGCTTGGAATTTTGTTCCTTTTGGTTGTCTTTTTGTGCTCTGAACAGCTAAAACTGCTCTACGAATTAAATCGGGGCGATAGGGTGTATCAAATACTCCAGGTAAGTCTACTCGAGTCTTCTTTGCTAAACCGATTGCACCATAAATCTTTGCTTTCATGTTTTTGCGTCCTCCTACATCTTACTTGTTAATGAAATTGCTAGAATCTCCGGAGCAGAAGTCTTGTTCTTACCTCGGATTGGGTTTCTCAATGTAATCATTCGTTTGGCAGGTCCTTGAACACTACCTTTCATTAGGACATAGTCGTTGTTAACAAAACCATACCGTTTGAAACCTCCAGCAGGAGTTATGTTCTCCTCTTTGGTTCCAACTTTAAGGATGAGTTTGTTGTACTCTGTGCGTTGATGATACCCATGTTGACCTTGATGAGCAACTGTATACATTGTACGAGCGGGACGCCAAGGGCCTAGTGCACCTGGTTTACGCTTAACACCTCTTGTCTTGCGAGACAAGATCTTGATCCCGAACCTTTTAACAGGTCCTTGGATACCTTTACCTTTTGTCACACCAATGGTGTCTACAAATTCGCCTGTTTCGAAAACAGCATCAATAGTGACTGTTTTCCCTAATAGTGATTTCGCAAACTCAAAACCTTCCTTGATATCTTTGCAACCCACTTTTATCTCGAGGATATCGGGTTTCTTACGAGGAAGTTTTGCATCTTTAGGATTCGTGATTACTATAGCTCTCAATTCATAAATTGACCCAAGACGCTCTTGTAGGGTTTTTAGGTGTGAAGCGGCTTTGTATTTTTTAGGTATTATCATTTTCCTTTCCAATTCAGGAGGGAGGTCCTTAATCATTGCTTCTGCAGCGATTTGAAGACCAGTAGGAGTGTACTGATAACCCCTGATGCCGATCACTTTGAGAGGAGGGCATTCCAAAACAGTCACAGGAACAATGCGTTCTTGATTGAACATCGGACTGTTTTTACGATTCTCAATAACGGTTATGTGCGTCATGCCGGCTTTGAAACCTGCGAATCCTAGGAGTTTGGGTTCACCATCCCATGTAGGCCAGGAACGAATTTTTCCCTTCTGAGTCTTAGAACGGACTCTTCTGAAGGAAAGGGAACCTTGATGTGGGGCGTTTCTTTTTCGATGACCCATTTTTTTTGTTTCTCCAATCGTTTTTTCGATTGGCTTTTTCAAAGCCAAATTGGACGTCTTACTTTTATAAGACCCAATTATCCGATAATTGAATATGATAGTCTCACATTCATTTATCAGTGGAGTTTTGCCTATTCTTTCACTATTTTAATTTTGTCATTATTTGCAACTAATACTTCCTTTAAAAAGCAAATAATCAATTTGTGTTCAATTTCAATGCAAAATTTTTCTTTTATATCAAAGAAACTAGAATAAATTTATCATATTTCGTCATTTTGTTTATAATTGACAAAAAAACTTTCCACTACTTGATTTAAACTTGTAAGATATTTTTCCTTACAACCTTGCTCGCATTCCTTATCACACCAAGTTACAAAAGGATTATTCATAGGTTTTGAATGAAAGAATTTTTCGCAACCCTTCAATTCTCCATAAGATTTGTTGATCAAGGAAATCATTTCTTCATTATTTGATTTTAAATAATGTCTTGTTAAATAGAATAAGTAAAGATATTTCTTTTTTAAGCTTCCAGTAAATCTTTCAGAAATTAATTTGGCTACAATTTTAAATTTCTCAAAATTTTTTTCATTATAATAAATTGATGCTAAAATCAATAATCCTTCTTTAGTACTATTTAATTCGTTACTAACAGTAGTAATTTTACTTTCGCCTAATTGTATATAGTTAGATAATATTGAATGTTCTAATGAATCTTGATATTTATGATCATCTAACCAATTATTCCTTGAATACATTTGTATGAGATCTGAATTTGTAGTACCGAATTTTATTTCATTGATTAAATCATTAAATCCATAATTAGAAAAATTCAGTATGTTTGAATAACCTGGTATAATGATTCTCACAGTCGGAAATTGCAAAACTGGATGTGTAAGATTTACAGCAATAAAATCAGTTTTCAGTTTTTCACACATCTCTTTAATTTGTTCAATCTCTGTAAAAAAGTTGAATGTTTCTTTGCTCTGATTAAAGGGTATAACCTTCCCTTTACACAAAAACGATTTGTCACCACCAAAATGCATTTTTCTAAATAATCCGTAGTAGGAGTCATTTATTTGGATCTTTGCACCCAAATTTCTCACAAGTGAATTCTCATAGATTCTGGTAAATCCTTTCTTAAAAGTTGCAAAATCTAAACCTGAAATTTTTTCAGTAAAACAACGAATAATAGCTTCTCTGAGATTAAATGATGCTCCCGCATTCACACGAATATACTCGAATTGGTAATTGAGTGAATTAATGTCTTTAAGATTATTATTAATGAAAACAACAGCAACTACCGGGAAAAGATTGCTTAAAGAAAAATCTTTGATAAATATTCGAATGTTATTTTTTTCATACTTTTTTATTATCTTCCTAATAATTTTATCATTAATTGTAGCATTATCAAAAGTAGGAGTGATCATTTTATTTTTGAAAATTTCAACCAAACAATATCTTTCAAAAGTTTCGCAAGATGCTTGAACAATTGCTTCTTCAATTCTATTTCCAGCAGCTAAACCATTTGATTTGTTAATTAATTGTATTAGTCTTAATGGAACCTTAATTACTTTATCAGTTAATAAAGAGTAACCATTAACCCAATGTTTGGAAATATCCAAATTTTTTAGAAAACTTAATTGTTTTTCAGTAAAAATAAAATCATTATTCCGGAGAAGATTCTCAATAAGAACTTTATTTTTCAAATCATCTTGATGACTAAATTGGTAACCAGGTAAATGCTCTCCATTAATAAACTGTAATAAGAGTTCATTGTTAATCTGTTGATAATCGGGGTACATGTATTTAAAGTGCAAGTTTGCTGAAAATCTTTCGACTAGTTCAGCAAGAGCTGACGCTTTAGCTTGTTTCTCAGTTGTTCCTTTTCCACTAGCAGAAAAATTAAGTTCAGGAATATAGCTCTTGCAGCTAAAAGATTTTACATTATGATTTTTTCTCATTGGACTAATTAGAACACTTACACCTAATTTTTTGAAACCAGAAAGTATGCTATTAATTGTGTAATCAAAATTTTGACATTTTAAAGTCTGTTTATCCTTGAAAGCATCTTCAATAATCATCAATAATCCACAGTTTTCTGTTATTAAAGCTGCATTAATAGAAAACATATCCTACTAATTTTCATAGCAAGTTAATTTTCTGTGATATTATTTAACAGGACAAATTGACAAAAAAATAGACTATGTTAAAATTTCAATGCAAAGTTTTTTATAAGAAAGAAGAAGCAATTGAAAATAGCGAATATTAACAGGTTAGAAATAACAATGTCTACAAATCGTGCGAGAATAAGACTCAGTGGTCAAAACACTACTACTTTGGCAAGAATCTGTGATCAAATAGGAAAAATTGCCGAAAGAACAGGTGTAAGAATGGCCGGTCCAATTCCTCTGCCTACAAGAGTAATAACTGTACCAGTAAGAAAATCCCCATGCGGAAACGGTACACAAACTTTTGAGCATTACGAAATGAGAATACACAAAAGACTCATTGACATAGATGCAGAAGAAAGAACTCTTAAACAAATCATGAGAGTGAAAATGCCGGAATCAATCCATGTAGAGATCGAATTATCAAGATAAAATCCTATAAATTTCTGAGTTTTTAAGAAAGAAATCGCCAGACAGAATCAGTTTCGGAGAATCTCTGTTTGGTTTCAAACTTCTCCTTATCTAGTTTATAAAAGATACAATTTACAGAGCAGTTTTATCTCGAGAGAAAATGGTGCTGAGAGGGGGATTCGAACCCCCGCGTTCTTGCGAACAGTGGTTGTCCCAGTAAAGGATTCCAATATTCGAGACCACCGCCGTAACCGGGCTTGGCTATCTCAGCTTCTACTTACAATTATTGGGGAACTACTATTTAAACTTAAAATGTTTTGTGACTTTTATTGAATTTTAATGTTTATTTACAAAATTCGGAGAATAACCATTATAAAACACAAACTTTTAAACATATGAGAAGAGAAAAAATAAGTGCTGTTGACTAAAAAGACGTGCGGAGGTAGCCCAGCTAGGTCAACGGCGGAGGACTTAAGATCCCTAATCGTGATGGTTAGGAACTCCATAGGGCCAGAAAGTATAGGAAATCCTCTCCTGTAGAGGTTCGTGTGTTCAAATCGCGCCCTCCGCACCACTCTAATTTTCCAAAATTAGAATAATGATTAGTATTAGGTGTAAAAAATGACTTCTAAAGAATTATTTACAATCGAAAAAATCCTTGCCCGAGAAGTGTTTGACTCGAGAGGAAATCCTACTATTGAAGTTGAAATTTATACAGATTCCAGACATAAAGCTCGTGCTATTGTTCCTTCTGGTGTTAGTACAGGGACTAATGAAGCTCTTGAGTTACGAGATAAAGACAAGAACCGCTTCCATGGCAAAGGTGTTCTTGCTGCGATTAAAAATACTCAGGAAAAAATTCTACCAATATTGAAAGGTAAAGATGTTCGAGATATTGGTAAATTAGATAAGCTTATGCTTGATTTGGATGGTACACCTAATAAATCAAAACTAGGTGCTAATGCCACTCTTGGTGTTTCATTAGCTAGTTGTAAATTAGCTGCGATGCTCGAGAGAATTCCTCTTTATGAGCAACTCTATAATCTTGCGTACGGTAAAAGAGCAACTAAGTATCTCCTCCCTGTTCCAATGACGAATGTCATTAACGGCGGAAGTCATGCGGGTGGGAACCTGGCTCCGCAGGAATTCATGCTTATGCCACTTGGTTTTAATGATTTTCGTGAAGCTATGCGTTCAATTTCAGAAATTTACCAAGCTCTAAAGAAGATACTCGAGAAGAAATATGGTCCTTCAGCAATCAATGTTGGTGACGAAGGCGGTTTCGGTTCTCCTGTAGATACAAGTAAAGAAGTTATGGATTTACTTGTATGTGCTACTGAGGAAGCTGGCTATAAAGTGAAAGATGAAGTGTGTTTTGCTCTTGATCCTGCAGCTTCAGAATTCTTCAAAGAAGGTAAGTACCATATTGATGGGAAGGCAATTTCCGAGGGAGAATTAGTTGATTATTGGTATGATTTGATTCAAACTTATCCAATCGTAAGTGTAGAAGATCCATTTGATGAAGAATCATTTTCCGGCTTTGCAGAACTACGCAAAAAAGTAGCAGATAGGGTCCAAATAGTAGGTGATGACCTTACCGTTACAAACACAAAACGTCTCGAGATAGCAATAAAAGAACAATCCATTAATTCGCTCCTGCTTAAGATAAATCAAATTGGAACAATAACTGAAGCAATTGCTGCTGCTAAAATGTGCTGGGAGAATGATTATTCTGTGGTTGTTTCACATAGAAGTGGCGAAACAGAAGATACCAGTATTGCTGATCTCTCCGTTGGTTTATGTGCTGGACAAATCAAAACAGGTTCAATAGCCAGAGGCGAAAGAACTGCCAAGTATAACCAATTATTGCGAATAAATGATACATTAGCTTCAAAAGCTGAATATCCTGGTGTAAACTTTAGAACAGCATATAAGAAATTCATATGAGTAATTTACTCGAGATAATCCTCTTAAAAGGCTCGATATAGACCTTTTAAGAACTCTTTTTATTAAGAAAACAGTTCAGTTAATCATAGTTTGGTTGTGGAAAACTTGCGAGTAAAACGAAAAGACCTCGAGATATTTCTTACAGGCTTGGAAGGTATTCCTGAACCAAAATTGCATTTAGAGCAGTATCCTACACCCGCCAGAGTAGCTGCTAACATGCTTTGGAACGCTGGTGTAGATCACGATGACATCTACGAAAAAAATGTCCTTGATTTAGGTTGTGGAACAGGAACACTGGCAATCGGTGCTGCATACTTAGGAGCAAGAAAAGCAATAGGCATTGATATTGATTTTGAAACCATACAAATCGCAAAGAAGAACAGTGAAGAATTGGATTTAAACGAAAAATGCGATTGGATTTGCATAAATGTAGAAGATTGTAAAATGAAGGATATTGACACTGTAATTATGAATCCACCATTTGGGATGAGAAAAGAAAGTGTCTCGAGAGACAGGAACTTCATAGAAATTGCGTTGACGCTTACAGATACAATCTATACAATAATTCCCTATGCAGATAAGACAAGAGAATTCTTCAAAGAACATTTCAAAGAACTGGGAGCAAAAATCGATCTAATCATACAAATGGATTTTGAAATTAAAAAGCAGTTTGAATTCCACAAAAAAGAATTACATAAAACATTCGTTGACTTGTACAGAATAATAAAACTATAGTAGAATGGATCTTATCCAGCGAATCCATTAATCAATTTAATTTTCATCCTTCTTGGCAGCTTCTTAATTTCTAGTTCCCTTAGTATTGCTTCTCTTTGTGTCTGCACAATTTCAACAAATGATAACTTAACTGGTCTTCGAGTCTTTGTGTACCTCGCCCCTCGATTGCCTGAATTGTGTTGTTCCAATCTCTTCAGTAGGTCCTTAGTATAACCAGTGTAAATTGTTCCATCAGAACACGTAACCATATAGACGAAAAACTTCAAAGTAAGCGCTCCACAATAAAATTAATACGATTTCTTAAAAAACCTCCGATTTTAAGAGTTAAAAAATATTTAAAGAAGAGAAAATTCTATTTACATGAAGCACAATTGTGCAGTGTAGTGCTAGCTTATGTCAAGAAGAAGATCAAGTCTAAGACGCTCAAAATACGAGATTTACAATGAAATTCTCAACATCATCTATTATCAGTCAGATCTACCACTAACGAGGATTGCTCGAGCCGCCAATTTACCAGTAGATAGAGCAAAACCATTATTGATATTTTTAATGGCTAGAAATCTTATTTTTGAGGATGAAGATGAAGGATTAACAGTCTATCGTATTTCACCTTCAGGTGTAGAATTTTTGGAATTATTCAAAAGATTAGCAAAACTTATCCCATCTGATGATGACCTTGATGGAATCAATCTCTAAAAAACTTAAATTAACTCAGATAACTGTGTACATGATTTTCTCGATAATAACAAAATTAAGCCTAGATTCGCATCTGTTTTCGCTAAAACTGTTAAAACAGCTCTAGAAGCAACGTCAAGAAGAATAATGTAACCATGATCACCAAGAATTGAAATATTGTTTACTTTTCCTTTTCCTAATTCATTGGTTACTCTCTCAGAAACTGAGGAGATTGCAGCTGTCATAGCAGAAATAAGATCTTCATCAGCACCACTGTCAAAGGCAGAATCAATAGGAAGACCTTGAGCAGTAACTAATAAGCAGCCTTCTACGCCATCATGACCTTCTTTAAGTTTAATTAGTATACCGTGAATTTGATCAACTCGAGATGACATGATAATTACACACTTTAACGAGTTTCCTAAATTAGTTAATATCTTTTTGTATATTTACATATTAGCTAATCTGGACAATAAATAACTGTAGTATCTGATTAAAATATTGTGTATCTGACAAAAATACTATATTTCGAGACTTCTAACAAGATTTTTCAAAAAAAACTTGAAGAAAAGATTTTAAAGCATAATTTAATGCAAGAACGATAACGTTTACGTGTACTCTAAGTAGAGGAAATTTATTCGTACTCTCTAGAATTCAGAGGTGTAAAATTTGCAAATGAAGATAAGAAAACTACTATGGACAATAACAATAATTTCTATTATTGTCCTCGGGAATGGTTTGACAACAAAAGCAATACCTAATCAAATTAATGATGATATTTCACCGGATCTATTTCACATTGGTACAGTTTACTTAAGCATCAATGTGTCCGCAACAGAGTTTAATCCGGCAGAATTTACAGTAAAGGAAAGTACCACTGTAAATCTTACAATAACAAGTGATGATATTGGACATTCTTTCGAAATTATAGAGTACGGGATAAATGAAACAATAATTGCAAACTCAACTGTGAATATCGAGTTTGTAGCAGACATTTTAGGTACATTTGATTATATCTCAGTAAATAGCACAGCAACAGGAACTATGACTGTAGAAGATCCATACGTGCCTGATTTGCCAAGACCAGAGGACATCACAGTCTTATTTGATTTAAGTCATAATTCCAATACAACAGATATTGCGATAAAATACTCTGCAATAGCAAATTGGACAGATGAAAATGACTTCACATTGATAGTAAATGAAGGAGACTTCTTTACCATCGATACATTAAGGCACATTACTGTTCTAATGATTCTTGAACCTGACGAGAATCTAACAGGCCCTGAATTGGATGTTGTTAAAGATTACATAAATAATGGTCGAAGTCTCTTCATAGCAGGATCAGCTGCAACAGCTGTTACAAACTTCAATGAAATAACAAAACCATTTGGTTATCAATTTGATAATGCAACTGCAAGATACATAAATACAACTCTACCAGCTACTGATGGAGAAAACAATACATTATCATCTTTCTTCTCAACAGACTTCCTAGATCATCCATTAATCAATGAAAATCAATATGTACCACTAACAGATGAAATAACTTCAAAAATACTTTACACAGGAACTCAATTGGAGTACAATGCATCATGGATTACAGGCTTTTCAGAAGAAAGCAACTTAACAAATAGTGATGAGATAATCGACAGCTATCAACTGTTTTATGGAAATAATACAATTTACTCGGATGAAAATGGCGATACAATTTATTGGAAAAATGAATCAATATACCATAATACAAGTACTACATTAATTGCAGCTGTAGAAACAGCTTTTGATGCTAGAATGATAGTAATAGGTTCAGCTGAGATACTAAATAATACCATGGTTGGAAGATACGAGATTAATGAAATATTCTTCCAAAGAGCTCTACAATGGGTTGGAAAAATGTATGCGGTTCTTCGTCATGACAATTATTATGTCAGTCTTTACGAGATTAAAATTGGCGATATGATCAACACTAGTGTATCATTTTATGCACAAAATAATACTGTATTAGCTGATCTCAATGTCACTCTCCGGGTATGGAGAGCATCTCAAATCTCTCAATCACAATACATGACACAAGTAAACAACTCCTACTACGAAGACTTAGTAAATACAAGTAATATAAAGAAAGGTATCGTAAGCATTAATATCGTTGCTCATAAAAGAGGATATGGTTTTAATATAACAGAAGATACGTATTTACAAGTCAATCCTGCACAAGCTATTCCATTTCCTGTTCCAATACTCTACATAATTACCTTTGTTATTACAATTGGTATTGGTGTGCTAGCACTGGTCTTGTTCTTCATAAGAGTAATAAGAACTCCGAAAACTGAAGAGGAAGTTGTAGAAGTAGAGGAAGCAGAAGAAGATATCGATTTAGACGAATATGAAGAAAATACGGAACCAGAAGAAACATAGGAAAGGTTCCTAAATATTCCTTCTTTCTTTTTTTTATCCAGAATTTACCATAACCAATTGTTTTTTTAAAGCTTAATTAGTTAAACAGACATCGAAAAAATTAAGGCGGATTTGTTTTCAAATGAAATCTCAAATTGACCAACTAAAAAGTGAAGCTGAAGCCAATTACAGTGCAAGCCGATGGGAGGATTCAGCAAAGACATATGAACACTTAGTTGGTTTAGCTCAACAAAACAATGAATTAGAACAAGCAATTGAATTCGCTATTGCAGCAATTCGTGCTTGGAAACAAATAACAGGCAAAGAGATAAGAATAAATAGACTGTACCAATCAATCGGATTAATCGGAGTGAAAAAAGCCGCCATTGGTTTTGAAGAACAAGCAAAAATAGCTGAAACCAATAGTGAGTTAAAAACTTCTGCCTTAAATTTCGAAGAAGCAGGAACGGGATATAGTTTAATTCAAAACTATGAGCGAGCGAAATCCTGTTTTGAGAGTTCTGCTAAAATTTTTGAGGATTTAAGTAGTAGAGCGATGAGTGATACAGACTTTGAATCAGCCATACATATGTTTGATCGAATATGTAACTTGTATGAAAAAATCGTTATAATATATGATAGAATCCTAATTGAAAGAAAAGAGCTTGATAGAGCTGCTAAACACTCTATACTTGAAGAGAAAGAAAAGGTAAAGAGAAACATTATTTTATCAAGGAAAAACAAAGCCTACTCACATGAGAAATTAGCACAAAACTACTTAGATAGAGATGATCCGGACTGCAATCGAATTGCTGAAAAAGAATTTGCAAAAGCCATTGAAATCCTTGAATCCATAGATGAAATGAAGCTAGCTAAGAAATTACAAGATAAAAAGGATCAAATCACTTAAACAATCTCTCTTTCTCTGAGTAAATCACTAACGAATTTTTTCAAATCTTTTGTGAAACTTTGGAGAGTTTTGTTTGATATATTAGTGATTAGAGGACACTCATCATCAAGTACAGCTTTGTTTTCATCCAAATCAAAAACTATCGGATAAAACTTGCAACCTTGTGGTCGGTCAGAATAGATTTGGCATTCATTTTCCACTAAAAAAAAGCATTCACCATTTACATTATGAAGCTTGTAAAAACCATCTTCATCCTGAAAACAAAAGTCGTTCTTCTTATATCCCAATTTCTCAATTTTCTCTATGTCTCGCAAAGAAAGCATCATCTTAGTATCTTTACAACAAATAGCACAGGTAAAATCAACACAAACGCCACCAAGACTAAGCGATTTCAAAATATCACCGACACAATTAATTGTGAAGAAATTTATTTATTAATTGATGTTCTGATTTGAATAAGAAACAATTGGTGAAACATTTGACACTCCCAGAATTAATACCTCTAAAATTAAGTACCTCAAATCCAGTGGAGGTTCCTGAATACAAGTTCAATATAAAACTAGCACAATTGACAGGAACAAATGGACCGAGAGATTTGTTTTCAGCATATAATGTCGATTTCTTTGAAAGATATACAGCAGCATTTGCAAAAACTCTCGAGAGTGAAATCTTAATTGGGTATGATGGTAGTAGGGTTCACCAATCAATTTCTGTAAGTGCAAGGGAGTATTTGAGGCGTAGTGGTATTTCAATTAAGGAATTAGATGGTCCAGTAACAGTTCCCGAATTCATGTATGCATGCTATAAACTGAAACTTCCAGGATGTTTCTATGGGAGAAGTCATAGTCCGCAACAGTACATCGGTTTAAAGTTAGTAATTAATGCGAATAATGCTTTTCAATTACTTGAAAAAAACGGGGCAGAAATAACCGTTCCTTCAAAACTCGAACCGGAGAAGATCTATGGCTTCTTACCTAGAACACTTGCTCCTGTAATAGAAGAGGGAATGAAAGATAGTCCTATGGTTCATCCACAAAAAATTGGTCGTCACGATGAAATTGCAGCATCTGATTTACGGGAGGAATTCTTTACTTCTATAAAAAAAGTAGTTCCAATGAAGAAAATTGAGGGTGATTATATTGTTGATTGCAGACACAGTATGGCTGGACCGGTCTGGGAATTAATAAAAAGTGAAATAGATGCAGATATAATTCTTCATAATGATGTTCTAAATCCTGTAGCTCCTGATAGGGATCCTCGAGAGATTTGGAGTGAATTGACTAAAAAATATTCAGGACAATCAAGAGCGGTTTTCAATCATGATGGCGACGCTGATAGAACCTTCCTCTTAAAAATACCAGGAATAGGTCAAGAAACAATCGTAGACAACCAAGAGGAATCATTCACAACAGGATTAATTGCGGAATCAAAGAGCAGAAAATCAGATGCTTACATTCTAGTTCAAGAGAGAATTTCACTTATTATGCTCTCGGCATTGTCAGAAATTACGAAAAAAGTCTATGCAACTGCACAAGGAGAACCAGCATTTTTCTTAGGAGTAACAGAGTTGCTTACAGAAAATCCGGATATAAACCGAATATCTGGAGCAGATTACACTAATATTTTCTTCAATAAATCCCATCCCATATGTATGAAGTCGCCTTTTCAACAAGCTCTCTGGTTGATGCATTGGTTCACAAGTAATGATCAATTACCAAAGTATCCATCAGTTGATGTAGTAAGAACACAAATAGATATGATAAAACTCAATTATCCACAAAGACTTCAAAAAGTATTGAAATCATCGGATGAAATTAACAAGTATTTCAAAGAACAATACCAAGTAGTGTACCACTCAACCATAGATGGTCAAAACCTCATTCTAAAAGATAAAAAAGAAAATTTGATGATAGTAAGTATTAGACCAAGTGGTACAGGGAGATACACAAAAGTATTCTCGGAAATCGGTCTCGGAAAATCAACAAGCAAAGAAAGAAAAACCATAGCTGAAGATGTAAACAAAACAATTGCAAAAATAATCAGTAAATAAAAATGAAAGATGAGCACCACAAAGAGTGGTGCAAGTAATTGTTTCTTAAAGGGCTCCCACAAAGGAACCCAATTGTTCATTTCCGTGAATCTGCTGTAGCAGCGAGGAACACGAAATAGCCAATAATACATATGCCTATTGTCCCAACGAGAATCGCTAAGGCAATAAGTAACCAAGCCCACCA
>JAGXNT010000050.1 GCA_019894765.1 Candidatus Heimdallarchaeota archaeon
ACCACAAAACTTGCAATAACGTGTTCTTCCGTCTGACAATTTATCAAAACACCTAGTAAAGGTAGCTCCTTTTATTTAATTAAATACTTCTATTAAAGACTCAAGTTTTCTGTAAGATTAAATCGAAATAACAACCCTGATAATCACCCCACCACTTTGGTCTTCGAATAAATCGTTTGTCGTATGAAACAATATCAAAACCAGCAGTGTATTCCTGTAACTCCTCATCATTAAGGAAGGAATGTAGGATCTTCTCTCCGCCTTCATTTAACCAACACTCTCCTTTTACTAATTCTTCTCCTTCCATATACATCCCATCTTCAGTGGTCATGAAATTAACAAAGCACAATCCATCCTTTGTTAGGACTCTTCGCATTTCTTCCATTGCTTTTTTCATGTCTTTTTTTGTTAAATGAAAAATAGTGTAATAAGAAAATACAAAACTAAAAGACCCGCCTTCATATGGTAAATCTCGCATATCTCCTGTAATGAGATTTAGTTTCATTCCTTTTTGCTTTCCAAAATTCTCTGCTTGTGTTAGTCTACCTTGATCAATATCAATCCCATATGCTTCAAATCCGTGTTCATAAAACATAGCTAAGGGTGGAAGAGCACCTCCACAACCACAATCAAGTATTTTCTTTTCTAAATGAGATGCATGTTTCTCGATATGCCATAAGAATCCGTATAATGGTGTTTGATGAATAACAACAGGCATGATGTAATCCCCAATAACCACTAAAGGAATCGCATACTAAAAAAAGAATTAGGATAACTCTTGAAAAAAGAGAGCGAAAAGGGAATTATCCCTTTACAACGGCAATTGGTTTTAGCCTGACGACTCTTTTACCAATGCCAAGTTTATCACTAACTTCTGCAACGGAATCAATATCTTTGTAAACTCCGGGAGCTTCTTCTGCAATAATTTTCGGACTTGCTGATTTCACGAAAATTCCTTGGCTTTTAAGCTCGTCTGTAACTGTTGCCCCCCAGAATTTTCTGAGAGCTGCACTTCGACTGAGAACTCTTCCAGCACCATGAGCAGTACTACCAAAACTGACATCCATTCCATTTGGTTGACCAATCAAAATATATGATGCAGTTCCCATGCTTCCTGGGAGAATAACCGGTTGACCTATTGATTGGTATGCTTTGGGAACGTCTTTATGACCGGCTGGAAAAGCTCTGGTTGCTCCTTTTCTATGTGTTATAACTGTGCGTTTCTTACCATCAATAGTATGTTCTTCTTTCTTCGCTATGTTGTGTGCAACATCATAGATTAAACCCATATCCATGTCTTCTGCTGATTGCTTGAATTGACGTTCAAAAGTTTCTCGAACCCAGTGTAAAATCATCTGTCTATTACCCCAGGCGAAATTTGCACCACAAGCCATTGCATTGTAATATGCTTGACCATCATCGCTTGTTGTAGGAACACAGGCTAATTCTCTGTCAGGAGGATGAAGATTATATTTTGGCATTGCTCGTTCCACGTTTCTAAGATAATCAGAACAAATTTGATGTCCTAATCCTCTACTACCTGTATGGATCATAACCATAACTTGGTTCTTTTCAACGACTCCCATTGCTTTTGCTAGTTCCTCATCGTAAATTTGATCCACATATTGGATTTCTAGGAAATGGTTTCCACTACCTAAGCTACCTGCTTGTGGCAAACCTCGAGTAATGGCTCGCTCAGATAGTGTTTCTGGATCAGCATTAGATAAAGCCCCATTTTCTTCACAATTCTCAATATCTTCTTCCCAACCAAGTCCTTTTTTCACACAGTAAGAAGCACCTTCAGTGAGTAATTCGTGTAGTTCTTTTCTATTAAGATGCATTTTTGCTTTTGACCCAACACCTGATGGGACATTTCTAAACAATTCCTCAGAGAGTTTCTGTGCGTGTGGAGTAACTTCTTTTCGTTTCAGATTGGTTCTTAGTAAACGAACCCCACAATTAATATCATACCCAACCCCACCGGGACTGATTACTCCTGTATCATAATCAGTTGCAGCAACACCACCTATGGGAAAACCATAACCCATATGCCCATCCGGCAAAACTAAGGCGTGTTTAATTATTCCAGGAAGCCAAGCTACGTGAGTTGCTTGTGTTAGCATCTTTTGCTCCATGGCTCGCATGATCTTTTCATTAGCAAAAATCCTCGCAGGAACCTTCATGTAATTTCTTGTGTTTTTAGGGATTTCGTATACATATTCTCCAATTTTTTTAGGAACAATTTGGGACATTTTTTATCACTCTACCTAATTTCTTTTACAATTTTTGTTTTTCTACCAGTGAGGGAAAGTCTAAGAAATTGTTTTCGGAAAGACCGGTTTCAGACTCACTATTACTATATAGTTGTTTCCCAACTTTTTGTAGTTATTAATTTTTCGAAAAATCAGTTCATTTTGTTTATAAATTCACTAGCAACATTTTGTAGTTAATTCTGCTTTCTTTGATTAGCATCATTATGTTAACAATAGTGCTTTATTAAAGGCAGAGAATTTTCCATTCAGTTAACAAAAATTGGATTTGAAACAATGACTGTAACAATTATTATTGGTGGATTCTGGGGCGACGAAGGCAAAGGAAAAATCATTAGCTACATCGCATATGCTGAAGATCCTGCCATCATTGCTCGTGGTGGTGTCGGAACGAATGCAGGTCACACAGTGGTTTTTGAAGGGAAACGATTCGGATTACGAATGATTCCTAGTGGTTTCACTAGCAAGAAATCCAAACTGCTTATTGGTGCTGGTGTTCTTGCTGATCCCGAGATTTTCTTAAAAGAAATCAAAGAAACTGAGTGTTCCGATCGTATTGCAATGGATTATCAAACAGGTATCATTGATGCCAAACACAAGAATCTTGATCAAAAAGATAAACACTTGAGTGAAAAACTTGGTACAACTGGAACTGGTTGTGGACCAGCGAATGAAGATCGTGCTCGCAGAGTTTTACGTCTTGCCAAAGATGTTCCTGAGCTTCAAGGTTACTTAACTGATGTTTCAAAGGAAATCAATGAAGCCATTGAAAGCGGGAAAAATGTTCTTTTAGAAGGCACACAAGGAACAATGTTATCATTATTCCATGGTACTTATCCCTTCGTTACAAGCAAAGATGTTTCTGCATCTCAAATTTGTGCAGATGTTGGAATAGGTCCAACTAAAGTTGATGAAGTAATTATTGTATTCAAAGCTTTCATGACTCGAGTTGGTGAAGGACCCATGCCTGGCACATTATCTGATAAAGAAATGCAGTTACGTGGTTGGACTGAACACGGAACAGTAACCGGTAGGGCAAGAAGATCAGCTCCAATTGATTTCGATGTAGCTCGAAAAGCTATAAGACTAAATGGTGCAACACAGATTGCTTTGACAAAACTAGATATCGTTTATCCGAAAATTGCCGGAGCTAATACAGCAGATAAGCTCACACCAAAAGCACTGGAATTTATTTCTAATATCGAAAAGGAAACTGGTATTCCCGTAACTTTCGTAGGTACAGGACCTGAAGCTGAGGCTTTAATCGATTTAAGAAAAGAGAAACTATAATTCTATTTTTTCTTCCTTCTTTTCTTTTTCTTTTCTTTTTCTTCTTCTACCTTTTCTCTTTTCTAGTTTCGTTTCATCAAATGAACTAGGTGGTCCTATTTTAGACAAAACGAAAATTACTGAAACAGCTATTAATACGCCTCCACCAATCATGATAGCAGGGAATTTACTACGCCAAAAATCTTCCTGCAATCGAGCGTATTCTTTGTAGAAGAAATAATCTGGATTTTCATACATAGCACCAGTTGTAGTATTTGCAGAAAAAGTGATTTGTACGAAATTGTCCCACTGATTAATTGGACCTATTGTTAGATTATATTTCTGACTTGAACCCAAATAGGGAGTTAGAAGGTAAGGTTCTTCGTCATCGTCTTGCTGATCAAAGGATGCTTCCACAGTAGTATTCTTCACATCACCTAAAACGTTGATATAAAGATCTGCGAATTGTTCACTTGTATTCAGCACTCGGATATCGACGGTTAAATCAACAAATAGTAAACCTTGAACTGTTACAACATTTATTCTATAATAGGTTCGAGCTAATTCAGTGCTTGCTCCTCGAGTAGCATTCATTATGAGAAAATATTCTCCAGTTTTGTTAAAAGGTCCTACTGGCCCTTGAAATTTTGCGCTGGTTTCACTTATCGATGTAAGATCAATAAACTCTGTTGTTATCCAATCCACTTGGTTCTGGGAATAATGAACATAAACATGAGTAGAGACATTTGCTTGTGGACCAAGTAAGAGGAATGAGAAATCTATGACAGAATAATTCACGTATATTGGTTGGTAATAATGGGAGTATTCATACATTAGGAGAAGATGATCTGCGGAGGTCTCTGGATACAATGGGATTTTCTGATGCTGAGCAACAGCATTAGATACTGGGATAAAGGCAAAACTAAGGATACTAATGATTACTGCGAAAAACACTATCCTTGATTTTAGCTTCTTACTCATAGAGGAACCTCTGACAAATAATCAGATTAAACTTTTAGAATATATTCATTTCTAAACGTTCTAGATTAGACTCTTTCCGAAATATATCTTAAATATGAATACTAGTATCTATTCAAGACTTATCTTATTATTCCTTTAAATTGATGTTTAAAAATATCAAAAAGCAAATGACGAAATAGTAGAATGAGGAAAAAACATTGATTGAAAAAGCTAGTGTAATACTTCATTGGAATACTGATTATGCAGAATTCCCGAGAAGCGAGTTTCCAAAAGTTGTTGAGTTATCATATGAACCCATGATTACAGCTATCGAAGATGGTTTTATTGGTACAATATGCATGAATCTGACTGGACACACTTTCGAGTATTTAACAGCAAACTATCCTGAACTCATAGATCGAATAAAGCGACTAGTAAAAGCGAATGTTATTGAAATGCTTGCTTCTGGATACAGTCATCCAATTTTACCTCTTTTACCTCGAGAAAGAGTTGCTTTTCAGCTAAAGGATCACATTGCTTTACTCAAGAAAATATTTGGGAAGAAACCCAAAGGAATATGGCCCCCTGAACTTGCTGTTAGTCCATCTGTATTATCTCAAATAAAGAAAGAAGGAATCGATTGGACTGCAGTGGACTATGAACACTATCAATTATCTCAGTTCTTCGGCAATGATGTAAATCCCTTTGAAATTCGAGAACAAACATTAACTGAGTTTTTAGTTGAAGCTTATTGGGCTAGAGGAATTAGTAAGCTCTGGAAATACCTGAAAGCAATGAGATTACTTATGAAAGCAAATAAAGAGCAAATCGAACCTCTTAGGCGAGTTACTATAAACAATAATGAGACAATCAAAGCTTATCTCAGTTCATTTAGTTGGACAAACACTACTCAGTTAGCTGTAGGAGGTTTTGTTCCATTTTATAAGAATAAAAATCTCTTGAAGCTGTTAGAGAAAATAGATACCAAGATGTTACCATTTTATGCTAGTGATATAGAGTTTTTTGGATATCGATCCATGGGGCCAACTCCCGCAAGTCCTAAATCTTTAATAGATTTTCTAAATAAATTGACGAAGAAGGGAGTAAGGATTACTTCACCTACACAAATACCAGATGAAGATTGGCCACAGGAACCAACATACCTTAGTACTGGTTCTTGGGCACCAGATAAAAGCTTTAGACTTTGGACTGATAGTGAAGATAATACGGAATTCCTTCGGAGAGCAGACGAGATTTATTCAATACTCCGAGCTCGTAATTGGGATAAGAAACTCATGAAGAAGTTAGAACCATTTCTGAGGATCATGGAAAACAGTGACCCTCGAGGTTGGGCACCTATTCCGGAAAGAAAGAATGAAGCCTACTCAGCAATAGCAATAATTTTTGATATTCTAGATAAGTCATAAAAAATAGTAGAATGAGTTAAAGGAGGAGGGATACTCCTTTAACCCATCTAATTATAGACACTAGCTGTTATGCTTCCAGTGGATGTTAACAAAGTGAAGCTATACTGACTGTTTTTGAGGGAAAATTCTGGAGATGAGTAATGGCTTCCTCCACTTGGAAGGGTAATGCTACCTGTACTTGTATCAGCATCCATTTCAACGCCGATATCAGTAGTTAATTCGCAATCTACGGTAATACTTCCGGTAGATGTTTCAAGATTATATGTTGAAGAACAATTAATTGCTGGTAGGATAGTTTGCTCGAAAACTAGGGTTACTGACCCAGTTGATGTATCGAGATTCCATTCTAAATCACCGAGTTGTATGATATTTGTATATTCCAAAAGAACTGAGCCTGTTGATGTTGAGAGATTAACATCTGTACAATCAATTGTCATAGCTTCTCCAAGATATGCTTTCACGCTACCTGTAGAAGTATCCATAACAAGATCAGTGAAACTTGCATTAGTTGAGTATCTGAAGTCAAACAAGAGACTTCCTGTACTACTTTCAAGGTATACATCGCCAATAGTTGTATTTTCTACTGTACCACTAATGAATTTGACAGATCCAGTTGAGGATGAGAAAGAAGCATCTTTTATCAATAAATCATCGTTTCCATCAAGGGAACAAGTTATACTTCCAGTTGATGATTCAACATTGAAATCAACTGCAGCTATTGGATTAATCCAAATGTCAATATCATAAGATAATGTTTTCAAATTGAGAAAGCTAGTAAAGGCTTGTTCATCAATAAAGGAAATAATAACTTTATCACCAACAACTTCATGCTCGAAGTTTATAGCATCCTCCATTGTCGCTCTTAAACCACCTCGAACTTCTATAAAGGACTCAAAAAGGCTTGTTATACTATCATCATAAATGATATTCACAGAGCCGATACTATTGTCAATAATCAAGTCCACATCGATTATTCCTGTCGTGGGAACATCATAAGTAAGTGTTCCAATTGGCGATCTAATCGATGAAATAGAACTCATCACTACTATTGGGACTACTATTGCACCTGCAATAAGTAAGATTACTAACAATGGTTTGAATTTTCTCTGTGATCTCTTAATCCTTACATAATCTTGATCATCTAAGTTATTTGGCCTTTCCGAAATAATTCTTACATTTCCAGAAGGTTCTTGTAATTCTTTATAATTCTCTATCTTTGCACCACATTTGAAGCAGAAATCATCGGTTGCTGTCACCGCTGATCCGCAACTCACACAATATTTTTTATCCAAATCAATCACTTCAGGTTTTAGTTACCACCGTAGTGGTTAATAGATAAGGTCTATTCACATATATAAACCATTTAAAATGAAGAAACAATACGAAATGTTGGAAAGATAATACATATTAAAAAAAATAATTCTAGTGCCAAACAATATTCGTTTGTGCACCACATTTTTTGCATTGAAATTCTTTTGTGAGATTATTTGTGGTAATATAATAGCCAGATCGTTTTACATGTAATGTTCCACATTTCATACAATGAGTATCATTACCTTGTTCCCCTCGGACATTTCCTAGATAAACGTACTGAACACCGGATTCAATTGCCAAATCTCTTGCTCTGAATAGTGTATCTACTGGAGTTGCTGGAAGATCTGTTTTATAATTCGGAAAGTATCGAGAAAAATGTAGAGGAACATCTGCTCCTAGTTCTGTAACGATGAAATCTATTAATTCTTGTAATTGTTCATCCGAATCATTCTTCGATGTTACAATCAGATTTGTTATCTCGAGGTGTACGTTTTGCTCCTTCATAATTTTACAAGTTCTTAGAACTGCTTCTTGACGAGTAACACCACACATTTCTTTGTAGAATCCTTTATCACCTTTCAAATCAACATTCGCACCATCGATGAAGGGTAGTAATTCTCTTAATGGTTCTTCTTCCACATAGCCATTTGTAACTAGAATATTCTTCAATCCTTGCTGTTGCACGATTGTTGCAGTATCTAGAACCCATTCATACCAGATCAATGGTTCATTGTAAGTATATGCAACCGTTGCGCACCCAGATTGTACTGCTTCCTTTGCTGCTTCTTTCGGTGATAGTTTTTTTAGCCCATATTGAAAATCATCAGGAGTTGCTCGAGAGATATGCCAATTTTGACAGAATTGGCAAAATAAATTACATCCTACTGTACCAAAGCTGTAAGCACAGCTTCCAGGAAGAAAATGATACAAAGGTTTCTTCTCGATTGGATCCTTCGCTCCAGAAGTCGTTAAACCATAATTCATAGAATAGAGTTTTCCATCATTATTAATCCGAACGTTACATTTTCCTTTGTCGCCTAGTTTTATCAAGCATAGATTTGGGCAGAGTCTGCATTTCACATTGGAGTTTTTTTCCTCGGTGTAATACTTTGCATTGTGCAGATTAATCATAAACTAATGCCTCTAAGAGAACTAGCATCTAAGTTGTTAATTAGTTAAACGGTTAGAAAATAAAAAGAAAAAAAGATAATATCCTTGAAGATAATTTTACAGAATTCAAGTTCCTGCTCTTTTGTGTGTCTTGAGTTCTTTCTTTAATTTTTCGTCAAGTTTCATTTCATATTCTGTTATCCCTGCTTTGAACTTATCAACAATACCTGATTCATCCTTCACAAGAGCTGTTTCAAGGACTTCCCAGAATCTAGTAACGGGAACAATTTTTATTTGTTTTTTCTTGGCTTCATCAAGGACAATGTCACTGAAGTTTGCCAAGGGAACAATAACAGTTTTTATGCCAGCTTCAATAGCTGCTTCTGTTTTGAAAGTGGCACCACCAATTGGTAATACTTCTCCTCGAACAGATAGAGAACCAGTCATGGCGACATCTTGTCGAACTGGAATATTTGTTAGAGCTGATACGACTGCAGTAGCGACAGATACACTTGCACTATCACCTTCAATTCCTTCATAAGATTGTAGAAACTGAACGTGAACATCATGCTGAGAAAGATTAATACCTGTGTATTTCTTAATAATTGCACTCACATTTAGTACTGATTCTTGGGCAATTTCACCCAATTTACCAGTAGCAATAATCTTTCCTTCCTGGCTGCTAAGTGCGGGAGTTACTTCTGCTTCAACATTCATAACAATACCACTACGGTCGCCCATGACTGCTAAGGCATTAACTCTACCAGTAATGGCACCTTCGTTGAGTATGATTTGATAGGAACGTCTATCAGCTATGAATTTTTCGGCAAGCTGTTGTTCTAAAGGTCCGGCAAGAGTTTTAGCATCGAGAACGTGTTCAACCTTAGTAATTGTTGCTCCTAATTCTCTTGCAACATCACCCGCTGCACGAATTAATCCACCCATGTCTCTAAACATTAAAGTTAAGCTGTGTTTTCTTTTTGCTCGTCGTCTGAACTCACGAATGATTTCCTCAACTGCTTCTTTTGTGAAGTGTGGAATTCTGCCATCCTTTGATACTTCTTGAGCTACGAATCGTACAATTTTGTTTCTGTTTTCGAGTGTATCAGGCATGTCTAAATCCATGTAGACTTCATATCCGTACCCACGAATTCGTGATCGAAGAGCTGGATGCATATTTGCCATGGTTGGTAAATTACCTGCGGCAATAAGTACGAAATCACATGGAACAGGATCAGTACGAACCATTGCACCACTGCTAAGCTCGCTTTGTCCGGTTATTTGGAATTCTTTTTCTTGCATCGCTGTAAGTAATTGTTGCTGAGTTCTCATACCAAGAGTGCTAATTTCATCACAGAAAAGCACACCTTTATGTGATTTATGAATAAGTCCGGATTCCACTCGTTCATGGGCTGGAGTTCCCAAACCACCAGATTGGAATGGATCGTGTCGAACATCACCTAAGAGAGCTCCTGCATGTGCTCCTGTAGCATCATTAAAGGGAGCATGAGTTTGTTGACTAGTATCAACAAGGAGTTTTGGTATCAAGTTTTCAGACCGACTCCGTAATTGATTCATAATTAGGAATGAGAAGAATGAAACAAAGATTCCCATTAATACTAGTGTTGGTCTAGCTTCTGGGTCTACTGGAACAAAAATGACATACATCATTATTGCTAGTGGAATAATCAAACTAATGATCATCCTCAAGTTTTGTCCCTTAGAGGATTTCTCAGTATAACGATCAATTATACGTCGACCTTCTCCAGAACCAACTGTAACAATTTTAGGAGTATTTGGATCTTTACGATTAGGAACACATAAAATGTCCTCAAGATCTTCTCGAGGTAACAGCTCTGCCATAGCTGCTCCAAGCATACTCTTTCCTGTACCAGGTTCGCCAATCAGAAGTACGTTTCTTCTTTGAATAGCCGCTTTTTTTACTAAATCCACAGCTCGTTTTTGACCCAAGACTTGATCAATGAGCCGGGTTGGTACCGGAATCTCTGCAGTTGTTTTAATATTGACATCAATTAAAGGTTCATCTTTTGCTTTACCAACTTTTTCAGTAGCAGATGTGGTCATTTTAATCTCTCAATTACTATAATTTAATGTATGATCGCTTCCTTCTTATGAAAGAATAAAGACAATGTCATTTCTCTAATGATTATTAGAGCACTTTTCTTTTAAAGACTAACAATCACTTTGATTTTTCTTTTGTCTGTTTTATATATCTCTTGATGTATTTTGCTGAGTATAATAAAAACTCTACTAAAATGATGATTATTCTTCTTAGTAATTGCTTTCTTTTCCTTGGTTTCCCTTTAAAAGGGGGAATTCCCAGACCAATGTAAACCTTATAAGTTGATATCGGTCAACCTATGTGTTGAGCACAAACTACGTGTTCACATTCAGAGAAAAACAATTCGGTTAAAATACTCGAATTGTTGGTGATTAAGATGAAAATTACAAAAACTAAAACATTACTCCTAGTAGGGGTTATTGTTGCGATATTTGTTGTAAGCTCCGTTGGTGTACAGCCAATAAAGACTAATGCAGCTGAACCTGTATTTACTTTAGTGGCCAAGACAAATGGAGGAGGAGTAAGACCTGATTATCTTAACTTCCTTAAACAACACTTAGCAAGAATACGAATAAACGTAGACGTAATCGTACAAGATTGGCCTACTTTTGTTGGTGAATTGATTGCTTTCAGAGACTTTGACATTTGTTATGTTAGTCTAACTGGTGGCGGTGCAGACCCAGACTTTACTGGTGTCTATGACGAAAACGGTTCTCTTAATTTGTTCGGTTATCATACCAGTATGGACTGGGATGAAGACAAAGGAACTGGTTTAAACGAATGGTACATGAAGGAAGGTACCTTAATTATGCCTCCTGACTCAGAAGAACGTGTACAGCACTACTGGGCATGGCAACAATATTTCATGGACAAAATCTGTCCAATGGCTCCAACATTCTCTCCAAGAGGATATGGTGCTCAATGGGCAACCCTAGTAGGTTACAATTATACAGATGGTATAATGCAATCCTGGGGTAAAATGGATTTCGTTGGTACTCATGCAGGTCAAATAAGTGACGATGAATTAGTAAGAGTTGATGCTGCTTGGTCTGATTTCAATCCATTGTTCCAAGATGATACTTCTTCAAGTTTCATAAGCAATGCAGTTTTAGATACTTTGATTGCCTATGATGCAGATCTTAGTGTCTGGCCTCACTTAGCTCAGAGCTATACTATGATAAACGATACATGGTTAAGAATTGTAGCAAGACAAGGCATTCCTTGGGGAGCTGATCCCGATGCTTCATTCCTAGCTGAAGAATTCGACATTTATGATGTTTACTTCACTTTTTATGCTTGGAAACACGTATCTAACGACCAACACTTATGGAATTGGATAGAAGATATGGAAATCATTGATCAATGGACTATGGACCTCTTTATTGATGGTGATCCAGATACTCCTGAGAATGATCCATACGCGCCCTTCTTACCAAACCTTAATTTGAATATACTTCCAGAGCACTATTTGAACCAAACTCAATTAGCAGATGGAGTAACCCCAGATATTACCCATCCATCATGGAATACTTTTGCTACTAATGTTTTTGGTACAGATCTCTTTGAGATAGACTCCTTTACAGAAGGTGTAGAAACAGTCCTTTCTCTAAAAACTGATTGTTGGAAACTAGATCCCTTAGTAACAGCTGATCCAGCATTAAACTGGGAAGAAAGATTCGGTTTCGGTACAGGCTGGGATGGAATGCACAAAATAAGAATCAGAATTATCCCTGATGTACAAACCCAACTCCTCGAATTTGAGGCAGGTAAAGTTGATTTAATTGGTATTACCTGGAACCCAGACAAGAGAGACGAATATGTAGCAGACCCAGACTTTACAGTACAATCTGATACACTATACGCCTTTGGTTTCTTCGGATTCAACATGAGAGAAGTAAGACCAGTCATAGGCAATCGAGCACCTGCTCCACTTGATAGTCAACTATCAGTCGGACTTTGTGTAAGAAAAGCAATTGCTTTTGCTATAGACAGGTTTGAGATCAATGATGTTATTCATAGAGGCGAATATCAAATCAGTGATACACCACTTTATCCAAAAATGGGTGTTTGGAATAATCCAAATATCATTCGATATAATCACGACATAGACAAAGCAAGGTATTATATGACTGTAGCTGGTTATGATGTCGATTATACCATTGAATCACCTGGTTTTGGTTTGTTGATAACACTCTCTTCATTAGTCGCAGTGGCAACAATTTCTATTGTCTTTTATAGAAAAAAGAAATAGGCCCCAAATTGTAATCGCAAAGCAGGGAGCTACTCCCTGCTTCTCTTTCTCTTTTTTTTGTGTAGTTCTTCCTTTTGTTTGATATTTCTGAGTTCACTGAATATTTTCGCTTATCTCTCTAACTGAAATTTAAAGGAAGAAATTTATGAACTCGAATTAGACTATAATATTAAATCAAAAGAAGAAGAAAAATAACCAGGTATAATTACTTGGGAATAACTTGAGTAAAACAAATAATTGTTGCTAAGTGTGTTTTCTGTGTCGAATGGAGTTAAGATGGTTACCTCTCCTTCCGAGATCAATCGTAATCTTTGTCAGCGTTGTCAAGGATTTAGAAAGATGTGTGGGAAGGGGATGTGTCCTATTCTTGTGAAAGCCAAATCTATTGCTGATATCCAGAAAACATTCTCTAAAACTGAATTTTTTGGTGCGTCTCCCCCTGGTTTCTTTGTTGGGGAGCATGGCTATCCAAAAGTGTCTATTGGTCCCTTAGTACCACCTATTGCTTCTGAAGACACTTCGATCTATGATGCGGAAGAAAAGTGGATCTTTAAAACAATGGATGAAATAATTGGTTACCGAACAGCACTAGTTAGAGGGAAGAAAAGATTCAGTGTCAAGAATGCTCGTGAACCGGATAAAATGCTCGAAATAATCCAAGAATTAGTGATGTCTAGTAAACCTGTTGATACTGAAATGTCTTTCATTAAAAGACCTAAACTTGACATTGATTTTTCTCCAAGAATTGCCCCTTCTGGTCCATCAGGGAATATTAAGAAAGCGAGATTAACTGAGAATCCGAAAATACCACATATTGTGGATAAAATCGTGAGTGATACTGATTTGAAAGCTGTTGGAGGGATCACCAAACTCCACGATGATAAGTTGAACCAAAGACACATCACTCGTCTACTCTCTGCAGGTTTATTTGGGGTGAAAAAGAATCGTCGATTAGTTCCTACTACTTGGTCTATAACCGCTGTGGATGACATACTTGGAAAACAATATTGGAAACAAATTTTGAAAAACAAATGGCTGGATGAAGTTCGAGTCTTTAGTCACAAAGCATTAGGCAACCTTGTGCTTATTCTCATGTATCCTTCCGCATGGATGTATGAAGTATTTGAGTATTGGTTAATAGGTACCAGTGATGCTATGGCGATTGATTGGGAAACTTGGTGGGGGAGAAAGACGTATGCGAAAGATGTTGCTGGAGCTTACTACTGCACAAGATTACAAGTATTAGAGTACCTTGACTACATTCAAAGACAAGCGGGATGCTTTGTTTACCTACAAGTGGATAAGGAATGGATTCCAACAGGAGTTTGGAGATTCCGAGAAATAGCGAAGGAAGCTTTGAAGAAAGTTCCCATGAAGTTTGAAACATTAGAGCAAGCGTTTGTTCAAGTTAAGAAAATGCTGGATTATCCTCTTGAGAAGATTATGGATAGAAGTAACACGCTAAAAATCATTAAATCACAAAGAACTCTCGAGGATTTCTTCCCCAAAGAGATTCACGGTTAAAAAAAGAAAAGGATAAGGAAGATTATTTCTTCCTTTTCTTACTCATTCTGTAAGATTTCGCTTGAACCATATCAGCTGATCGAGCCGCACCTGATTCTTCTTCAGCCATAATTTCATCCATTTCTTCTAATTCATCGGCAAGATATTTTTGTGCTTCCTTTGCTGATGGAGCAGCTCTTGCTAGAGTGGATTGCATTTGAGCCATCATATCTTTGCTCTTCTTACGATCATTTTGCATGACTTG
>JAGXNT010000051.1 GCA_019894765.1 Candidatus Heimdallarchaeota archaeon
GTGAAAGAAACTAATAAGGAAAGCATTTTTTGGTTTAACTTAGCATTAGCTAGATTAGAAGAAGATAGAAAAGGACAAGGAATAAGAACTATTGAAGAGATGAAAAAGAAGAAACTACTTTCTAAAAAAGAAGAATTAACCTATTCAAACTATCTGAAAAAATTAAAAGAAATAAAGAAAGGAAAATAATAAATCAATTTTTTACTATATCCATTTCTTTCTTCTAAAGAAAATAATCATACCAACAAAAATAACAACCATGACACATATTATTGTTAAATAACCCCATTTCCACGCTAATTCAGGCATGTTTTGAAAATTCATGCCATAAACACCAGCGATGAAAGTTAAAGGAATAAAAATAGTGGCAATAATTGTTAAGACTTTCATTATTTCATTCATTTTGTTACTAACACTAGACATAAAAATATCAATCATTCCAGAAATCATATCTCTAAAGGTTTCTATTGTATCTATGATTTGAATAACGTGATCATAAACATCCCGAATATAAATCCTCATAGAGTCATTAATTAAATCAGAATCCATTTTACCTAATTGACTTATGACTTCACGTAAAGGCCATGTAGCTTTTCGAATCTTAATAATTTCTTTCTTAAATTCATAAATTGCATGTAGAGTTTCAGGCGAAGGATCCTGAATTAGGGTTTCTTGTAAAGTATCCAATCTATCACCATAATCCTCCAGAATGATGAAAAAATTGTCAACCAAAACATCCAATAGAACATATACTAAATAATCGGCTCCTAATTTGCGTACTCTTCCTTTACTACTCTTAATTCTCTCATAAATTTGATTAAATTGATTAGGTTTTAATTCCTGAAATGTGAAAACGAAATTTTTACCGAGTATTATACTTACTTGTTCTAATTCTAAAACTTCATCTTTAAGATAGTTAATTGCTTTTAGCACAATGAAAATATAATCTGGAAAGTATTCAATCTTCAATCTTTGATTAGTTGTGATAATATCTTCAGCAATGAGGGGATGTATGCTGAAAATTTTGCTTGCGTTATTTAGAAGATCCAAATCATGTGTTCCTACAATATCTACCCAATTAATTTGAGTTGATTTAAATAAATCTGTTAATTTGTCAAGAGTTTTTAGCTCTTTTTCCTCAAAGTTGTTCTCATTATAACTTAGGAACCTAATTGTTGTTTCTTGTGAATTAGTTGATGAATTGCCATTGCTAGTATTTTTTGCATTTATATTGCTATTTTTTTGGTCAATCAAATTTAACATCTTCATTTGTTTTAATTAGATTATAATGCTTATTATTAATTAATACTTTTAGAGGAAATACTGCAAAAATCAAGAAATATTAATTAGTTAAAGTATATTATCAATTCAAAGGGAAATCCTTGACCAACGTAAAATCATTATCACAAATAATTGAAGATTTAGGGAAAAATCAGTGGGAGTTCTTTGATAGCAGCAACTATAGAGACAAAGAATTCTCAGCAAAAAATGTGAATCCTATTCCTGATTTCATTAATCAAAGAAAGAAATGGAGCTTGTACGGGATATTTGTAGGGTATATGATAATGAAATTCTTTAAGGATAAATTAATCGCCCCAAAAGCACGAATAGTATCAGGCATACTATTGGCTGAAATTTCAATGATTAATCTGAGTAGAATAATAAAGAGCGGAGAAGTGTTAGTGATAAAGGGGAATGTAATACCAACACACGATATTGAGGACTTACTAAAACAAGCGAATAAATGGATACAAGGATACAAGGAAAAAACTTGGGAAGAAAGTATTATTGATACTTGGTTATTATCTCATTTAGATCAATTTTATCGATTTCATCAGTATCCTGTTCTTACAACCTTCACAAAAAGCGAAGTGCAATGTATCCAAGCATTTCTAAAACAACTACTTACTTGGTTGACTAACGAATTTAAGTCAGCAAAAGAAATATTTCTGAATCCCAAATTAGGTATCCCTAAAGTTATTCGAGCAGATATTGACTTAATAGTTGATGGTGTTCTCTGGGATATTAAAACAACAAAATATCCACAAAAAGCAACATATACTGAAATAAACTTCCTCTTCGCATGTGCTTCCTTGGTGCATTATCACAATCAGGAAGAAGAAAGATTTTTCCCTTCAATAAATTCTATTGGTTACCTTTTCACACAGCAATTAAATCATTGGACGAAAGACATTAGGGATTATAGCTACAAAAAACGAGAAGAAGTGATTACTAAACTGATAAAGTTAACCAAGGATAATGTGTGAGTAAAAACATTCATTATATTTACAGCCATTTCTATATTGAAGGAAGAAAATTATTAACTACTACAAATGAAGCTTCAAGTAGAGAAAGAGTTGGTCTGTGTGCATGTTATTTCTATTATTTTGGTTATTATTTCGATTTTAATTTTCATTCTTTTTGTACCAATTTCCTATACTATGTTAGGTTTTTGGTTGTCGGAAACAGGTTTGTTCTTAATAGTTTTTACTTTGAGTTTATGTATTGCTTCTATTGTGAGAATTATTTACTATATCCAAATTGGCATCTTTTCAACTGATTTCTACTCGCTTTTAGTTATTATTCTTTTTAACTTATTCACAACCAGTCGTCTACTAAGTCCATTTCTTTACTTACGGGTTACTAATAAAAAGTTACAAGAAAGCATGAAGAATTATCTTGGAGATAATTATTTGTCAGAAATAGATGAAAATATAGAAGTTAGATATTTCAAGGAAGTTAGGTTCAGCTTATTAGCTTATTATAAAGAAATAAGGAAGAAACATGATGCAAAAATTACAATAATGAAGAATATTGAGTATACTACAACGAAGAAAGAAAAGTATGGGTACTTGAATGCATATATTCCTAAGAAGGAAGGGAAGTTTCCGGTAATAATTTTTCTACATGGAGGAGCTTGGATTTTAGGATCAAAGGATTACTTAAGACATGAAAGAATTTGCAAGTTACTTGCCAATCTTGGGTATTCTGTGTTTAACATTAATTATCAGCTGATCTCTTTAAATTCACTTTTGAAAGAAAGGTCAATCTTGAAATATCAACCAGAAATGAATGAAATGATCCGGGATTTAAATGAAGCAATTCAGTTTGTGAAAGATCATTCGTTAGAATATAAAGTGCGCACTGAAAAACTCTTCCTTTTTGGGAGATCCGCGGGTGGTCATTTAGTGCTGCTAACTTCATTTCTAAGGCAGGAGAAAGATATCCTTGGAGTTGTAGGTTTGTATCCTGTCACTGAGTTAAGTGGAATGTACCATTTCTTTGAGCAAAAACACAAAATAGCTTTTAAAGTAATTGACCAATCAACAATGGATAAGAATAAACTGAATGATTTCTTCAAACTCTTTTCTCCCTTAGAATATGTAACTGAAAAAAATAAGGAGAATATTCCACCAATTTTTCTGGCGATTGGTTTAAAGGATAATTTGGTTAATCCTCAGCAATCTGAAAAATTGTTTGCTAAATTACAGGAATTAGGAATAACAAGTGTCATATTAAAACTTCCATGGGCGAATCACTCATTTGATTCAATCATAAGTGGTCCGGGAGGACAATTAGTCATCAAATACTTATCACAATTCCTTGCGTGGGTTTTGAGTACACAGAAAGAATCCTCTTAGTTCGATAATCAATTAAAGCCAATTTTACAGAGTGTTCTTACTTTGCTGAATGATTATTTTTGGTTTAATTCTCCAAATATTAATTAAGATTTCAACGAAGAGAATAATACCCAAAATAGCAGAGATAATCCTTGAAAAATCCGCCATTTTCCAAGCGTAAAGATATTTTGTTGGTTCCAAAATATTGATTACTTTCAAGACAGCAGCAAGAATCCTTACTACAGTTAAAGGTAAAAGGAAAAAAGGACTTATTAAAAATCTTGTCATCCACCCTTCGGTTTTTCTTAAAGACCAAAAATTAATACTTAATAACACCATTGCCAAAGTAAAGGGAATAAGTTCAGCAAATGGCATAGCAATAATTATAAGTTCCACCCATAATTCGTAGGGAAACGATTCAGATATTGGGATAAAACTAGCTATACCCCAGACAAATAGAATTGCAATTAATAATACAATCATGGATAAAAGAATTATAACAATTCTTCTCATATTTCGTTTTAAGCTTGTTTTAGTGAAATACTCTTTAATACCCATTAATCCATAGCAGAACATTGCAAAAGCAATAATTTCGAGAATTACTTGACTTATGAAAAGAACAGGTATATCTTTAACAATAAATATGTCAACCCATATGATGCTGGTTATCAGTAATAGATATCTTAGGATAAAGATCCCTATTGAAGATAGCAAAATCATTTTAATTTGACGTAATTTTGGCAGACTCATTTTTGATGAATCTTTCCTATAGTTTTCCATAATGTTTAGTCCATTAATTTCCATTCTTATATAATTTTTTAACTGATTTCTATTATATTTGAATTGTGAAGATTTTATATTGTACTTAGTTAACAAGCAATTTTTTAAAGGTAGTTAACAAATTATTTAAATGGGAAATGAAATGGCTCTCCAAGATTCAGAAATATTACTTTTTATATGGGATTGGTTACAAGCAAATTATGTCCAACTAATTATTGCATTAGTAGTTATCCTTATTGCAACAATTTTCCTGATTTTCTCATCGCGTTATATAAAGCGATTAGAAAAAAGAAATAAATTAACTGAAAACTACAGCAAGGTATTAGTTCGTATTATACGCGTCATTTATACATTTGTTCTTCTCTTTAGCATTCTTATGGCATTCAATGTAACTGTTGGAGCAATAACAGGAGCGATAGCATTATTGGGAGGTACTATTCTTGGTTTTGCAGCAATAAATACTATCGGTAATGCTTTAGCTGGATTAATAATTATGGTTAGTAAACCAATTCACATAGGCGATAGAATTCTTTACAATGATAGTTTCGCAGATGTCCAATCAGTTGAGTTAATTTTTACAAAATTAAGAACATTAGATAAAGCAATAATTCTAATCCCCAATCAAGAACTCCTAAAGGGTGAAATCTATAATTATGGAAAAGAAGGTGTTATTCGAAGACAATGTGTTATAACTGTAGGTTTTGATTTTGAGAGTGAATTCATTGAAAGAATATTGATTAAATGTATTGCAGGTGTAGATGGGGTCATTGAAGATCCTCCAGCAAAAGTACGATTAACGAATTTCCAGAATTTTGCTGTGGAATACAAGCTATTCTATTCAATCAATGATATCCATAGAGTAGTTGAAATTGACTCTAAAGTTAAGGAAAACGTTCTGAAAGCTGCAAAAAGAAATAACATCGATCTAAGAACACCTAACTTGAGTCAATCAATTAATGAGTCTAACAAAAAGGAATAAACTGGGAAATCCTTAAAAAAATAGGTAATCAATGTAAATATTATGAATGAAAAAATACAAATTGAATTACCAAAATGGTTAAGGATTTTCTATATTATCTCAGGCATATTAAGCATAGGATTCGCTTTAGTTGTCTTGATTAATATCAAATTTGGTTATATGATAACAGCGATACTTTTAGGTGTTGCTCTTATTATGATAGGCTCAACAAGAATACTCATAGGGATTTTTGACAAGAAACTCTCGAAATGGCTGAGAATATTTAACTTAGTTATCGGTGTATTACTGTTTCCAATAGGTATTGTCGCAATGGTGTATCATGACATTACAGTCGAAGTTGTTTTTGTCTTCATCGCGTTAGGATTGATTCTTTTAGGAATTTTCGGTGTAGTCAAAGGTTTCGAAGAAAAGAAGAAAGACAACTGGTACCAACTCATGCTAATCATCTACGGATTCATTCTCATAATACTTGGAATTTTAGTCTTAATATTTGATACCCTTGGAGATGCAGCACTGATTGCCATTCTTGCGAGTGGTTTCATGCTCATCGGTGTGAGGAGACTCATCGAAGGCAGTGTAGGACACTTGGTAACAGTGAAAAGTAAAGATATTAAAGCTTGAAGAATGATTCAAGCTTTCTTTTTTATAGTTAAATGAAAAATTGTGAGTCCAGCGCGATTTGAATTCGCGGAAAGGGAAAGCAACCTTCTTTCTCACGCGACCAGCAAGAAAGAACCACAAGAGATTATCGAGGAATAAATAATTACTGGAAAAAAAATCAATAACAAATTAAGGATCAGATAAGAAAAAAAAAGTAATCATTAAGAAATGATTACCTAATATGAACTATGTATGTGGCTGTTTGAAAATTCTATGATCCACTATTCCTTCGACTAATCTTCTTAATCCGATGATTAGTAAACCTGTGCTAAGTAGAGAAACTAACACTAAATCAGTGAAAATGGAATCCATAATTAATACTGTTGCAGCAAGGCCTATGAGTATGAAACCAATTAAATTGATTGTCACTCTATAAATTCGAACTTTTGATTTATCTTCTACACCTTGAAGAATACCTAAAATACCTATCATCATGATAGCTAATGCTAAGATATCAATAAGAATGAGAAAACCAAGAGAAGTCCAAATGATAGCAATAATGCCTATAGGTAATATTAGGAGTCCTACAATGACATTAAAGGTCTTTAAGGATTTAGTTAAACGTTTATCGAAAAGACCTGCAAGTAGACGTGGTATGCTAACAGCAGTAATTGCAATTCCAAGGATAAGAATATTGTCAATGAAAACAAGTGGTATATTGATGAATACAATAACAGCAAAACCAATTATTACAACACCAAATACTAAATAGAAAATTCGTAGCCATAATGGGAGTTTTACTTTGTCGTCCATAGATTATAATATAAAATATTGTTTAAGAATTTTTTTCAGAAGAATGCCCTTTTAGAATAATAACTATATAATTCAATACAAAGTTTTTCTTAAAAGAAAGAAGAAAGTGATGGACTTTGCGTGATGTGAACACGCGACCAGTGATATTGTATTTTATATTGATTGAAGAATAATTCAACCTTCTTTTTTCTATTGTAAAAAAAATCAGATTAAATAAAAAAAAAGGATTTGTCTCTACAATCATACGAGACAAATTATGAAGAAATTATAGACACGAATTATTTCGAAGAATCTGATACTATATTTAAGACTTGACTATAACAAATCAGATGAGATTATTAGTCATCATCATCTTCGTCTTCCCAGTCTTCGTCGTCGTCATCATCTTCGTCTTCTTCTTCTTCATCGTCGTCTTCTGGACCGTATAATTCATTTTCTAGATCGATCATCGACTTATTACCTGAGAGTCGACAGCTCTCTAAAAAAAGTAATTGTACGCTTTATATTTATAAAAATATCTTTTCGGAATAAAATAGATTTTTTTTAAGGAATAAAGTCGAAAAAGTAAACTAACTCTCACCAGGTTTTAATTCACCTATAATTCGAAGAAGTCTTGTAGTAATTTCAACTAGTTCTGCTTTTTTCGCGTCTATTGGTAACTGCTCATCTCGTGCTGTGTTTATGAGTTCATTGAAAGCGTTCCTCAAGAAATTCCTGGAAGCTATAGAACCAGATATGTTAAATAAGCGGGACCGAATTGTTTGTATAATCTCGTACGTTTTCAGTGAAAGAATACCTTGTTCACGTTTTAAGGCGTAAAGTTCCTTACCAGTATCAAAACTTCTCATTTCTTGTTGCGTCAATTTCTCCTTTAATTCTCCAAAAGGAGTTTCTATAACATCGTGCAATACTGAACCAGGAATCTTTGTGATAAATAAGTTGTAATCTTTTGCCAAGATTTTCAGCTGTTGATGATACTTCTTACTAATGTATATGGGGATTTTCTCTTTCACTAATTCTTCTTCTGAGTCCAGTTTAGCTAAGGACTTTTCGTGAATTAGAAGGTCTAATCTATCCTGTTCAGGAATGAATTCATCCTTTAATTCTTCATCTTCTTCTTGCACTTTTTGCATTAGAAATCTTGTTCGATAATAATCCAAACCTTCTTCCCAAGGATCTGTATCAATGAAGACAATTTCACTTAATAGATTTTGAACCAAACTATTTACATCACTTACTGCATCTTTTTGTATTTGTTCTCTGAAGCTAAGAAATTTCAAAGCCAAATCTTCTTTTTCTCGAATTAAGAGATCCATTTTTACTTTTAAGAAATCCAGGGCGTCTCCAGAAGTTTGGTCTGTTTCTCTTAAGCTAAAAACAACTTTTTTTGTTTCAGCAAGTTGAATTTCTCTTTTCTTACTAGTAAAAAGTTCATCATGATACTTTGAACGAATCTCAAGTTCTACCGCAAATTGCTCTAAGTATTGTTTAAGAGCTTCTGCTTGCTTGTTGGATAATTGATCTTGGGGTGACTCCGTAGACTCAGAAAGAATTGTCTTAATTTGAAAGGATGTGAACACAATAATTCGAGGAGAATCTGTTATTTTTTTCTGTGTTCGTTTGAACAAATGAGATCACCATTATTAACTCTGAGCTTTCTTAGTCCTTTCTTGAACTTTTATTGTAACAATACTCCCAATGATCATTAAAACAATAAGTACTGGTAATAGAATGAGAGTTAATCGAGCATTTTTATCCTCTTGCATGACTTGGTTTATCATATGCCAGATGAACACACCGAGAAGTGACAAAGCAAGTAAGAATCCGATTAGTGGGAAAACAAAATTTGCTTTTATCTTTTTTCTGAGAACCAAACTAGATAATGAAATAGTAGCAAACAGCAGTAGAAATATTGAGCTAGCAAGTTGAGCTATTTGCGCAAGATCTAGTGTGAGAGTCAAAACTAAGGTTACTCCGCTTATAGTTAAGATGCTAATAAAAGGCACCCTGCTTTTTTTAGAAACTGTTTGAAAGACTCGAGGGAAAATACCATCACGAGCCATAACGTAAGTCATACGAGAAGAACCAAAAAGGGAAGCATTGAAAGCGCTTGCTGTAGAAAATAGAGCACCCAAGGATACAATAATGAAACCTGCTTGACCAAGTATCGGAGTAGCAGCTATTGCTAAAGCATATTCCGCTTTTTCTGGATCGCCAGCAAAGATTGTATAATCAGTTCCACCTAATGCTGTGAAGGCAACTAAAATGTAAATTACTGTTGCAATGATAACTGTTCCATATATTGATCTTGGAATGTTTTTCTCAGGATTCTGAATTTCCTCTGAAGCATTAGGTATAAGTTCCATGCCTTCAAAAGCAACAAATAATAGCGATGTTCCTACAACAGCCATTGCCAAACCTGTGACTATATCAAGCGGATTACGTTCGGCATCCGCAAAAAATGGAGTGAGATTTCCTAAATTTCTAAATGCTGCTGGAATGGTTATAATTACAAATCCAACAAGAATTATTACTTTAATTAACACGATAATATTCTGTGATTTTCCTGTCTCCTTTACACCGACTAAATTAATTACTGTTGATAATGCTATAAGAACAGCTGCGAAAAAACCGGCAACCCATGTTATATGTACTGAATCTTCAGGTAGAATCATATGAGCAAAAAATGATCCAAAAGTATAAGCGTAAAGAGAACAAGAAGCGAGATAGCCTGTCCAGAGCAACCAACCAAATGCTCCGCCAAAGTATTTACCAAAAGCTTCTCTTGCATAAGTATAACTCCCACCTGCAGATTGATAACGTAAGGCAAGTTTGGAGTAAGAATACCCAATAAGAATTGCTAGGACCCCACCAAAAGCAAAGGAAAGTATTGCTGCGGGACCAGCAAAACCTGCTGCAATCCCTAAAACACTGAAAACTCCACCGCCAATTGTTCCCCCTAACCCTATACTTAATGCTTCTTTAAACCCAAGTTCTCGAGATAATTCCCTATCAGAAACTAAACCAATTTCAGTAACCCCTTGAGAATATGAATCACTAAGGTCTTCCTTGGGTTTTAATTCAAGTTGACCATTTGTTTCAGGGGTTGCTTTATCCATTGCTATAACCTACTTTTAATTTTCTTTTCTACAGCTTATCGTCTTTTTGTTTTATTCATGATTTTTAAAAACTTACACTACTGTTATTCTATCTCAACATTCTTCTTTGTGAAAAATTACCACTACTGGGCATTTGCTTTTCTGATAGATTAAATTTGTATCAGTTCCAAATAGACCAAAGAGTCTCCTTGGAACATAAGGAACACCCATAATGGATAAATCAGCATTCTCTTTGTTAAGATAATGACTCACAGATCGACCAACATCACGACCTATAATTACTTTTGTTTTCATAGGATAAAGTAACATAGTGCTATACATTCCTGCTTGTTTCACAAAATCCTTCTCTTCTTGAATAATCAATCTATCATCATCAGGAATGATGGGAACCGTTTCAGGAACAGTAATAACATGTAACAAAGTTATATCCGCGTCTCTTGTTTCTCCTGCATTTGCGATTGCAATTGCTATCTGGACGGCTGACACTTCACAAGGATTATTAGAACCTATAGGAACTATAATTTTTCTTGGTTCAACATGTGTTCCATCGGTTACCCAGTTTTCATCTGGGGATCGAATAATCATAACTGAGCTGGAACTCCTACGAGCAACACGTTCAGCAATACTACCTGCGAATCTTTGAAAAAGTCCTTTTCTCCTACTCATCATGATAACGAGTCTGGGAGCTAACGACTGAATTTCCTTTAAAATCACACTATCAGGTCTAATCCCAGGATTAAAATCTTTAATATCAACTTCTAATTTCACGTTTTGTTCTTGTGATTTCTTCTTTAACCATTCAATCTCTTTTTGAAAGAACTCTTCCGTTCTCTTAGATTTACTTGCAATATGAAAAATATGCAAATTAGCGCCAAAATACTCAGCTGTTACCAGAGCAATAAACATTGCATCACGTTCAGAAGGAAATCCCATCAATGGGAGTAAAATCTTATCACCGGGAGTACTAAATAATCCGGAATCCAATGAAATTTCTCCATTCGTCATTTGTTTATCTCCATTACAGCTTCGAAACTAAGAGTCTACTCATGGGCGCAGACAGATGTAAATTAATCTTCCTACACTAAAATATATTTACCTCACAGAAATAATATTTTATGACCATAAAAGTCACATAAGCAAAGGTTTTTTATTGAAAATTCTTTACTTAAGATAATTTCAAAGAAGGTTACAAGAAGGAAGGAAACTTTGGTAGACTCAATCGCAACAGCAAGCTTCGATTTTCTTTTCAAAACCATAGTGGTAGGTGATGGTGCTGTTGGGAAAACTGCAATTACTTTTCGATACGCTGTAGGAAAATTCCAAGAAAACTACAAAATGACCATTGGAGTAGATTTCACAATCAAAAGAGAGAAGATTAAAGATAAGGAAGTAAAAGTGCAAGTCTGGGATACAGGCGGCCAAGAAAAGTTCTCAAAAATCCGTCCATTATATTATCGTGGAGCTCTTGGATGTTTACTTGTTTATGATGTTACCTCGAGGGAGTCTTTTGAGAATCTTGAAGGTTGGTTGGATGAAATACAAAAGAATTGTACTGAAATACCAATCATCTTAGTTGGAAACAAAATTGATCTCAAGAATCGCAAAGTAACCAAGGAAGATGGGAAGAAATTCGCTGCAAAAATGTCTAAACGTTTGGGTTATAAAATCCCTTATCTTGAAACCTCTGCAAAAACAGGTGAAACCATTAAGAAAGTCTTTACTGACTTGATCACAACAATGGTTCATGATGCAGAAGAATCTATGAAAAGAAAAGAAGAAGCTAAAAAAGCAAAAAAGAAAAAATAATTAAGAGAAGTGTTCTCATCACAAGAACCCTTCCGCCAAGCTTCCCTCAATTTTGAATATTGTACGAATTTCTTATGGACCAGGTGTTAACAGTGGTGGGGCTTCATCTGGGGGTCCAATAGCTAATGTGGTGGTAACCCAGAGGATCATCATTGCACCGAAAAGCAAGATCGCACTCAATCGTTTATTTTTGAAGAGTTTTTTCATTTTTGTCATTGACCTCCGCAAGGAGAAATTTTCTCAAGTGAACCCCTAGGATATTTTATTTATAAGGTACCAAATCTCAAAATTTAGTGGGGAAAAAAAGTAAAATAGAAAAAATATTGTAAGAAAAAAGGTCTAATCCTTTTCTCTTAGTTTTTGTTTATTTGAGATGTTATGATATTTCAACTAGTTTTAGAAGACGTTCCCATTCTTTGTCGACTTCTGCTTGGAATCTAGCAATCAAGTCATCACGTTTTTCTGGGCGGAATAAGTGTCTAAATCTTCCTTGTCCCTTCAAGTATTCCTCAATTGGAAGTTTTCTTTCGGGCTTATTAGCAATTGCTTTGCTTTTTGGATTTAGAACATATTCTTTACCATCGAAGACTTCGTAAATCGGGAAGTAACATGAATCGATTGCTTGTTGGGCTATTTTGACTGATAATTCCTCTGGGAATCTCCAGCCTCTTGGGCATGGCATATCAATCAATAGGAACGCTGGTCCATCGACATCAAGTGCTCTTCTTACTTTAGTCATCATATCACGATGAGCTGCTGGAGAAGCGGTTGCAACGTATTGTACTTTGTGAGCAGCAGCGATTGCTACTAGGTCTTTTCGCCATTGGGTTTTTCCAGGAATGACTTTTCCTGCTGGGGAAGTTGTTGTTGAGGCATACATTGGAGTGCCACCTGAACGCTGAATACCAGTGTTCATATAGGCTCCATTTGTATAGCAAATGTAAACAAAATCGTGTCCTCGTTCTAAAGCTCCACTAAGAGATTGTAACCCGATATCATAAGTTCCACCGTCTCCGGCGAAAGCAATAATATCTGGCATTTTCTTTAGTTTGCCTTTTCTAATCATTACACGATAAGCTGCTTCTGCTCCGGAAGCGGTTGCAGCAACGTTTTCAAAAGCGTTGTGGAACCATGGAACTCTCCAAGCGGTAAATGGATAAACAGTTGTAGCGACTTCCAAACAACCTGTTGCATGGAAAATACACACATCGTCAGGTTCGGTAACAAGAGTTGCACATCGAGCGATAGTTCCAGCGGTACAACCAGCACAAAGTCTGTGACCGGGAGCTAAGCGATCTTCTTTTCTCATTAGTTCCTTTGCTTTTGGAATTCTTACTTTCTTTAATTCTTCAGTAGTAACCATTTGTTTTAGCCTCCTATTTTCTCAAACCTATCCATTCAACCGGCACAGCTTTTTCTGCACCTTTGTTCTTGAGTACTTGTTTGTAGATGTACTCATAGTCTCCTACTAGGACATCTCTTCCACCAATTCCAGCTATGAAACCGAAAACCTGTGGTCGATCCTTGTAATCATATAGAGAAGTCTTGAGGTCAGTGTAGAGAGCTGCTCCTGGAGCACCGAAGGTTAAATCTCGGTCAATAACTCCTACAGCGTCCACATCTTTCAAAGCTTCAGCAAGATCATCAGCTGGGAAGGGACGATAAGTCTTCACCTTGAGCATTCCTACCTTCTCGCCTGCTTTTCGGAGTCTGTCAACTACATATTTAGTGGTGCCAGAAAGTGCACCCATGGTTACAAGAGCTGTTTCAGCATCTTCCATTTGGTATTGTTCAACTTGATCGTAGTAACGACCGGTCTTCTCACCAAACTCCTTAAAAGCTTCTGGAATAACTTTTCGAGCTGCTTTCATAGCTAATTCTTGTTGATACTTAACTTCCATATAATAGTCAGGAAGAGCAAGCAAACCAGAAGAAACTGGATTACCAGGAATTGTTGGATGCTTCATTACACGCTCAGGTAAGAAATCTTGAGCAAATTTCTTGTCTAGAGGGAAAACACCCTCGAGAGCATGAGTAAGAATGAAACCATCTAATCCAAACATAGCTGGGAGTGAGACGTCTGGGTGCTCTGCAACTTTGAACGCTAAGAAAGTATTATCATAAGCTTCTTGAGCGGATTCAGAGAACATAGAAATCCAGCCCGTGTCTCGGCAGATTGTTTGATCAGTTAATTCTCCATGAATATTAATCGGTCCAGCGAGAGCTCGATTAGCAACTGCCATAACGATTGGAAGTCTTGAAGCAGCAGCGATGAAGAGAATTTCAAACATCAAAGCAACTCCTTGACTAGCAGAAGCAGTAAAGACTCTTGCACCAGTAACACTAGCACCAACACAAGCACTCATAGCGCTGTGTTCAGATTCAACACAAACAAACTCAGTATCTACTTCTCCATCGTGAACAAAATCACTGAAGTGTTCTACAATGATAGTTTGTGGGGTGATCGGATAAGCAGCAACAACATCAGGATTGATAACTGCAGCAGCATTAGCAACAGCTTCGTCCCCAGTCATGCCGATTCTTTTACCTTTAGTAACATTAGCTTTAGTCATGTGTGATCACCTATTTTGTTAAATCCTTCATTTCAATAGCATCTGCAGGACATTCTTCAGCACAGATGCCACAGCCTTTACAATAATCGAAATTCATTACGGGGATTTCTTCATCATCCATTGTAATGGCTGAATCAGGACAGAGGAAGAAACAAGTGGTACATTTTGTGCATTTCTCGCGGTCTACGACTGCTTTGAAAGGACTCCAATCACCTGTTTTAAAGAATTTAGAGGATCCGGGATAAGGAACAGATCCACCCATGGGGAGTTTTTCGTAACCCCACTTCTCCTTTATCCATTCTTGCATTTCTTCATCAGAAAGGGTATTCTTGGTCATTCACTTTCGACCTCCGTATAGGCTCTTCTAATAGCTTTAACGTTTCTCTCGCCAACTACTCCTGGAAATCTTGTAGCAGTAGCTTCACACACATTGTCTAATTCAACAATTTTTGTGATTTTTACTAAAGCTCCAAGCATAACAGTGTTAGTAATTGGTCGACCTAGTTCTTCGTCAGCAATTTTGGTAGCATCAACTTTGTGATACGAAACTTTTTGTTTGATACCAATCTTGCTTTTCAGCTCGTCCATTGAACCTGCATAGTTTGCAATGACGATTCCTCCATCTTTCAAGCCTTTACCAAGATCAACAGTCCCAATTAAAGTAGGATCAAGAATCACAATAATGTCTGGGAAGTGAATCTCTGTTTTTATGGTAAACGCTGCGGGAGAAATTCGAGTGAACCCTTCTATGGGTGCACCGGCTCGTTCAGGACCAAAAGCTGGAAATGCGTGGACATATTTATCTTCGACGAGAGCAGCTTCTGCAGCAATGCGCGAAGCAGTAACTACTCCTTGTCCTCCACGTCCATGGAATCGAATATCAGTTATATTGTCTCCAACCATTTTTGGTTCACACTCAAAGTGTATTTTTTCTTTTATATGTGAATAATTTAGAAATGAAGCATGCATAGCTTCATTTCTTGCGTCTTAACAAAATGTATCGGTTTTTTAATTTTGTTCTTCCATCGTTATTTGTCAAATATTACGTTTCATTTTAGTGTTGCAATTTTACACCCAAATCCCCGTAAAACCAAGGATTGTCCTAGTTAAACTGAATATGCCCAATATTAGTGTTGCAATTCCAACTAAAATCTTGAGCCATTTATTCTCCACAGCTTTCGTTGTTAACGCAGCTAGAGGAGCAGATAACACAGCACCAATAATTAGGAAAGGAGCCAAACCTAAATATCCCCAATTTACTGGAACACCGTTATTTGAACTTATTATGACTGTAGTTAGAATATAAGCTACTGCTCCTACAAGACATATAATTCCTTCAGACAAAGAAGTAGATGCAATAGCATTTTTTCCTTCTCTACCTGAAAGAATCTGACCTGAAACAGCCAAGGGACCATACCCTCCACCTGAAATGCCTTTATTGAAACCAGCAACAGCTCCAATTGTAATGATTCTTTTTAATGAGAATTTAATTTGTTTTCTTCTCAAAGCTAAAATCAAAATACCCATACAAAAAACCATTATACCAATGTATATTTTTACACCAAATTTAAAATTAGCATTATAGCCATAAGTAGCAGAGATGATAGAAGATATTAAAGTTCCGAGAATACCAAAGATTACTAGAACGTAAATTACTTGGGTGTCAAGAGTGAGATCTTGTAGTCGTTCTTTCAAACTTTGTTTTTGAGGAATTGAAATCCCACCAGTTACTTCATATGGTAAATTAGAGATTGAATTTGACTTAACACTTTCAGTATTCATACTCATTTTCTTCTTCAATTGTCTTTTATGACCTATGTTCATATTCTTAAACCATATATGAAATATTCCAGAAACTATACCAGTCACAAATTCAGAGATAAGAACAGCAGGAACAATTTCTACTGCTTCATAACCCATCAATAATAATATTGGTGTAAGAGTAGTGCCATAACCCATACCCAAGGATGAGTCCATAAACTCAAAAAGAAATGCCAAAATTACTATGACTATAATTATCCAACTTAATTCAATAGGGTAAGCCATGCTAAAGTCCTCTATATATAATAACTATATAATAACACTCTTTTTCCTTATGACGAGGGTAATTCGTAATAGGAAATCAAAGGGTCTAGAATGGATAGCATATATATGCCAATTTCTAAGATAATTAATTTTGATTTTAATAAACAAAATACTAATACAAACAATTGGAGAATTTTCTATAAAATCCTTGCTGCTTTTTTTTGTTCTACCATCATTGTTTTCAAGTTTTGGTATTAAAGCAGAAGTCAAGCTATTTCTGACTTTCATGCAAAAACATTTTAAGACCACTTTCAGCAAAGCTGATTAGAGATTAAAAAATATATATTATTCAATTTTAACAGTGGGCAGATTTGTCAGAAGAAGACAGTGCTAAAATAAAAGAAATACATTTGCAATTATATCAAGGGCACTATAAAGAAGCAATGCTTTCCTTAGATGAAGCTATAAAAGATAAGAGGAAACCAACAGAAATCTGTTTACAATAAATGCTTCTAAAATCCAAGCTTTTGAATAAACTAGGAAAATATAACGAGTGTCTGTCACTCGTGAATGAAGTATTGGAAAAAATAATTCAAGAATGGGATCTGTATTGCAAAATTGATTTCCTTCTCCAGAAAGCAGAAGCTTTAGAGCAACTAGCAGATTTTGATGAAGAACTTAAAGTTATTAATAAAATAGAGGTACTAATCTCTGAAGTTGAAATACAACCTGAACAAATCGATATACCTATTCCCTTAGAAAAAAGTATTGTAAAAAAATTGGAGAAAGCTATCTCTGATGTTTTTTAGAGATCTAAACAGAAGAGATTTTATCATTTTTATTTATCCAGCTCTTCTAACAAGGCTTTGATAACATCAAATTTCATATCAGCCAATTTTCTAAATCTAATACAGTTTTTCCCCAAACTCACTTTTCCAAGCAGGGGCTTATACTTGAGAATGAGCTCTGCAGAACGAATGTATAAACTGATATAATGTTTTTGAGAGGCAAAAGCGATGTATTGCTCTTTTTGTGAATAAGTTGGCATTCGATATTTCATTGATTCTTCCATATTTGGATGAGTAGTTTTCACTATTTCTCGTAGTTTGATTATTGCTTCTTTTCTTTCTTCCTCGAGAGTTTCTATATATTCATCCACAGTTTCAGCTTCGGATTGCATTTAGAATACCTAATAATCCCAGTGATTTGGTTTCATTTGAATTTATCTAGTAAAAAAATAAAGTTAAAGTGGTTTCCCTTTAGGATTCCACTTGTGTATATATGTAGCTACTCCAGTAGATGCTTTTCGTTGATTCATCATAGGTCATTGTTTCTCCAACAAAAGCTCCACTAAGTATTATGATTTCAGTTTCACTGATTGGTTTTAAAATGAAGTTAGATCCGAGCTTTAGAATACCGTCTTCCATTGTAAGTTCATATCGACCCAAAGTATCTCCTGTGAAATAAATCGAAGAATTACTTGGATAACTATCATAAACACCAAAGAAATTTTGAGAAAATGATGAAATTTCGTTTTCTTCGGGATAACTCGGTGCATAGAATTGCGCAGCACCTTCTAAAGTAACTTTAAGGAATTTATCCTCAATCTCAGTGCTTGGAAAGAACTCAACATCGAAACGTCCAAAATCTAATAACCAATGTTTTACTCTGAATTTCGAATTTGAAACTGGAATTAAGTCCATATCAAAACCTAAAGCGTTTATTTTTAATTTGTTAGTTCCTTTTAGAAAAACTTCTATGATATCATTCTCAACAACGTACTTCCCAGTATAATTTGCTAATAATGATGAATCTATGTCAATCGCTGTATAGGAAGAATCATCTTGAAGTATTATTCCGTATTTTGTCTCCAACATAATCTCAAGTATTTCCCAAGCAAAGTAGTTAATAGGTGTACTAAATTCAACCGAATTACCAATTAATACAACTCCAAGTTTTCTTTCTGGTAATAATGCAACTATTGAATGAACACCATCTCCATCACCACCATGAAAAACCACTTTCTCAGTATTTTTGACTTTTCCAGTAAACCAACCCAATCCCATTGTTTGAGTATCTCTAGGTTGTGAAGGTTGCTCCTCAAACATCAATTGAAGTGTTTCATTTGCGATGATTTGAGTGCTTCCTGTTTTTCCTCCTCTAAAAACAAACCGAGTAAATTCTGCCATATCTTGTAAGGATGAATAAAGATTTCCTGATGCAAAACTAATGATATCCGAATGCTCGATGGGATGATTCTTTCCATTCTCATTGTAATAACCAACTGCAATATCATCTGTAGGTGCGACATCGATGGATAAGAAACTACTCTGATTCATTCCAATTTCCCTTAACAAATCGTCTCTCATATAGAAAGGAAAGATACTAGGTCTTAGTATTTCGATTATTCGCCCTAGAATGTTATAAGCTATATTGGAATACTTGAATCTATATCCTGTTGGAAAAGCAAGAGAAGAGTGTTTAAGTGAACTAACATAATCTCGTAAAATATTGACTCCAGAATCAAAATACCAATACGGGAGATTCCCATTACGTGGAAGACCGGATCGATGAGTCAATAATGATCGAATAGTTATTGAAGTATTATCTTGGAAACGACTTTTGATTGAGAAATCAGGAATATAATCAGTAATAGGAGCATCCAAATCTACTAGTCCTTCATTATAAAGACGCATTATTTCCATTGCAGTGAAAACCTTCGCAACAGAACCCATTCGATAAACAGTTTCTGGTGTTGCTAAAATGTTCTCCTCCAAGTTAGCATAACCATAAGAGTTTTGCATAATTATATCTTGATCATCAATAAGGGCTACTGAAATACTTGGAAGATCATTTTTCTTCATGATTTCTTTTACTTTATATTCAGCATAATTAATTGCATAAGAGTAATCGTTCTGTGGAATGGTATTAGGTTTAATTGGGGGATAAGGGCGCATTACTACTGATGGAACAATAACTATTATGGGAATTAATATACATGTAATAATTAGTGATAGTTTCTTTTTCGAAATACGATTAGGAATTTTTAATCACACCTTTATCAGAGAAGGGTGGATATATATATAATACCTAATCATAGTTCTTGAAATTCACTAATTTTTTGATATTCTATATCGAAACCAAAATGCTTCGGACCAAAGATCTGAAGCCCTTTCTTAGTATACCAAATAGGAGCATTTGCACCTCCGAGAACAACAACCTCTCTGTCTTTTGTGAAATCATCTCCCCATGGGGTCAATCCCTCACCTGTTTGCTTATCTACAACGCATATCAAATCAGGTGAAGTAACGAATGGTTTCTCGTTTTTCCAAGTGACGAGGTATTCATTCTTGAACCACACTCTGAATTGGTCGTTTTCTTCATTTGTTATTATCACATCGCCTATAACAAATCCCCCCTCGTCTTTTACATTGAATTGCTTGACTTTACCAGCAAATAGAATAAAACCATCAAGTGCTTCTCTTATTGGAGCTATCGGATCACTTCCGGAAGCTCTAGCCTCTCTTAAAGTAGTTCCGAGATTTTTTGATTTACTCAAAGTATTTGGTATAACAGCGTTTTTGTATTCACTCCAACTGTGAGGGCAACGAGCAACACCGACTGAACCACCAGATAGAACAGCCATATTCCTTGCGATAGTTTCAGCTCTTTGATCAGTAATTGCATCTTTGAGAATCATTTCATCACCATATTTGGAGACAATAGCCAAGGGAGTTATGGAAAGACCGGCAACATTACTCGTTGAGATACTTATTTCTGGTTTTGCTCTCCCGCAAAGATCGCCATCAAGCATATTGAAGCCAAATTGTGCTGAAACCATAATGGGAACAAGGAAATTTCCAGCTCCAATTTCCGTTGAAACAAGTGTGTGAAGAGGAACCTCAAGGTAATCTTGGAGAAGTTTGGTGGCAGCAATCATTGGGCGACTTGTAACAGGATCGAGATTTTCCACAAGTTTCAAACATTCTGGAGAAGCTCGCCCACCCACCATTCCGGATACACAGAGAACAGCTTCATCAGGAACGTCTTTTGGATCTATAATTTTCACTTTCATTCCATGTTCTAAAATGAAATTCATACGTACTCGAGCAATCGATTCCTCTCCTCCGCCACCACACCCAAGGATTTTTGCTCCAATAATTACATCTTCGAAGTCTTCTTCGGTTTTTAGTTGCACCACAAACACCCAATGCTTTTGTAGCTATTAATACAATCTTGGCACATTTGTAACTTTCTCAAAAAAGAGAAAAAAACTCACAATTATTCGGAGTAATTCTCTAGTACTCTTGCATATACCTACTAGAACGCTTTTATTAAAGAATGCTTAAAATGATGCGCAAAAGGACTTACGTCGAGGATTCTCGATCACTGAAAACAACGAGAACAATGATTGCAGTGTTTTATCGGAGAACTATACAACAAAAAAACAAGGAATAAACAAGAAAACATAGTGGAGCAAAAAGCAAATGGCATTCTTTCTTAGACTTTTCAGGAAAAAGAAGCAAGCAAACATGACAATTTGCGGGTTGGATAAAGCCGGAAAAACATCAGTAATTAATTATTTAATGTATGGTGAAAATAGAGCAACAATCCCTACAATGGGTGTAAATGTAAATACAGTAAACCTACCAAAACTTGACATCAATATTTATGATCTCGGAGGACAGGAAGGGTTCCGTCCACTTTGGGCAGATATTAATGAGCGATCACAAGCTATTGTTTACATCGTAGATAGCACAGATTATGACCGATTTGCATTATTAACAAGAAGCATTTTCCATGATATTATTAATGCTCAAATTGAAGAGGATATTCCGGTATTGGTTTTATTGAATAAGATTGATTTACCAAACAGAATGTCTCGAGCGGATTTCATATATCATTTCGGATTATTAGAACTCACAAAGATTACTTGGTCTTGTTTTGAAACCTCAGCTATGACAGGTGAAGGTTTAGTAGAAGCTTTTACTAATTTTATTCATAAATTAGAAGATGAAGCATAGAGCAGCTTGCTTTATGGCTTCACGTATCATTTATTTTTTTCCTATTTACTCCTTTTATACTCCACTTTTTTATTATCTCTAGTACAAGATATGAGCTTCTAAAGAATTTTGGCTATATTCCTATTATAGTAATATAACCAATTTGGATATATTTATATACTAGTTTGCCCTATATAATAGTAAGGTGTAAGAACCATGCACGAAAAAAAGCATAAGAAATGCAGACCTCATGGGCCTTTCATGCACAGAAGAACATACTTCCCTCCAATGGGAATGATGCAACACATGCGTAAAGGAATGCATAAATTCCCCATGGATTTCATGGATGAGATCGAATCAAAAGAAGATGCGATTGAACACATGGAAATAATGATTAAAGGCGTTGAAAAACGCAAGAAACATCTTGAGAAGAAAATGAAAAAGATGGATATACTAGAAGATCAGATAGAAGATGTCATCAAAGAAATTGGCAAAATGAA
>JAGXNT010000052.1 GCA_019894765.1 Candidatus Heimdallarchaeota archaeon
ATGATTATAGCCCGTTTTTCTCTTTCAGCTTCAGCTTGCATAGCGAAAGCACGTTTCATTTCTGCAGGTAATTCAATTTCTTGAATCTTAATACCTTTGATATCTATACCCCATTCATTTGTTTCTTTGTCAACAATTTCTCGAATGTCAAGAGCAATATTATCTCGTTCAGTCAAAACTTGATCTAATTCCATTGTCCCTATAGTGTCACGTAAAGCAGCTTGAGTGTATTGTCTCACAGCATACACATAATTCTCAATTTTAATGATTGCATCTTCTGGTCGTTCAACCTTGAAGTAAACCACTGTGTTCGCTAAAACAGGAATGTTGTCTCGAGTAATAACCTCTTGTCGAGGAATATCCTGAGTGATAATACGTAAGTCTACTTTCCTTCCAGTTTCTAGGACTGGGAAGACATAAACTAATCCCGGACCTATTGTACGTTTGTATTTTCCTAATCTGAAAATAACTAAGCGTTCATATTCTAAGACTACTTTTATTCCTGCCAAGAAAACAAAGGCAATAAAGAATAAAACTAGCCCAGCACCAACTAATGTCCAAGTTAACCAAGTTTCCATTTGGTTTCTCCTCTACAAAAAAGAAATTTCCTCATTTTGATTTTCTAAGTTGTATTGACAATTCTAGGTATTTAAATCAAACTATTCCACTTTCATTTGAGAACCAATTATTCACAAGTTCAAGTAAAGTTAAAGAAAGAGTAATTTTTAGAATTGTATAGGAGTATTAGTAATATGACAAAAAGAGTAGTAATAAAAACTGACAAAGCACCAAAAGCAGTAGGTCCTTATTCTCAAGGAATCATCGCAGGAGATTTAATTTTTGTTTCTGGGCAAATACCATTTGACCCAATTGGTAACAAAATGATCGTAGGATCAATTAAGGATCAAACTGAACAATCTTTAAAAAACGTAAAAGCTGTTATTGAAGCTGCTGGAGCAACATTAGAAGATGTTGTAAAATGCACTGTTTTTTTGAAAGATATGAATGATTTCAAAGACATGAATGAAGTATATGCAACATTTTTCAAAGAAAATCCCCCAGCACGTGCAGCTGTTGAAGTAGCTCGTCTTCCATTAGATGTTGGAGTAGAAATAGAAGCAATAGCTCTCAAGCAATAGATTAGAAGTATCTGACTACTAATCTATACGTTTTTCTTTATTTGGTTTATAACAAGTAATTAATTGCTAAAGTGTTATATATATAGAAGAGAAAAAATAATAAAAAACCAATCAATGTATTGAATGGGAAGAAAAATGGCGTTCAAAGAAAACTTCAAGCCTTTCCTCAGCAATCTGCTTGAAGCAATCATGAAACAGGCAATGAATGATGGAGTAATAACTCCTGAGGAGTCTCTTTTACTTTCCCAAATTGAAGTTGATATTAGATTGTTTGAGAAAGAAGTTGCGAAGTGCATAGAGGAAGAAGGTGGAATTCCAGAAGCATTAGGGAAGGATTGTTTCAAAGAACGCCTAATCTCCAGTATAAAACAACTAGCCCTAGAAGATGGCGTTATATCAAAAGACGAAGAAGCCATTCTAGCAAAACTAGAAGAATATTTTTCTGAGTAAAGCACTCAATATTCACTGAAAATAGGGTAATACCGGAGTAGTACTCTAGCATTACTTTTCTTTTTAAAAGAGATATTACTATCAATCATATCTAGAGATTGCCCACGGGATATGTACAAAAACATACTCTCCGGAAAACGAAGGTAGCAAACCGGTGCGCGTGGATCATAACCAGGGTCTTCTCTTGTGTCGAGGTGTAAAAAGAATTGATGAGATTACTAACAGTACACGTCCCCGAGGGCTTCCTTGATGGACTAGAAGAATTAGTCAGACAAAAACGATACCCAAACAAGAGTGAAATTATTAGGGTAGCAATTCGCGATTTATTGCGAGATGAATTGTGGGCAGCAGATTAAACAAACGTAATAGTTCTGTCCCTTTGTTCGTGGAGGACAAAGGTGAGCGGTGAACGCATAGATGAAGGGTCAACCAATAGACCTTTCATCTTTAATTCCTTTTTTTTCTTTTAATTTTCTAAAAATTCTTAAAGCAATAGTCTATTTTTCTAGTACGTGATAGATTATGAGTAAAGTAAAAGACCTAAAATTAGCGGATGAAGGGATGAAGGAACTAGAATGGGCAGAAAAAAATATGCCTATCTTAACTACCATTCAGAAAAGATTCGAAAAAGAACAACCATTGAAAGGTAAGAAAGTGAGTCTTGCTCTTCACTTGGAAAAGAAAACTGGACAACTAATCAGAACACTACGAACCGGGGGAGCAACCGTAAGAGTGGCTAGTTGCAATCCATTAACAACTGATGATCGAGTCGCAGCTGCCCTCACAAAATTTGATGGTATAGAAGTTTTTGCTTGGGCAAATCAAAGTACAGAGGATTATTATGCGAATTTGAATAGCGTACTTGATTCAAAACCAAATCTGTTAATTGATGATGGAGCTGACTTAATTAATATTATACATTTCAAGAGACCGGAATTAATTCCAAATGTTGTTGGTGCTAGTGAAGAAACTACCACAGGCATTATCAGGTTAAAAGCAATGGAGAAGGAAGGAGCCCTTAAATTCCCAATAATCAATGCGAATGGTGCTTATTCCAAGCATTTGTTTGATAATCGCTATGGAACTGGCCAGTCAGCACTAAATGCAATTATGACGATCACTAATAATTTGGTCGCAGGCAAAAATGTTGTTATTGTTGGTTACGGCTGGTGTGGAAGAGGATTAGCAATCAGGGCAAGAGGTATGGGGGCGAGAACAATTGTTGTCGAAGCTGGAGATAGAATGCCTTATGCAGAAGAAACAGAACCATCAGGTTGGCATAAGGGATTAGAAGCTTTGTACGAAGGGTTCGAAGTTATGAGCATGGATGAAGCTGCTCCTGTAGGAGATTTATTCATCACAGCAACTGGTGATAAGAAAGTAATTGACGTTAAACATATGAAACAAATGAAAAACGGAGCAATGCTCGCAAACGCAGGGCATTTTGATTTGGAAATAGATATCCCAGGTCTCGAAAAAATCACCAAAGAAATAAAGGAAATAAATTCAAATTGTGAAGAATACATCCTAAAGGAAGGCAATAGCCTCTATCTCCTGTCAAAAGGACGTTTAGTGAACTTAGCCAGACCAGCAGGACAAGGACATCCTCTCGAGATAATGGATGGCTCATTTGCAATTCAAGCGTTAGCTCTCGAGTATCTAGCACAAAACGAAGGTATACTCGATAACAAGGTAATTAATATTCCACCTGAATTAGATGATTATGTCGCAAGAATGGCACTAGAATCACATAAAATACAATTACAACCATTAACGGATGAACAAAGAGAATACTTGACAGGATTCAAAGAAGGCACATAGGAGGTATTTCTTAATACCTCAAATTTTTATTTTTCATTTAATTTTAAACCAACAAGATGTGCGAGAAGGGCTGTTAATTGGATTTCAGGGTTAGAACCTTCTGTGAGTCTGAAATCAATTTCTCCGATCATTTTGATCATTTCAACTTTCGTTTTATCGTCTATATCGGTCATGACTATTGATTCTCGGTGAATCTGTTTAATGACATCTTGAGCTGCAAGTCCTTGTTTAATGAGTAATTCTAAGAGTAATTTTCGTGAATCATTAAAAGCACCAGTAGTAGCCAGTTTGATCATTTTACGGATTTCAATAGGTTGAGCTTTCCCAGTAGCATTGTAAATCTCTTCCTCAGTAATCTCTTTACCAAGAATGGCAGAAGATTGGAGAACATTAGTTCCTCTCCTTAGATCTCCCTCAGACACATAAATAATTGCATCAATGCCTTCAGGTGTAATGGAAATATTTTCTTTTTTAATGATATTTTGAAGATACTTCTTTGTGTCTTTCTCATTGAGGGGGGCAAAGCGGAAGAGAGCACAACGAGATTGAATAGGTTCAATTATTCTAGAACTATAATTACAAATGAGAATGAAACGACAAGTAGCGCTATACTTCTCCATAGTGCGTCGAAGAGCATGTTGAGCATCATTAGTCATGGAGTCGGCTTCATCCAAAATAATAACCCTAAAAGGAGCATTAATAGCCATAAGATGAGCAAAGTTCTTGATACGTTCCCTAACAACATTAATACCACGTTCGTCGGAAGCGTTTAATTCTAAGTAAGGAAAATTAGTTTGAAGTTGATCTTCTTTACGACCAAAAACATCGAAATCCCCAAGAAGCTCGTTAATAAGAACAAGCGCAGCTGTAGTTTTGCCAGTTCCAGGCGGACCTGCAAATAATAAATGAGGCATAGTTCCAGCTTCAATAAAACCTTTTAATCGATTCTTAATCTCGTCTTGATTGATGATGTCTTTCAAAAGTTTAGGTCGATATTTTTCTGCCCAGAGCATACCTGTATAACCTTCCAAGTAAATTTGTATATATCGCACATGATATCATGTTAACTTTTTATAATTTGCTATTACCTTTATCAAGTAGCAAAATATCGTACTATAACTAATCAGCATTCCTTTTTAAACATATTATGTTCAAAGAAATCAAAAAAAGAGATGACAGAAGTGATGGTGGGTGATCTTGCACCATCACTCCAATATCCGTATATGAGTTGTAAAAGAAGGTTTGAGACCCTTAGAATTTCTTGTAGGGATCCCTGACATATACTGGTGTCGCAGCAGCCCCTCTTTTTACAGTAACTTGACCAATTTCTAATGCTTTAACCAATTCCTTGAATCTATTTCGCAAGGTTACAGGTGTGGTTTTAGCCGCTTCAGCAACTTGTTGCTGGGTTCTTCTTTCTCCAGTCTGAATGCCTGCAATGTAAATGACTGCAGCAGCTATGGACATAGGATTCTTCCCTACATCGAGTTTGAATTCTCGAACAGTCAAGAGAATCTCGATTGCTCGATTTTGTGTGTGCATGGTTATGTTTAACTCAGATCCTAATCTTGAAACTAATTGAGCTGGATCGATTGGAGTTGGTTTTATCCCTAACTCAACAATGTAGACTCGTACACATCTAGCTAATTCTTTTCGATCCACTTTTCCAGTGGTGCATATGTCTTTGAGTGTTTTCGGAACGTTATGTGTTCTACATGCAATATAAATAGCGGAAGCCGTCATGGAATCTATACTTCTGCCTCGAATGAGCTTTGCTTTTAAGGCCCTTCGATAATAAATTGCTGCTGATTCAGTAATATCTTCAGATATTCCTAATTGACTGGCTATTCTTTTTAATTCAAAGATGGCGTCTCTTAAGTTTCTTGCTTCTGATCTTCCTGTGCGTCTGTTTAACCATCTTAGCCTATTCATTCTTGCAATTGTGGATGGACTTAAATTCTTTCCAGTTATGTCTTTATAACCGGCTCCAATTTGTGTTCTTAATCCCTTATCAATTTTCAAATTTGAGGTTGGAGCACCAACTCTTTCTCGAGCGTCTTGTTCACTTTTTGTGAAGGCTCTCCATTCAGGACCTGAGCTAATAATGACTTCTTGAACCGCACCACAACTAGTGCATATCCTCTCACCACGCGATGTGTCATTTATTAAAGCGTCAGAACCGCAGACTTTACAATTATTTTGAGAGTCGTCTTGCTCTTCCCTTACTTCTGTTTTGTTCAACAATTTTTATTACACCAAATATTCTTTTTATTAGTACTACTACAAGGATAAGTTCATACTCTCTTTCTCGGTATGAGAGTAGGACTACCTTGGTGGTATATCTCTCTATCTAAATATATAAACCTTTCGCCCAATTTTTCAAGCAAAGTATTCCCCCTAATAGTACCCTATACTAGTACAATATAATGAAGAAACAAGAATATTTATTCTACTACAAGTTTGAAAATAGACCTACTGTCACCATATAGGAAAAACAAGAGAAAATAAAGAAATAAGAAAGAGAAAAAAGGAGAATTAGTGTTTCACATCGAAATCTGGGCTGACATTACCACGGCATTTGCCATAGAAGAAATCTTTAGCACACCATGTGGCTTGGCCACCAACAAATGCAAAATTAATTTCACCTGAATCATAAATAATTCTATCATTTATCTCTACAACGATCTTATTCAGAACCCATTTATCAGCATGAATACTGCGTTCTTTCTTAAGACAGAAATACTGGAACCAGTCTGATGTCAAACCTTCAGGAATATCCAAATCGAATTCATCAGTTCGACCTTTTTCAAAATCATCACAGAATGGATGATCTAAATCCCAAGTGTGCTCACCAATGTATAACTTAATTGGATCATCGGTACCGCTTCCACGTTTATTGTCAGTAGTAACAGTCACTTTCATCTTATGTATTATTTCACACATATCATCGTCTTCAGACATTATGCTTTTCCTCCAATTTTTAGAAATTCACTAATATTTTCTTTTAATTACTCTATATAATTCTTCTTACTAAAATTTGTTAGTTTATTTTCTTTACTAAATTAGGTTTTTTATTATACTTTCATGAAATTCATCATAAAAAAATAAAAAGAATTGGTTGGAATTAACCTGTCGGTTTTCCAACACCATAAGCAGTGAAACCTTTCTTTCGGAATTCTTTCAATTTTATGACGTCTCGTCCATCAATAATTATTGGTGTTTTCATTACACCTTTGAGCCAGTCAGCTTTCAAATCAAAATATTCTTTGTGCTTAACAAAAATTACAACTATGTCAGCGTCCTTAACAGTTTCTTCAAGGTCCTTGGAAACTGTGTAAGGAAATTCTCTTTGACGAACGAATGGATCATGAATCGCCCATTTTACACCTTCTTTCTCAAGAAGCTCAATATAAGTTTCAGTAGGTGAATTCCTTGTATCTTCTGAATTTTCAATAAACGATGCACCTAAAACAGCAACTTTTGCTTTAGCAAAATCAATGCCAGCATCCTTGGCTCCCTTTTTAGCAAGATTAATCATATGTGAAGGCATCATTTCATTTCGCATTCTAGACTTAACTATTACATCAAAAGGTACGTCTGTTTTCCCATAAGTATCCACACCATATTTCAAAAGCCAAGGATCTTTTGGTAAACAATGACCACCAACACCAGCGCCAGGTAAATGCAAATCACGATAGGCATTGGAATTAAATGGAAGGCTATTAACACACTTACGAACTTCATTGAAGTTGACATCAAGTGATTCGCAAGCGAGAGCAACCTCATTAGCAAATGCGATCTGAACATCTCGATAGGTGTTTTCTACCACTTTAGCAACTTCAGCTGTAGTTGCTGAAACAGGTATTAATTCCTCATTCACAATATGCTTGTATAACCATAAGCCTTTCTTAGTGCATTCTTTTGTAATGCCACCGATAATTCGAGGGTAGTTAACTATATTGTTTATCAATCTACCAACCATGACACGTTCATAAGCAAAGACTAAGAAGAAATCTTTACCAACTTTCATGCCAGAATTTTCTTCTAAAATAGGTTTTACAATAAATTCAGTAGTTCCAGGAGCTACAGTGGATTCAACAGCAACAACAGCTCCCTTTTTCATTTTCTTACCAACAGTAGCGGAAACTTCTCGAAGGGATCGATACAAAGGTTCATGGGTATCTTTCTCAGTCGGAGTTTGTACATCGATAAGAATGAAATCCATATCCTTCAAAACATCCGTATCATCGGTTACACGGAAAGTCTTTTTTTCCAATACAACACGCTTTATTAGTTCAGGTAAATCTGGTTCATTTAAGATTGGACACTCGCCTTTATTTAAAGCATCAATCTTCCAAGCAGAACGCTCGGACCGTCTTTGAATACCAATAACATCAAAACCATCCTCATCAGCAAATAACGCTGCTGCAGGAATGCCAACATATCCCATTCCAATTACAGCGACTTTTGTTTTGTCAGCCAATAGATACCAACTCGTATGTAATTTTATTTGAATAAACTAGGAATATTGAAAATTTCTCCAAAAATATCTCTTACTCTTTCAAAAAAAGTGTTGTTTATTACTTTTTCTTTCAGTTTCTCATTTTGGGTTAAGGAGCTCAAGCATTTTACCAATTTCATTTGTGGGGAACTTGCAAAATCGATTAATACAAACATATGCCGTTGCTTTATCATTTTTCGCAGACTTGTATTTCACAAAATCAGTAATATTGTAGATTTCAGGATTCTCTTCATCTGAAGGTACAAATAGAACAACCTTATTGGGAACATATTCACTACTTACAGCCTTAAGCATTTCAGAAGTATCATTTGCATTATACTTTCCAACAATGACGACTTCAAAAGAAGGACCAAAGGCATATTCTAGTGCAGATAGAAATAGGGTAAACGCGAGGAGAGATTGCTCAATTGTAGTCGAAAATAGTTTATTCATTTGTACTGCTTTTTCCTCGAGAGTTAAGTCCATGGTAATTCTTGAGATTCGTAACATGTTCAACATAGCAACAGAATTTCCCGATGGAATTGCTCCATCATAGATTTCTTTCTTACGAACAAGTAATTCTTCTCCATCATTAGGTGTGAAGAAGAAAGCCCCTTTGTCTTCATCCCAGAAATGTTCAATAAGTATATCATTATATTGAATTGCTTTTTTGAGATATACTGCCTTAAATGTAGTTTGATATAATTCCAATAAAGCCCAAATCAGGAAAGCGTAATCATCGATCATACCTTTGATAGCAACTTCCCCTTCACGAAATCTGTGCATTAATCGACCTGAATCTGTTTCGAGATTTTTTATGATAAAATCAAGAGCTTTTTCTGATGCCGTGATATATTCCTCATTACCAAAAGTTCTTCCTGCAATCGAAAAAGCAGCAATCATTAAACCATTCCAATCTGTAAGAATTTTATCATCTTTATGAGGATGAATACGTGTCTCTCGGTTCTCAAATAGCTTTGCTCTCATAACCTCTAATTTTTCACTTAGCTCTTTAGTTGAAATCTTAAGCTCAGAAGCCAAATCAGTAATTGATTTCCTTAGATGTGGAATATTACTGCCTGTTTTTTTCTGTGTAGCTTGATCTTTGAAATTACCTTCTTTCTCAAAATTGTAAACTTGTAAGAATAAATTGCCATCTTCCTTTCCTAGAACTTTTAGTATATCGTCATTTGTCCAAATATAGAATGTTCCTTCTTCACCTTCGCTATCAGCATCTTCTGCTGAATAAAATCCTCCTTCTTGTGAAGTCATGTCTCTTAGAACATAAGAAAGAATTTCTTCAGCAACTACCCGAAACTCATCTTTCTTTGTAGCTTGATAAGCTTCAACATAAGCAATAACTAAAAGTGCTTGATCATAAAGCATCTTCTCAAAATGTGGGAGAAGCCATTCAGAATCTGTGGAATATCGATGGAAACCAAAACCAATATGATCATACATACCACCTGATCGCATTGCTGTTAGCGTTTTTTCCACCATCATTAATGCTCCTTTATTACCAGTTCTTTTCCAATAACGAAGTAGAAACATTAACTTATGCGGTGTTGGGAATTTTGGAGCTCCTCTAAAACCACCATTTTTTTCATCGAAAAGAAGTGTGGCTTCACGATAAGCTTCATCTAACATATCTTGTTTTAATTCCTCTCCGGGTATAGTTTCAATACTTTGTAATTGAGAAATAACCTCTTTAGCCGCCATTTGTAATTCATCACGGTTATTGTCCCAATAATTCTTTATTTTTGGAATCAATTCGAGCATTCCGATTCGACCAAAACGACTCTCTTTAGGAAAATAAGTACCAGCTGTAAATGGTTTCTTCTCAGCATCCATTATGATAGTTAATGGCCAACCACCACTCCCAGTTATCATTTGGCAAACTGTCATGTATATATTATCAATTTCAGGTCTTTCTTCTCTGTCAACTTTGATGTTCACAAAAGTATCATTCATGAGCTTTGCAACCACAGGATCCTCAAAAGATTCATGTGCCATAACATGGCACCAATGACAAGTAGAATAACCTATAGAGAGAAAAATTGGTTTGTCTTCCTTTTTCGCTTTCTCAAAAGCTTCTTTTCCCCAAGGATACCAATCCACTGGATTAGTTGCATGTTGCAGTAAATACGGACTTTTCTCTTTAATTAACCGGTTGTATTTTGGCTTATTTTTTTCACTAGCTTCTTTACTCAAAATCTATACACCTAGAAAAATGAAAATGAGAAGGAATGCCTTCGTTTAACCTTGTAATTCCTTAAGTTTTTCTTTGACGATATTAATATGTCCTTGTGCTGTTACTTTGGGAAATGTTTCAGCAATTTTCCCTTCAGGATTGATAATAACAGTACTTCTAGTGACACCTAAGGATGTTTTCCCATACATGGTCTTTTCACCCCAAGCACCATAATCTTCTAAGACTGTTTTTTCTTCATCACTTAGAAGAAGTACTTTCAGCTCGTGTTTATCCACGAATTTCTGATGACTTTTTGGCGAATCTGGACTCACACCTAATACTACAGTATTCATCTTCTCAAATTCTGGTAGACTTGCTGTAAAATCAATTGCCTGGATTGTGCATCCACTTGTAAGATCTTTAGGATAAAAGTAAAGTATTACCCACTTATCCTTGAAATTATCCAAGCATACTTCAGTCCCATCTTTATCTGGCAAACAAAAGGTTGGCGCAGAATCTCCTACATGAACTTTTAACATCACTAATTACCTCAGTTTTTTTATTATGTTATCTCCGAAATAACATCTAATTAACATAAATCGCTGAAAAAGTATTAAGTTAATGATTAACAATCTAAGAAAAAATGTGCCATTTAGATAACTAAGTATATTGATTGGGCAAAAACAAAAGAAAGAAGAAATTACTTGCCATATAATTGCTTGAGTAAGATTTCTCTAGCTATAGATTGGAAAGCTCTCTTAACACCAATTCCTTTTGTAGCGATTGTTTCATACACAGGATAACCATCTAATCCGAGACCAGCCATCATTTCAGGTCGGCTAAGTGCACCTGGAACATCTCGCTTATTTAGAGTGATAACAATGGGAACTTCTTTTCCAAATTGATCGCCTAAGAATTCTTTGAGCTCATCAACAGATTCTTGATTATATTTTTGCATTTCAGGAGTGGAATCTAGCATAAGAATAATTCCATCAACACCACGTAGGATAACTTTCCTTTGGCTTTTGTGTCTAGTTTGTCCGGCAACTGTGTAGGCGTCAAGAATTACTCGTCCAGAAGCAGAAAATGGTGTGAAATCGAAATAAAGTGTTCTACCAGTCGGATCAGCGATTGATGTAAAACCACCTTTGGTTAACCCTTCGACTTGGTCGTAGAGCCATCGTAAACCTGTAGTTTTTCCACTAAGAGAAGGCCCGTAGAAGACAATTTTTAAGTGAATTCGACCTTGACTATCCTTTCGCAATGTTTGGAAACCTCGTTTTGTGCTATTTATAAGGGAATTTATATGTGTTATATGTTTTTCTATCTATTACTAGGGTTATTTCTTTTCGTGTTCTATAAAAAAACCTTTGGTTGGTGTAAATCTCAACCTTAAGAATACTTTCTTCAGTACTAATTAATCATCTTGTAGGATGCCTATCAGGGTGCCTTTCTGAGTAGTATCTAAGTAAATCAGTGAAGCCAAAATCTAAGCTTGACTTTTGAACTTCCTGTAATTGTTGCTCAAGCATGTAGATTTTTTGTGTTGTTTTCTCTCTTCTTGAGAAATAGACTTCCGGAGTAATACTTCGTTCATTAAAAGCTTTAATCAATTCCCTTAACGTATCTTTAGCAGCTTTTAATTCAATCTTTAGATTCATTACTTCTTCAGACTCAACTTCGCGTCGTGGTTCAATAGGGCGTTCTTTGAGTTGATAATTAGAAGAAGAAAATGGAATTTCCTTCAAATCCTTAATGCGTTTATCAAGCTTATCATTTAGCTGACCAAAATTTAAATTGGCTCGATAATTCTCCATCATATAAGGATCTGTAACAATATAGTTTTCATTTTCGTTAAAGAGAATCCCAAAAATAAATTTTAGTTTAGTAATGATATTATCTGGGCACTTAATCTTGACAATATTTCTTTCAGACATGTTGATGATTAATCTGTTGCCGGTGAAAATGCTTCGCTTGGAATCCACATCTTTAATCATAGAAATTGGAACAGATTTTGCCTTTTTCTTGATAAGTTTTGATTTGGGTAAGAAGTACATTTTCTTATTTGTAATAAATAAAGTTCCAACCTTCCTTCGTTTATTGGATGGAAATGTCACTTTAATATTTGCAAAAGCAGCAATCTTTAATTCATAAATTTCGGGTTCGAATTTTTCAATAGCATTATCAAATAATTCTGAAAATGTTTTTAGCTCTTTTACTTTAGCTTCAATATCTTCAAGCTCATTCAAAGGATCACTAAAATAATCACTGAGAATATTAGAGTAACTCAAAGCATGAGTTTTAATAATTTTGAGAGTCTTATCAATTCCTCTTAATTTACTAACTGAAATGTTTTGATTGAAGATAAGAGTTCTGGCATCTTGATATATGTGTTGACTAACTTTGTCTAAGATTTCTGATGCCCTTTGAATTATTTCATAAAAGAGATCCTGGATACGTAATAAGTTGCCTTCAATATTTGGATAAAGACCAAAACGTTCTCTACGAATGTGTTTTGCAGAAGTAACAATTTCAGAGTACTTATTTGAGAAAGACTTGATAGTATCTAGACCTGTGCTTAACAAATTTACATTACTACTAAATTCCTCTGAAAGACCTTCGATTTTTCTCTTAGAATCTTTGATCTTAGATGATGAACACATAGGACACCTCTTCATAGTTTTCTCAGCAGTTAGATGATTCAACTTCCCACACACATCACACTTACTTCCAATGCTTATATGAGCGCACTCATTACAATATGTACAATCAGTTTTCTCAGAAACAATACAACCATTGCAAAATGTACCACCACAATCTTCACAATAGTATAGATAATCATTATACTGATAGCACTTCAAGCATTTTTTATTTGTATCATATTCCAATTTTAGTCTCACACTCATATTGTTTGTTATTTCATATCGTTGAAACTAAAGCATTCAACGAGTGATACTTTCGTCTAAATGTAGTTTCATAAGCACAGATTCTTACATCTAGTATTTCATTTGTAGATAAAATAAGGTCGTTTTTGAAAATAAGTGAATGTAATATGAGGATGTTTTCCTAACAATGTCAAAAATGAGAGATTTTTCTTGGTTTATTTTCTAAAGCAAACGATTTAGGTATGCTACTAACGAAAAATAAATGAAGGGTGAAACTAAATAATTAATACCAATTGAGAGAATATTATAGTGAATGAAGGTGCGTTATAAGGTATGGAAGAGAAGAAATCATCAGACTACCTCTGGAAGATTGTGCTCTGTGGCACAAGTTTCGTAGGTAAAACTACAATAAGAAAACGTGCTATGGGAGAGCATTTTGCAGAAGAGTATATTTCAACCGTTGGTGCCGATTTCTCCTCCTATAAATTAAGACTTGGAGATTTGACAATAGGATTCCAAGTATGGGACTTAGCTGGTCAAGACAAGTACAAATATATTCGTTCAAGTTTTTATGGAGGAGCAACAGGATGCTTCCTAGTTTTTGATGTAACAAATCCAAAATCCCTGAAGGACTTATCCTCATGGGTAGACGAAGCAATTAGATACTCTAATGGTACTATTGAGATTTTTGTGATTTGTGCGAATAAAATTGACTTGAAAGGTTATCGAGAAATAACAAGGGATATGGGAGAAAAATATGCTTCAGCAATAAGAGAGAGCTCAGGTCTCCAATGCGAATACATTGAAACATCCGCATTGACTGGAGAGAATATTGATGTTGCTTTTGATCAAATGGCAAAGTGTTTGCTTGAGCGCGAAGGAATTAGTCCTATTCAACCAATAGAAGAAATTATAGAAACTGCTGAAGAAAGTCCTGTACATGTTAGTGAATCTCCTGTAGATGTATCTGAACCCTTGCCCACTGAAAGCACTATTGAACCAACTACTACAAAAGTAATTGATACTATACCATCGACAAGTAAATCCATACTTATAGAGGAAGACAGTGGGGAAGCGACAGAGAAATTAATTGCAGAAGTAATGGCTGTTCTCGACGAAACAGATGAAATAATAATTGGTCGAGAAAAAACAGCGGATGGAGAAAGAGCAATAACAGTAACAAAGGATGAAATCACAGAACAAGCTGTGGAAGATGAACAAGAACCTAAAATTAGCAACGAACTCGAACGTGTTCTTGGACAAATAAACATAAAACTCGACAGCTTAACTGATCGATTAAAAGGTCTCGAAGAAGAAATATCCCAGGTAAAACCTGAGGAATTGTTAGCAGAATCTGAAGAAGAAATCGTAGATATTAGTGACATGAGGGATGAATTAGATATAATTACTCAAGAAACATTTACAACAGAAACACTGGTCACAGAAGAGGAACCTTTCACAGAAATAATCGAAGAAGTGATTTTTGAACCTGAAGAAGAAGAAGAACCCGAATTACCTGAACCTATGCTTCCCTTAATGGATGAATTTGAAAAAGATAAACTAGATGAAGATCAGAAAGTTTTGGAAAGTCTTGTAGAAACAATTCCACTTCATCCTAAACCTATTCAAGCTCAAGAAATAGAAGAGGATATTGAGGAAGAAGATGAAGAAGAAATTGAAGAACTAGAGGAAGAAATATCGGAACCAAATCCCAAAGAGAAAGACACTCAAATAAGATATCTAGCTGATATACCAGACAATGAATTAGTAGAGATTCCTGATGAAGAACCACTTTTATCAATAGATGATGAAGGAGTGATTGAAGAGGTTGAAGATGAAATCAGTTCAGATGATAGTGTTATAGGGACTGAACTATCAAGTGCTATGATTTCAGAATTAAAAGATATGTCAGAGGATGAAGAAGAACAAGTAGAAGCAACTTTAACTCAACCTGTCCAGGTAGAAAGAATTGAGAAGAAAAATCATTGTCCCATCTGTGGAGAAGACACAAAATACATTAGACAATACAATAAGTATTATTGCGTAAAATGTGGACGTTATTTAATCTAATAAACAAAACATTTGTGGAAAAATATCATCCAGTAATGAATACGCTGGTATTTGATACAAATATATTTCTGGATTTCGATCAAGACTTAGTAAAACTGGATATAGTATCAAACAACGCAAAAAAAGACTTGCTCCTAGAAAAAATTCCCTTCTGGAAAAAAATTTTCGCACGAAAAAAATAACATGGTAATTGCTTTTCTATTGGAAACACCACTGTTTCTGAGTGCCACAAAAGATAAAAGAGAAATGCTCTAATGGAAATAAGGGTAAGGTAATGAATGCAGAAACATTTGGAAAAACAGATCTCTTTCTATGGGATCACACAAGCCCAGAAGAGACAATAAAGTTCTTAAAAAACGCTTATGACTTCTTTAGTTCAAGTTCCGTGAAGGATTCTTACAGAATTTTTGCCTTGAAAGTAGTTGCAAAGTATATCACAAAAGCAGGTTTCCCTCGAGACCAAAAAGCTTTGAATGCTGCTGCTTTATATATTGTGAATAGATTACCTGCTTCTCATCCCAATCATAGCTCCAAAAAGGAATTTGCAGAGAGGCTTAAAGTTACTGAAACAAGTCTTGATTGGTATGTGAGTTCTATTATTGAAAATCTTGGATTCTTCACAATACGTGATAGGAAAAACTTTCCTTACTACATTGAAAGAGATGGAATAACTTTTGCAGTAATTTCTTCTGTAGTAAAAGTTTTTGTGGAGGAATCCATAGTTCAAGGATTAGCAGAATTGAAACCATTTGATATAAAAAATGTTGTAGATCAAATTCTAGATATGTTAATAACCAAATTACGAATAGTCCCTCCTGTTTTTCGCCGAGATTTAACAATAAAAATCGAAGCTGATTTACAGGAAGAATTCGCAAATACAATAATATAGTTCATTTTTAGTTGAATATAATAGAATGGTTTCAAGGGAAAGACAGCCAATATGACCAAACAATTTGCAATTAAGGTTGCTTACCTTGGAAAAAACTACCAAGGATTTCAAAGACAAGCAGAATCAATAAAAACAATTGAAAAATCAATTTTTGAAGCTTTAATAGAACTTGAAATCATAAACAACTTTTCCGAAGCAAGATACTCATCTGCAGGACGAACAGATAGAGGAGTTAATGCAATAAGTCAAGTAATTACCTTCAATTCCTTAAGAGAAGAAGTATACTTGGAAGAGTTAAACACTATTTTACCCAATGATATTTATGCCTGGGCAATTGCTGAGGTAAAAGAGAGTTTCAATGCAAGAAGAGATGCACTCTTACGAACGTATCGATTTTATCACTATCACTTCGATGAAAATTTTAAGTTGATGAAAAAAGCATTGAAAAAATTGGAAGGAACACATGATTTTGCTAAGCTGTGTAAAAAAGCAGATATACTCCCAAGCGGAATTGAAAAATCTACTGTCTTAAACTTGGAAACTGCAAAATTGAATAAACGAGATAATATTTTAGAATTTGAATTCACCTCGAGAAGCTTTCTCTGGAACCAAATAAGAAAAATGGTCTCTGTAATTTTAGCTATCGGATCAGGAAAATATACCTTGGAAATCATTGATGAAGTATTAAATCCCCAATCCTTAGAACCAAAAGGTGGAATAAAACCAGTACCACCAGAAGGACTTGTTTTATATGATGTTTATTATAAAGATCTTAAATTTACTACTCTCGCCAAAAAAGCATCTTTTCAAGATGGAATACATGAGAAGTTAAATTCCTATTCCTCTACATCAGCAGTTCTAGAATTAATGAAGAGCTCCCTGTTAAAATAAGCTCATTTTTCCTAATACTAATAGTATGGGTAGGATGGATACATACTAAATATAGTACTGTTTTACTTCTTTTAATACAAAAAATTGTAATATTGATGGATGCAGATCAATGAATTCTAGTAGTATTCAAACGAAAACCACAATTGATGATGTTAATCAAAAACTAAAAACACCTAAAGATGATTGGTTTCGATTAGATAATGCTGCAACAGTATTTTCATTTATTACCTCAGCTAGGATACCATGCATGTTTAGACTAATTGCTAGTCTAAAAAAACCAATAAATATAGCAATTTTGCAGCAAGCTCTTGAGAATATTATTGGAAGATTTCCTTATTACAAAGTGAATTTAAGAAATGGTCTTTTTTGGTCTTACTGGGAAACAAATCCTGGAATGCCTGTCGTTATTGGGGATTCAAAATATCCATGTCAAAAGATGCCCATAAGAAGAAAAGGGATATTCCCTTTTAGGGTAAGGGCTTATTATAATAGAATTTCCGTGGAGTTTCACCATAGTATCACAGATGGAACTGGTTCACTAATTTTTCTAAAATCACTTGTAGGGGAGTACCTAAATTTATTAGGAACAATTATTGAAGATTGGCAGGATATTTTTAGACCTACACAAGAACCTCATATCGAAGAATATGAAGACGCATACAAAAAAAACTATCGAGAATCCATACCTTGGCCACCTCGAATCTCGAGAGCATTTCATTTACCATATAAATTGGAGCCGAAAGGCGTCTATCACATAACATCGGGGATCATGCCCGTAAAACAAGTGCTTAATAAATCAAAGGAATTGAATGTAACTTTAACAGAATATTTAGTAGCAATTCACTTAGAAGCACAACAAGATATTTTATTCAGTCTGCCAATAAGAAAACAAAAGAGGTTAATGAAACCAATTCGCTTACAGGTTCCTGTAAATCTGAGAAGATTCTTTCCCTCTAAAACTATGAGGAATTTCTCTCTCTATGTAACACCTAATATTGATCCAAGACTAGGAAGATTCTCTTTCGAAGAAATTCTGAAACAAGTACATCATTACATACGAGTAGAAGTATCTGATAGATACATAAGCCAACAAATAACAAGGAATGTTAGAGGAGAATTACATCCGTTAATTCGAGTAACACCATTAATCATAAAGAGATTATTTGGAAAAATAATTTATAATGGGCAAGGAGAATTTTTGTATTCAGGAGCAATAACAAATTTAGGCAAAGTGTCTTTACCAGAACCAATAAATAGTGAAGTTGAAGGCATACAATTCTTACCAGCACCAAGCCCTGTAACAAAAATAGGCTGTGCAGTAAATAGTTATGGAGAAACCCTCTACATAAATTTCGGAAGAACAATAAAAGAAGCACATGTAGAAAAATTGTTCTTTAGAAAACTAGTAAAAGATGGAATAAAAGTCAGAATTGAAACAAATTAGGAGTAGTTGATAGTTGACAGAAAACAAAGCTTTCTGCAGTAGATGTGGTGTAGAAGTAGAACCACACAAAACTAAATGCCCTCTCTGTGGAACATCAATACAGCAAACAGATGAAGAGCCAACAGAATATATCAAAAAATATCCAGATGAACCTGCAATCAAAACAGAAAAAGTAGGTAGAACTGTAAAACGAAAGAGAATCCTAATCTGGGAAGTCATTAGTGTATCATTATTAATTCCATTACTAATCACACTCTTCATAGATCTTATTGTTAACAAATCTGTTACTTGGTCATTGTACCCAATATCATCACTAATACTTGCTTGGTTTGTTATATCAGCACCTTTACTGTTTCCCAATAAACTACCATTTCTTTATCTTGGAGAAGCTCTTCCGCCTGCAATATTTCTACTAGTAATTGACAAGATAGAAGATGGACAAATAAATTGGTTCTTAGATGTGGGTTTACCTATCGAAGTAATAGTTGCAGTTATAGCTGCAATAGTAATTATTGGGTCTATAAAGGTAAAGAATAAGGGTATGAACATTGCAGCATTCATTCTCTTCGGAATAGGAATAACATGCTTAGGTATTGATTTTGTAGTAACGAAACATGTCACTGATTCATTCGGTGTAAATTGGTCATTATACGTCATAGCATCCACAGTAGTAATTGGTGGATTCCTTTTGTATTTACATTATAGATTAATGAAAAATACAAAACTGCAAAGAAAATTACAAATTTAGTCTATTTGAAAATTAAGGATTAGATTTTCAAGCATCAGTTTTATATCTAAAATTACTTAGAATTAATTATGGATACTTTTGATAAATTACCAGATGCTGAAATAGTTGCTTCTGGTGATATTAGCAAGAAATTCCTTGAATTGGGTATTACATCTTTCAAAAATGCATGCCTTTATGTCCATAACTTAGAATATGGTTACAATAGTGACAAAGATGATAAAATGATTCTCTTCAAAGAAAACATGGGTAGTTGTACAACAAAGCATGGGGTAATTGCAAGTCTAGCAGAAGAACTAAACATACCCCTTTACAAAAAGGTCGGAATTTACAAACTAACAGAAGACATTGCTACAGGCACAGGCAAGATCATGGAAAAATATTACGTTCCGTATGTCCCAATGATACATTGCTTTCTAATCTATGAAAAACATCGATTTGATTTAACAGAAGGAAACAATAACGGAAAAAACACCTCTATTGAAGAATTCATTCATGATGAACAAGTAATTCCGTTCATAACCGTAAAAGATGAGTATTTATTGTTTAAACGAGTTTTAGAAGAAAAAATAATGACTTCACATGAAATGGTTGGAATCGAGAAAAGAACACTTCTGAAAGCAAGAGAAGAAGCTATCAAATTATTAAAAGATAACATATCTAAGAACTAAAACCTTTCAGCATTTGAAACTTTATTATTTAATAAATCACACTTAATAGAGGAGGAAGATAACTGGAGCATGGATAAATGAATCTTAATTGGTGAAGAAATGAGCGAAGTGAATGATGAAAGAACAATTAAGAGAAGAACCATTATAATATTCAGTATAATCAATCTCATTCTAGTAACAGGAATAGTAATGTTCATCGTAGCATTTATCGATGGTGGAAGCGGAGTTCTAGATTCAGAAGTTGTTTTTGGTTTAGGGATTTATTCATTATTTATCATGATTATTGCTGGAGTAGCTGATTTGATCTACTTAATTGTAGTTCTTGTAAGGAGATCAAAGAAGAAGAACATTACAAGTAACGTAACTTATAGATAAAAAATAGAAAATGGCGCCCCGAGCGGGATTCGAACCCGCGTCCATCGGGTGACAGCCGAAGATGATAGGCCGTACTACACTATCAGGGCACAAAAGACTTGCAGTTTGTTTCGAATGTTTCTACTTTATAATATTTTCGTTCTTTTCTAAGTAAGCACCAATTTTACTTTTGCTGTTTATTATTTCTTATATTCTTAATTAACTCATCAATTTCCGTTATCCTCAAGCCAGATAACTCTTCTAGGTAGGTATTAAGATTCTCTACATGCGAAATACTTTCCTTAATCATTTGAGCAACACGGTTTTCTAAACCTGCATTTTCAGCATTGGATTTGAATACAATCAAAATATCACTTAGACGACGCAATATTGCTGATACCTCAAAGAAATCCATTTGTTCGATTTGTTTGCCGACTATTTTTTGGTATGTGTCAAAAAGACGATTTCTACTCTCAAGATCCATATAGACACGATATAAAGTTAAAGTCCATCCTAAATCAAAGCGAAAATCACTTACTCTCGCAGATGGCCAATCAATTACAATAGGATCGCCATTCTCATTCAATAGTATATTAAATGTATGAAAATCGAAATGCCCAAGAGCTAAATATTCGTTTTTTATCTTGTTTCTTTCACTTCTTAACCAAGTCAAAATTGGGGATAATTCGTCTAAATTATTCTGCTTGACTCTGTTTTCAAGTAAATCAAGAAAATTATCAATTGAAGTGGCAGAATTTCTACTTGAATCACGATTTCCAATAAATGGTTTCCAATCCAAACTATGTAGTTCAACAAAAAGTCGACAAAATAATTCTATAGTTTCCTCTAGATTAGAACTCAACCTACTATCTAATGTTCCCCCTAGAATCCAATCCATTATTAGAAATGGTTTTCCAACATATTGTTTGTCTGTTGACATATAGTGAATTTTCGGAACAGGATAATTTTGTTTACTTAAATTTGTATATATGAAAAATTCATTCGTTAATTTTCCTTCAGCAGAATCTCCAGGATACATTCTAATAACTAGCTTCTTACTTTTGATTTCATCATTTTCAGAATATTGCATTTCGAAGGAAAACAACTCTGTTTCCCAACCCGCAGTTATTTCATTCAAGTCAAGTATTTTAGTATCTTGCAATTTTTGTTTTGTATCATTGAAGAATCGAATTAATCCATTAGAAATTTCATTTTTTCTTGCATTAATTTTTGTCACCAGCGAAGAAACTATCAATATTAATAAAGTCAAATGAAATAATAATAAGATTCCTCTTCTTCGTAACTTCTTTCTTCACAGGTTTGATTCTTAACTCTTCAATTGGTTTATCTGATTTCTCTCTTCATGAACTTTTGATACATTTCCTTTTTGTTTCTCCAAGTCTTTATATTCACTTGAATTCTTCTCTTTCTTAGAATCTCTTGAACTAATCTTTCTTTTATAGAGAATGTAACCGAATATAGCTCCGGCAACTACTGCAACAACAAGTACCACAATGAGAATTATTTTTCCAACTCGAAATAACTCTTCAAAACTATCAAAACTATCAAAACCTATGGCTAGAGGTATTAAAGCAAGAATTGCAAAAGATATTAGTACAACAAATCCGACATCAGAACTGTTAGAATCTTTACTAGTCATTAATACTCGAAAGTGAGTACATATTAAATAATAAAAGCTCCCCACTCTCAAGTGATAAAAAAGTATGCAATGATATACTCTATTGAACATAATTAGATGAGAATAAATTTTAATAATTCGATGAATATGTCTAAATGTAGCTTGAAATACTGACAATAATAAATTATTAGATTTTGAGGGTAAAGCATGGCGAAAAAACAATCCTCTTTAGATGCATTCTTCACTGAAGAAGAAAAAACGGAAGAAAAACCGAAAGCTGTTAAGGAAGAAAAGGATTCCGAACAAGCTGTGGTAAAATCTCAGATCGTAGAAAATGATAATGATGTTATCGATGAATTTGAGAAAACACAAGAGGACGAAGAGGATGTAATTTTTGAAGGAGCCCCCGTTGAGCATTGCCCAACAAACACTCCCCCATGTTGTCTTTTACAATCTGTTTATGATGGTAAAAGTGGGAAAGCTTTTCTTTACTTACTTGATGAACATTCAAACAAATTGTATGGCTGGTATGATAATACAAACCATCAACCATATTGTCTATCAGATTTATCAGAAGCAGAATTAAAACAAATATCTCCAATAAAAAATTTCTCAAAAATAACAGGCTATGAAGACCTTAAGCTTAGAAATCTGTTAACTGACAAAGTCGTCCATATGACAAAAATCAGTGTAACAGACCCTCTAGCAATTGCTGGTGGTTTTGATAGTCTTAGAGATAAATTACCTGCAGCTTGGGAAGCAAACATAAGATATCATCAAAATTATCTTTATGATCGATTATTGGTTCCGGGAATGTACTACCAAATCAAAGATGGAAATTTAGAACCCGCTTTTCCGAAAATCGAGAAAGTAGTTGAGAAACAGGTTCTAGAGCTTTTCAAAGACTCCCCAAAAGAAGTCACAGAATTGATTCCACAGTATCTTCCCTTGCTTCTATCAAGAATTCCTCATATTAAACGAGCAGCAATTGATATCGAAGTATATACACCAGATATGACCCATATTGTAGACCCAAATAAAGCAAGCGAGAAAGTTATCTCTGTAGCTTTTGCCGGAAATGATGGACTGAAAAGAGTCTTCGTTCTGAAAAGAGATGATGTTCCACTTGGAACTCGCCCAAAGAATTTATCTGAGGATGTTGAAATTCAATTCTTTGAGGATGAAGTAGAATTAATTCATGAAACCTTCAAATTAATGCAAACTTATCCTGTTATCATTACTTTCAATGGTGACAAATATGATTTGCCATATCTTTTTAATAGAGCAGAATTGTTGAAGATAGATCGAAAAGACAATCCAATAATAATAGTACGGGATAGTTGCAAAATCAGAAATTCAATTCATTTTGATGCGTATCGCTTCTTCAATCAGGCAGCAATAAAGGTTTATGCTTTTGGAGCCAAATATAGTGAAAGCTCATTGAATGCAATAAGCAGTGCTTTACTCGAGTTAAATAAAATCGAATTGGAAAAAGAAATAGGATTTCTAGACTGCTATACACTTGCGGAATATAATTACTTTGATAGTAAAATTACTCTTGAATTAACAACGTTTAATGATTCAGTTACAATGCGACTTATTATCTTGTTAATGCGATTAACAGGAATGACTTTTGAAGATATTACAAGACAATCGGTTTCGAGTTGGATAAGAAATTGGCTATTCGCAGAACATCGAAGAAGGAAATACTTAATCCCCAGACCAGAGGAAATTATTGGCTCTCGAGGGGATTCAACAACAGATGCTATGATTAAAGGCAAAAAATACAAAGGAGCAATAGTTGTAGATCCAGATCCAGGAATTCATTTTGATGTTACAGTGCTAGACTTTGCTAGTTTGTATCCAAGCATCATAAAGATATGGAATTTATCATATGAGACAATGAATTGTACTCACGCAGAGTGTAAGGATAGAAAAATGGTTCCCGACACAGAGCACTGGGTTTGTACAAAAAATAGAGGGTTAATGTCCATACTCATTGGATTCATTAGAGATATTCGAGTTTCATGGTTTAAACCAAAAACAAAAGATAAAACACTGGATCAAAATACAAGGAATTTCTATGAAGTAATCCAATCAGCTCTTAAAGTTGTAATAAACGCTTCTTATGGAGTCTTTGGCGCTTCTCATTTTCCATTTTATTGTCCACCATTAGCAGAAGCAACAACCGCTGTTGGACGTGAAGCAATCACAAAAACAATAGAAAAATGCAATGAGATGGGAGTAGAAGTAATTTATGGAGATACAGATTCAGTCTTCTTGAAGAATCCAAGTCAAGAACAAATAAAGGAACTAATCAAGTGGAGTGATAAAACTCTAAAGATTGACCTTGATGTTGATAAAACTTACAGATATTTAGCTCTATCAGATAGAAAGAAGAATTACCTTGGTGTCTATCATGATGGCAATGTGGATGTAAAAGGGCTGCTTGGAAAGAAAAGAAACACACCTCCATTTTTGAAGAAATTATTCAATAACATTGTAGGAATTTTGAGTGAAATAAAAACTGAAGAGGACATTGATTCAGCTAGAAAAAGAATAGAAGACATTGTTCAAGAAAGCTATTCAAAATTAAAGAAACGACAACTAGAACTTGCAGATTTACAATTCAGAGTACAATTAAACAAAAATCTGGATCAATATGTAAAAACAACACCTCAACACGTAAAAGCGGCGAAATTACTAGTTGAGAAAAGGGGTGTTGATTTGGGCTCTGGCGATCTTATCTCTTATGTAAAAACAAAGGGACCAGAAGGCGTAAAACCTGTAGAATTAGCGGAAATAAGCGAGATTGATACCGATAAATATCTAGCACAAATGGATTCCACATTAACACAAGTGCTTGATCCTATAGGAATCTCTTTCGATAAAATAATCGGTATACGATCATTAGACGATTTCTTCTAACTAAGAAATAAAAGACCTATAAAGATGCATCCTCATCTTTCAATCTTTTTTGTTGTTCAAGTTTTAATTCAAGCTCTCTGAAAGTTTTAGAACTAACGATTTTTCCATGCTCATCTCTATGATAAGGAATAGCAATAGCGATAAGTTCATCTAATCCGTTTTTCCTTCGAACATCATTTATTTCTAATAACCGTCCATAGGTTTCAGGACTGAGAACAATGACTCCTAGTTCTGGAATTTCATCTGCATATTGAGTTGCTCGAGAAAGAGGTTTAATGTCAATTCGATCATCTGACACTCCAAGAGTATGAAGAAAGTCAGTTACATCTTTTGCTCGTTTCTCAAAATTCCAGATAAGTTCAGGAATTTCTTTGCCGTTTTTAGCTAAATTGTCTGTTGTAATGCCAATTAGCACTCTTTTTGCAAGTTTAAATGCAACCTCTAAGAGTAATTTATGTCCACCATGCAATCTATCAAATGTACCGCCAAGACAAGCATATTCGAATTGATAATCATTGATTTTTGTCACTTCTTATCCTCACGAAATTCCTACATATAATAAATAATCAATAATCTCGTTGGTGATAAATTCAGATTCCTTTTAAGACCTTCGTCTAATAGGCAAACTGAAAACAAGAAAAGCAGAAAATAAAAGAAAAAAGTGAAGATTAGAATCTTCGCTTATCAGAAGCAGCACAAAATAGTACTCCAAAGAAGCCTACAACACCAGCTACAAACGAAAAGATCGTTGGTATAATAGCCGGGAAATTTCCGCTTCCTAAAGGTTTTGCTACTTTGGCCGTTATATTAGAGATCATTTGTGGTGAAACCGTCCACCAAATAACTAGTACTAATAAGATACCAATAAAGACTCCAGCAGTAACCAAGGCTTCAGTACTACTATATCCCCATTTAGAACGAGCACCTATTGCAAGGGAAATTGCACCAAGTATGCCTATGAACCAGAAAACTAAAAGCCAATAATAATTAGCAAGGTGAATTACAGTAATAATCTGTAGAGCCAAAGAGTTACTAATTAGAATACCACCAATAAGTGCTCCAGGTTTGACTCCTTTTAGTTGTTTACCAGCTCCTGCTACAATGAACAATGGTGCTATGGAAACTAAAAATGATGCAATAGTAGATAATCCAATTGCGCCAAATACCCAACCCACCGCTACATTCTGAATGGGCGGAATAAGATCAGTCAAGGAGTTTAAAATTGCTGGACCTTGAAAGAGGGCAAAATAAGCAGTTAGTGCACCAATAGCACCAAAGCCTATCCCAGAAATGGTAAAGTACTCCATTTTATCCGAATCAAAAGCCAGTCCCCCTAAAACATACGTTACTCCCGCGATAAGTCCTGCAGCCCAAATGAATAATAACCAGTAGTAATGGGCGATCTCTACCAGAGTGATTACTTGAATTGCTACAGAAAGTGCAATAACAAAACCACCGACAATTGAACCTGGTTTGACCATTTTAGTAAAAGCTCCAATGAATTTGATATATAGTAAAAGAGAAATCAATCCTAAAAGGGTTTTCTTATAGCATTTTATTTAGGTAATTTATTTTTGTCTATTGGAACCAATCAGTGCTATAATCCCCAATCCATCCGATTCCTAGGCAATTTGGTCCCATATGCGTTCCAAGAAAAGGACCGATTAAGAACATTTCAACTTGATTAGGTTTATTCTTTTTTTGGGAAAGAATGAATTCTTTTAATTCCTTAGCTTCAGTTGGCATGAGTGAGTGAATAATTATTACAAGATCAACTTTCCGATTTCTTAGGATATCAGGAACTCGTGCCATCAAAAGCTCTAATCCCTTATCGAATCCTTTAACTCTACCAATGTTTTTCACAAGACCATCTTCAATTGCAATTACAGGTCGAAAATTCGCAAGATTTCCTATAACTTGTTTCGCAAAACTAATTCTGCCCCCTTTGCGAAGGTAATCTAAGGATTTCATTATGGCAACACCATGAGCGTGAGGGATGAGCTGATTTACTCGTTTAATTATTTCATCTTTAGAAGCACCAGCTTGAGCCATTTTGGCAGCTACATAAACAAGTAACCCCTCCACAACGGTGATAGTTTGAGAATCAATAACTGTAATGTCTTTATCAGTAAACATCTCTGAAACTTTCAAAGCGATGCTATAACTACCACTTATCTTACTAGAATGAGCAATGACAATCAAAGATTCAAAATCCTTCAAGGACTCTTCATAGACATTATAGATGTCTCCTTGAGTAGGAACAGAGGTAGTAGGGATTTCTTTTGATTTCTGTAATTTCTCGAAGAACTCCTCAGCAGTAATATCAACATAATTCTTGTATGGTTTCACTCGATCCTCGATCATAATTTGTGTGGGGAGAATTCCAATATTGAATTTCTTCACCCATTGCGGAGGTAGATCTATAGTGCCATCTGCTAGAATCCTTACCTTTTGTATTGCCATTAGGTGCCATCTCCTAGTTTCTGACGAATTATTTTAACTAAACACCATAAGTAGTTATTGGAAAAAAAACTAGGAACAGGAGAACTTTGGTCTGAATACAAAGATAAAAATATACTGTTTATAGAATATAATTTAGAATAAAACATTGAATTAAGAAAAGCTTGGAAAAATCGACACAATCAATAGTCAATTAAGAAAGCTTTTTTTTAGTGAAAGTATTGTTATTTGATAAAAGAAAAAAGTAGGTTAGACAAAAAATGGTATTTGGAAAATTTGTTCGTTGGCTTGGCGGTGGGAAATCCACCCGAGATTATATTATTGATTTGAAAATGGTTAATAAGCGTTTAGCTCGCTCATCTAAGAAACTTGAAACTGATGAACAGAAACTGCAAAGAAAGACTCGAGATGCTATGAGAAGAGGATTAATGGATCAAGCAAGATTATATGCCTCAAATGTTGCTAGAAATCGAAAATGGGTTTATAGTTATACTCGACTCACTACAAGAATTGAAGGCATTATTTTCAGATTAGAACAAGCTGATTCTGTCCAACAATTAGCAAGTGAATTGAAAGGAATGGCTGGTGCTTTACGAGAAGTAAATGCTAGTTTGAATGCTCCTGAAATTTCCGCGTTGGTTGAAGACTTAGAAAACTCATTTGAAGGCATCGAAATGACTACTGATATGATGGATGAAGATTTTGAAAGCATGATGTCCCTCGATGTTGATGAAACTGAAGTTGATAAAATCATGGGAGAAATCGGCACTGAGATTGGTCTTGGCGCGGAAACAGGCTTACCAACTCCAGATATTCGTTCTACAGAATTAGCCAAAGAAATAGAAAAACTACGTGAAGATAAAGAATAATCGTTTTTCTTAAAGTTCAGCATATTTTCGCTGAACATTGTTTTTTCTTTTTGTTTTCCTTTTCCTTATCACAAATCTTTTTTTAGCTTAATGGTATTACAGTAAGAAAGTTAGCTTAATTTTGGCTTGGTGAGTGCTTTGTCAATTTATGAAGAAGAACAAAAAAAGATACTTATTGCCGGTCTTCCCGGAGCTGGTTTGCGGACTATAAAAGCAGTTGTTGTTGATAATACTCCTCCTACCGAACTAAAAGCTGTAATGGAAAAGCTTGATGTTGGGAATACTATGAGAGACCTTTTGCAACGAAAAGTTCTCGTTGTGAGATGCGGTGGTGAGTATTCAATACAAGACATAGTAGCAAGTGACAATGATCCAATATACAAAGATGTTGAAGCTTTAGTATTTGTATTAGATATAAACGAGCAATCAAAGTTTTCAATGGCCAAATTTTGGTTTGATGCTCTTGTAAAACACTTGCAAAAATTCAGTTCCGAAGCAAGAATCTACTTACTTCTGAATAAAATCGATAAAATGGCAGAGCAAGAAAATATTTCTGATTATATTCGGGCTACTAAGAATTTGTTCATAGATGAAGGTTCAGATGTTATAATACATGAAACAAGTATCTATGACGCATCCACCTTTTATGCCTTTAAAGATGTTTTAATGAAGGAAGTAGACGATCAAATTTCAGTTAAGCAATTCCTTAAACGTTCTCTCAGAGGTTCGTCATTCTTGGGTTTGGCTGTCTATTCAAAAGACGGATTACCTATTTACGATGCAGGTGAATTACCTCAAATTGTTGAAATTGCTGCTAATGTGATGTTGGGTTCCGTCAGTAGAATTTCGGATGAACTCGAGCAAGATGATGAAATCAGCTCTACGATTTTACAAATGAAAAAGAAGAGCTTTATGGTTTTCAAAGCAGTTAATGAAAACTGTGTTTTTATTGGGTTAAGTAAACGAAGACCAAGATTAGGGCAAATGCTTATCGAAACAGATCAAATAGTGAAAGTCTTACAGAGAGCAGTGGATTAGAAAAAACTAGAATTCATTGGGATCCTATCTGATCCTGTTTCAGCGTAACAATTTCCGGAAGATCGACTGCAACTTCTTCCATTAATCTTCTTCTTATACAAGCTAAAACAGCATTCTCAAGATTCCTCTTCTCTAAAATCACTAATGGTAATTTTTGAAGTTGTGCGGTAAGTAATCCTTCATAAGATGTATCGCCAATTAGAATAGCATCTAAATTGAGCTCATGTACATTTTCCATTAATTCATTTCTGATTTCATAAAAGAAAGCTATTTTTTGCACCTTAGTTTGACTGTATCCTAAATAACGTAAATCATCACTTATATGTTGTTTGAGTAATTCTAACAATTCTTTGTATGAAATTTTCTTTTTTCGCTCACCCATTCGTCCTGTTTGCTTTTTAGCTTTCTTATGCTTTGTTTGATACTCAGCTTCTAATAGCGATGTATATTCAAAATCGAGGAGATTAAGGAGATAATCAAACCCTCCTTTTTCTGTGATTAACCAGTCCTCTCCAAGAGAATAAACACCTATATTCTTCTCCAATAATATCTTGAGTAATTCAAGGTTTTCTTTGCTAATTTTTCGATGTTTGCTTTGCACAAAAATAGGGGGAAAAACAGTAATTATTAATTGTACATCATCTTTTGCTGCAGTAGCAACAGCTTTACGAGTAAGCCTTGCAGAGACTAAACATTTCTTTACTTTTGCTTTGGATGTAAGTAACCGTTCCTCACCAATGATTATTCCCGCATCTTCTCCAATCTTGCCTTTGAATTCCTTACGTATTTTTTCCAAAGCTTGAATTACTTCATTCATTAAACATCACATCCGAATATTAACAACTAATACTCAAATACTTTATTGGATAATCACTGAATTTTATTCTCTCTTAAAGGTGTAGATTATAGGGAGGGGTCACTTAAAGAAATAATTGAACGAAAAATGAGTCAATTTTTCTCTAGAACTATTTACCTACTCTCGAAAAGTCTTAAAAGAGATGAAAAAATAATGAAACTCGAAAGATAAGATTAGATCAGTTAGACTATATTTACTACTACTGTGGGTGTATAATAAAAATGGTAAAAAACCCGTTACATAGCTTTTTCGAAGCGGAAAGCATAGCGATTTTTGGTGCCTCATCAGAGACTGAAAAACCTGGCTATGTTATTGCAGAGAATTTCATTAAGAATTTTGTAGGTAAAACCTATTTGATAAATCCTAAAGGGGGAGAAATTCTCGGGCAACCAGTGTATAAATCAGTTTTTGATTTTGACGATCCTGTAGAAGAAGCAGTTATAATTGTTCCAGCAAAATACGTGCCTTCAACTATGGAAGATTGTGCTAAAAAGGGAATAAAATCCGTTGTGATTATCACAGGCGGATTTAAGGAGATTGGCGAAGAAGGAAAGAATCTTCAAAAACGAATTGATGAAATTGCCAAGGAAAACAACATAAGAGTTATTGGTCCCAACTGCATTGGACTTTTCAATCCAAAAAGAGGGATTGATATGGTCTTCCTACCAGAGAGTAAATTGACTAGACCAAGCAATGGTGGTATATCTATTCTCACACAAAGTGGAGCATTTGGTTCAGCATTTCTAGATATAATGGGTTCACTTGGAAATGGTAATTACCTTTCGAAATTCGTTAGCTATGGGAATGCTTCGGATATAAATGAAGCAGACATCTTAGAATATTTCGGAGAAGACCCTGAAACAAAAATTATTCTAGCTTACTTGGAAGGTTTCAATGAAGGAAAAAGATTCATAGAAGCAGCTAGAAAAGTTTCTTTGAAGAAACCAATCATAGCAATAAAAGCAAACAGAAACGAAGCAGGGGCACAAGCTGTTGCTAGTCATACAGCCTCTCTTGCTGCAAATGATGCCGTTACTGACGCTTTGTTTAGAGAAGCAGGCATTATACGCGTTTATACTTGGGACGAATTATTTGATTGTATGGTTGCTTTCAATAGCTCATTATTACCTGAAGGTAATCGAGTTTTGATAATTACTGATGGAGGAGGAGCAGGTGTTATGGCTTCTGATTCTGTTGGTGAATTAGGTTTGGAATTAGCAGAAATATCTCCAGCAATTCACAAGAAAATGAAGGAGGACTTGCCAGCATTTTTCTCCGTTGAAAATCCAATTGATTTAACTGGAAGTGCTACAGCAAAGGAGTATATTTATTCTTTAGAGCAAACGAAGGATGATCCTAACATTGATTCTATAACATACATTATCATTCCAACACCTCCTGCAATCAACGTGAAAGACTTAATGGAAGGATTGAAACCATATGCCAAAACAATAAACAAAACCATTACTTTTTGCGCACTTGGTGGAGCTGAAGCTGTTTATATTCGAGAAGAATTAGAACAAATGAACTTTCCATTTTATCCTACTCCTGCAAGAGCAATATATGGGATAGATAAATTAACTGAGTATGCAGACTTTCTCCGGGATCATGGGCAAAAACTGCCTATCATAAGGGAGATTCCAAAATAAAAGGTGAAAGGGAAATGAAAATAGATAACAAACCAATAGATGTAGCTTACAAAGAAGGTAGAGATTTTCTTTTAGAGCATGAAGCTTTGAAAATCTTTGAAAGTGTAGGTATAACTTTTCCACCTAATGCATTAGTGAACGATCTTAAGGAAGCGTTAGCTTTCGCAAAAAAAGTTGGATATCCAGTAGTCATTAAAGCGATGTCACCAAAAATTTTGCACAAATCAGATTACAAAGCAGTTGTTATAGGAATAAATGATGATGATGATCTAAAAGCAAAGTTTGACGACATGAAGAAAAGACTCGCAAAATATAATTTGGTAGGAATCCTAATTGAGAAACAAGTGAAGAAAGGAATTGAATTAATAATTGGGATGAATATTGATCCTACCTTTGGTCCAGTAGTTGCTTTTGGAATTGGTGGAGTCCTAGTTGAAGCAATAAGTGATGTAACATTCAGATTATGTCCAACAACAAAGGAACGAGCTCTACGAATGATTAATGAAATTAAAACACAGAAAATGCTCAATGGGTTCAGAGGATTACCGCCTGTAGATAGAGATGCAATAGCTGAAATGATTGTCAAAGTTTCGCAATTAGCAATTGATTTAGAAGATTATATTAAAGAAATTGATCTTAATCCAATAATCGCAAATGAAGACGGCGTTTTTGGTGTAGATGCTCGGATAATTTTGAAGAAGAAATGAATTGTGCTCTTGAGCATAACTTTCTTTTTTTCTTATTTTTAGCAGTTCATTTATAAGAAATTACTTTGATAGCTTAATCTGAAGAATACTTTAAATAATCAATAATTACGATTTTTGATAACAGAAACTCGAAGAGAAGGATTGGTCAAACTTTGTCAGATAAAGTAGAGAAAACAATCAAGGACTTGATTTTAAAATACGGTTTAGAAAATGCAATCAAACATGACGGTAAAGCAGATGATAGAGCAGTATTACAAAAAATAATGGCAACTCACGCTGATATAAGGCAGCATTCTAAGAAAGTAAAAGACCTAGTAGAAGAAATAATCCCTTCTCTCAATGAATTATCTTTAGATGCTCAAATTGAGCAATTGACCAAATTAGCTCCTGAATTACTCGAGCGAAAAGTAACAGAGAAAAAGGTTAGAGACCTACCTCCACTGAAAGATGCAAAAAAAGGAAAAGTTGTTACAAGATATGCTCCCGAACCAAATGGGGAAATGCATTTAGGGCATGCTTATACAGCATTTTTTGCTCATTATTATGCTAATAGATTTGATGGAATTTTTATCCTCCGATTTGAGGACACAAATCCCAAACAAGCGGAAATTAAGTTTTATGAAGCTCATCGAGAATCATTAGAATGGTTGGGACTCAATCCTGGCAAAGAAGTTATTGTGTCAAATGATATCCCCATTTTTTATGAAAAGGCAAAAGAATTAATCAAAAATGGTTATGCTTACACATGCACTTGTTCTGTTGATACAATGAGAGATTTACGCTCAAAAATGAAATCATGTGAACATGCAAAAAAGAAGCCTGATGTAATCATGAAAGAATGGAATAAAATGTTGAAAGGTGAGTATGAGGAAGGCGAGATAGTCCTACGGTTAAGAGGTGATATGCAAAGTCAAAATGCCGTTATGCGTGATCCAGCAATTTTGACAATTAGAAAAGATGCTCATTGTCTTCAAAAACGAAAGTATAATGTTTGGCCTTTGTATGATTTTGCAAACGCTATTGAGGATAAAATGTGTGGAATAACTCATGTCGGTCGAAGTGCAGAATTCGATACAAGAATAGAGTTACAAAATAAAATTAGGGAATTACTCGGTTTATTGCCACAACCACATATCTTCCATTATGCGAGATTCAATGTTGTTGGTAGTCCAGCTTCTAAACGTAAAATAATCCCACTAGTAGAAGAAGGAAAAGTAGAGGGATGGGATGATATCAGACTAGTGACCATTAAAGGACTGAAGAAAAGAGGCATTGTACCTGAAACAATAAAACAAGTTGCCATAGAAGTTGGCATGACAACTCAACCAACAAATATTGATTGGAGCTTAATATCTGCAACTAATAGAAAAATCATTGATTTACAATCAAATAGATACTTCTTTGTTCCAGATCCTGTTATCTTGTTCGTAACAGGCTTATCTGAAAAAAGAACGTGTGAAATTCCTTTACATCCTGATGATGCAAAAAGAGGTTCAAGAAAGATAGAAACAAGTAATTTATTCATGATTCCCAAAAGCGATTATGAAAAATTGAAGAAAGACGAAGAATTTCGATTAAAAGATCTCTATAATGTAAAGGTAACTAACAAAAAAGTAGATTTGAATTCCAAAGAAAACATGCCAGAAATTTCTACAGAAATAAAAAACATGCTGAAAAAATATCCAATACATCTTATGGCAGAGTTCACTGGCGAAGAGCTAAAACCCGGACCAAAAATCCAATGGACAATAGCTGATCCAATAAACACCATTGCTGTTCAAGTAAAAGTACCGGATGTTCTTTTCATTGATGATGTTTTTAATGAAAATAGTTTGAAACTTGTTGATGGAATTGGTGAAAAGGGAATTAGTTCACTTAAGGTTGATGATATAGTTCAATTCGAGAGATTTGGTTTTGTAAGAATCGATCGAAAAGAAGAAGACAAATTATTCGTTAACTTAGCTCATAAGTAAATAAAAGGAGTTACAATTTTCGTAGTTGTGATTGAAATAGCAATGCTCCTAAAAACAAATGTATTAATAGAGTTAAGTTCAATAACAGATAGAGCAAAAATAAAGTTTGAAATTGGAGTGTAACCAATTAGGTTCAAAATTGGTCGGTAATATCATGGATCCGTGGCTAGTATTTCTAATAATTTTTGTATTTGTAGTAATCGTAATCGTCATAGCCTCGCTAAGGAGAAAGGGTCAGAAAAAAGAACCAAGAAGAGCTGTTCATACTTATTTAGAACATGGTGACTATGTCTCAGCAGGACGAATGCACTTACAACAGAAAAAAGAAGAAGAAGCAGCAAGTCTTTACTTCCAAATACCCCCAGATAAGAAACCATTATATGAATCCATGATCCTCCAACAATTAGGTGCACAATCCGCTCAATTATTCTGGATAAAAACAGGCAGAAGATTGGAAAGAAGTTCACCAGAACATGCCAAAATTGCCTATTTACTTGCAGGCGCTCATTTTGATGCTGTTAAGATGTTTATCGATAGAAATAATCCGACCGATGCTATAGAAATTGTGAAGCATATTCAGGTAAGTCATCAAGAAAGTACCGTTAGAAGATTATCTCAATATGCATTTAATCGTGGGAAATATACTATCGCTGCTGATTTATTACGTGCTATTGGTCTAGTAGATGAAGGTGATGCAATACTAGCAGTAGCTGCCCATGAATTTGGTGCTATCGAAAGACCAGAAATGGCCGCAACTATGTATGATTCCGTTGGAAGACAAGACCTTGTAGGAGAGTCACAGGAACATCGTGGAGAACAAGCGCTCTCGCAGGGTAAGATTGAAGAAGCAAAAGTTGCTTTTGAGGAAGCTGTTAAAGCTTACGATGAATCAAATCAACCAAAGGATGCTTTAAGAGTAGAGGATCGCTTAAAGAAGTTCAATTTATTGGATAAATTCAGGGATTATGCAGCTAATGGGAATGCAGAAGCTGCGGAAGACATGATTGATGAAATCTCTGCAAGCTTTCCTGCTATAGCAATGTCCGACTTGTATGCCGAAATTGCCGCAGTTCTTGAGAGGAGTGGTCGGCCTTCAGATTCTGTTACCTATTATGATAAAGCTGCAGATTCAACAAATAATCCTTTGAAAAGACAAGGGTATGTTAATGCATTACGTAGAGTTGGATCACAAATTGCTTCACAACGAGGAGCAGGAGAAACAGTCGCTACTTCGAATTTGAAAGATAATTGCATTGTATGTAAACGTCCAATTAGTAAAAACGAACGTATTGTTTCCTGTCCTCATTGCAGTAAAACCGCCCATTATTCGCACTTTATTGAATGGGTTAAAGTGCAAGGGTCCTGCCCAAATTGTAATAATAGACTAAAAGCAGATGATTTCAAATAATAAGGAAACATCTTAAAATACTATAATTAGTTCTCGTTCTATATTATTGCTGTGATAAAATGGTCAGTAAAGCTCATTCAGAAATAAGTAATCGAATCCTTAGAGATTATAATCAAGCAACTTTATTAAATGCTGAAGAAATCAATGAGTTAATTGATCGATTTATATTCTTAATGAAAGGTAAACCAACACTAAAACGGATTAAAGATGGTTCTGTATTGGTGGTTGGGGACATTCATGGTGATTTCACAATTCTAAAATCTATAATTGCAGGTTTTAGAAAAAATGATCATATTAATCACCTAATTTTCCTCGGAGATATTGTTGATCGTGGATCACAATCAATTAGTTGTTTAAATCTGCTATATGCTCTGAAAATAACGTATCCAGAAAGAGTGCATATTGTAAGAGGGAATCACGAAGCTATCTCAGTTAATTCTCATTATGGATTTTTAGCAGATATAACACAGTTTTCCGATTCCTCTGAAACAAACCAAAAAACAATAAATAATTCCTTACCAGAATTGTTTGTTAACTTTAACAGATCATTTGGAGCGATGCCTTTAGCACTTGTTCATGAAGAATTCAGATATTTTTTCGTTCATGGTGGCATTCCAATTGAACCAATATCTCTGAAGGAAATCAATGATTTGCCAAAAGCAGATTTACTTCTCAGTAATCCAATTATAAAACAAATGCTTTGGAATGATCCTCGAGAAGGAGTCGAAAAATATACTTATAGTATGAGAGGGGATGGAATCTATATTTACGGTCAGGAAGTTCTTGATAATTTTCTGAAACAAAATAATCTAAAAATGATAATAAGAGCCCACGAAGTCTTTCCAGATGGACATGTTTACATGTTTAATAATAAACTACTAAGTTTATTTACATCTGAGGATTTCTATCAAGGTGTTAATGCAAAAATTGCTAAAATAACTGATAAGGGCAAAATCGATATTTTTCATCCTTCTTCGAATTCTTATTAGTTAACTCTTAATTTAAAAATGAGTTTCAGACCCAAATGAGTCCAAAACCTATCCACAAGAATACTGAGACCGTGGATAACAACAGAATACCTACAACATCCAGTATTGAACCTACTCGAAATATCTCCTTGACACTAAAGAATCCCGTTGAGTAACTTATCATCGTAGGAGGTGTTCCAAAGACCAAAGCATAATCAATACTGGACCCAATCGCCACAACTAAAGCCAGTAACGTAGGATCGATTTGCAGACTAACTGCAATAGGAATTACTAGAGGAATAAGCATAGCAGCACTTGCGGTATTACTAGCGACCGCTGTAACTAATAGAGAGACACCACCGACTATTAATGCAATAACTATGATGTGTTTTCCTTCTATAATACCCATTTTAGAAGCAATCCAATCACCAATACCTGTAGCGACTAATGCATCACCTAAACTTAAACCCCCACCGAACAAGAATAAAGCGTTCCAATTAACTTTTTTTACATCTTTTGCTTCCAATAAATTAAACCCAAAAATAAGTACAACCGCTACAAGAGCTACGATACCTGAACTAATTGCAACTACCCCATTTGTCCAATTCTTGAGAGGCGTTGCCATCAACCAGAGCACAATGGTGAAGAGGAATATTGCTACTGTAATCCATTGTTTCTTGTTCATTTTACCCATTTTCTTCAAATCATCTCGAAACACAATTTGAGCTTCCACTAGACTTTCCTTTGAGATTTTTGGTTTGAAAACAAGTAGTAAGTACCCCCAAATAATAAATATCATAATTAAAACGAATGGCAATCCGAATCCAATCCATTTCAAGAAGGAAATTTCTATTCCTACATCCGCTAAACCTGCTATAGCAATAGGATTCGCTGGGGTTCCAATAACTGATGCTATACCTCCTGTAGATGCAGCATAACCAATGCCCAGAATTAGTGCTTTCCGGAAGCCGGAGATATTTTTCTCCCGACCTCCACTTTCAATTTGTGTAACAAGAGCAATAGCAAGTGGGATCATCACAGCTGCACTAGCAGTATTACTCATCCACATAGATAGAAAAGCAGAGACAGCCATTAAGATGAGAATTAGCATTGATGGACGAATACTAGCTTTACTTACAATGCCGAGTGCTAAACGACGATCAATATTATGTTTTTTTAGTGCTTCAGCGATAATGAAACCACCAAAGAACAAAGCAATGACAGGATCAAAGAATGGCTGCAAAGCTTGTGTTGTAGTAGATATCCCCGAGATAACTACAATAATCGGGACCAAAAAAGCTCCAACAATAGTAGGAACAATTTCGGAAATCCAAAGACCAGCAATCAAAACTAATAATCCCATAGCTACTCCAGCTTTGAATGGAATTGCCATGCTAAAATAAATAACATCAATGTTTTTTCCTAATTCTGTACTATGAATGGTTTCAATCTTTGTAGGTCGAACTTTCCTATCCATTCCATTTCCTACTATATTACTGGAAATGAGATTTAATTCCAAATTTTGGATAGAATTATTTGTATTATCTAATATCCCTACTCGGTATTCAACTTTAGAGTGAGTAGCTGATTTATACGCTTGATCCGCAAAGATAATACAAGAATTACCACTTGCTCCTAGAGATCTAAATAATTCAAGAGTAGTAGTATCAGCACTATCAGCCATATTAATATCAAAAATCAAATCATTATAAGTACTAAAAGTAAGTCGAACTTGATATTGACCCGGATCCATATTAGCTGGACCGAGAAAAGTGGCACCTATTGCTACTCCGATAAGAACAAAAGCAATAATTGATTTTCTAATTAATTTCTTCTTTTTCAACTCCTTCTCTTCAGGAGTTAGCTCCTTCTTTTCTGAATCCTCTTTTGCTTCTTGTGTTTGAGGTTTTATAACATCATTTTCCACTGATGTCTTTCCATTTGCTTTCTCTTTGGACATTTACTCTTCACTTTCATTAGTTACGATCAACTATACTCGGACAAATAATACTGCAGAACAAATGATATTTATGTATATTGTTTATGTTTTGAGAAAACTACTCAAGTTCCTATGAAATAAATAATCATCAAAACTAGATAAATTATCATTGGTATTCCAGTCGCAATAGCAGTCTCCAACCATGAGAACTCACTTGCAGGTTTTATGATGAAAACCATGTAAATGCTAGCTGCTGCCAAACCCAAAAAGTGGATGATTAAACCAATTACCCCAATAAAGGAATGTCTGAGGAAACTCATATCTGCATAAATTCCTGAAAAATCATATGAATCTGGTTCTCTCCAAGGTAGTGCAATAAGGAATAAAATACCGTTTATGAGTTCTGAAAAAACAATTGGCATCATTCCATAACCCACAGCTGCCCGGATTTGCTTTCGAGAAGCTTTTCCACCCAGTAATCGAGTCATTAATCTAATGACCCAACTCCCTAAAAGCCAAACAAGCGTTGGTAAAAGCAAAATTGTAATCCAACCAACGAGGAAAACAACTGGATAAAACTTCCACGCGAGTAATCTCGTGTGCATAACAAATGATAATACTTGGAGTGATAAGCCAAGTGAAATGGCTATAATGAATAAGAAAGCTCCTTTCGTATCAGGATTATCTGCTATTTCTTGGGCAATAACCCTTGGTTTCACAATAAGAGACTTAAATCTGAACCAAAATTCTTTGTATGTAACTGGAGCGAAGATTTTCTGTTCATATGTAACTGTTAAATCTGCCCCACAAAATGGACAAAGTAAGTATCCTTGTGGTGAGACTTCGTTACATATTGGACAACGAATAATTACATCTTCGGTGCTCATGATTGTTACTCCAGAATAATCCTAATTGTAGTCGATAAAGAATCATCGGTATTAAGCTAAAATAACCTTTCGAAATTATCAAATTCCATATACAAAAGATGACAGAATTTATAAAATTGATAATATAAGATAAATTGGTGGGTGGACTCATGAAAAAAGTGCTACTAACAGGTTTTGATCCTTTTGGAAAAGATAAAGTAAACCCTGCTTTAGAATTAGTAAAAAAAATGGCAAACGAAGTAATTCAAGATGTAGAGTTAACAACCATTAGTTTACCAGTGGTTTTTGGAGAAGCAATTACTAAGCTTGTATCTTCAATTGAGAAAATCAAACCTGATCTAATTCTTTCTGTAGGACAAGCTGCTGGAAGAATGGTAGTTTCAATTGAGAGGATTGGTTTGAATATGGATGATTCTGATTTTTCAGATAATGCTGGAAATAAACCAAGAGATGAATTAATCGCTACTAATGGTCCTGCAGCATATTTCACAACTATTGATGTTAGAAAAACCTTCAAAGAAATCAAGAAAGCAGGTATCCCTGTAAAAATATCAAATTCAGCTGGAACCTATGTTTGTAATAATTTAATTTACGGTGCATTACATTACTTAGTCTCGAACAATTTGAAGACCATAAAATACGGATTCATACATATTCCATATTTACCTTCCCAAGTTGCAAAAAAACTAAAACCATTCCCATCAATGCCATTAGATTTCGTAGAGAAAGCTGTTCGAATAGCAATTAAAGTAAATATTTAATTTTAAAATGAAAAATAGGAGAAAACTGTCTACTTAGACAGTTAGTGTTACTATAACTTGTTCAACTGAGACTCCTATAACAATATCACCAGGAGCTAGTGGAGCTGTATAAATATAGGTGCCGTTGTAAAGATCTGTTGTTGCAGCGGCGTTGACAGTTACTTGAGAGTACCCTATATAAGTAATCCCAAAAGCTGTTTCATAATAGAAATCAATTATGGCGTTAGTAGCAGTATTTGTGTAAGCAAGTGTATAATTGACACTATAGCTTAATTGAGTTACAATGGACATATAGTTACATTCCATATAAACATCAATATCCCCTCTGAAAGACATACGACCATTAGTACTAACCAATTCAACTGGAAGAACGGCGGGAATTAATTCATCTATCTCGAAAACAGCAATATACCCCTTCCCTAGCATTTGCACTTCCGCGAAATCAAGCCAGCTTTGTAAGATAATTCCTGCAGTAGTATTGCTATCTATAATTGTAGCGGGTTGAGAGAAATTTGCTAGCATAGATATAACATACGCATTTGTTTCGGATCTAAAATTATCAAATGTTGCTTGAAATTCATTTATTTCAAGTTCTTCTGTATATTGGGTTCGGTTTAATTCGTAAACTATGTTGATAAAAGATAACATGTAAATTGTCATGATAACGGTGCAAACCAAAAAGATTTGTCCCTTTCTGTTATCTTTTAGGAATCGTTTGAATTTGTTGTGTTTCATTTTCTCACCCAACCAACCGCCAAAGTTCTAAGTGAATCACTCGATATTGATTCAAAATGGTATCATAGCCAAAAAGAAAGTAATCAGCAGCACCAACTGATGCATCAGCAGGTGGCGTTCTTTCCCAATATAAAGTGAAAATACTTGCTCCAGCATCATCCTCAACGGATAACCGCCAGAAAATATTTTCCGGTAAAGCATTATCTAAGCTATCAGCAAGTTCTGTTGTTTGTAAATTATAGACAAAAGGCTTCAAATTTCCTGCTTTATTCAAAGATTCTAGAGTGTTATAGCCAATTTCAGATAAATCGTCTGGGTAAGTTTCATCGGAAGAAAATTCAACTTGATAAATAGCAATCATCAATAGTATAAGCACTGATAATGCAATGAAGACCTCTACGAGGAATAGTTGCCCTCTTCTTTTTTGTCGAATTTTTATCTTAGAAATTGGGGCCATACATATAACACCGCCTTGAATAAGCATTCTCTTATTACAACGATTTTTTCGATTTTCACAATTTGTTTGTTTTCCGGCATTAAATCAGAACCATAAATAGTGCCGAATTTTTCACTCAATTGTGATGGATAGAGAAATGATTTTCTCTGGAATCCAGTTATTGAATCTGCAGTTACAATTGCAACACATGTACCATTTGTTGGTATTCTTAGATCAAAGGTTTCGGATGTACTTGGGCTGCTAATGACAACTGATTCATTGCCATATTGTTCATTTCCTTCAGTATATGGATACAAAATAATAGTACTTAAACTTGTAAGCGTTCCCACAAAAGATGTTTGGATATTTGCTAACCCATTATTCAAAACATTCTCTTGAACAATAAATTGCAATCCAAAATTAGTTTCAGTTCCAATAATGACTTCTTGATAATCGATAGCATAAATCCCGGTTTGACTTTGTGCAAAAACAACTAAAGTATAGTATCCATCTGGTAAAACCGCGACCCCTGTTGGAAAACTCAAGTCAAGGTCTCCAGAAGTATCTGTTTGGGATTTCTGAGTAAAAATAACAGTATTATTTGGAGCGACTAGAAAGCTCCAAACGATGCAATCGCTTAGTGAAGTTGTAATATTGATACTTCCAGTTGGTTGTGATAAAGTAAGTATTGAGCTTACATCAAACAAGGATTCAAGATTCAATTGAAAACCTATATCATCTTCTAATGATAAATTCCGCTTTAGATTTTGATAACTTAGACTATACAAAGCTTGTGGATTTATCCGAGAAATTTTATTCGCATCTAGACTTGTTGTGCCAATCTCTCGTAAACCAAAGGAGTTAAACTGAGTACTATATTTGTACTCCCAATCATTGGGATATCCTGTACTTGCAAAGAATGCCTCAGAGATCTGATTAGCTGAGGATTCAAAAGCTCTACTATCTAAATTTTGATATTTTGGTTCGAGAAAATTCAGAGATAAGACAATTACTTCGGCGAATATGATCAAGAAAATAATCATTGAGAGAGCAAAATCAACTCCTTGTATTTGCCCTTTCTTGTTTCGCCAAATATTTCTCTTCATTGAGAATCCACCAATCTTTTGATAATATAAACCTAAAACATCATTGTTTAATTTGCTATTATTATGTGATTATTCAAGTCCTAAAACCTTTTCGCTTGTGGTATTTAATAATTTACTGAATAAAAGAATTTGCATTTTTTCACGATGTACTGTAAAATTAGCACTAAACACATGAAGTTTCCACAAACATAGAATTTATTTAGTATAAACATCTAAAAGTAAATACTAATAGAATCCCTAAAAGGGATGTCATGGCAATAATTATTTATTTGTGAAATTTCATATTCACATTAAGTGAGGAAAAAACAATGCCCAAGATTCCACAGAAAACCCAAACTACGATTTGGGTTATCTCCATTTCTTTAGGAGTAGCAATGGGCGCTATTGCTGCTTTAATTTTTGCTGGAGTATTTAGTCTTCATGAGCAAATAACAGCAAGTGATTTTATAGCATTTGGCATACTACTTACGATTGCCCCTCCATCTGTAGCATTTTTCATTGACAATAATTGGAGAAGTGGTATTGATGCGAATTTACCAAATCTATTAAGAGACATAGCTGATGCTCAAAGAACAGGATTATCCCTACCCAGAGCAGTTTCGGAATCATCTAAGAGAAATTACGGACCATTAACTCCTGAATTACAAAAAATGGCTGCTAAAATTTCCTGGGGAATTCCCTTCGATCAAGCGATGCGATCTTTTACAGATACTGCTGATACAGAATTGAATAACCGTGCTGCTATTCTCATACTTGAAGCTCAAAGATCAGGTGGGGTTATCGAAGATATCTTTGATTCAGCACAGAAACATGTTGAAGATATCCTTGCGCTAAGGAAAGAACGATTAGGTCAAATGAAACCTTATATTTGGATTATTTATGCAGCTTTTGTTATATTCTTGTTAGTAATTGTTGTGTTGTTTAATACATTCTTTTACCCAATGGCGGAGATGTATACAGAATTCCAAGGAAATCAATTCCAAAATCTGGGACTGAATCCACAAGTACTGGATACGTATGAAATTCTCTTTCTCCATATGACTTTAGTTGAAGGATTATTCAGTGGATTAGTTGCTGGTAAAATGGGTGAAGGAAAAGCAAAATCAGGATTAAAGCATTCTGCAATCATGGTTTTAATTGGTTGGATAACATACAAATTAACTATTGAACTCCAACTGATAGAGATAAACATTTGAACACTTGGTGGTTAAACAATTGGCAAAAATAGAACAAGAAGTAAAAGAAATGAAAGAAACCGTAGCAGGACTCGAAGGGAAAATTGACAAAATGCAGTTTTTCCTAATCCAAATAATGAACAAGTTAGGTGAAAGTGGAGATGCCACTTCGAATGGAGCTCCTGTTGGAGCAGCTTCAGGACCTATTTCAGTTGATATTACTCCTTTGGAAGAACGTTTAGAGCAGCTCTCAAAAAGTATGGTTTCAAAAGCAGATATTGATCTAATTACTCAAGCTTTGAATAATTTGCGAGATGAGCGCGTTAAGGAAGCAGAAGATACAATTGATAATGTAACTGTTCTCTTAGAGAAAGGATTAGCCTTAACAGAACTAGCAGCTTCTTTGAAGGAAATTGAAGCTCATCTTCAAGAATTGATCGCTCCACCAAAGAAATAATTACCAATGCTGAAACAGCATTGTTTTTCCTCTTTTTTTTTCTTTTTCTTCAATAATTTTTTAATGTGGCAATTCTGTTTTTTCTTATTAGTCTCAGGAGTAATGATTGAAAATGAAAAAAGCCACGCATAGAACGCAAAAAGGATTAATTGAAGTGGAATTAAACTTAGAAAATAACAAAATATCCGCCTTAAAAATCACTGGAGATTTTTTCATATATCCTGAGGAAGCCTTAGAAATTATTGAGCAGGAGTTACTGAATTTTGAGATTGAAGAGGAACAACTCAAAAATAAAATAGATGAAATCTATAAGCAGCAACAAATATCTACTCCGGGAATTTCCATTGATGATTGGGTTACAGTAATTTTGAAAGCAGTCAATCTTTAAACAAATTTAAAAACAGCATCAAAAATTCATCATTAATAAACTTAGAAGAGTGGATAAAAGTGAAAATAACTTTCGAATTTAAAGGATCGATTTTTGGTCAAAAAGAGAAAGTTATCTTAACAATGAAAGATAATCTCTCAGTTCTAGATGCACTTAGAGAGCTAACCACACAAATTTCATCACTTAAACCTCTGCTCTTCAAAGAAGATTCATTACGGAATGACATCCTAGTATTTGTTGACAGAACAGATGTAATCACCATGAAATTACTTGATATGGTTTTAGAAGATGGTCAACAAGTAACCGTCTTACCTCTTGCTCATGGTGGATAAAAGCAAGAAATCAACCAATAAACGGAGAGCTTGATTTAGATGAGCTTGATAGAGAAAATTTCGAAACTAATGACAAATCAAAGAAAGATAAGAAATATAGCTCTAGTTGCTCATATCGATCATGGAAAAACAACTTTATCAGATTCCTTACTTGTATCTGCAGGCGTTTTAGCTCCATCTATTGCAGGTGAAGCGCGTGCCTTAGATTTTTTGCCTGAGGAGCAACGTCGCGGTATTACAATGAAAACAGCAAATATTTCATTACTTATCAATAAAGACGACCAAGAATTTTTAATTAATTTAATAGATAGCCCGGGCCATGTCGATTTTTCCGGAAAAGTTGCTCGAGCGTTACGAATTGTTGATGGTGCAATTGTTGTCATTGATGCTGTGGAACAAGTTATGGCCCAAACAGAGACAGTTATTAGGCAATGTGTTGCTGAAGGCGTTAAACCTATTCTCTTCATAAACAAAGTAGATCGGTTAATTAATGAATTAAAACTAACCCCAACACAAATTGCCGAAAGAATTGAGATTATCTATAATAATTTTAATGCGTTGGTGAAGAAATTTTCAAAAAATTTCAATGTACCAAAGTGGCAAAGTACTACTCGAGATGGAAGTGTGGTATTTGGCTCCGCTCTTCATTGTTGGGCGATTTCAATTCCAATCGCTAAAGAAACTAAAATTACATTTGATCAAATCGTTGAATTCTACTCAAAGAACGAGATTGAAGCTTTGCAACAATTATTACCAATAGAGAAACCTTTGATAGACATGATTATCAATCACTTACCAGATCCGATAACCGCACAAAAATATAGAATTCAGAACATTTGGAAAGGAGACTTAACATCTGCTGTTGGCAAGGCAATGATTAACTGTCAGGCTGAGGGAGAAGATGTACCACTTGTTTTTGGTTCAACTAAAATATTAATGGATAAACACGCTGGATTACTAGTTCTCGGACGAATTTTCTCAGGGGTACTAAAAGAGAAAACAAATGTAATACTACTAAACGAAAAGGAAACAAAGAAAATTCAAAACATCTATGTCTTTATGGGTCAGGATAAGAAACGATTGGCTCAAGTTCCAGCTGGTAATACGGTAGCAATCGCTGGATTAGGAGAAATTACTCCTGGAGAAACAATTGTAAGTATAACTCAAAAAGAGATGTTGCCTTTTGAAGAGATAAAATATCTAGCAACTCCTGTTGTTACTGTTGCAATAGAACCTGAAATGCTTCGAGATTTACAAAAACTCAAGAGGGTTCTTGAGAGGTTCGACTTGGAGGATCCAAATCTTCTCATCAAAATTGATGATCAATCAGGTGAAATTCTCTTAATGGGACTTGGGGAATTGCATCTAGAAACTGTAGTAAATGATATTTCAGAATTAGTTAAATGTACTTCATCATCACCCCTTGTTATTTTTGTTGAAAGACTAAGTAAACCAAGTGGTGAAATAACTCGAGACGAATTTGGTTCGAAAGTGAAATTACTCGTCGAATCCAAAACAGAAGATAAAACTCCCGTACAAAGTCTAGAAACTGGAGATTATAGTGAAAGCTTGAGTCAATATCAGAATGAAATAATTATCAAGAATTCAATAATCACCAAATTTTCAAAGGAAGCAATTGAAAATATCTTAGTAGGAACAAGAAATGCATTGTTTTCAGGTCCTATATCTTCTAAACCAGTTTCAGGTGTTCGTGTTATAATATCAGATTTTGAAGTCACTGAGGGTGAAAAATTCGAGCATACTGTGCCATTGCTGAGAAATTCTGTATGGGATGCATTACGTGCAGGAGAAATCACGATTCAAGAACCCTTTTATAAAATACAAATCACAACTCCAGCAATGCACTTAGGAAAAGTCACATCAATTATCAATAAAAGAAAAGGGAACATAGTTGATGTTCGATCCGATCAAGATCTCATTATAATCTCTGGGAATCTACCAGTTGCGGAATCATTCAATATAGATCAAGATTTACGATCCGATACTGAAGGCAGAGCTTTTTGGCAAATGTCTTTTGAACGTTATGAACCAATATCAAAAACTCGCCTAGAGGAATACAAACAAAGAAAATAAAAAATAGTTGTTGAATGATGTTTCATTTAAGCTACTAATTGACTATCTTTTTAAACTTAAAAAAAGGATATTAGTTGAAAAATACAAATTATTCTTAAAATTGGTGAAGAGCAACGTGCGGCGAATTAAAGACGATTTAGGTAAAACAATTGATGAAGCTGACAATTTAGCGAAAATGATTATGATTGAGCAAGCTATTGATGCAGCATATGAAATTGAAGAACCCATATCTCGAAGTTATGCTTTTTGTGATTGCATAATAGCAATTTCTGAATTTGCCCGTGAAACAAATTCCTATGAGACTCTTGAAAGAACTCAACCCCTCCTAGAACAGATAACAAACAGTGGTGCTACAGCAAGAGCACTAAGTTATCTCGCAGTAGTTCTCTCATCACTAAATTACGAAGAAGAAGCAGAGAAAGCACTTCTCGATGCAATAAAATACGCTTCAAAAATTAAGGAGGACTTTGATCGAAGAGATGCTTTGCTTGAAATAGCAACCTCTGCAGCAGATATGTCATTTTTATTAGATAAGCGAAAATTGGTAAACTTAGGCTTACAGTTTCAAGACCAATTAACACAAGGACAAAAAGCTTATCTCTTTGGTTATCTTTCAACTGTTATACCGTCAGAAGAAGGCACTCAGTTGATGAGAGAAGCCATGAATATCGCATCTCAAATAAATGACCCAATTACTAGGTCTAAAGTTTCGTTGGAATTAGCAACACTATTGACAAGCATCACAAAGGAATTTGAAGAATAAGTAAAAATCCTAGTAATAATCAAGGAATCTCACTACTTTTCTCCCCTCTTTGGGAGTGAAAATAATTTTGAAGAAATTAGTAATGTCGTGTTGATCTATTGGTTTCGTTTTTGGTTGAGTTTTCTGGTTTCGAAGTGCATCAAGAACCTTCTCCTCATCGACTTCCCCTTCAATTTCCACCAGACTATAACAAGTTCCAATGGCGTGAACATGATGAGCATCTGAACCGCCAATTTTACTGAAGCCATTATGTTTGAAAGCCACTTTAGCCATAATGTTTGGGAAGTTTAGAAAAATTTTAGCGAATCCATTATAGAATTCCATCGCATCAGCTTTTAAAGTATAAGCTTTCCAACCAACACTATTGTGAGACATAAATGGGTGTGGAATAATTGAAACTCCACCCAAATCATGGATTAATTCCAGTGTTTCCTCTGAAGGACAATTTGGAGGAATTTCCTCATTTATTCCATATGCAATAATATGTCCATCAGCAGTGTCCACTTCAACCCCAGCTAAATAAACCATCTCTTTGTCTTTAGCTTTAAATTTATCAGTCACTTTTTTAGCAAAGGCAAAGTCATTATGAGTAAGCAGACCAGCACCATTCAGTCCTCGAGAACGTAAAACACTAGGAATTTGCATGTACTTGACACGTTCATCTACGTGAACATGAAAATCAATAGCTATTTGTTTTTTCTCAGAGGACATGATATATTAAATATTAAGAATCCCTTTTAGAAATTTTTCACTAATCCCTTGAAATAAAGTCGGAGTTTAGGAGGGAAAATCTTTTGAGTAAGCACTGTGAAACTTATTATACCTTTTACGGAGGGTACTAACATATGGTTATTAAAGTAGTAGAAATAATTGGAAGTTCTCCCAAGAGTTGGGAAGACGCTGCAAATGCTGCTGTAATAGAAGCAGCAAAATCTATTCGTGGACTTTCTGGTGTAGATGTTATGAATTTTACAGCAGTAGTCAAAGATGGTAAAATAGTCAAATACAAAGCATGCTGCAAAGTTGCTTTTTCTGTAGAATGATTGGTTTACCAAAGTGTTTGAAGGGATTCACCCCTTCCATAATTTTTATTTTTTATAGACATAAATTGTAATTTGTTAAATTAGAATTTATAAACAAAACGTGCTCGATTTTCTAAATCAAATTTTTCTATGTCCCATCTTATATTTGTTCTTAGCTTGTTTCTAAATTCTTCCGTTATAATTTTCTGTTGTAATATATCTACTATCCTGCTAGTAATAATTAACTTAGGATCTATTCTAAGAAGTTTTTTTGTGTAATCCAATTCAGTAGTTGTGTATCTGACATCTAGTTCTGGATTTTCTATAAATTGAGATATTAGATGTGGTTTTTCTAATAATTCATCATCAAAAAGAATTGCAGTTATCTTTGCTGATAGTCTTGGATCATTTTTCTCAACAAAATTAGGATTGAGAAGCAAAAGACAACTTAGTATTTCATAATATTCAGTGTAGTTCTCCCTTAAGATCTCAGAGCAAGCAATCTCCAAATGTGTTTTTTCCATGCTTTATATCCCCAAATTTGCCTAAGTAATATTAATTGTTTCATTATTTAAAATTTTATAAATTTTGAAGCTATGAAACAAATTTTAAGTGTAAACTTTCGCTTATCTCTCTATAGATGTGTTTTTAGTTTGAAGATATTTGGGACACTAGGTGCAATTAGCGATGCCTGAATTCAAGTTAGCCAAAAACTTAACTCCAAAAGGCGATCAACCAAAAGCGATCAAAGCTTTAGTAAATGGCTTCAAAAAGGGACTAAAACACCAAGTACTAAAAGGAGTCACTGGATCAGGCAAAACTTTTTCAGTTGCAAATATAGTCGAAAAGCTACAGGTGCCAACTTTGGTTTTATCGCCAAACAAAACCTTAGCAGCACAATTGTGTTCTGATTATCGGAGATATTTTCCAGATAATAGTGTTCAATACTTTGTTTCCTTCTATGATTATTATCAGCCAGAAGCTTATGTTCCTAGGACTGACACCTATATTGGCAAGGATACTTCCATTAATGAAGAAATTGAAAAAATGAGGCATGCAACAACTCATGCACTTGCAACTAGAAATGATGTAGTAGTTGTTGCTAGTGTTTCTGCTATTTTCGGTCTTGGTCCCCCTTCAGCTTATCGGACCATCCTTAATCTTGAAAAGAATATGACAATTAAGAGGATGCATATTCTTAGAAGATTAGTTGCCTTACAATACGAGAGAAACGATTTTGAATTAAAAAGAGGAACGTTCCGAGCCAAAGGTGATACAATAGAGATATTTCCTCCTCACTCAGACAAGACAACTATACGTGTTGAAATGTTTGGTGATACTGTCGAAAAGATAACTGAAAATGAGTATCCTACTGGTAAGAAATTGAACGAAATCGATTCGTACAATGTTTTTCCTGCAACTCATTATATGACCGAGGAGGAAACGATTTCCGGGGTTGTTGATAAAATCAGACTTGAACTTGATGAGAGAATCGCTTATTTCGATGAAAAAGATTTGCTTATAGAAAAGCAACGAATTTCTGAAAGAACTCGTTATGACCTCGAATTATTGCAATCAATTGGGTATTGTCCTGGAATTGAAAATTACTCCATGTATTTAGATAGCCGTAATTTCGGTGAACGTCCATTTGTGTTATTGGATCATTTTCCTGATGATTATCTTATGATTATAGATGAATCACATATAACTATCCCTCAAGTCAATGGAATGTATGGTGGAGATCGTTCGCGAAAACAGAATCTAGTGAATTATGGTTTCAGACTTCCCTCAGCACTTGAGAATCGTCCGCTTCAATTTGATGAATTCAAAGCTTTTATGAGGAAAGTTGTTTTTACTTCAGCCACTCCTGGACCTTATGAATACAACAATAATGAAGCAATTGTTGAACAAATTATTCGTCCAACTGGGCTTGTTGATCCTGAAATCATCATCAAACCTATTGAAAATCAAGTTGATGTATTGCTTGATGAAATAATAAAGCGCGTGAAAGTCAAGGAAAGAACTTTGGTCACTACTCTCACTAAGAGAATGTCTGAAGAGTTAGCTCAGTATCTAGTCGAGAAAGGTATTAAAGCGGAATACTTGCACTCAGAAATTGACACTATTGATAGAGTATCAATCTTGCGTGATTTGCGTAAAGGAAAATTCGATGTTATTGTTGGAATTAATCTTTTACGTGAAGGTTTGGATCTTCCGGAAGTATCACTTGTTACAATTTTGGATGCTGACAAAGAAGGTTTTCTTAGGTCTCAACGTTCTCTCACTCAAATTATTGGAAGAGCTTCAAGGAATATAAATGGAAAAGTAATTTTGTTTGCTGATAAAATGACTGATTCCATAAAAAGAACAGTGGAAGATAATAATCGTAGAAGAAGAATACAGATACAGTATAACAAGAAACACGGTATTACTCCACAAACAATCCAAAAGTCATTAGAAGATATAACTGATGGATTACTTAGATTAGAGAAAATTCCTGCGAAGAAAGCTCAAGAACTTAGACAAATGGAAGAGAGTGATTTGGTACTTGTTCTCATGGAACTTAAAGATCAAATGAAGGAAGCTGCACAAAAGCTTGAGTTTGAAAAAGCAGCTGAAATTCGTGACTTAATCCGCGAACTTGAAGGCGCCAATTAAAATTATTGAACTTTAAGCTATTTGAGCAATTCTTTAAAAAGCGAGAATTTTATCGTTAAACAAGTAAAAACAACAATTCCAGTGATGTTAGTTTGGGAAATCAAGAAAAGACAAACCAAAAACCTGAAGATGAAAGCTCAGAGGATAAAAAAGACAAAAAAAGAAAATCTTCAGAACCAATTCTTACAAAATTAAAAGGTACAGAAATTATTGTGGAAGATCACCAAGACGCAAGAATAATTTATGACAATGGTCATTACGGTCTTCTCAGTAAAGACAAAACCTTATCACTGAATTTTGAAGAAGCACTTCATTTACTGGAAAGAGAAGTGATACAAATCGCAGACGAAAATGGTGTTTGGCTTGATGTTAGTAAATCTGCACGAATTTTCTCTGAAAGGAAAGAAGGTTTCTGGAAAGATTACCTAGTTTACAAGGATCTACGAAACAGAGGATATATTGTAGGACAAGGTATTAGTGACACCGTGAAATACCGACTCTATCCACGTGGGGCAAAAATTGGTCAAGAAGTTGCGAAAATCATGGTTTGTCCCTTAGGAGAAGGTATGACTATAAATATTGAGAACCTGGATGAGATTGTAACCCAGACTCAAAGCTTGAAAAAGAAATTATTAATTGCTTGTGTTGATCGATTGGGTGATGTTTCTTATTATGAGCTACAATCACTCTTTAATTAAACATAAAATAGTAAGAAGTAGTGGGACACAATGGTTGGGAATAAAAAAGCAATTCAAGAAATGAAAATTAAAGCAGCATTAGAAGCTCTCAAATTCGTAAAAGACGGGATGGTCCTAGGGATTGGGAGCGGTTCAACGGTTAGAGAATTCATAAAATTATTAGGAAACTCAGATATTGATACGCAGAAAATAATCAGTATTCCTAGTTCTCTTGACACTGAAAATATGCTGATAGAAAACGGTATGGTTGTCGGATCATTTAATCAGCACCCCATTATTGACTTGACTGTTGATGGTGCAGATAGAGTTGATGAAGACTTAAATGTAATCAAAGGCGGTGGAGGAGCATTGCTGAGAGAGAAGATAATTGCTGCTGCAGCTAAGGTTGTAGTTATCATCGTTGATGAATCGAAATTGGTTTCTGAATTAGGAGGAAGCTTTCCAATTCCTGTTGAAGTTATTCCTTATGCAATGAAATTCGTGGCGAGAAAATTGCAAGCTATCTCAGGTGAACCCAAGTTACGAATGGCTTCTGATAAACTAGGCCCTACAGTAACAGATAATGGTAATATCATTCTTGATACTGATTTTCAAACAATCAGTAATCCTTTGGTTTTTGAAGGAATTCTCAACAATATACCTGGTGTAATGGAAAATGGTCTTTTTCCGAATAATTTAGTGAGTAAAGTAATAATTGCATCTGAAAAAAAGATAATAGTAAAAGAAAAAAACTGATAGTGCTTAGCTATTTCTTCTTGGCGTAAACAGTTTCTCCTTTATTAATCAGTTTAATGATTTCATTAGCAATAGAAGTAGCACGTTCTATTTTGATTTCCCCATTCTTACCAATGGATCCTTGAAATAGTACTTTTTCACTCGTAGAGATTTCCACATTGGTTCCTCGTAAATTTTCTGAGAAACTCAGAACCACATGGGTCTTGGTTAAGCGAATATCAATAGGAAGCTGATCGTTGTGTTGAGCTTTTTCAGTTGATTCATTTGCTACAATGTCATAATTCAAAGCTTTAACATCAATTCTCATACCTATTTTCTTTTCAAGCTCAGTAATTGTTTTCCCCTTACGACCAATTATTAAGGGGATTTCGTCTTCTGGCACTTCAATTCGTATTGAATTTTCACTCATTTTTGTAATCTTTATTTGATTCGAGTTCATATGACGACGAATAATTCTTTCAATTTGCTTCTTCTCTTGTGGTTGCATTGGCATAGATTGTTGAGTGCTAACACCATCAACAGGTATAACAGATACTTGTTCACCGAAAACAAAGATGTCATATTTTAATTTATGAGTTTCAAAATCTCTGACTTCAATAACTGGACGAGCAAGATCTCTTTCTTGCATTCCAGAAGGAACTTTAACTGTCATTTTGAGTTCTAAAACATCACAAATTTCTCCATCTTCGATGAAGATAACAGTATCAAGAATGCTTGGTATCATTCCAAGATCGATTCTTCCAATAAAGCGCTGAATTGCTTCAATTGCTTTGGTGGAATGAATTACCCCTACTAATCCGATTCCTGAGAGACGCATATCAGCAAAAGCCTCAAAATCAGGGGTTTTTCGCAGTTCATCAAATATAACGAAATCAGGTCTCATAAGCAACATGATATCAGCAGTTTTCCGAAAATCACCCGCAAGAGTTGTGTATTGTGAGACCTCGGGTCCTACTTGTAGATCTCTAGGTTTTTCTACTGTTTTCACGGTTTTATTTTGCGCTGCATAGAAATCAGCTAGTGCTTGTGCGAAAGTTGATTTTCCTGCACCTGGTGAACCAGCAACTAAAACTCCCTCTGCCCTCTTTTTCAACCTCTCCAATAAATTTGGAGAGAGCTTGTAATAATCCAAAGAAAGTTTTGTAATAGGTTTAACTGCAGTAATCTCGAGAGCATCAGAAAATGGTGGCTGAGCAATAACAATTCTCATAGATTCAAGTTGGATAACTTTTACTCCTGGCTCATCCATTTCAATAAATGAGTCTGGGGTAACGCGTGCTATTGAGAGAATATCTGAGATAAGTTCATCAATTTCATCATGAGTGGTTGGGTTCTCATTTAGCTTTACTAATTGCCAATCACCTGGTTTTCCTTTTTTAGCTTTAGGGGGAACTTTCTCTCTGATGTGTACAGACATGGTTTCTTCATCAAAGAAATCAAAAATTCTCATAAGGGGTTTCTTCTTAGGTGTCTGTTTTAGATATTCAACAGCAATTCCCTCAACTTCACACATAGAGACAAGAATTCTATCGCTGGTGAAAACAACTGCATCGTGTTCTCGAGCAACATCTCTTATTCTCGCATCTAGTTCTCCTGAGGATGCTAATCGAATTTCTTCAAGCTTCGGTCTTTCCCCTGCAAGAGTCATTGGGATTCCCATGCGTTTACATTCAAAACGAAGATTCTTTAATTCCTCTAACCCTTCAAAACCTTTTGCTCGATGATTATTTGCCATATTCTCAATTTCACTTATCACTACATGTGGAATAATAACTTCTACTACTTTACCTTCAAGAGCAAGAATTTCTTCTACGATAAACTTTGAAACAATCACACTGGTATCTGGTACTATTTTCACTGGTAATTACACATCCTTGCAATACAAATTACAATGATTAAATTAAGCTTTAAATGCTTTCTTTTAATTCACAAGTTCCTATGTGTTTTCCTATTTTTAGTTATCTAAATTATTTTCCCCAAAATTGAATTAATCTTCACAGAAAAAATATAGAGATTTTTTCATAATGAAAGAAATCCATAAACATTTAACTCAAAAATCGTAATTAAAGTGGAAATGAACGTCTTTAGACAGTGAAAGAAAATGACTCACATGAATGCCTCTGAAGAAGAAAACCAAGAATTCGAGGAAGAGGAAATAGACGCAACAGCACTTACTAGAAAACAAAAAGAAGCTTTGATTCTTGATATGCAAGCAGAGGAAATGATGAAGAAGCGAGAGCAAGTAAAAGAAGTTCTCCCCTCACCTGAGAAAAAGAAGAAACGACGAAAGAAGAAGAAGCTAACAGAAATGTCGGGGGCTGAAATTGCACCGGGTTTTGGGTGGGTTGTTATTAAAATGGCTTCTGCTATGACTTTTAGTATGGTATTTATCTTAATCGGACCAATACTCATTTTCTTTTCATTGGTACAGTTAATCCGGACTCAATGGTCTATTGACTGGAGTGCTCTGTACTTTTCCGGTTATATAATTTTCATATTTGTAGGTATTGGGATGGTTGTAGCTGCCTATTATTTATTCAGGTACATTATTCGAGATTAGTTTTTCATCAAGAAATCCTTTATTCTAAAATAATTAATTAAAAGTAAAAAGAGAGTGAATTCATTCCCAAAAATGCAAATGATAAATAAACTATCCACCTTTGAGAATTGGAAGAACTATAATTTCATCATTTTTCTCGACAAGTTGTTCTAATTTTGCACGTGCACCATTAACTAGGATAGTGTGTATATCAAGATTTTTGATCCCTACTTTCAAAAGAAATTCCTTTAATTCCATTCTCTCCTCTGGTACAAATTTCATTATGCTGCTTTTTCCAGATTCAGAACCACTCAATTTTTTTCACCTAGGGATAGGATAGTATATTTATAAGATTAAAAGAGGAATAATAATCTTTCCCAATATTATCTTAGTTGTCTAAGAATATGAATCTTATCATTTTGAAGCAAAAAAAAGATTTTGTTCAAAAAAAAAGCAGCTAGAAAATGAATGTGTTAATTTTAATTTGAGATTTTTCTAAATGGGTTTGGGAAATACCATTTGTGGAATGTTTTTAGACACTCGTCGTTTCTTAGTTTCAATTACCTGACCATGAATCCATTGAAATGCTTCGTATATTCCTAATCCTGTGATTGAGCTTGCCTTCTGTACATGAATGGTACGATCGAACAATCCTGTGAGTTGAAAGAGATGAATAACATAAGCAAGTGAACAGACATTGGGTAAATCTTGCTTTGTAGCAAGAACTAATATTGGAATGTCTGGATTACAGTAATTATTTATTGCTTTGTGGAAAATGTCCTTTGCTAAAGGTAATCGACTAATGTCACTCGAGTCAACTACGAAAATAAGAATGTCTGCTCTTTCAATATATGCTGGCCAAAAGTGACGAAATACTTCCTGACCTCCAAGATCCATAACAGACATAGATAATTTCCCTAGTTTAAAGCTCTCATGATTTACACCCATAGTAGCTATAGTTTCTCGAAATTCGCCTTTCTTGAGAAAACTAAGAATGGAAGTTTTTCCGGCGTTATCTAATCCACACATAGCGATATTGACTTTACGTTCAACTTTTCCGAAGAGTTTTGCAAGAAATCCCAAAGTTATTCCATCCTTTTTTACTTTTAATTGAAGAGCAATGAGAGGTATCAAAAAACGCATATAAACTCCACTTTCAACTACAAATTCGTCCAGAAGAATGAACTAACAAGACATAAATCAATATAAAAAATACGTTAAATTGGCGGTCTCAAAATCTTAAGACCAACCAATTATTCTTCGCCATTTTCTTTTGGAACAAGAATTTTGAAAACTTCTTCACTTTCACGACTTAATAAAAGATCTTCTCGAGATTTGAAGAGCTCTCGTAAATTCGTGGGAATTTGTAATGCACCAAAAGCATCACTGAAAACTGGAATGTTTTTCTCATCAGCAAATCCCCGTCTAACACTTGTTATGCGTCCATCTACTAAAAGCATAGTTCGATATCCTCGAGCGATAAGTCTTCTATCATGAGTAGCTAGAATCATGGTCACTCCAAGATCCTCATTGATTTTTTCAAAGAAGCTAACTATTTTCTCAGAGGTTTGTGAATCAAGTTCGCCAGTAGGTTCATCAAGCACTACAAGCTCCGGTTTATTGGCTAGTGCGACCGCAAGGGAAATTCTTTGAATTTCTCCACCAGATAATTGTGTGGGTTTGTGATGCGCACGATCCAGTAGTTCTACTTCCTCAAGTAATTCTTTTGTTCTTGCCATCCTTTCCTCTCGAGGAATTCCGAGAATTCTCATAGGAACTTGAATATTTTGGGATGCAGATAATTCCCAAACAAGATTCATTTGTGGAAGTTGCCAAACAACACCTACTCGCTTCCTTCTGTAATCAACCATTTCTGCTCGAGTAAATTTCGCAATGTCGGTATTTCCTACCATCACAATCCCCGCAGAGGGTTTTAAATTGCCTGCTAAAATATTTAGCAAAGTTGATTTACCCGAACCACTTGGACCTACACAAAGGGTGATTTCCCCTTTGTTGACTTTCATCTCTAAACCGCGAAGAGCAGGAACTCGAACTCTATTCTTCTCATCTGCATAGATTTTTATCAAGTCGGTACATTCAATAAATATTTCACTATTTTTCAAATTGATTTCAACGCCCCGCTAATCTTTTTCCGAGTGTTAATAACTATTGGAATAATCGTACTAAGTAAACTTACACCAAATACTGCAAGTGTAGTCCAGACAACTTTCATAACTGGGAAAACCATTTCATGTTCTGGTATATTCGAACCAATTCTTAAAACTTGCATCAATAAGACAGATACACCAACACCTAAACCAACACCAACAATCATTGTGAAGAGTAAAACGATAACAGCCTCCGAAATGAAAAAGCTGAATAATTGTCTGGGATTTATACCGAATGATTTCAAAACGGCAATTTCTTTTTCACGTTCTATACCCTGAACAATCATCATAGTAATTAGTGTTGCCGAAGAGATCAGTAGGGAAACAATGAAACTAGAATTTAACGCGCCAAACAGCACTGTAGCTTTCAATGTTCCCTCAGAGATAAGAGCCATATCTTCTATATTATCGGTATCATGCTGAGTAGATAATTCAATGAGTCTTGCAAGCTCATTAATACTATACCCTTCCTGTACTTTGACATATAATTTCCCTTCAACATCATAATCATTTCTAGCAATAGAAAATGGCAAGGAAAGGTTTCCAATCAAACCTACATTAATCTCTTTTGCTGTGGTTCGTGGAATGGAATTGTAAAGGGTTGGCCAATAATCATAATGATCTACAACATGAACTGGATAGAATCTTTCCACAACATCTGATCCTTCCAAAATCCAATTACTAATTAAGAATGTAGAGTTTTCACCTAGGTTTAGTAAGTCTATCTCGTTTTGCTGACCTAAGACATCAGTATCATTTTGTATTGAATTTATTAAGTCATCAAATCCTCTGCCACTCGTATATTCACTTTCTTGAAATGCTGTTTTACTATGATTATCTAATTCGATACCCATTATTTTGATTTGATATAGCAGATCACTTTCTGTATTTGATAATTCCAGAACACCAACATATGTTGTTGATTCAATACCCTCTAAAGCTTCAATGGTTGCCTTATATGTAGGAGTTAATACATCCACACCATTAACCACAATATCTGCACCCAAACTATAGTAATTGTCTTCAAGATCAAATGCTCTATATGAATCAGGAACAATCATCGTTGCGACAGTTAATGTGAAAGTTATGGTCATCAATATTATGGTTCTACTTGTAGAACCCTTTCTTCTAATAGCATTCCTTGCTGAAACTGCAGGAATTTCCATTCGAGGAATTTTGAAGATTAAATTTGAGATGAATTTAACCACTATTGGATAAATTCTCGTTATAATCATAATCGCTCCAATAATTATCAAAATAGGAGCTGGAGCTGCGAAATAAAATGCAAACTCTAAAGCCGTTTCATTCGCTCCTTGTATTTGCGAATAGGATATAACCCACAGTAATAGGCCTATGAACAAAAGGAAGAAATCCAAATAGAAGCGTTCCCAGAAGGGTGGTTTTTCAACACGTTCTTGCAATGCTTCATCTATAGATGTTTTAGTTTTTCGCCAAAGCGAGAATATATTTGATAGGAAAGCAATTCCAAACCCAATACCTAAACAAATTCCAATCGTTTTTATGCTTAATACTAGATTAACTTGAGGTGCTGCAAAACTAAAGAATTCGTCACTCTTTAAAGCAACAAAAGTATAAGGCCACCCTATTAGTATTCCAATTAAAACAGCTAATAACGAGAAAACAACCAGTTCAAAGACCATAAATCCAAAGAGCATTTGTCTAGACGATCCTCTTTGATGGAAATTAAGCACTTGTAAATCTCTTTGTTTTTTGACCTGGTTACTGGCAAAAGCTGTAAGAGTTAACGCCATGCCTAATGTTGGCATCATGAAAACTATGAGAAAAATCTGAAAGATTCTATACTCTTGCCTAAACCTTGCCAGAAATGGAAGTATTCTTGTATTAAGATTTAATTCATGGTTAGTTGAGTAGACATCTAATACACTTAAAAGAGACTCTTGAATTCGATTAATGAATACTTGTAAATTGCTTAGATGAGTATCAAGTTCAAAAACGTCAAATCGTTCAATATCGAAAACCATTCTTCCTAATAACGAAAATTCCCAATTTGAATATAGTATCGTTCCCAGTAAATTTGGAACGGTTTGAAAATTGGTAATAATTACTTCTTGTCCTAAACCCAAAACCATAGCAATTAGTGTTTGTAATTCTGGGGGTATAATATCATTATATGGGTTATAGATTATATCGTCAATATTTATTATTCCAGTGAAAGCAATTTCTTGACCAGCTAAATTTAATCCTGCTTGATATGAATCCCACGGATTTCCTGTTTCATCTAGTTTTATATAGGCATTATATGTGTCACTTATATTTAGGTTAGTTTCTTCCAAAGTCTTGGTATTTGTAATAATAGCAAATTCTCCAATACCAGGAGGTGTACCCTCATACATAACATCTTCAAGAAAACCTTGTCCCAAAACCTCATCATCTACACCAATAACAAAAGTATCGTGGAATTCATTCTGTTGGTAAATTTCATTGTACAATAATAAGTAAAAGAATCTGTAGGTTATCCATTGCTGGTACTTGAGGTCCTCTTCAACAAAACCAGCTTCTTCCATGTCATTTAGAACAGATCCCTCAATAATAGATTGAAGCGAAACGCCTGGCCATCGCACATTATCGATCTGTGCTTCTACATAGGTATCAGTTGTGTTCGCAGCGATATCTTTGAATGCATTGTTCCGAAAACTATCCAAAAAAAAGATATTCTGAGTTATCATTGCAACGCTAATACTCAACCCCACAATAGTAATGATAGCTAATCGTCTACTAATCCCAATGAATTTTAAATTCAATTTAAAGAGTTCATTGATTTTACCCATACAAGTCAGCTCAAATCGTTACAATTGATAAACTCACAGTAAACTTAGAAAAAGTGAATAAAAGAATTCCTAAAGCACTTGGAAATAAAAAAGAAAAGGATATTGAAGGCTTTAAATCCTTCAAATGCTATATTTTATGTTTTCTTCTTGTGATTCGGATATCCCTTTGGTCGGAATTTAAAACCGTAAGTGATGACTCCTTCTTCTCCCTCTGAAGAAATTTTTCTAAAAGCAAATTCCACCGGCATATCTATTGAAACTTCTGTCTGATCAACAGCAACTATTTGTGATGTTAATCGAGGTCCTTCATCTAATTCGATTATTGCTAAACAATAAGGAATACTGCTTCTGAATCCCTTAGGGGGAGTGTAAACCCAGGAGTAACTAACAACTTTTCCATACCCAGAGTAAAAGAATGGTTCTAGCTCATCTGCATTACATTTTATACATCGATTGCGTTCTGGGAAAAACAAAGTTTCACACTTAGGACATTTAGTACCTTCAAGTCTATACAATGAATGAATTCTTCGCCAAAATCTCGGAACTGACATTTTAAGCACCTCTTGAAAAAACGTTCACAACACAGGTTGCTCCTGAACCGCCAATATTGTGCGTTACACCTATGTTATTATTTGTTACTTGCCGTTTTCCAACTTCATTTCGTAATTGATGGAATATCTCAATAACTTGGTAAATTCCAGTTGCACCAACAGGATGACCTTTTGATTTTAGACCACCACTTGGATTAACCGAAATAGTGCTATTTAGAGCAGTTTCACCATCGAGAGAGAATTTCCCACCTTGACCCTTCTTACAGAATCCAATATCTTCAAGTGTGATTACTTCAGCTATAGTGAAGCAATCATGCACTTCAATAAAATCAACATCCTTTGTTTTTATTTTTGCCATATCAAATGCTGTCTTCACAGCTCTTTTTGCAGATTCCATGGTTGTAATGTCTGGTCTGTGATGTAGTGCAATATGATCTGTTCCTGCACCAGAACCAGTAACATAAACAGGATCATCAGTGTATTTCTTAGCTAAACTCTCTTTTGTTACTATGATTGCAGCAGCACCATCACTGACAGGTGAACAATCAAATAATCTAATCGGATCAGCTATTATTCGAGAATTCATTACAGTTTCCATGCTAATTTTATTTTTGAATTGGGCATCAGGATTCAGAGAACCATTGTCATGATTCTTTACAGCAACACTGGCAAATTCCTCAAGAGTACTCCCATATTTATGCATATGAGCTCTCATCATAAGTGCAAAGAGAGCTGGGAAAGTTGCTCCTACTCCAAGTTCCCATGAACTATCTGAAGCAGTTCCTAAAGCTGTTGTAACATCGCCAATGTCAATGAGATCTGTCATTTTTTCTACACCTATGACTAATGCTGAATCATAATATCCTGCTTGAATCGCCATCATAGCTACTCTGAGAGCTTGTGATCCGCTAGCACATGCAGATTCAACTCGTAATGCTGGTGCATTCACACCAGAGTGAGGACCAATTAGAGCTGAAATATGCTCTTGTTGATTGAAAATTCCAGGTGACATAGAGCCAATAAAAGTCGATTCGATTTCTTTAGGATCTATATTTGCTGATTCAATTGCTTTGGTAATCGCAATATCTGTAAGACCTCGAAGACTATTCTCATACCATTCACCGATTTTAGTGTTACCAACACCAACGATTGCTATTTTTTCCATTTTTTTTGTCCTCCATTACATTTTGATTTTTCCACGATGTTTCATGTAATATGAATAATCCAGAAATTGCTTGTCATCGATATAATTTTGCACTGTTGGAATTCCTTTTCGACGTTCTTCAATATCCTCCTTCACGGTCATTGTGAAAGCATCACTACCAGACCCAGACCCATAGGATATCATTAAGATTTTATCACCAGCTTTTGCTATATCAAGCGTTGCCGCTAACCCTATCATGGATGAAGCGGAATAAGTATTTCCAATCCATCTAACTGCTAGACTTGGCATTACTTTTTCTTTTGTAAAACCAAGTTTTTTCGCGGTTGCTAAGGGGAATTTAGAGTTTGGTTCGTGAAATACTACATAATCGTAATCTTCAGGTGTTGTATTAGTGTTATACATGATGTTCTCGGCTGCTCTAGTTACATGTTTGAAATATGCTGGTTCTCCTGTGAACCTTCCACCATGAGAAGGATAAGTTGCTCCTTCTCTTCTCCAAAAATCAGGAGTATCTGTAGTGAAACTCTCAGTGTGATCTATACTTGCTATTATGTTATAAGAACCAATAATTAGTGCACACGCACCTGCACTTGCAGTATATTCCAATGCGTCTCCCGGTCGTCCCTGAGAACAATCAGCACCAATTGCTAAACCAACATTTATCATTTTACTCTTCACAAGACCCATACACATTTGTACGCCTGCCGTTCCAGCTTTACAGGCAAATTCAAGGTCTGCAGCAGTAGTAATTGGTGCAGCACCTATTGCTTCAGAAACTATAGTGGCTGTTGGTTTCACAGCATAGGGATGACTTTCAGATCCTACATAAACAGCTTCAATATCTTCTGGTATAATACCAGACATCTTTAAGGCATTTCTTGAAGCTTCCACAGAAATAGTAATAGTATCTTCATCCATATCCGGAATACTTTTTTCCTCTACTCCCAGTGCCTTACTGACAACTTCCCCAGGTTGTCCCCAAATTCGAGCTATTTCTTCTACTTTAATTCTAAACCGAGGTATGTAGACACCATAACCTACTATACCAACTTCTTCTGA